>CAZCZZ010000001.1:0-44270 GCA_964503335.1 uncultured Verrucomicrobiota bacterium
AGGGCTGCCTGCCCCTCCCAACCATTCACTAGGAACAGATGGTATTACCGTACCCCACGAAGCGCGGGGCCCGGTCAGCTGCAACGTTGGATGCAATGACTGATGATTTATGTACCAGAACCGATAATCATCCTCACACCGGTCCTCGTGATGTGGTGGACGCATCGCCGTGTTGAAAGGAAAGAATACACCGTACTGCTGTTGTCAATTGTTGCGCTTTGCGTCCCGCTAATCATTCTAGCTCAGAGACATCGCCAGACAGCAATAAGCTACGAGGGACCACTTTCGTCTTGGGGAATCAACACGATGCAGATCCCGCTGGCAATCGCGGTTACCGCTGCAATCACAATGCTACCGGTGAATATGAAACTCCTGCGAGGATTCGCCGCCATTCTCTTTGGAGAATTTGTACTTCACGCAATTACTTGGATTTCATGAACCGGAGCATCCAACAAGCGACCTCAGAGGGACACCCAGAAGCTGGGCGCCCCTGAGTCAGAACGTTCCGGAGCATTCCTGATTGCCTGAGTTCCGGAGATAGCTTTCAGGGCTGAACGGTGAGCACATCGACGCGGTAGTAGCGTTGGCCGGTTGGGGAATTTTCGGGCGGGAATCCGGTGAGTGTGCCGTTGTCGTACCACAGTAGTGTACTTCCTGTTCCGTCGAACTGCGTGGCCACGGGGGTCCAGAGTGTGGTGTCGGTGGCTAGGTCCTTGAAGCGAACCGTGTAGCGAACTCCCGTGACGCTTGGCCATGTGATGACGACGTTGTTTGTTCCGCCCGTGACCTGGAGCCCGGTCGATTGGATCCGGAGTACGCTGTTGGAATCGGCTGGATTCGTCCCGGCTCCATACTCCTGCGCGTTGGAGAGTCCGTCCCCATCGGCATCGCATGTGGCGCAGGTGCTGGCGTTCGTCGTTGTCGCCGATCCGAAGTGGTGCTGACGCCAGGAGTTGGGAATGCCATCGCCCACCGTGTCGGGTCCCATTCGCACCGTCGCCGTCCCGCCGGCATGACCAAACTTTGCGCGGATGAATCCGTTGGTGTCCCAGAGCCAGCCGAGCGTCGCGCTTGCGAAGCTCGCGACATTCGTGAAGCGGGGCAGCCGGACCCCGTCGCGTTCAACGCCGGCCGGCTGGCTCTGGAGCACGCGCAGGCTTGTCGGCCGTGCGGCGCCGCTCACGGTGAAGGTTACGACGGTGTCGTTGCTGATGAGTGTCGACGTAGTGCCGTCGTAGAGTTCAAAGCTCGATAGCGTCGAACCGGGATAGAGCAGGTACTCAAGGGCATCGTCCATCGTCGCAAGGTTTGTGTGACCGATGTAAGCGGGATCAAGCAGGGTCACGATGTTGGATGAGATGGTCGGAATAATCGCGCCTTCGCGCGCAAACACCGGGTACTCGCGCTGGTTCGCGTTGCTCCACGTGATGAGCTGGCTGCCCGCGTAGCGCGTGTTGTTCCAGATGTCGTACCAGGCGCCCGCTGGCAGGTACAGGGTCCTGCTGACCGCCACATTGGTCACGATGGCGGCGACGAGGAGTTCGTTGCCGAACATGTAGGTGTGCCGGATCGTGTGCGTGTTCGCGTCTTCCTGGTTCAGGAGGACGAGCGGGCGCATGATCGGCATGCCGTTAACGCTGGACTGCTTCGCGTAGCTGTAGATGTACGGGAAGAGCGCGGTATGCATCCGCGTGTAGTAGTGGAAATTGGTCAGGCCTTCCGCTCCGAAGCTCCACGGGTACTGGATGCCTGAGCCGACCTGCCGGTGCATCTGCATGAGGGGGGAGAACGCGCCGAATTGCGTCCAGCGCATGAAGAGGTTGGTCAGCGTCGAGCTGTAGCAGCAATCCTGGTAGCCACCGATGTCGTGGCTCCAGATGGAGTAACCGCTCATCGCGGCGGACTGGCTCGCGACAACGACGGATGGGAGTCCGTTCTCGTGGCCGAAGTTCGGTTCGTTGTCGCCCGCCCAGTATCCGGGATAGGCCTGGCTTCCGGTGAACCCGCTGCGCGCGAAGAGGATTCCGTTGGTGCCCAGCACATTCCAGACTGTTCGGTGATAGAGCGTCGCGTAGGCGTTCGCCATCTCAACGCCGGATCTGCCATCCGAGTACGATGCGTTGGTCGGTATGTACGAGTAGGGTGGATTGCCCGATTCGCCGTCGTCCGTCTTGAACCCCCCGATCACGCCACCGCTCTGGCTGACCAGGTTGCTGAGCTGGGCTTGCAGCCAGTACGACGCGTTGGTGGACGTGAAGTCGATGGGGCTGCCCGGTCCTTTCCACCATGTCGATACCAGGGGGGATCCGCCCGGCGAGGAGCGGACGAAATAGCCGAGGTTTGATCCCTCCGCGTAATTTGCCGCGTAGCCGTTCGTAATGCCGGGGACATCCTGCGCAGAGCTTGTGTTCACGAAGGGGGTCATCCAGCAGATGACCTTGAAGCCGTTCGAGCGGATGAAGCTCATCATGTCGTTGATCGTCGCGAACCCGGGATAGTTCACCGACTCGTGCGTGGAGTTCGACGCAAATTGCTGCGCGTTCCACGTGAAGTCGTTGTATGCCGTTTCCCAGGGTGAGTCGAAGACGATGACGGAACCGGCCAGGCCGCGTTCGCGGTACTTCGTCAGGATGTATCGCACTTCGCCGCCGGTGCGCCAGATGTCGGACGAAATCCACGGCGCGTAAGCCCAGGCGGGCGACATCTGGGGCCGGCCGGTATAGCCCGTGTAGCGCTCGAGAACATTCGTGAGACGCGGCCCGTAGACGAGGTTGAACTTCACCGACGGGAACAGGTTGCTGATCACGTAGCGATCGGACTGCGATGCGCGCATGTTGAACCAGCTCTCCGCCGACGAGTCGAGATGGAATCCATACCCGCGCGTGCTGATGAACCAGGGCGCGACCTTGTAGGACTTGTCGCCCTTGTCGCCCGCGGGGTCGTCCGTGATGATGCGGATGTTGCGACCGGACTGGTCAAAGTCGTTGAACTTCTCGCCGAAGCCGTAGAAGCGCTCGTTCGAGTCCGACGGTGCCGAGACCTTCGTGCGCGTGATCGGTAGATTGCCCCAATGCGTCACTTCATACCGGGCGACACCTTCCGCCATGAAGGTCAGGCGCGACTGGATGGTCGTGGTTGCCAGCCATTGAACGAGATCCAGGCCGTTGCTTGTCGGCGTCGCGCTCAACACAGCGCCGATGGCATGATGCTCACCGCCGAATTGCGCCGACGGCGGCTCGATCGTGATCGTGTTTGCGCCCGGCGTGCCCGCGAGATCCGGACCGACCAGCGTGATATGCCCCGAGTCCGTATAGATGCGCGCCTCGAGCTCGCCCTGCGGCGTCACGTTGGTGATCGCGTTGTAGTCACCGGACGGCGTCAGGGGCCACTCGACGGTGAAGGAGTAGGGGTCCGCCTGCGCGATGGCCTCCAGCTCGGTCTCGAGGCCGGAAGTGTCGTTTCCATAGAGGAACGTGGGCAAGTGGTCGCTGTACGGAATGCGCAGGTAGTACTGGATGGTCTGGCCCGCAGCGAACGTGCCGGGTGCGAAGGTCGCGACGAAGTACTTGTTATTGGGATTGGATACACCTGTTGTGAAGAAGGACATGGCCTGCGCGTTCCAGACCGTGGAGGTCGATACCTTCCAGAAGACGGTGCTGCCGGTTGTGAGTTGATTGCCGGGATTCCCGCCGCCCTGGAACTGGTTGCCGTTGAAGATCTGGACCTGCGACGTGGCCTGGATCCCGCCGACAGGGAATCGCATCGTGGGCACGCCGAGGTCGGCTTCCAGGTTCGCCGGGATGTGGAACGAGTTGCCGATCGATGCCTTGAAGGTCGTGGAGGTGGTGAGTGCGATGCGATCCACCTTGGCCCCGTCCTCACGCATCCACACCGAGAACGTGTGCAGGCCGGTGCTGCCGACGACGACGGTGCGCACGACGCTTCCAAAGGTTGTGTTGGTCCAATGCCACACATTTGTCACGGGATCCCACGTCAGATTCTGGCCCGCCGCGGACACGCTGCCGTCGAGGCCGATGTGGATGGAGTCATCCGTTCCACCCGTGGTAAAGCCTCGCGCCCAGACGCGGTAGGTGCCGGTAACTGGAAACTGGACCTGAAATTGAAGCTCGGGGCTCGTGGTCTCGATGCTGGTCGTGATGTTGCTGGACGAAACGGATGAGTTGGTCACCACCATGTAGCCCGAGCCGCTGTAGCCGGGCGTGTCCGTAAAGAGTTCCCAGGTGCGGCTGCTGCGAGCGATATTTGTCGCATAGCCTTCCATCTCGAATGTGACGGTCCCGTCGTAGGCGGTGTAGACCTGGGCTTGCGAAATGGCTGCGAGCCAGAGCGCACAGCAGATTGACAGAAGCGCGAAACGTAAGGTTCTCATGCCTCGGATATTCCTCCCTGAACGAGGAATAGAATACCCCGAATTGCGGCCTTGTCGTATCCAAAATCGGCCAACTTGCTGCGCCTGCGGCGTATAAGCTGTCATGCCTCCGCAGGCAGCATTTCGGCTTCGACGCGGTCGTACAAATCGATCATCTGGCGGACATAAGCGCGTTTCTCGTTGTACGTGCCCGGGAAGAAGCTGCCCTTGAAGCCTGCCGTGACCGAGTTGCGCAACTCGCGGCGGGTCATGCCGAGGTTGTCGACGGCGAGCATGATCTCGCGTGTGACGGTGGTATTCGACACGAGGCGGTTGTCCGTGCAGATCGCGACGGAGAGGTTGTGGTCCAGCATCTGGCGGAGCGGGTGCTTCGAGATGGTGCGCATCTGGGGAAGCGTTTGCAGGTTGCTGGTCAGGTTTACTTCGATGGTGATGCGCTGGCTGGCGATGTACTCCGCGAGGTAGTGCACATAGGCCTTCTTATCCTCGATGGCAGGGTCGGTGACCATGTGCTGCGCGAAGAGCCATGTGCCGTGTCCGATGCGGTTGGCGTAGCAGTCGGTGATCGCCTGGAAGATGGACTCCGGGCCGTACGCTTCGCCGGCGTGGATCGTCTTGCGGATGAAGTTGCTGTGCGCGTGCTGGAACGCGGCCTTGTGATCGCCGGCCGGGAAACCTTTTTCCGCGCCCGCGAGATCGAAGCCCACGATCGGGAGGCCTTCTTCCTGTGCCAGTTTCGCGGCGGCGCGGGCCAGCTCAAGGGAGGCGGCGGCGAAGACCTGTTTCGGCGGCGCATAGGGCATCACGCGGAAGAGGCGCGAGTAGTACCACGACATGTGCTCGTTGAAGTAGCGCAGGGCGCAGACGATGATGCCGAAGTGGAAGGGGATGTCATCTCCGCGCTTCACGGCGGCTGACTGGTTGTGTTCCTTCTCCGCGCGCTGGAAGCCTCGGCAGGCGGCGCGGACAACGTCGGCCATGGAGAATCCGTCGTGCACGTGAAGCTGCGGGGCGAACCGGCACTCGACGTAGCGGACGCCCTCGGCGAGATGATCCTGGGCGAGCTCATAGGCAATGCGCTCGATATTCGTCGCGTTCTGCATCACGGCGACGGTGTAGGCAAACCCCGCGAGGTAGTCGGGAAGATCCCTGTACTTGTTCTTGAACACCTTCTCGCGCAGACCGGTTTCGGTCATCGAAGGCAGCTTTACCTTTGCCCTCTTCGCGAGCTCGATCAGCGTGGGAATACGCAGGGAGCCATCGAGGTGGACATGCAGTTCGGGTTTCGGGATGCGTCGGACGAACTCAACCGGAATCTTCGTGCTCATCCCGTCAGCCTAGCCGTAATCCGGGCTCGCCGCAACGACACTTATTGGCCGGCACGGGGGCACGTGGTCTTCATCAACGTGTCTCCCTCTCGCTGGTTGTTACGGCTTGGCGTGGCCCTTTTGCCTGATGACGCCGGCAGTGAGCACGAGGCGCATGCCTTCTTCGAACTTCATGTCGAGGGGGGTGACCCAGGACTTCGGGACGATGGCCATGTAGCCACCCACCTGATAGCTCATGGGGAGATAGACGGCGATCTGTTCCGGACCGCCGAATCCTTGCGGCAGGTCATCGAACGTCTTCCGTGTGACGAAGCCGATGAGTTCCAGCTCCGAATCATCCATCTTCACTTTGACGACCTGGCTGAAATCCTTCCTCCTGGACTCGGAGAAGTACGCGAGCATGTCCCGCAGTGATGCGTAAATGCTTTTCACCAGGGGCACCCTCTCAAGCAGGCGCTCTCCCCACGCGAAGATGCGGTTGAAAAGCCATGCCTCCGTGAGCAGCCCGATGGCGAACGTGACCAGCACGCACACCAGCAGCCCCATGCCGTGGAAGTACCACGACGCGGGCATGACGAGGAGAAGGAGATCCTTGGTAAAGGTTTCCGCGAACCGGATCAGCCAATAGAAGAAGTAGATCGTGATACCGATCGGCAAGACCGTTGCCACGCCCTTGAGGAAGATCCCGGCAATGCGCGGATTGATCATGATTGTATTGGTGAGCCGGGCGGGGCTCGAACCCGCGACCACAGGCTTAAAAGGCCCGTGCTCTACCAGCTGAGCTACCGGCTCACTGTATCCTTCAAAGCGGGCGATAAGCTAGGTGAACATGGCGCGCTTGTCAAAAGAGATGAGCACAGGCTGCTAAGGCTGGGCCGGCGGATCTTCCTTCGGCTGCTGCTTGATCTTAAAGATCCTGAAATGGCGCATATGCGGGCGGTGTTGGGGGTATTTGCGGTGCAGCCAGGCGGAGGCGCGTTTGAAGACGCGGATGTACGGGGCGAGGAGCAGGGCGCCGGCGATGAGGAAAGGGATCTGGGGCAGGACCGGGATAAGGGTCGCGACGAGGCCGAGGACGAGGAGTGTCCAGCCCAGCACCTGACGTATCACGCTGTAAACGATTCGCATGTGAAGCCAAGCATAGCACAAGCGAGAGAAGCTGCGCGCTCCCTCTACAGGTGAATGTAGCGGAAGCCAAGGCGGACGGCTTCATCGCGGGGGAAGAAGTTCTTCACGTCTACAAGAACCGGCGTACGCATCTTTGAGCGCAGTGCGTCGAGCTTGAGCGTCTTGAAGTCATTGTGCGCGTTGATCAAAACGACGGCGTCGAGGTCCTTCACCTGGTCGGGGAGCTGTGTTTCGAGGTCGAAGTACTTCCGGATCTGATCCGGCGTGCCCATCGGTTCCCACGTGGTGACGTTTCCGCCAAAACTCTTCAGGTGATTAACGACATCCACGGCGCGTGTATTGCGGAAGTCAGGCACGTTTTCCTTGAAGGTCATGCCGAGTACCCAGATGTTCGCACCCTTGGGCAGACGACCGCACTCGATCAGGGCCCGGATGGTCAGGTCGCCCACATACTCGCCCATGCCGTCGTTGATGCGGCGACCGGCGAGGATTACTTCCGGATGGTAACCCAACTCCAGCGCGCGGTGCGTGAGGTAGTAGGGGTCGACGCCGATGCAGTGGCCGCCAACTAGGCCCGGATGATAGCGATGGAAGTTCCATTTCGTTCCAGCCGCGGCGAGCACCTCATGTGTGCTGATGCCGATGCGACCGAAGATCTTCGACAGCTCGTTCATGAGGGCGATGTTGAGGTCGCGCTGCACGTTCTCGATCACCTTGGCGGCCTCCGCGGTCTTGATGTTCGCGGCCTTGTGCACGCCGGCCTTCGTGGCGGCGCCGTACACCTTGGCAGCTCGTTCGAGCGAGGCCTTGTTGTGTCCACTCACAATTTTCACGACGGTGCGGACGGTGTGCTCCTTGTCGCCGGGGTTCACCCGCTCCGGAGAATACCCAAGGTCGAAGTCGCCGAGCTTGAGCCCCGACTCCTTTTCCAGGATCGGCAGGCAGTAGTCTTCCGTCACGCCCGGATAGACCGTGCTCTCGTACGACACCATCATGCCCTTCTTGAGGATCTTGCCGACAAGGAGCGAAGAGGATTCCAGAGGCGAAAGGTCCGGCGTCTTGGCGTCGGTCACGGGCGTCGGCACGGCCACGACGATGAACGTGCATCGCACTAGATCCTTAGGATCGTTTGTAAACGTCATGCGGGGGTTCGCAATTTCCGCCGGCGTCGTCTCCCCGGTGTGGTCCTTGCCCGAGCGGAGCTCGTCGATGCGTGACTTCTTGATGTCGAACCCGACGATCTCATACGTATCCGATAGAGCCACTGCGAGGGGGAGTCCCACGTAGCCAAGGCCGACGATGCCGATAACTTCGGACGAAGGATTAGTCATAAAAGCAAGCCCCTGTGATGGAACCACCATGTATAGGCCATGTGCGGGGGGTAATTCCAACGAAAATGTAGAACCCTGTGCTGAAGAGGCCGAACCGTGATCGGAATTGACTCCTCGCGCCAATCGCTTAAGCCTCTCGTATGGGATGGATTGCACGCGCGGCCTCGCTTCGGGGCATCTTTTGCGGCTTTGACGTGTCGGACCTCGCGCCGACACCATCAGCCCAGTTTGGCCGCTGGTTCACGTTCGCGGGACGCGTCGGTGTCTACATGCCGAACGCGATGACGCTCGCCACGGCCAGCACCGACGGTAGGCCGTCGGCCCGCATGATGCTTCTCAAGGGCTGCGACGAGCAGGGCTTCGTGTTCTACACCAACCATGAGAGCCGCAAAGGCCACGAGCTTGCCGCGAATCCCCGCGCCGCAATCATTCTCCACTGGGTCGAACTGCATCGCCAGGTTCGCGCCGAGGGCACGATCGTGCAGCTCTCCCGCGAGGAATCGACACGCTACTTCCACTCCCGGCCGCGTGGCAGCCAGGTCGGTGCATGGGCCTCGCACCAGAGCACCATCGTGCCGTCTCGTAAGTTTCTGCTGGATGAGTTTAAGGAGTTGGAAAAGAAGTTCGCAGGCGGCCCGGTCCCGCTTCCCCCGCACTGGGGCGGATTCCGCCTCGTTCCGCAGTCGGTCGAGTTCTGGCAGGGCAGGGCGTACCGCCTGCACGACCGTTTGCGCTATGAGCGCGACGGCGACACATGGAAGATTGTGCGTCTGTCACCTTGAGTGTAGTGTCCGCGCAGATTTCTTTATCACGGAGGCTGATCATGGGTTCTTCAAACTTCGTTCTGTTGATGGGTAACCTCACGCGCGATCCGGAGGTGCGGCAGATTCCATCCGGCATGACCGTGGCCGACCTCGGCGTCGCCGTCAGCGAGAAGTACAAGAACAAGGCCGGCGAGCTTGTCGAAACCGTCTGCTTCGTGGACGTCGTCGTCTGGGGCCGACTCGCCGAAACCTGCGGCCAGTATCTCAAGAAGGGCTCGCCCGTCCTCCTCGAAGGGAAACTCCAGCTCGACCAGTGGACCGACAAGGAAGGCGAGAAGCGCAGCAAACTCCGCGTCCGCGCCGACCGCGTACAATTCCTCAGCAGCAACCGGCGGGACGAAGGCGGAGGCGGTGGTGCACCCACATCGTCGACTCCAAACACCTCGTCCGGCACAGGTCACGAAGACACGCCGTTCTGACGAATGGTTGAGGGTTGGATGCTTGATGGCTTTTCGTCATAAACCATCAACCCTCAACCATTAACCATCTCGTCCCACCATTTCCGACGTGTACCTCATCGCCTTCATGCCCTTCGGCCATTCGTCGGGCGCCCACCGTCCCTTCGCCTTCAGGTGAGCCACGAATTCCTTCGCATCGGGAAGGTCTTCCCACACGGACGGCAGGAACGTCGCGTAGCGGCGTCCGTCATCCAGGACGAGACCGTCAATTCCCGGTCGCAGCGCTTTGAGTAGATCGGCTTCACTCGCCACGCCATCGATCGGCGTCATCGGGGACAGCACGGAGATGTGGAGGTCGAGGTCGTCAAATTCGCTCTTCTGTAGAGGCTCGAAGCGGGGGTCCTCAAACGCTGCGTTGTGGGCCTGACGCGCCACGGCGAGCGCGAGCGGCTCGCGGGCTTCGAGCGATCCGATGCAGCCTCGCAGGTCCCCGTGTCGTTCCAGCGTGACGAAGCAGGCGCGCTTTGGCTTCAAGGAGTCGGGCATTGCGGAGAGCGACGGCAACAGGGGTTCGCCGTGATCCAAGCCGTTGCGGATGGACGCACGCGCAATTTCCAACAGCAGGTCCTGCTCAAGCTTCGTGAAAGACATACGCTCCATAACCTACCACGCTGTCGCGTGTGCCCGCTGTATCGCCGGAATTGCGGACATCGATCGCTTCCGCCGTCATGCCGCGCCGCTTCGCCGCAAGGAGCAGGCCCTGGATCGGAAGGCGCCCGCACGCTTGATCGAATCCGATCTCATCCGGCTGCAAGGCCTCAATGGCGCGGGACGTTAACGCGTCGATGCGCTGCGCGGATTCGTAGTCGAGATAGTGGCTGAGGTCCGAGCTGATCACGATCAGCGTCTCGGGACCTCCCCAGACTGCCTCGAGTAACTCATCGATCACGTCCGGCATCACGCTGCCGACGACCAGGGGTACGATTGTAAAATGCGACAGCGTTCGCTGAAGGAACGGGATGTGCACTTCAATGCTGTGCTCGCGCACATGCGCGGCCTCAAACTGCTTTACGAGACGCTGCTTCAAGAGCAGCGCGGTCGCATCCTCGTCGGTGGGCACGGATCCCAGCGGGGTCTCGAATGCGGGGGCGTAGGATGCGGCGATGCCTTCGAAGTCGAGCCGGTGCGACGGGCCGAGCGCGATGACGCGTGTGATGCGCTCGCGCGCGTCGTGCAGGGTGCGGTACGCCGTGCCGGCGATCGGGCCTGAATACTCGTAGCCAGCATGAGGGCCGATCAACGCCTTGGGCGGTGTTCGTTTCACGTGAGCCGCGGCGATGTAGCCATCCACCGCATCGAGAAGTACCTCGCGCTCACCGGGATAGAACATGCCGGCAAAGGCTGCGGGGCGTGCTGTGCTCTGCCTCGTCACGCCGGAATTGTGGCACAATCGGGCCTTTTTTGAAAGCTCATCCGGGTTTAGATTAAGGACGGAGGACGACGATGCCCGGAATGGTCGATTCGCATACGGTGCCGACGCGGTATTGGGAGGCGGTGCCCAACGGTCGCGTCCAATGCAACGTGTGCCCGAACCACTGCCGTCTCGCCGAAGGCCAGCGCGGCGCGTGCTTCGTTCGCATGGGCAAGGGCGGGCAGGTGGTCCTCACGACCTATGGTCGATCGAGCGGCTTTTGCGTCGATCCGATTGAGAAGAAGCCCCTCAACCATTTCCTGCCCGGCACACCGATTCTCTCGTTCGGCACGGCGGGCTGCAACTTGACGTGTCGCTTCTGCCAGAACTGGGACATCAGCAAGTCGCGCGAGATGGACACGCTGGCCGATTCCGCGTCGCCGGAGATCATCGCGAAAGCCGCAAAGAAGCTCGGCTGCTCCAGCGTCGCGTTCACTTACAACGACCCCGTCATCTTCATGGAGTACGCGATCGACATTGCCAAGGCGTGTCACGCGGTGGACATCAAGACCGTCGCCGTGACCGCGGGCTATATGTGCGCCGAACCGCGTCGCGAGTTCTATCAGCACATCGACGCGGCCAACGTGGACTTGAAAGGCTTCACCAATCACTTCTACGAAACGATCTGTGGCGGCGAACTCGAGAATATCAAAGAGACGCTGGTGTATCTCTGTCGCGAGACGAAGGTCTGGGTCGAAATCACGACGCTCCTGATCCCCGGCGAGAACGACGCGCCGGACGAAGTCGACGCGATGACGAAATGGATTTTCAGCGCGCTCGGACCCGATGTGCCGCTGCACTTCACGGCGTTCCACCCCGACTACAAGATGCTCGATAAGCCCCCGACGCCACCGGCAACGCTGTCACGCTCCCGCGCCATCGCCCAACGCAACGGCCTCCACTTCGTCTACACCGGCAACGTGCACGACGAAGACGGAAGCAGCACGTACTGCCCGAACTGCAAAGCCAAACTCATCGGCCGCGACTGGTACGAAATGACAGCCTGGAACCTGAAGGATGGCGCCTGCGCAACGTGCGGCACGAAGATTCCCGGCCACTTCACCAACCACCCCGGCACCTGGGGCGCCAAACGCCTCCCTGTCCGGCTCAGCTCCTTCCGCTAATCTCTGCTGTAGCCGGCCTCGGTGAGGCCGGATGCTAGGAATGTTTCCAATGGTTGGACAAACCACTGAACACGTTGTCCAAGGATTGGAACTGGTCGGCCAGGGCGCCGGCCTTGCCGGT
Source organism: uncultured Verrucomicrobiota bacterium (assembly GCA_964503335.1). Taxonomy (GTDB): domain Bacteria; phylum Verrucomicrobiota; class Kiritimatiellia; order CAIVKH01; family CAIVKH01; genus CAZCZZ01. Next base: position 12,116 of record CAZCZZ010000001.1, read on the forward strand.
TCGCAGGTGGGGCATCCGCAGGACGGGGAGGCCGGTCGCTTTGCGTAGGGTCCGCAGATTGTCTTCCTCGATTGAGCCCCACGATTCCGGAGCCTTTTCCGACAGGATGATTCCAACCACAGAGAGGTCGTTGCGGCGCAGTTCGCGGACCGTGAGCAGGGTGTGATTCAGCGTGCCGAGGGTGGGCCGCGCAACGATGAGCACCGGAAGCTCGAGCATCGTCGGGACGTCGATCATCATGTCCTTGTCGTTCAGCGGCACGAGCAAGCCGCCTGCGCCCTCCACAATCACCACCTCGTGCTTCTTCGCGAGCGCTTCGTACGCCTTGCGAATCGTTTCGAGGTCGATGGTCTTGCCCGCGTCGCGCGCGGCCAGATGCGGTGAGGCGGGGAGGGCGAAGCGGTATGGATTCATGAAGGCACGCTCATCGTCGAACGGAATCAGTCCCGCTTCCTGCAGCGCCCACGCGATGTCGTCCGCCTCCGGCCAACCCGTCTGCACGGGCTTCATCGGCACGGCATCGACCCGCTTTGTGCGCATCCATGCAAGCAGCGCCGCGGTGACGGCGGTCTTGCCGACGCTGGTGTCGGTGCCGGTGACGAAGACGCTTCTCATCGTCGCGCCACCACGTAGCCGATCCGGTACGAGACGCGCACGCCGCCTGTGACGCCGAAGCGCTGCGCATAGATGTGCTTGAGGCGCGCAAGCTCACCGCGCGTCAGCAGCGCCTTGCCGCGGCCGAGGGACCCGCTCGTGAGTCCCTGCTCGCGCAGCGCGCGGACCAGTTCATCGACCGTCGGGCTCGTATGTACGTGCTCCGTGATGTCCTGACGCACGATGGCCAGTCCTGCGGCCGCGCAGGCCGTGGTCACTTCATTGAGCTCCGGCATGCCGTGAAGCGCCGCCTTGTCGGGCGCGGCCTCGTGCCTCGCGGCGTGCAGCTCGCTCAGCGTGCCTTCCAGCATCAGGCTCGCGGCAAAGTGTCCGCCCACCTCCAGCAAGCCTGCCGCACGCACAATCGCGCTCGCGATGGGTTGCATCCAGTGCAGCGCGCAGTTGCTCACAACCAGTCCGAAGCGGTCCTGACGCGAGAAGCTGCGGAAATCGGACACGACCCAGCGCATTCCCTTCGCGTCCGGCATCGAGCGTTGCGCCGCCTCGATCATGCCCGGCGCGATATCGACTGCGGTAAGCGGAGCCTCGGGCCATCGTGCTGCAATGCGTCGCGTAAGGAGCCCCGTGCCGCAGCCCACTTCGAGAATGGTGGACGGCGTGATGTCCTCGATCAGCTCGAACAAGTGATCCGCCGCCTCCCGCTGCACATGCGCGTGGCGATCATACGTCGGCGCGGCCGATGAAAAATGCGCCTGGGCGCCCAGCGATGGATCGTGTGACGTCATGCGATCCATTTCCTTACCGCGTTCGCGATTTCCTTGCAGCATCGAATCGGCAGGTCGTGGCCGACGCCATCCAGGAGGTCCAGCCTCGCGCCCGGGATGTGGTCCGCCAGCCACTGCGAGGCCTGCCAGGGAATGACGCGGTCCTGGCGGCCGTGGAGGATGAGGGTGGGGCAGGTGATGCGGAGGTGGCGCAGGTCCGTGTGCTGGAGATACTTGAGGCCTGCCGCGAGCATGGCGGGGTCGCAGGGCGGCGCCCTGTGCAGCGGGGTATGTGGCTCGGCCGCATAAACCATGAAACCCTCAACCATCTTCTCTGCATCTTTTCTGATCCCGCTGGCCAGTGCGCGAAGTTCCCGTTCCGGCGTGCCGCAGGAGAAGTCCGGTGCTGAACAAAAGCGTGGCGTGGAGGAGATCAGGACGAGTTTGACGGCGCGCTTCGCTGCGAGTTCCTGCGCGATCAGTCCGCCCATCGACCAACCCAGGATGACGTCGGCCTCAAGACTCGCAGCCTTTTCCGCTTCATCGAAGCCACACAGCGTGACGCTCAACAGATCGGCGAGCAGCAAGGAGAGAGGTTCAAGCGACCGGGCATCGTGCGCCCAGCCCGATACGAACGTGGCCCGCATCATGAAACGGATTCCTCGCGGCAGACTGCGATAACGGCAGCGGCTGTCCGCCGCAGGTGTTCGTCCGTGTGTGCCAAGGTGACCGATAGGCGAAGTCGTGCGGTCCCAAGCGGAACCGTGGGCGGGCGGATCGCGCCGACGAGGATGCGCTGATCTCTCAGCTTTGTCGCGATGCGGACGACTTTCTCGTTGTCCTTCACCAGCACTGGAATGATCTGGCTCTGGCTGCCAAGGCAATCAAGTCCGCCGTCGGTCAGCAGCTTGCGAAGTAGTTGCGCGCGCTGGAGGAGCGTGGCCCCTAGATCCGGTTCGCGTTCCAGTACATCGATCGCGCCGAGCGTCGAACCGAGCACTGCAGGTGGCAAGGCCGTGGTGAAGATGAACGCGCGCGCTTTGTTGATGAGCCACTGCTTCATCGCAGACGAGCACGCCACGGCACCGCCGTAGCCGCCCATGCCCTTGCTCATCGTAAACATCGACAGCGTGACGCCGTCCTGGAGTCCCTCCGCGCGGATCAAGCCGCTGCCCGCCGGACCGAAGACCCCGGTGGCGTGCGCTTCATCCACAAGAAGCATCGCATCGTGTTCTTGCGCCAACCGCACGAGTTCGCGGAGCGGGGCGATATCGCCGTCCATGCTGAATACCGACTCCGTCACGATGAGCTTTCGCCCTTTGCGCTGCTGGGCGAGCATCGACGCGAGGTGGTCCATGTCATTGTGCTGGAAGCGCAGGCGGCTCGCACGGCTGAGCACGGCGCCGTCGATGATGCAGGCGTGGGACAAGCGGTCGGCGAGGATCGTGTCGCCACGGTCGACGAGGGCCGGGATGGATCCCGCGTTCGCGAGGTAGCCGCTGCCGAAGACGAGGCAGGCGGGCCGACCCTTATACGCGGCGAGCCGGGTCTCCAACTCCTCGTGGATGGGAAGCGTGCCCGCGATGAGGCGTGAAGCGGTCGCTCCCGCGCCGTATTGCCTGAGGGCATCAGCCGATCGCTGGATCACATGGGGATGGCGGGCGAGGTTGAGGTAGTCGTTCGACCCGAAGTTGAGCAGGGGACCTTGGGGCGTGAGGATGACACCGCCGGTTTCGGGCATGGGCGAAAGGCTGCGTTCGAGATGTTGCTCGCGTAACGCGTTCAGGTTATGTTCGACCCACGTTTCAGGATTCATACGGGGAATACGGCACAGCGTACGTGAGACGCTGCATGCCGCGCAAGGAAGCAACCATGATCACAGCGACAATCGAATGGAATGACCTCGCAACACGCGTCCTGGCTGGTGAAGCCGTCACCCGCGAGGAAGCTGCGCAGGTGCTGCAATGCCCCGACAACGAGCTTCTTGCACTGCTCCATGCCGCCTTCCGCATCCGCGAGCGCTACCACGGCCGCGACGTGCGAATCCACGTCCTGCGCAATGCCAAGAGCGGGATGTGCCGCGAGAACTGTGCGTTCTGCAGTCAGGCCATCGGCGCCTACAGCGGCGTGAACCGGTACAACCTCCAGACCGTTGAAGAACTCGTGGACGGCGCGCGCAAGGCCGCGGCGATGGGTGCGGTGAAGTATTGCATGGTCACGGCGACCCGGGGTCCGTCGGAGAAGGAGCTTGATGTGATCTGTGAAGCCGTCCGACAGATCAAGAGCGAGGTCAACATCAAGATCTGCACGTCGCTGGGTCTGCTCACCGAAGCGCACGCGAAGAAGCTGGCCGAAGCAGGCGTGAATCGCTTCAACCACAACCTCGAAGCGTCGCGGAATCATTTCCCCAAAGTCTGCCAGACCCATACGTACGACGACCGGGTCCAGACGGTGAAGAACGCCAAGGCTGCGGGCATGGAAGCCTGTTGCGGCGGCATCATGGGCATGGGTGAATCCATCGATGACCGGATCGACCTCGCCTTCGCCCTGCGCGAGCTGGAAGTCGAATCCATCCCCGTGAACTTCCTCGATCCGCGCCCCGGCACGCCGCTCGGCGACGTCCCGCGTCTCACCCCGATGGAATGTCTCAAGTCCCTCTGTATGTTCCGCTTCGTAAACCCCACGCGCGACATCCGCGTCGCCGGCGGCCGCGAAGTCAACCTTCGCAGTATGCAGGCCTTCGCCCTTTTCCCCGCCAACTCCATGTTCACCGAAGGCTACCTCACGACGCCCGGCCAGGGCTACGAGAGCGACATGCAGATGATCAAGGATGCGGGGTTTGTGCTGGCGGGGCTTGTTGAGGAAGGCTGAAAAAGAATCCTGAAACCTGAAACTTGAAACCTGAGTCGGGAACGCCTAGTGTCCCCGCAAGTTTCCTGAAGCCGGAGTGGCGAAATGGCAGACGCAGCAGACTCAAAATCTGCCGGGTAAAACCGTGTGGGTTCAAGTCCCTCCTCCGGCATGCTTGATCCTTCCCCTTCCGATCCCGCCTGTAGCCGCGCTCTGCGAGCGCCTTCCGGATCCGAGGCGCTCGCAGAGCGCGGCTACAGAAGACCAAGGCGGGAACGGATCGCCTTGGTTTGAACCTGCACCTCTGCTGTGACGGGGAGTGTCAGGGCGTTTGCGGGCAACTCCAGTGTTTCGAACTGACTCCGTAGAAGTCCCTCTTTCATAAAGTGATCCTTCCGCTTCGCCATGAGGTGAAGCACTTCCTCCATCGTTCCATGCAGGTGAACCCAGCGGATATCGCGAACGCCGGACGCAAGGATGTTCCGGTATGACGCTTTCATCGCCGAGCAGGCGAGGACGGCATTCTCTTTCGTCGCAATCAAATCGCGGAGTCGTTCCAACCACGGCTGACGATCAGCGTCATCCAGCGGAATCCCGGCGGACATCTTCCGGATGTTCTCGCCAGAGTGGTAGTCGTCGGCGTCAAGGAACGGCCAGCCGAGTTCCCCCGCAAGCGCCTTGCCGACAGTGGTCTTGCCGCAGCCCGAAACGCCCATGAGGATGATGATCATTGGTATTCTTCTGTAGCCGCGCTCTGCGAGCGCCCTCTGAATTCCTGATGGCGCTCGCAGAGCGCGGCTACAGTGGACCTATCTTCCTCACTTCGCTGGCGCACCCTCTTGATACTGCGGCAAATCATCGTGAATTTCGTACCACGGGGCCTTCGCTTTGACCCAGATGTGGAATTGGGGCCGGATGCCGGGGTCACCGTCGATGAGCCCGGCGCGCACAATGACGATCTCCGGCTTGTAGTTCATCGTGGCGTGCGTGTGGGCGCCGCATTTGGAACAGAACCAGCGCTGCTTGCCCGGTGATGATTCGTAGGCCTTCAGCGAGTCCTGTCCATGCGCAATACGAAATGTCGGCGCAGGGACGACGAGGTTGGAACTGCAGGTCGTTCCGTGGATCTTGCGACAATCGCCGCAATGACAATGCGCAAACCGGATAACCTGCCCGTCCAATTCGAAGTGAACCGACCCGCAATGACAGCTTCCCTTGATCATGGCTCGTTCCCCTTTGTTCATGGAATAAACCTCGCGCTACGCCACAGGCCATGCAAGTGCCAATTTCGCAAGCCTTTACGGGAAGTTCGCTTCGCTCTATGTTATGGCAGGGGATTTGCTCTTTAAGGGCAGATAGGGTGCCATCAATGATTTACAGAGTTTTGGTTTTTCTGGTCCTTCTGCTTGGACTATCTCATCGGAGTCACAGCGCTGAAGGTGTGTTCTGGGGCTTGGTCGATCCTCATGACACTGATGCTTGCATAACTTCATTCACGAACGGTCACATCTACTCGGCGAGAGTCGTGAATTTTCCTGCGATGTTCCCCAACCTGACGCCATCGCGTCCGCGTGGGAAGCTTTTGGTATTCCTCCCTGGTACAGGTGCCATTCCTGCGACATATTTTTCCTTCATCACGAACGCAGCAGGAATGGGATATCACGCTCTTGGATTGACCTACTTCAATCCGACAACTGTAAATGAAATCTGCTCCTACTCCGAGGTAACGAACTGTCACGAAGAGGTCCGTCTTGAACTCATCGATGGAGTGGACCGATCGGGCTTCGTCAGCATAAGTCGGTGTGACTCAATCGAGAATCGGCTTATTCGTTTGCTTGAGCACCTTGTAACACTTCGTCCCGCGATGAACTGGGGACAGTTCCTGAGTGGCACGAATGTGATCTGGTCGAATGTGGTTGTGGCGGGTCACTCGCAGGGCGGGGGACACGCTGCGATGCTGGCAAAGACTCGGGTCGTGGATCGTTGCCTCATGTTCTCGAGCATCGACTGGTACCTCGGTGACGGCCCATTCTTTCCGGAAGAGTTTCAACAGCCTGCGGGTTGGTATTACCACGCGAGTCAGACGCCCCTCGAACGCTACTTTGGTTTTGTCCATGAAGACGACGACACGGCGAAGACGAATCAGGTGTACGAAGGCTGGTCGGCCTTGGGCTTGGATGCCTACGGAGAAAACCAGCGGATTGATGGCGTCACGAATTATCTCTTCTACTCGCACCGTCTGATTAGCGATGCCTTTATCGCCACGACCAACGGGGTCACGAATCATCACGGCACGGTGGTCACGGATGGTGCGTCGCCGACGAATTCGATCGGTGAGAAGCTCTACGTGCCCGTGTGGGAATACATGCTGGCCGCGCCGACGCTGCATCCCCGCGTCGGTGTCATCCAGAACGGTTCGGGTCAAGTCGCGGTGACCTACGCCACGCGGCCCGGTTCCGTGGCGATCACGAATCGTTACCAACTCCAGGTTTCGACAAACTTCTCCGACTACGTCAATACCAACGCCTTCGTCGTGGGCGACGGGACCATCAAGACGTCCACGGTTTCCGGCCTGAACGGACAAGCTGCATTCCGGATGCGGGTCGACTATAACGACCCGTGATCATGCGTCGTTTGTTCCTATCGCTTGTCCTCTGCACGTGTGCGCCTCTTGTCGCGCGGGCGTTCTTCTTCCGTCCGAGCGTGGCGGATCCGGCGATCACGAATTTTAACGACTTCCAGTTCGGGTATGCGCCCGTGGCTCCCGCGCGCAACACGCTCGTAATCTTCCTGCCGGGAACCGGTGGCAAACCGGCGGGCTACAACGAGTTTCTGGAAGCAGCGCGTGACGCGGGATTCCACTCGCTGGGACTGTGCTATCCAAACGGCACGGGTATCGGGGAGGCGTGCGAAAACGATCCGGCGTCGAATTGCTTTTTCGACATCCGCATGGAGATCATCGACGGCACGGACCGCGTCACAAATATCGCCGTCGATCGCGTGAACTCCATCGAGAACCGACTCTACAAGTCGCTTGCCTATCTCGCGGTTGACCGCCCGTCGGAAAACTGGGGACAGTTCATCGATGGCACGAACGCCAACTGGCCGCGAATCATCATGGCTGGACACTCGCAGGGCGGGGGACATGCCGCCGTCATGGCCAAGACCCATTACCTTCGACGCGCGCTCGTATTTGCAAACGCGGATTGGTGGACGATCTCAAACAAGCCCGCAGCCTGGTTATCGGCGCCATCCGTCACTCCGCAGGCAGGTTACTTCCATTTTTCACACCGGCTTGACCCGCTCGCTACCTCATCCGTCGTGCTGGCGGCGTGGTCCGTCGCGGGGCTCACGAATATCGTGCCGTCGGTCATCGCGGACAACTTGGCCGATCCCTTCGACTGCTCGCACCTTCTGTTCACGGATCTCGATCCGCCGACGAACGGTTTTGACGGTGTCGAGGACTACCACAACATGCCCGTCCTTGATGCCACGACCCCGATGACCACCAACGGCGAACCTGTCTACCTGGATATCTGGAAGCACATGCTGGCCGGTGCATCCGAACGCGTGGAGCATCTCATCACGCTGAATGCAGGGGGTCCGGCCATGATCTACATGACCTGCACCGGCCTGCTGTACAACGTGGAAGCCAGCAGCAACGGCACCGACTACGTCACCCAAGGTTCCCCGTTCCAAGGTACTGGCGCCTCGGTCACAACCGACATCGCCAACGCCACCCTGAACCTCCACCGCGTCAGCACGATAACGGAGTAGGAGTTGCCTTTTCTGCTGTAGCCGCGCTCTGCGAGCGCCCTCTGAATTCCGGAAGGCGCTCGCAGAGCGCGGCTACAGTGGAGAGGAATCTTACTGCGCGACAGGCTGCGGCTCGCCTTCGGGAGCGGGTGCCGGTGCTGCATCCTCGACCTTGGCCTCGGGCGCGGGGTCCGGTGTGACAGCGGCCGCAGCGGCCGCCTCGCGGGCCTGCAGCTCGCGTTCGAGCTCGAGGATCTTCTCGCGCAGTTCCTGGAGATTGGTTTCACAGACCTTGGTGGCGACTTCCTGGTCCTTGATCTGTCGCTTGAGGTCTGCGACGACTTCGTCGTCCGCCTTCGCGCTTGCCTTGCCGTCCTTGAGCCTGGCCTTCAGCTTCTCGATCTCAGCGGCCCGGTCCTGCAATTCAGCTTCCAGCTTCGCCGCTTTGGCGAGACTGGCTTCGTAGTCGGCGTGTAGGGTGGCGGAGTCGCCCGCTGCAGCCTTGAGCTGCTCCTGCGCGCCGACGAGGGCGGCCTGCAATTCAGCCATGCGGTTTGAGCGTTCGCGGACTGTTTCGTCGAGGCGCTGACGCTCGGCGTTGGCTTCCTTCAACTCGTCCTCAAGGGCCTTCACCTTGGCCTCCATCTCCTTGCGCACGCCTGCCGCGATCTTCTCCGGGTCGCCCTGCTTGTCGAGCTCCGAGCCGAGGCGCGCCAACGCGACCTGGCTGCCCTTCACATTCTCCTGCAGCTCCGCGCGCTCTTTCTCGAGGCTTGCGATGAGATCCTTCGCGGCGGCCAGCTCCTTGCCGGCTGCCTCGGCACCGCCGACGGCCGCTTTGCGGGCCGCTTCCAGCTGGGCGATCTGGTCCTTCAGGGCCTTCACATCGCCGGCAAGCTTATCCGCTTGCGCCTTCAATTCGGAGCCTGCGACCTGTTCCTTGGACAGTGTGCTGTCGCGCTGGGCGAGGAGTGTTTCCAGTTCCTTGATCCGGTCGTTCAGCCCCGCGGTTTGATCCTTGAAGGTCTTCTCCGCTGCGCTCAACGTCTCCATTTCGGAACGGCTGCGTGCCAGTGCGTTTTCGGTGTCGCGCAGCTTCTGCGACGTGGCGCCGAGTTCCTTGTCCAGCGATATACGGAGCGACGCGCTTTGCTCCTGCTCGCGGGACAGCCCTTCAATCCGGTTCTGCAATTCAAGTCGGGCGGCAGCCAGTTCCGCGGCTCTAGCGCGCTCGGCATTCAGCTCGGTGGTCAGTCCCTGGACGGTCTTGTCCGCGGCGGTTTGGGTCTCCGTCAGCTGTTTTGTAATTGCTTCCAATTGCTTGCCCGCCTCGGCAAGGGCTTCGCTTTTCTCACGCAAGCGGGTCTCAACCTGTTCGCGACGCTTCTCTTCCTTCGCGAGGTTGGCTTCCAGTGCGGTGCGCTTCCCGTCGGCATCCGTCTGCGCCTTGGTCAGGGCGAGGGCGCTGGCCTTTGCCTTCTCGAGATCCTCGGTCAGCGACAGCATGGCGACCTGGTTGCTCTTGAGCAGCTTCTGCGCATCGTCGAGCTGGGTCTGAAGTTTCTTCGCGGCTTTGCGCTCCGACTCGAGGTCGGCGGTGAGGCGGCTGATCTCATCCTTCTGCGTCCTCACAAGCCCCGCATTCTTCGCGCCGCGTTCCGCCTGCTCCTTAAGCGCGGCGTCCAGCCGCTGCACGTCCTGTTCGGCGGCTGCACGCTTGGCCTCGAGATCCTTCAGCTGGTCCGCGAGCTGCTTGAGTTCCGCGTTCTTCGCCTTCAAGTATGCGGCCTGTTCCTCTGTCGTCGCCTTCTGGGCCGATGCTGCGTCGCGCGTCTCGGTTAGCAGCTTCTGGAGCGATGCGATCTCGTTTGTGGCGGAATCGCGTGTCTTTGCTGCATCGGCAAGCTCAGCGAGGGCGGCTTTGAGCTTGTCGTTCGACTCCGTCAGCTGCCTGGCCTGCTGGCCGAGGTGGTCGTTCAGCTTGGCGAGATTGGCGTCCCGTTCCTTGACCACAAGGATTGTATTGTTGAGCTGAGTCTCGAGGTCCTTGGCTTTTGCCGCGCTCTCGCCGCCGGACTTCTTCAAGCGTTCACGTTCCTCTTTGTCCTTCGCAACGGAGGCCTCCAGTTCGCCGGCGCGTTTGACGGCTGCATCGCGCTCCTTCTGCAAGACCGCCGTAAGCGCCTGGTCCTTTTCGAAGTTCTCGGCGAGTTTCGCGAAGGCGAGCTGGCTGCCCTTCATCGCCTGCTGCAACTCGGAGATTTCCTTCTGCAGCTGGTCGCGAATGCCCGTGGCTTCCTGGACCTGCTTGGTCAGCGCGGCGAGCTGAGGCTCTCGATCAGCCAGGGCTTTTTCGGCTTCGATCCGCTTTCCCTTCTCGACTTCAAGGGCCGCTTGGAGACCTTCCGTGGCCTTATGGGCTGAAGCCGCCGCAGCCTGCGCTGCCTGCAACTCGGCTTCCCTCTGCTGCACCGTCTCTTCGAGGGCCTTGGCCCGCGCCGCGAGGGATTCATGCTGCTTCGCGGCCTCGGCATCGCGCCCGCGGGCGGCCTCCAGCTCCTTCTTGACCTGCACGAGGAGCGTCTCCGTTTCGTTTCGCTTCGCATCCTCCGCCGTCAAGTTGGCCTTTGCCTCGGCCATCTCTTTCTTCGCCGCATCAAGTTCGGCGCGTGCCGAAGTGAGTTCGGCTTGCATGGCTTCGTTCTTTTGCCGGTCGTCTGCCATCGTCTTGTTTGCCGATTCCAGCTCCGTCTTCAGGCGCTGGAGGACGGATTCCAATTCAGATACCTTGGCATGCTGCGCGGACGTTTCTTTTTCGACGACTGCCGCACGGGATGCCGTGGCTTCCTCAAGCGCCTTCTGGAGAGACGCAACCTGCTCGCTGGAGGTTGCCAGCTTGGTTTCGAATTCCTGCACCTTGCCATTGAGCGTGGCGACCTGCTGCTCGGCGCCCGAGCGCGCGGCAATGGCGTCCTCCAGAGACTTCTGGAGCCCTGCGAGCTGTTCCGAAGCAGCCTTCGACGTGTTGCCCGCGGCTGCGAGCTGCCCTTCGGTATCCGCCAGCCTGGCCTCGGTAGCCTGTAGCTTCGCGGTGAGTGTCGCGATCCGATTCGTCAGCGTGGAGCTTACTTCGGAATCAATGCCCTTTGCCTTGCCTGCTTCGGCTTGCGCGGCCTTGAGATCGTTCTCCAGGGCGACTTTGACTGACTCGATCTGTGCCAGCTTCTCCTGGAGGGCCTTCTCGGACTTCTTCGATTCCACAAGTTCCTGGCGAAGGTTGTCGGCTGACGCGATGAGGTCCGTCTCGGACTTGAAGCGGCGCGCGAGTTCCGACTCCTTCTCGGATTTTTCGGCCAGCGCGGCGTCGAGGGAGCGCTTCAGCGCCTTGGCCTCCTCGCGTGCTGCATTGGCCTCCGCAGAAGCAGCCGTCTCCCGGGTCTGGAACGCGGCGAACATCCGGTCGGCAGAAGAGATCTGGCCTCGCAATTGGGTGATGGTCTTCTCCAGTTCGCCAACCCTGGCCTTCAATCCCTCCGCTTCTGTCCGCGTGTTCTTCTGCGCGATCATCGCGGCATCGAGGGCGGCCTGCGCGGTCTCGGCCTTGGCCTGCCACTGCCGGACGGTCGATGTAGCTTCTTCATCCTTCTTGCGCGTCTCGGAGAGGGCTGTATCGGCGGCGTCAAACTGGCTCTTCATGGCTTGAAGCGAGGCGTTGAGTTCATCCACGCGCTTCGCGAGTTCGTCGCCGCGAGCGGTTGCGGCGTCGCGAGCCGCCGCGGCATCCTTCAGCGCGGCCTGGATGCGATTCATTTCAGCCGACTGATTCGACGCAAGGATCGCCGCGGACTCCGCTTTCTTCTGTTCGACGACGAGGTTCTTTGCCGTCGTTTCGAGGTCGTCGATGCGGGACTTGAATGCATCGCGCTCTCCGGCCAGGACGGCTGCCTTGCGTTGCTGCTCATCCAGTGCGTCCTGCATTTGCTTCAAGTTGACCTTCAGGGTGGAACGCTCCGATTCGGTCTGCAAGAGCTGGTCTTTCGCGCGCTGAAGTTCCGAAACAACGGCCTGGTGGCGCTCGGCGCTCTCGCGCGCCTCTGATGCGCTGGATTCGAGGGACTTCTTTGCCGCCTCGGCATCGCGGACCGCCGCATCGCGAGCCTCGGTGAGCTGCTTCGCCGACGCCTCCAGTGCCCCGACCTTCTTCTCAAGCTCTGCCGTCCGGTTGCTCCACTGCTGGTCCAGCGAAGCCCGTTCGTCCACCGCGGCCTGGAGGCGTACACGGACGGCCTCCAGCTCTGCGCTGAGACCCTTCGTAGCTTCGAGTTCCTTCGAGGCTTCGGCCAGGCGCTGGCTGGACGCTTCGAGATCGTTCAGTCGCTTCTGTGACGCGGAGAGTTCCGCCTTCAAGAAGGCGATGGTGTCGTCGCTCTGGCGCAGCTTGCGCTGGCTCTCGTCGGCCGACTCCAGGATGCGCTTGGCGTTCTTTTCGTTTTCGGCCAGTTGCGCCTCAAGGCGGGCGATCTCGCGCTTCTGCTCTTCAAGCTGCCGGGCCCCGGATGACTTCAGCGATTCCTTCGAGGCTAGTTCCTTCTGCAGTTCCGTCACGCGGACAGCCTGGGTGGCATTGCTTTCCTTCAACTCGTCGAGCTGTCGGTTCTTCGCGCGCAGGTCCTCCGCCAGCTTGTCGGCAAGTTCCTTCTGCTCCTGGAACTTCTTCGCGTCGCGCTTCGAGCTTTCGGCATCGGCGAGCGCCTTCTTGAGGTCGGCCTCATTGCCCTTGATCTTCGCTTCAAGGGATGTGCGGAGGTTGCGTTCATCCTTGAGCTGGTCTTCAAGGGCTTTAAGGGTCTTGGCGACTTCGCGCTCGTTGGCGAGCGAAACCCTGCTGGACGAAAGCTGCTCGATGGCTCCGCGCGTCTTCGCGATCTCGGCCTCGACCGCGGCTTGTTCGGACTGGAGCGTCGTGAGTCGGGCCTTGCCTTCAGTGATCGTCTTCTCGAGGTCGGCGATCATCTCCTGCAAGCTGCTCTTGCGCGACTCGATCTCCGCCTCGATCGCGGCGGTTCCGCTGCTCTGGCCGTGAGCCGGGCCCATGGCAAGCGAGGAAATGAGGAGCAGGGCGAAAAAGCGACCAGATGCTGACACGAGACGCATAAGCAAACCCTCCGACTACTGTCCCAAGTTCATGATGGCTCGGGTATTAGAATGATGCTGGAGCATAGCCAAAGGCGCATGACCGCGTAAAGGTAAAGGATATTGGTCAAAAAGACGGCCAAAGAGACGGGTTCTGAGTGACGAGGTGTGTGATACACTTCGTCCATGCGACAAGGTTCGAAGTTCAGCTTCAAGGGCGGCGTGGTGCATATCGTTCGGATCCTCGGCGAGAACTTCACGTTTGTGATCGAGGTCGGGGGCGCAACGATCTCGGTCGATCCCGGCGAGGCAGACCCGGTCCTGCAACGGCTTGATGACGAAGGGCTTGACCTGACGCACATGCTGATCACGCATCACCACCATGACCACATTATGGGAGCGGATGAGATCAAGCGGGCGACGGGTTGCGTGGTGTATGGCCCGGCCCAGCAACGGCAGCCGTTCGTGGACCACGGGCTGGGGGAGGGCGACACCGTCTCCGCCGGCGCCATCACCTTCGAGGTCCTGTCGACACCAGGTCATCTGACGCCGCTGCTGACCTACTATGCGCCGAAGGAGGGGCTGCTTTTCAGCAGCGACATCATCTTCGGCTGCGGCTGCGGACGCGTGGCCAATGGCGAATACGCGACGATGTGGCAGTCCATCCAACGCCTTGCCGCATTGCCGGACCACACGGCGATCTTCTTCGCCCACGACTATACCGCTGACAATATTCGCTTCGCGCTCTCCGTGGATCCGGACAACAAAGCCCTGAAAGAGCGGGCTGGCGATCCCGCCGTTGTGCCGACCACGGTGGCGCTCGAAAAGGCGACGAATCCGTTTGTGCGCGCATCGTCGGCTGCCCGCTTCGAAGACCTGCGCCGTCGCAAAGATGTGTTTCGCTAGTTCCTTGTCCCTTGTCCTTTGTCCTTTGTCATTTGTCCGACAGGAGTTGCTCTGGTACAACCACACCCTGATGAGCGGGCTCACATTCACCGACCGGCAAAGGGCGACGATTGCGACGGCGATTACGATCGCCTGTACCTTTGCGATCGCGTTTGCCGTTCTCTATCTGGCGCTGCTGCTGATCCGGTTCATCGACTATTTCTCCGGCGTGTTCCTCCCTCTCGCCATTGCGGGCATCCTGAGCCTGCTCCTGAAGCCCTACTTCGAGTGCCTGCGGCCGAAGGTCGGATCGCCGGTGCTGGCCTTGATCCTCGTCTTTGCCTCCATCCTCGTTCCCATCGTCCTCGTGTTCTGGTTCTTCGGCGCGATGATCGCGGACCAGATTGCGGGCCTGATCGCTCGCATTCCGGAATGGATCGACCAGATCCGCATCTTCGCGCAGCAGCGCGCGCCGATCCTGCTTCAACTCTGGCGCGATCACGATGTCGGTCAACGCCTGCAGTCGCTGATGTCGGAACACGGCGGCCTCTTCGCCGACGGGCTCGGTCTCCTGGGCACAGGCGTCGTCAGCGTGGGGCAGGGTGTGTCGCGCACGGTGACGGCGCTCTTGAGCAGTGTCGTGATGCCGGTGTACCTCGCGTTCTTCCTGCTGGCGCCGCCTTTCAACCGGACACAGGTCGAAGCCTTGCTGCCGTTCCTGAAACCCGAAACGCGGAAGGACGTGATCTATCTCGGCAGCGAGTTTGTGCAGATCATCCTGGCGTTCTTCCGGGGACAGATCCTCGTGGCGCTGATGCAGGGCCTGCTCTTCTCGTTCGGCTTCACGGTGCTCGGTATCCAGTATGGACTCCTGCTGGGCCTGCTCCTCGGCTTCCTCAACATCATTCCATACCTCGGCAACTTGATCGGCCTCGCCGTGATCCTTCCGCTGGCCTTCTTCCAGGAGGGCGGGGGCTTGATTCTCCTCCTTTGCGCGATGGGGGTCTTCGTGGTGGTGCAGTGCATCGAGGGCTATGTCCTGACGCCCCGCATCATGGGCAAGCGCACGGGACTTCATCCGCTGGCGATCATGGTCGCGATGTTCTTCTGGGGCACGGCGTTGGGCGGGATCATGGGACTGGTCCTCGCCGTTCCGTTGACGGCTTTTCTCGTTGTGTTCTGGCGCCTGCTAAAGGCAAAGTACATCAAGGAAATCGTGTAAACCCATGGACAAGAAGAAGATCATTGCATTGTTGCTCATCGGTTTGTTCGCTGTCGTCCTGCTCCAGAACAAGACCATTATGGACGGTGTCAGCGTGAAGCTCCTCTTCACGAGCATCAAAGCGTCCTTCTCGATGGTCCTGCTCGGTACCATGGCGCTCGGCGTAGCCGTGGGTATTCTCGTCAAGTAACCGGAAGCTCCGCATGGCCACCACCAAGGTCCAGCAACTTCTCGCACGGGGTGTCGTCATTCCCGCCCCCGAAACGATCCATGTCGCCGACGATATCGTGGTCGAGCGCATCGCCCCCGGCGTGATCCTTCATCCCGGCACGCGACTCAGCGGTGCGACGACCTCCATCGGTCCGGGCTGCGAAATCAGTGGCGAAACCCCTGCCACAGTCGAAGACTGCCAGCTCAGCCACGGCGTCGAGCTCAAGGGCGGATACTTCTCAGGCGCCACATTCCTCGATGGTGCGAACGTCGGAAGCGGCGCGCATATTCGTCCGGGCACGCTCCTTGAAGAGGAAGCGAACGGAGCGCACACCGTCGGCTTGAAGCAGACCATTCTCTTCCCCTTCGTAACGCTCGGGAGCCTGATCAATTTCTGCGACTGCTTTATGTCAGGCGGGACGAGCCGGAAAAACCACAGCGAGGTGGGATCGTCCTACATCCATTTCAACTACACGCCGCACCAGGACAAAGCGACGCCCTCGCTCATCGGTGACGTCCCACGCGGCGTTATGCTGGACCAGCCGCCGGTATTCCTCGGAGGGCAGGGCGGACTCGTCGGCCCGTCCCGTATCACCTTCGGTTGTGTGGTGCCCGCCGGAGCCGTGCACCGGTACGACGCGCTGGAGCCTGGCATGATGCTCTATCCCGCGGGCGCCGCGGCGAACGATGGTCCGCGACCCTATGACGCGTCCACCTACCGTGATATCCGACGTCTCGTCGCCAACAACCTCATCTTCATCGGCAACCTCCGCGCCCTTCAGCTCTGGTACAAGCATGTGCGCAGCGCGTGTGTCGGAGCGGACGCTTTTCGCGGTCACGCCCAGCTCGGCGCCATGACGCGTCTTGACGAAGCGCTCAGCGAGCGCGTGAAGCGGCTAAAGGAATTTGCGGCGAAGCTTCCTGCGTCGGTGGCGAAGCTCAAGGCGACAGGCGCGGACCGCTGGGCGGGCGCACAGGACGATTTTGCGCGGAAGTGGCTGGACGTGGAACGCGTGCTGCTGGGGAACGATCCGGCGAACGCCGGTGTGTCAGAGCGTGATGCTTTCCTTGGCGCGTTCACGAAGGTGGCTGGCAAGGGGTATATCGCGGCGGTGCAGGGGTTGGATGCAGCATCGCGCAAGTCCGGCACGGCCTGGCTGCAAGCGGTGGTGGATTGTTGTGCGAAGGCGTGGCAGCCTCCTGCCACTTGAATCGGGAGATTGATTTCATGGGGAAGTTGTTTGGAACCGACGGTGTGCGGGGTGTGGCGAATGTTCCACCGATGACGGCGGAGATGGCGCTGCAGATCGGACGCGCCACGGCGCACGTCTGCAAGAGCCACAAGGAACGCCGACACTGCATCGTGATCGGCAAGGACACGCGCGTCAGCGGCTACATGCTCGAGAGCGCGTTGACAGCAGGCATCGCGTCGATGGGCGTGGACGTGCTGCTGGTCGGACCGATGCCCACGCCCGGCATCGCCTTCATCACGCGCAGCATGCGGGCCGACGCCGGCATGGTCATTTCCGCGTCGCACAATCCCTACCAGGACAACGGCATCAAGATCTTCTCACGCCATGGCTACAAGCTGCCGGACGAGGAAGAGACGGCGATTGAGGACCTTATTACATCGGGCCAGATCAATGACGTGCGTCCCACGGCGGAGGAGATCGGTAAGGTCCGCCGCATCGACGATGCCATCGGCCGCTACATCGTGTTCTGCAAAAACACGTTTCCCGAAGACCTGAGCCTGGAGGGGATGCGCATCGTGCTCGATTGCGCCAACGGTGCGACGTACAAAGTCGCGCCCATCATCTTCTCCGAGCTCGGCGCCGAGGTGACGTCGATTCATGTCCACCCGAACGGGTTGAACATCAACGATAACTGCGGCTCGCAACACACCGATGACCTCAAGGCGCGTGTGCTCAAGGAGAAAGCGCACGTCGGCCTCGCGTTCGACGGCGACGGCGACCGCTTGATCGCCGTGGACGAGAGGGGCACGGAGCTGACGGGCGACCACGTGCTGGCGGTCTGCGGGCAGGTCTTGAAACAACGCGGACGACTCAAGGACGACCTGCTCGTCACGACGGTCATGGCGAACTTCGGTCTCTATATCGCGCTGAAGAAGCTGGGCATCAAGTGGGAGGTCGCGCAGGTGGGTGACCGCTACGTCATCGAGAAGATGAAGGAGAAGAACGCGGTGCTCGGCGGCGAAGCCTCAGGTCACCTGATCTTCCATGAGCATCACACGACCGGCGACGGCATCATCTCCGCGCTTCAGCTGCTCTCCGCGATGCAGACGCTGCGCAAGCCGCTGTCGGAGCTGGCTTCGGTCATGCAGATGACGCCGCAGAAGATGATCAACATCGACGTGCGCGAAAAGCCGCCGCTGGAGAGCCTGCCGGACCTGACGAAGGCTGTGAAGGAGGCGGAGGCGGAACTGGCCGACCAGGGACGCGTTCTCATCCGTTACTCCGGAACCCAGAAGATGTGCCGTGTGATGGTGGAAGGTCCGACCGAGGAAATGACGAACCGGCTCACCGAGACGCTTGCAGGCATCGTCCGCAAGCATATCGGGGCTTGATCGAATTCTCTGCATCGCATGCGCCTCTATTCCAAAGCTTCACTGCTCGCGATCAGTGTGTTTGCATTTGCAGGCTTGCGCGCCCCGGCGTCGACACCACGAGCCTTCGACTTCGGTCCCATCGCCAGCCGCTACCAGGACGTCCACGGCGAGTGGCATACCACTGGGCTCGGCCCGTTTTTCGAGACCGCGACCTCCACGCAGGATATGCACTTCACGGCGGTGCGGCCGTTCTACAGTCGCATCGACGATCCGCCGCGTGAGCGCATAGCGCGCGACTATCTCTGGCCGATCGCGACGACGCGGGACCTTAAGTACGAGCAGAACTCGCGCTTCCTGATCTTCTTCAACTTCAATCACGACACGCGCAGCATCAATCCCCGCTACCGCTGGTGGATCATCCCGTTCTACTTCCACGGCCGGGATGCGCAGGGCACGAAGTACCACGCGCTCTTCCCGCTGGGAGGGACGATCCGGGAGTTTCTCGGGCGCGACGAGATCAAGTTCTGGCTCTTCCCGATCCGGTCGACGAGCAGGCTCAACGACCTGAAGACGAGCAACTGGCTGTGGCCGATCTATTCGGAGACGAAGGGCGACGACACGTACCGCTTCCGCGTGTTCCCTTTCTATATGTATTCGCACCGCGACGGGAACTACACGAAGAAGTCGATCCTCTGGCCGATCTGGAACTCCGCGGAGTACTTCCATCCGAAATCCAGCGGAAAGGGTCACATCCTGTTTCCGATCTACGGACACATGAAACTGACCGACCAGGAGACGTGGTGGGTCGTTCCGCCGTTCTTCCGCTACACCAAGGGCGAGAGGATGAACATGCTGAACGCGCCCTGGCCGTTCATCCAGTGGCGGAAGTCGAAGGGCACGAACGATGCGGTCGACAAGCTCTACATCTGGCCCCTGTATGGCAGGAAGCGGATCGAGAAGCTGGAGCAATCCTTCGCCCTGTGGCCGATCCTTCACTGGTCAACCTTCGATCGGGGAAACGAGTTCCAGAGCCGCTTCTTCGCCGTCCCGTTCTACTTTGGAGAAACCGTTACGCGGAAAGCCGTGACCAATGATTCTGCGACGGTCATCAAGCGGTCCTCCAAGCTATGGCCGCTCTACTCCTACCGACGCAAGGGCGAGGAGAGCCGATTCCGGATGCTGGAGTTGTGGCCCTTCGCCGAAGCCGCGGCGGTCGAACGGAACTGGGCGCCCTTCTGGACCCTCTACTCGCGGAAGGCGATGGGCGAGAACGTGGACATCGAGCTTCTTTGGGGACTGTACCGGCAACAACACCGCGAGGGCGGAGCCGATTACTACTCGCTCTTTCCGCTCTTCGACTGGCGTGATGCCGCGGAGGCCGGGCCGGACGGAAGCCGCTGGTCGATCCTGAAGGGCCTGATCGGGTATGAGCATGCGGATTCCAGAAAACGTTTGCGTATGCTATACTTCTTCACTTTACCTTTGGGCCGGGAGACGAAGCCATAATCACGCGTGAACCAGAATTCTACGATCCGCCGCTGAACCTCTATGCGCGGGTCGGACGCCGCATCCTCATGATGCTCCGGGACATCGGACGCGCCATGCTCATGCTGTTCGAGTCGCTGTTCATGCTCCGGTACATCCTCTCGGATCGCAACCGGCATGAAGTGCTCAACCAGATGTACAACACGGGCATCAAGAGCCTGGGCGTGATCACGGTTGTCGCAATGTTCACCGGCATGATCCTCGCGCTGCAGACAGGACTTGAACTGCGCCGGTTCGGTCTCCAGTACAATATCGGAACCGCCGTCACCGTGACGATGCTGCGCGAGATGGGCCCGTTCATGACCGGACTGATCATCGCCGCGAGCGTGGGATCCGCGATCGCGGCGCAGATGGGCACGATGACGGTGTCGGAAGAAATCGCCGCGCTGGAAGTGATGTCGATCAATCCTGTGCGCTACCTCGTCATGCCGCGCCTCGCGGCCCTCGTGATCATGATGCCGCTGCTCACGATCTATACGAACATCGTTGGCATCGTCGGCGGAGCAATCGTCGGCGCCACGCAGTTGCAGGTTACGCTTCAGGCGTATTTCGACAATGCGCAGCTTTACGCGATCAACAAGGATCTGTACGTGGGCCTGTTGAAGGCGATGGTGTTCGGGACCGTGATCGCCACGACGGCCTGCCACCAGGGCTTCATGGCGTCGGAAGGCGCCGTCGGCGTCGGCCGCGCGACGCGCGCCACGGTGATCATCTCGTTCCTCGTCATCCTGATCCTCGGCTACATCATCACGCGGATGTTCTACATATGATCCGCTTCGAGAACGTCACAAAGCGGCTCGGTCGCAAGGTGGTCCTCGACGAGGCCAACTACACGATCAACAAGGGCGAGACGTTTGTCATCGTCGGCTCCTCCGGCGCAGGCAAGAGCGTATCCCTGAAGCACATGGTCCGACTCCTCACGCCGGACACCGGCAAGGTGTGGGTGGGGGACGACATCGTCAGCGAGGCGAGCGGGAGCGAGCTGGAGCGGATCCGGTCGCGCTTCGGAGTCCTGTTCCAGGGCGCAGCGCTTTTGAACTGGCTGACGGCCGGCGAAAACGTCGCCCTGCCGCTGCATGAGCACACGGACCTCGATGACGACGAGATCGAAAAGCGCGCGCGTGAGAAGCTGGCGATGGTGGAGCTGGAAGACGCGTTCGACAAATATCCGGCGGACCTCTCCGGCGGCATGCGCAAGCGCGTGGGGCTGGCGCGGGCGATTGTGACGAATCCGGAAATCATCCTGTACGACGAGCCGACGTCGGGCCTCGATCCCGTGACGTCGCGTACGATCGACAAGCTGATCGACGACCTGCGCAAGTCGCTGGGCGTCACGAGCGTCGTGGTGACCCACGACCTGCATAGCGCGCTGGCCATTGCGACCCGCATTGCCGTGCTGAATAACGGCCAGATGGTGGAAATCTCGGAGCCTGAGAAGTTTATCCGGTCCCGCAACGAGTTTGTTCGCAGCTTCCTGGAAGCGCAGTACATTACGAAGCGGGGCGAGTGGGAGGAAGAGGAGTCCTTATGAAACGCAGTCGTTTGCAGCAGACGTCGCTCGAAGTCACCGTGGGAGCTTTCATTTTCATGATTCTCCTCGCGCTCGGCTTTTTCACCATTGTGCTGAGCCGCGAGAACATCTTCAGCAAGAGCTACGAGATGACCGTTCGCTTCGACGATGTCTCGGGACTGATCAAGGGCGACAAGGTGTATGTGCATGGCGTCGATGTGGGTCGCGTCAAGGCGATGACCATCCACGACGACGGCATTCACATCCTTCTTTCATTGCGAAACAAGATCCAGCTCCACGAAGATTACAACGTGTCCGTGGAGCCGTCGTCGATTCTTGGCGGCCGCTTTGTCGATCTGGATCCTGGCTCGAACGATTCACCTCATCTCACGGAAGAGAAGTCGGCGCTGCTCGAAGGGCAGCCGCCTGTGGATCTCATCCGCGAAGCGACGGACGCGGTGAAGTCCGTCCGGAATTCCCTCGAAGGCGGCGGCGTGCTCAAGAACCTTGAGACCACGATGGCGAACCTCAGCGATATCAGCACGGACCTGAAAGCCGGCAAAGGCACGATCGGTAAGCTTCTGGAAGACGAGTCTGTGTACAATGAGTTGAAGGAAGTCTCCACGAACCTCAAGGAACTCACGGCAAAGCTGAACAAGGGTGAGGGCAGCCTCGGCAAGCTCTTGAACGACGACAAAGTCTACAACGATGTCCAGGAGATCACGACGAACCTGAAAAAGGTCAGCGAGGACCTTGCCCAGGGGAAGGGCACGATCGGCAAGCTGATCTCGGAAGACGATACGCTCTACGACGACCTCGCGGCCTCGGCCAAGTCGATCCGAGAGATCACCAGCGGCATCGACAAGGGCGAGGGAACGCTCGGCAAGCTTGCGAAGGACGACGAAGTCTACGACCAGTTGAACAAGCTGCTCACGGAAGTGCGCGCCACCGTCGACGACCTCCGCGAAACATCCCCCGTCGCAACCTTCTCGAGCGTCTTCTTCGGAGCCTTCTGATGAAAATTGTCGCACTTCTTCTCGCCGTTGTCCTGCTGCTCGCCCCTGTCGCCGCGACGCCCGCAAAGGCCGAAGGCGCGGGCAACGAGACTCTCGGCATCCTCGCCGGCGTATGCATTCTCTTCGCCGTTGTCGCCTGGCAGATGGACTTCGGCGACGACGACATCGGTCAGTTTGAAGTGGGCGGCGACGAAGACCTCCAACTCGTCCTCTGCGACACACCGCGCGACGCGGAGTCGAGCGACGCCGACCTGGGCGCGGCGCTGGCGATGAGTAAGAAATGGTAGATGGTTCATGGTTAATGGGGAGTTCCCATCAACCATTAACCCTTAACCATCTCCTCAGGACCTGTAGTTCGGCGCTTCTTTCGTGATGTTCACGTTGTGGGCGTGGCCTTCGGTCATTCCGGCGTTGGAGATGCGCATGAAGCGGGCGCGTTTGTGCAGGTCGTCGATGCTGGGGCAGCCGCAGAAGCCCATGGAGGCGCGGAGGCCGCCGCAGAACTGGGTGAGGACCTGTTTCACGGTGCCTGAGTAGGGGACCATGCCTTCGATGCCTTGCGGGACAAGTTCGTCCTGTCCGACCGTGGTCTGGCCGTAGCGTTCACGGCTTCCCTGATTGGCCTGCATCGCGCCGAGGCTGCCCATGCCGCGGTAGGCGACAAACTGACGTCCCTGGTAGATGATCTTCTCACCGGGACTCTCCTCCGTGCCGGCGAGGATGGATCCCATCATCACCGTGCTCGCGCCGGCGGCGATGGCTTTCGCGACGTCGCCAGAATACCGGATGCCGCCGTCGCCGATAATCGGCACACTTTGCTCGACGGCTTTTGAGCAGGCGTAGATAGCGCTGATCTGGGGGATGCCGACGCCCGTGACGACACGCGTCGTGCAGATGGAGCCGGGTCCGATGCCCACCTTCACGGCGTGCGCTCCGGCATCGCGCAAGGCCACGGCGCCTTCGGCGCTCGCTACGTTGCCGGCGATCACATCGATGTCTTCAAAATGCTTCCGCACCCACTTCACCATGTCGATGACGCCTTTACTGTGTCCGTGCGCGGTGTCGACGATCGCCACATCGAGGCCTTCCGCGGCGAGCGCTTCAATGCGTTTGTGGTCGGCCGGGCCGAGCGCGGCGCCGACGCGGAGCCGGTAGTGCGAGTCGCGGTTGTACGTGGGGTTGACGTTCTGGATCAGCGACCGCACATCCGAGAAGCTGTAGAGACCGACGAGCTTGCCCTTATCGACGAGTGGCAGCTTGCCGATCTTGTGCTTCATCATGATCTCGTAGGCTTGCTCCAGCGTTGTTCCCTGTGGAGCCGTGATGACCTCCTTGGTCATGACCTCGGAGACGGGTGTCAGCGGATCGCGGGCGAACTTGATGTCGGATGACGTCAGGATGCCGACGAGGTGGTCCTGATCGTTGAGGATGGGGAAGCCGCTGAACGTATATCCCTTCTTCTCCCGTGTTTCACGGATTTGCTGAAGCGTCTGGTCCGCGCGGAACGTCACGGGTCCCTGGATAAGTCCGTTCAGGTGATGCTTCACCTGGCGAACGATCTCGGCCTGGCGCTGCGGGGTGAGGTTCTTGTGGACGATGCCGATCCCGCCGAGCATTGCCATCGCAATGGCCATGCGCGACTCCGTCACGGTGTCCATCGCCGCGCTGATAAACGGAATGTTCACCTGGATGCGCGAGGTGAGTCGCGAGGTCAGGTTCGCGTCCGGCGGAAGGAAGTCTGCGTACTGCGCTTGAAGGGTTACATCGTCAAAGGTGAGTGCCTCGTGTGGAAAGGCGCTCATGAACTGGTCTAGTGCGGGGTTGGTGGGCATAGGAAATCCTTTTGCCCGAGGGACTCTGCTGGCATCGCCGACATGAGTCAAGAGCGATGGTTCCGGAATGGTTTATGGTTGAGGGTTAATGAAAACCTACGACTGCGCGGAGATCGTGCGCATGAGGGCGCGGACGTTGGCGGGGGAGCTGAGGCCGGGTTCCAGGCGGGACAGGGTGTCGCCGGAGAAGGCGGAGGCGAGGCGGGCGGTGTCGGCGAGGGACATGTCGGCGACCTGGGCGGCAAGGATTCCTGCGACCATGGCATCGCCTGCACCGACTGTGCTGACCACGTCCACATTGGGTGGCGATGCGACCACGGTTCCTCGCTCTGTAACGAACAGGGCGCCGTCGCTTCCCATGGACACGGCGACCATGCCAATCCCTCTTCCGGTCAACGCGCGGGCGGCCTGAATGATCTTCTCCCGCGAATCGAGTTTGGAGCCGACGAGCGATTCCAGTTCGTGGATGTTCGGCTTCACGATGTCGGGCACAGATTCAAGGCCTCGTTCGAGCGGCGTGCCGCTTGCGTCCAGGAGTACCTTGTAGCCCCGCTTCTTCACCGAGAGCGTGATGTCGCGATAGATCGAGTCGCTGACGCCGGGCGGTACGCTGCCGGACAGGACAAACCACGACGCATTGAGCGTGTTGATTTCCGACGTGAAGGCCTCAAGGTCGAGCGGCGAGATCGTTGGGCCAGGGAAGTTGATGTCCGTGGTTTGTTTCCGGGCGGGGTCAGCGATCTTGATGCCGACGCGCGTGAATCCATTGATGCGCACGAAGAAGTTGGCGATCTTCTTTTTCAGGAAGAGCTGGTCGAAGCCTGAGCCGTTATCGCGTCCGAGGAATCCGGTTACGGCTACGTTGATGCCGAAATCCGCCAACGCGACAGCCACGTTGACCCCCTTGCCGCCGGGATTCGATCGATCCAGTTCGACTCGGTTTACAGAGCCTGCGGTGAAATTCGAGATGGTGATCGTCCGGTCAATGGCCGGATTCAGGGTCACCGTGACGACATCCTGCATGGTGGACGCCTTGTTCATAAGGGCAGGGGAAGCTCCCGTACGTCATCCGCCGTGAGGCAGGCGAGGGCTTTTTTCGCCACGGCTTGGGCCTGCTTGCGAGAGATGTTCCGGAGCCGGGCTTTGACCGCGGCGATGCTGGGGAGGCTCATGCTCAGTTCTGTGACACCGAGGCCTGCGAGGATGATCGCGCCACGCGGATCGCCGGCGGTGCCGCCGCAGACGCCGACCCATTTGCCGGCGGCTTCCGCCGCGCGGACCGTGAGGTCAATCATGCGAAGCACGGCGGGATGGAGTCCGTCCACGTTCTTCGCCAGCGCAGGATGTCCGCGATCCATGGCCAGCGCGTACTGCGTAAGGTCGTTCGTTCCAATCGAGAAGAAGTCCACCTCTTTGGCAAACTCCTGCGCCATGAGCACGGTGGATGGCACCTCGACCATGATCCCGATCTCGACAGGAGCTGCGCCGAGTTCCTTCCGCACGGTTTCCGCGACTTCTTTTGCGGCGCGCAGATCCTCAAACGTGGCGATCATGGGGAACATGATCTTGACGGGACCCGTCGCAGCGGCGCGGTAGATGGCACGGAGCTGCGGGAGGAAGAGGTCGGGCTTGCGGAGGCAGAGACGAATGCCGCGGACGCCGAGAAACGGATTCTCCTCTTCGGGCAGGGAAAGGTAGGGCACTACTTTGTCGCCGCCGATATCGAGCGTGCGAATGATGAGGGGCAGTCCGTTGAGCGCTTTGGTCATCGTCGAGTAGGCCTCGAACTGCTCGTCCTCGGTGGGCGGTGACTCGCGTTCGAGGAAAAGAAACTCGGTGCGGAGCAGGCCGACACCCTCGGCGCCGGCTTCAACGGCTTTCGCGGCTTCCGCCGCTTTGCCGATGTTGGCGACGATTTCGACGCGATGTCCGTCGGTCATGACGGCGGGTTCGTAGCGTTTCTGGAATTCGATATCGCGCTGGCCTTGCAGGTCCACCCAGAAGCGGCGGGCGGACTCAAGATTCGCTTCGCTGGGGTCGATGTACAATCGCCCGGCGGTCCCATCGAGGATGCATGCGGTACCGCCCTCTTGTTCCAGAAGCGCAGCCCCCGCGCCGACCATGGCGGGGATGTCGAGGGAGCGGGCGATGATGGCGGTGTGTGACGTGGGGCCGCCCATCGCCGTGCAAAGGCCGAGAATTCTCTTGGGGTCGAGCTTGGCTGTGTCGGACGGCGTCAGGTCGTCGGCCACCAGGATGACGGGTTCATCGGGAAGGTCTTTGTCCGAGTGACCCGCACCTGCCAGCAATCGAAGCACGCGCTGGCCGACGTCGTGCATGTCCACGGCCCGGGCGGCCAGGCGTTCGTCCTGCACATTCTTCATATCGGCGACGCGTTCTTCCATGGTGCGTTGCCAAGACCACGCGGCACTGTGTCCCTGGTCGATCAGCGCAGCCACTTCGCTCGTGATGTCTTCGTCGCCCAGCAGGGCTTGGTGCGCGCGGAAGATCGTGGCCTCGCTCTTGCCGGACTGCGTCTTCACCTTCTCGTAGATGTCTTCGATCTGGGCATGCGCTGTCGCAAGGGCTTGTTTGAGGTGCTGCTTCTCGGTGGCGGCATCCTTCGGCGCGTCGGTCACCTCGATGACCACTTTCTCGTAGTGAAAAAGTGGACCGATCGCGATGCCGGGCGATGCGGGAACGCCCGCGATGGACCGGCTGCCTTCAGCGGGTGTCCAGGCGAGAATCTCGGTCTTCGCCTCCTTTTCGTCTTCCTCTCCCAGTCCCGACTCGACGGCTTGCGCCAGCGCCTTCAATGCATCCTTTGCATCCGGGCCCGAGGCCAGGATCCGGATCGTTGCCCCGCCTGCGACCCCGAGTTTCAGGAGCGATGCGAGGGCCTTGCCGTTCGCGATCTTTGCGCCGTGCTTGACGCGGATGTCGGCGGCGTACGCTGTGGCTATCTCGATGAACTGGGTGGCGGGACGCGCGTGAAGGCCATGTTCGCCGACCACCGTCACGTCGACGTGGTGCGCTCCGGAAAGATCCTCTGCCGCTCCGCCTGTCCCGTCCGCATGCTTCGAAAAAGCGGCGATGATGTCGGCGGCTTTGTCGGTCGTGGCAAGCTTTTCGGCGAGTTCCGGATTGTCGAGCACGTCGGAGAGCGCGCTCAGCAATTCCAGGTGCTCGTCCGACTTCGCAGCAATGCCCACGACGAGGCGAACGATTTGTCCGCGATTCCATTCGACCCCCTTGGCCAATTGCACGACGGCCACGCCGGTGCGGCGGATCATGTGTCGCCCGTCGGCCTTGCCGTGGGGAATGGCGATGCCATTGCCGAGATATGTATTCGCCTGCGTCTCGCGTCCGAGCATGCTCTGGACATAACCGGCTTCGATGTAGCCGCCCTCGACCAGAACGCGTCCGGTTGCACGGATCGCTTCCTCCTTGTTGCGGGCAGGTTCGCGCAGGCGAATTTCTTTTGATGTGAGTTCGATCATGTCGACGGGATTCTGCGTTTCACGACGAACAGGGCGAAGACGCTGACGGCGGTGCCGGCGAGGATCGCAACGAGGTAAGGGATCAGCGGCGTCACGGCGCCCGGGATCAGGGCGGCGAAGATGCCGCCGTGCGGGACGACGAGTTGAACGCCTGCGACCATCGAGATCGCGCCGGTCGTTGCGGAACCGAGTGCCAGCGCAGGTATGACGCGCAAGGGATCCTTCGCGGCAAAGGGGATCGCGCCCTCGGTGATGAACGACAAGCCAAGGACAACGGCGGGCCCGGCCGCCTCACGCTCTTCCGCGTCGAACCGGTTCTTGAAGATGAATGCGGCGATGCCGACGGCGAGGGCGGGTGTCATGCCCGCCGCCATGACGGCGGCCATCGGGGTGTAGATCTTGCTGGCGAGCAGGCCCACGGCAAAGGTGTAGGCCGCCTTGTTCACGGGACCGCCCATGTCGAACGACATCATCCCGCCGAGGATGAGTCCGAGCAGGAGCGCGTTGGTGCCGCGCATGCTGTTGAGCCAGTTCGTCATGGCCTCGAGGACTTTCTGCACAGGCGGGGCAATCACGAAGATCATCAGCAGGCCCACGATGATTGTGGAGAGGAAGGGCAGGATGAGGACGGGTTTCAGGCCTTCGAGATTCTGTGGGAGCCGAATTTTGTCGGCCAGGAACTTTGTGAGATAGCCCGCGAGGAAGCCCGACGCGATGCCGCCGAGAAAACCGGCGCCCATGTTCTGCGCGAGCATGCCACCGACGAGGCCGGGTGCGATGCCGGGTCGATCGGCGATCGAGTACGCGATGAAGCCCGAGAGCACAGCGACGAAAAGGTGAAACGCCGTGCCGCCACCGATCTGGCTGAGCGCTGCCGCCAGTGTTCCCTTTTCATCCCCGGCGTGTATGCCGCCGAGCGCGAAGGCGAGGGCGATGGCGAGGCCGCCGGCGATGACGACCGGGAGCATGTAAGACACACCCGTCATCAGGTGTTTGTATGGACCGGTACGCCCCTTGGGGCGGGCTTTGCCTTGGTCGGTCACGGACGCCTGGCTGCCGACGGGAGCTTCAAGCGCGGCCTTGATCGCATCCTGTCCGGCATGCATCGCCGCCTTGGTGCTCGTGTTGTGCAGGCGTTTGCCGGCGAAGCGGGACAAATCGACCTTCGTGTCCGCGGCGATGACCACGGCATCTGCTGCGGCGATTTCCTCCGGCGTGAGGGGCGTCTTTGCACCAACCGAACCTTGGGTCTCGATTCGGATCGAGTGGCCGAGCGCTTTCGCCGCCTTCTCCAGCGCGGCGGCGGCCATGAACGTGTGAGCGATGCCGGTGGGGCAGGATGTGATGCCGACGAGTCGCTTGCCGCCGGACGACGCAAGTGCCGCGGGCTCCGGTGCTGCGGGTGTTGCTGCGGGTTGCGGGAGGAGGGCGAGTGCGGATTCGATGACGGCCCGCGTGTTACGGATCGCCTCGCTTGTTGATGTCTCGTAGATAGGCTTACCGGCGAAGCGGCGCGCATCGATCCGAATATCGGTAGCGAGGATGACGATATCGGCGGAGTCGATTTCGGAATCCGAAAGCGGCGTCTTGGTTCCGACGGAGCCCTGGGTTTCGACGACGATCTGGTGTCCCATCGACACACCGACCTTCCTCAAGGCCTCGGCCGCCATGATCGTGTGCGCGATGCCTGTTGGGCAGGATGTTACAGCGACAATCTTCATCGGTAACGTGGCGTTAACAGCGGCGACTCCGTGGAAGCATAGCCGCAAAATGACTCCTTAGCAACAGGCGTCGCGAGGTGGCGCGTTGTTGTAGCAGCCGACCAGCCGTTGGCTTTTCACGAAGGGTGTCGACCTTTGGTCTACGGCAGCGGTCAGAAAGAAAAGAGGCGGACCTTTGCGGGTCCGCCTCTTTCGTTACGTTCTATGGTGCGCGATTACCGGGCCATCGACGGGTCGAACATGGGCATCGCGGGTGCGGGTTCCATGCCTTCGGCGTACACGACCGCGGCGTTGGAGCGGACGCTGGAGACGAACTCCTGAGCCGCCGTCTGCTTGCGGCGGTTGTGGAGGTATTCGCCGAGGCGTTCCTTCACGTCTTCGAGCGCGAGCTCGCCGGCCTCGTCGTGCTTCGTGACCTTGATGATGTGGTAGCCGAATTGCGTTTCGACGACGGGACCGATCTCATCGACCTTCTGCGAGAACGCTGCGTCTTCAAATGGCTTCACCATCTGGCCGCGGCCGAACGTGCCGAGATCGCCGCCCTGGGCCTTGCTCGGGCAATCCGAGTTTTCCTTGGCGCAGGCCGCGAAATCCTCGCCGCCGGCGAGCTTCTTCTGGAGCTCCTCGGCCTTGGCCTTCTTGGCGAGCTTCTGCTCTTCGGTGTCGGCTTCGTCGAACGCGATCAGCACGTGGCTGGCGGAGACCGATTCGGGCTTGGAGAACTCTTCCTTGTTCTCGCTGTAGTAGGTCTGGATTTCCTCGTCGGTGGGTGCCGTGACGGCCTCGGTCTTGGCTTCGAGCAGCTTGTTGATACGCAGGTCGCGGGTGAACTGCGTCTTGAACTGGTCCATCGACATCTCGCGGCGGGCGAGGAAGTCCTCGAGCGTGACGCCGGCGGGCATGCTGCCCTTGATCTTCGTCACCGCTTCGTCAAATTCCGTGTCGCTGATCTCGACCTTCTCCTTTGTCACTTCCTGTTCGAGCAGCGTGCGGGTGACGAGGCTGTCGAGGGCCTGTCCATCAATCTGCTGCTGCATCTGGGCAATGCGCTCCGGGGGAACGCGACCGCGCATATTGGCGATGGCGCCGGCCGTTTCCTTGTCGAGTTCACCACGGGTGATCTCTGTGCCGTTGACCGTGACGACGACGGTCTCGGGTGGGACAGCAGGTGCGGCGGGCGGCTGGAACAGATCGCTGGCGGCAGACAAATCGACCTCCTGGGCAGGAGCGGCAGTGACAGCCTCATCCTGCTTCTTTTCGGCACAACTGGTTGAGAGCAGGAACGGCAGTACCAGAACGGACTGCATTAGAATCTTCTGAAGACGCGGGAACGACATGGGCGAACGTATCCTTTCGGGTTAAACGGCAAACTATTGGCAAGCTTCCTCCCCGTGTCAACCACGGGGAACAGCTTCCTTCTGCACCCCAACCGGCACACGCCGGTGGATGCTGCAGGGTTAGACACAGGAACGAGTGAGGCGTTCAACCGAAATGCATCTTTTTTCAAACGAGGCTCTTTTGCTCACACCGGCTGCAAGTCCGGAGAGGGCAACCCCGCAACTTCACTGCCCGGTCCTACCATAGAGGTGCGGTGAGGGAGCATAGCACTGCATGACACATCGCATGCACTGCAGTTCGACTGCGCCACGCTGCATTCGCAGGGATGTCGGCGGAGTTTCCAAGGATTGGACACGTTGACGGCCTCCATTTCCAATCTTTGGACGCATCGGGCTACAGCGGCCAGCGGAACGTGCCCGTATCGAGGAAGGTGACCACTTGCAGGGCGGTGAACTCGGACTTGCGTTCCACGGCGTCGAGGGTGTTGAAGGCGTTGTGGGGGGTGAGGAGCACATCGTCGCGGGCGGCGAGTCGGAGGAGCAGGTCGGATTCGGAGCCGGGCGACGGCTTTATGCCTCCTTGCAGTTCGGCGGCGACCTGACTTTCGTGATCGAAGACGTCCAATGCAACGCCGCCAAGGTGTCCTGCCTCCAGCATGGCGAGCAAGGGTGCGGTGGGCGACAGCTCGCCGCGGGACACATTGATAAAGACACATCCGGGTTTGGCAAGGGCGAGGGTGGCCATGTCAAAGTAGCCCGCGTTCTCCGGCGTAAGGTTCATGGCGCAGGCGATGATGTCGGCCTCCGCAAGGGCTTGCTCCCGTGACGCATAGTAGACATCGGGGTGACGCTTGACGATGTCGACGCCGAGCACACGCATGCCAAGGGCCGAGGCGAGTCGGGCGATGTCGTGGCCGATTCGACCGACGCCGAAGATTGCGACCGTGCGTCCGCGCACCTCGCGCCCTGTGATGCCGTCGCGAAGGAAGCTTGTGAACTGGCGTTGCTGGCGCGGCAGGCGATGGAGGAGGGCGGTCCAGAGGAGCATGGCGTGTTCGGCGACCGACGAAGAGCAGTATTCGGGGAGAGCGCCCAAGAGGGGTCGGTCGGAACCGGCGCGACGCATGGGAAGGAGGTGATCGAAGCCGGTGCTCCGCGTCAGAACAGCGTCCAACGAGTCGAGCCAGGCCGTGGGAAGTCGGGATTGCGTGCGGATGCTGACGAGGCGTGACGGTGGCTGAGCGAGGCCGGAGCCTTGGACTGTGGACGGCGTGAAGACGGCGCGGATGTGGGGGGGCAGGTGGCGGCGAAGGGAGGGTTCCTCCTCGCTGAACGTTTCAAAGAAGAACACATCGCAGGCATCCATGGTAAATCGGTCCGGATAAACGACCCACGAGACGACTACAGGATTGACTTAAAGGGGTCCAGTTTAGAATCATGCACAAAGCAATCGGGGGAATGTGCATACGAGATTGGGTCAGGCCCGGCTCGCTATGCCTTGCGGCTATACCAGCATCACGAAAGAGGGATTCCATGGCGAAGGAAGAAGTAGCTGAAGCGGCAGTCGGGATCACTGAAGTTCAGTCGTTGCGAAGCGGTCGTCCAAGCACAGACGCCAACGTCTTTATCATGCTGGCCTTCGGCCTGTTAGCCACGATCGGGATTTCATTCGCGGTGATGCCGCTGAAGAACA
>CAZCZZ010000001.1:44370-51658 GCA_964503335.1 uncultured Verrucomicrobiota bacterium
TTCGGCCTGTTAGCCACGATCGGGATTTCATTCGCGGTGATGCCGCTGAAGAACAGCAAGACTCCGTCGATCCAATACATCGACGGTATCGTGAACCGACGCGGCCCTGTGCAGTACGGCGAGCTCTACATGGCTTTCATGTGCGCGGCCATGATTTTCCTGAAGGGACGCATCATCAGTCGCCAACTCAGCGTCGTTGCATCAAATCCGATCCCTCATGATCTTGACCTTACCAATGACCAGGCCTTGCAGGACCTCCGCGACAGTATTGCGAAGAGAGATGATTTTGCCTGGAGTATCCTGCTCAATCGACTCGACCGTGGCCTTGCCCTGTGGCTTGGGTCCAAGGACGTCGGTCGTGTATCCGGCTGGATGCAGGCCGAATCATCGCGAGACCAGAGTGCGGGCGATTCGTCGTATGCGCTGTCCCGCGTGCTGATCTGGGCCATCCCGATTCTGGGCTTTATCGGTACCGTGCAAGGTCTTGGCGCTGCCGTCGCTGGCTTCGGCGTACTCGGCGGGTCCGCCGATGTCAGTGCGATCAAGACCGCCATTGGTCAGGTGACCGTGGGTCTCGGTGTTGCCTTCGATACGACGCTGCTGGCCCTCGTGCTGACTACGTTCCTCATGTTCCCCCTGACCTCCTACCAGCGCCGCGAGGAGAGTCTCTTCGGCGAGTTGGACAACTACATCGACGACGTGCTTCTGGCGCGACTTCCCTCGCCGGAGGCTCAACCGATCGTCATTGAGAACCTGGAGGATTCGATTGAGTCCGCGTTCCGTCGCTACATCCCCGACCCGGACCGCTACGATGAAGTCTTCACGCGGTCCATCGACAAGGCGGCTTCCAGCGTCGAAGAGCGCTTCAACGGACTGTCGAAGAACTACGAAGCGACGCTGAAGGAGCTGGTCGAGAAGCTTGGCCAGAATCTACAGGGCGTGGGCAAGTCACTGGAAACGTCACTGCGTGGCGTGGTGCAGGATGTCCAGAAGCAGGACGAGGCGCTGATCGCCGGCCGCCGCCAGATTGGCCAGGAGGAGGTCGAACGGTTCAAGGCCGTGGTGGGCGATATTCACGCGACGTCCTCAAAGATTGCCGACCAGTACAAGAGCAGCGCCGAGACGATCCAGGCTTCAACGCGCGAGAGCGTTCAGAGCACGGTGT
Source organism: uncultured Verrucomicrobiota bacterium (assembly GCA_964503335.1). Lineage (GTDB taxonomy): Bacteria > Verrucomicrobiota > Kiritimatiellia > CAIVKH01 > CAIVKH01 > CAZCZZ01. The sequence goes on from CAZCZZ010000001.1 coordinate 45,536, forward strand.
CGGCTGCGAAGGACCTTGCCACACGAATGGAGGAAGTCTCCAAGATGGCGGCGGGAATCCAGGAGTTGCTCAAGATCAACCAGACCGTCGAGAAGTCGCTCGCGGGCGTCGCGGCATCGCAGTCCTTCAACGACACGCTTTCCGATCTTCGCAAGCATCTCTCGGCGACGACCGATTTCTGCCAGAAGATGAGCAAGCCGCGCGTGATTACGCTGCGTGAAGAGTAAGCGCAGGTCCGGTCGATGGAGCACCTAGATGGCTGAAGATGCGCAAACAGATTTCTCGTCCTTCATGTGCGTTATTCTGATGCTGACGGGCTGCCTGGTGACGATCATGATCAGCAACATCGTCATCATCGCGGCCAATCCCGAGAACGTCCAGATCACTTCCATCGCGCCCACAGTGGGCGACTCGGTCGGCGCTGGCGACAACCAGGAGGAGGCCGTAAAGGATGACCAGGGTAACGTTACCAAGAACCCGTGGTATCTAGAGGTCGCTCGCGATCATCTGATCGTTCATCCGGGTGAAGAGATTGTGAACATCAAGGACCTCGAGGGACGCGATAATGGTTTCGAGAGGCTCCTGGCGCGGGTGGAAGAACGCAAAGAGCGTGAGTATATCGTACTCCTCATCAGGCCTTACGGGGCGGGTGTGGCGCGACAGATCAAGCGAGCCATCGTGGACCGCAAGATCGACGTCGGCATGGATCTGCTCCAGAAGGACGTTCCCGTGAAGTTGAAGAACGTCGGAACAACCGAGACGAACCAGACCGCCAAGGTGGAGAGTTAGCGGTGGCGAAGAAGAAATCCAGCGGCCCGAGTATCAGCTTGGATTCCTTCCTGGACGTCTTGACCTGTCTGCAAGGCGTGCTGATGCTCGTCATCATATCGACCGGTATTGACGCGGCACAGACCAAGGTGCTCATTCCGACACCGATCGAACGGCACAGCGATCGCATCCCAGTCTATGTGGAGTGCCGGGACAACCTGATCTATCCCATCGACGTCGAGACGCTCTGGCGCGACGCGAAGGCGAAGATGGGAGAGATCGCACGACAAGCCAAGGGCGACCAAATCAAGATGATGCAGGCTATCTCGTCTGACGAATTCAAAGTAACGAACGAGTACTATGAGGTCGATTTGTCCTATGCGCTGGTTGGCCAATTTGCCATACGGCCCAAGACGTCCGGGAGCACACCCGGCTTCGTGCTGGAGGAACGTTCAACCTTTTCCACTGACAACTTCATGACGCGACTGCTGAATGGCATGGATAAGGACAAGCAGAAGATCATGATGATCGTCCGGGATGACAGCTATGACGTATTCAAGGTCGCCCAGCGGCTCTCGTTCCTGAAGAAGATCGAAGTCGCTGTTGAAGTTTTCGAGTCGAGGGAACCCATCCGGTTCAACCAGATGGTCCGCGGCAGCAAGATCTAGCTCCGGATCAACCTGGAAGCGCAAGGATCGTGAAAAGACGTCATTCCGGCCTCTTTCCCTGTTAGGGTTTACACGCATCCTCCGAATCTGCTACATCTCTCCGCGCGGTTAGCCAACCGGATTAGGCGGGGATCATCCTCACAGGGGTGAATTTCGTGTATTTCGATGGCGCCAAGGCCTTTCGGAAGATTCTAGAACGATCTGCGAGGAAAACGATACATGCCAACCATGGATGCCAAAGAGATTCTTAAAGTATTACCGCATCGCTATCCCATGCTGTTGATCGATGGCGTCACGGAATGTGACGACAAAGAGCGTATCGTCGGCTTCAAGAACGTTTCCATCAACGAACCCTATTTCCAGGGTCATTTCCCGAATGATCCCATCATGCCCGGTGTCCTGCAGATCGAATCCATGGCTCAGCTCGGCGGCATCCTGATGAACCGGATGTTCCAGTCGCTGGGCCGCATTGCGTATTTCATGGCGATCGACGACGCCAAGTTCCGCCGGATCGTCCGCCCCGGCGACCGTTTGCACATCGAGGTGGTTTTTAAGAGAGCCCGCCTCGGCATGTCCAAGGTGCACGGCAAGATCACGGTGGATGGCGAACTCGCTTGCGAGGCGGACCTGATGTTCGCCTATAAGCCCGAGTAACCGGATGGCCTCCGTTCATCCCAGTTCCGTCGTCTCGCCGGAAGCCCAACTTGCCGACGACGTCGTGGTCGGTCCCTTCTGCGTCATCGGTCCGCACGTCAGCATCGGACCCCGCACGCGCCTCCTTTCCCACGTCGTCGTCGAGGGCTGGACCTCCATCGGTTCCGACTGCACGATCTTCCAGTTCGCGAGTGTCGGTGCCCAGACTCAGGATCTGAAGTACAAAGGCGGCGCCCCGCGCGTTTCCGTCGGGTCTGGAACGACCATTCGAGAAGGCGTGACCATCCATGCCGCAACGAACGATGGCGACCTCACCAGCGTCGGCAACAACTGCCACATCATGGCCTATGCCCACATCGCCCACGACTGCATCGTGGGCGACCGCGTAATCCTCGCAAACGCGGCGACCCTGGCCGGTCACGTGATCATCGAGGACCGCGCAATCATCGGCGGCCTTGTCGGCATCCACCAGTTTGTCCGCATCGGAAGGCTCTCCATCACCGGCGGTTGCTCCAAGGTCACGCAGGACATTCCTCCTTACATGATGGCAGACGGCAATCCGGCGCTGGTGCACACGATCAACAAGGTCGGACTCGAACGCGCCGGGGTGAACGAAAAGGCGCAGGCTGTTGTCAAACAGGCATACAGGATACTCTACCGGAAGAAGTTGAACACGACCATGGCGCGGGCGGAATTGGCCAAGCTGGAACCCGCGCCCGAATTGGAACACCTGTTGAAGTTTATCGACGCATCCGAGCGTGGCATCGCCAAATGATCCGCAACCGCATCATCACCTTGCTCACAACGGCAGCGTTGCTCCTGTCGGGCGGGACCTCTCAATCGGTCGAAACCACCGCCGGCAATTACGTCAATTTCAGCTTCGACCAGGTCGATATCCGCCTGCTCGTGAAAATCGTGGGCGAGATGACCGGCAAGCGTTTCGTCGTGGACGAGAATGTCGCGGGCAAAGTCACCATCATCACCCCGCCGCGCATCCCGCAGGATGAGGTGTATCCACTCTTTCTTTCCGTGATCGAATCGTCCGGCTTCTCCGTCGTGGAAAAGAACGGCGCGGTTCACGTCGTCCGGTTGGCCGACGCCAAGCAGGCCGGTCCGCCCGTGGTGGCCACAGAGGGCGGGACGCATGGTGGTGTCATTACAAAGGTCATCAAGGTCGGACACATCAGCGCGCTGGAATTGAGGCGGCTCCTGGAGCCCCTCGTGCGTGGCGGCAAGGAAGGCTCGCTGTCCGCCTTCGGCCCGACAAACCACCTGATCATAACCGATACCGTCGAGAACATCCGTGAGATCGAGAAGATCATCGCCGAGATGGATAAGCCCGGCGCGGCCCGCGTCGTCGAGGTGATCGACCTCAAGCATGCATCGGCGGAAGAAGTGGCCAAGCAACTCGTGACCGCGATGGTAGGAGCGGCATCGGCCGGCGAGAAGATCGGTCGCCACTTGCAGCAGGTGGCGGACGGCGCCGGGGGCATACCGACAGATGTCGTGGTCGTGCCCGCGCGTCGCGCCAACAGCCTGATCCTTGTGGGCACGGGCGTCCAGCTGGCCGAGATGAAGCGGATCGTTGAGAAGATGGACGCCGAGATCCCGTCCGGCTACGGCCGCATGAATTCGATCTTCCTGAAGTACCTCGATGCCGAGGAAGCGTCGAAGAACCTGAACGCCCTCCTGGCGAAGACGACCGACAAAGACCAGCGCAACCCGATCGCCATCGAGCACAACATCGCCAACAACGCGCTGATCGTCGACGCCTCGCCCGAGGACTTCGAAGTCATCAAGAAGCTCGTCGAAGGGCTGGACCAGATTCCCCAGCAGGTCATGGTTGAAGTGCTCATTGCGGAAGTGGCCGTGGGCAAGAACGTGAACCTCGGCGTGCAAATGCAAACGATCGAGCAAGCTGAGAATGGCGTCACCACCTTCCTCGGCAGCAGCCGGCCGAGCGATACGGATGTCATCCAGGATTTCCTCTCCACCGGCATTTCCCCGCAGGGCATCGCGGTCGGCGTGGCGCGCGGGACCATGACGGATGCCTCCGGCGCAATCGTTCCCCGCATACCGATCGTCGTGCAGGCCCTTGCACAAAACCGTGACGTGAAGATCCTTTCAAACATCCCGCTGTGGGCGCAGAACAACACGGAAGCCACGGTCAGCGTCGTGGAAAACATCCCGATCCTCCGGTCGACGATCGAGGGCGGTGCGGGCACGTCACGCGATGTGATCCAGAACATCGATCGCATGGATGTCGGCATCAAGCTGAAGATGACGCCCCACGTCAACCCGGACGGACAGATCCTTCTTGAACTCAATCCAAGCATTGAAGCGATCGTTGATGAAGGGCCTGAGGGACAACTCTTTGCGCCGACGATCGCGAAGCGCGAGCTTTCGACGACGGTCACTGTTCCGGATCGCGCCACGGTGGTCCTGACGGGCTTGATTCGCGAGGACACGATCAAGGATGTGTCCAAGGTGCCATTCCTGGGTGATATCCCGATCATCGGCTGGCTGTTCCGGAGCCAGTCCACGCGGAAGCAGCAGACGAATCTCCTGATCTTCGTGACGCCACACATTGTCACGGATCTCAACGTGGCAATGGAGTTGAAGAAGAATCTGGAGGAGAAGACATCCCTGGATTCCGGCGAGTCCATGGCCAGCCCCTCCGAACCCGTAGAGCGTTGAGTATGCGCCTTGGCGAAATCCTCCTGAAGGCAGGCCGGATCACACCGGAACAACTGCAGGATGCCCTCGACGACCAGAAGAACGGAACGACCTGGCGTCGGCTTGGTGACATCCTCTGCGCCTCGCGCATCATCTCCGATATCCAGCTTGTCGAAGCCCTTGCGGAACAATGCAACGCATCTTGGACGGCGGACATCGACGGGGTGGACATCGACCCGTCGCTGGTGACCGATCTCTCCGTGGACTGGGCGCGGCAGCACAGCGTGCTGCCCGTGCGCTGGAACGGACAGCTTGCCGCCCTGATGTCCGACCCGACCCGCGTCGAAGTGTTGCACGATCTGTCGCTCCTGATCGGCGCGGAGGTTGTGCCGCTGGTCACGACGGTGGACTCGGTCAAGAAGGCGATCGAGCGCGCCTTCTACCAGAAGCGCACGAGCCAGGAGCAACTCATCGGCTCGATTGGCAAGGAATCACGCGGCGTGGCTCCGACCCGCAGCGAGGACATCCTGCGCGGCACGGATGAAGCGCCCGTCACGCACCTGATCAACCTGATCCTGCTCGACGCGCTGCGCGAGCGGGCTTCGGACATCCACATCGAGCCCTTTGCGGAAAGCCTGCGCATCCGCTTCCGAATCGACGGCATGTTGTACGAACGGCCATCGCCCCCGAAGAATCTTGAGGCCGCGCTGGTTTCCCGCATCAAGATCATGGCCCGCCTCGATATCGCCGAGAAGCGCCTGCCGCAGGATGGCATGGCGGGCGTGAGGGTGGGGGAACGCGAGATTGATATCCGCGTTTCGACCGTTCCCGTGGCTGAAGGCGAGCGTGTGGTGCTCCGCTTGTTGAACCGTTCCTCGACGCTGATGCCGCTGTCCGACCTCGGCATGCCCGCAGGTCTCCTGGCGCAGCTCCGCGATTTACTGCATCAGCCGCACGGCATCCTGCTGGTCACCGGTCCGACCGGCAGTGGCAAGACGACGACCCTCTACGCTGCGCTCCAGGAACTGGACAAGGAGCACAGCAACATCCTGACGATTGAAGACCCGATCGAGTACCAGTTGCCGAGGATCGGGCAGATCCAGGTGAAGCCGAAGATCGGTCTCACCTTCGCGCAGGGCTTGCGACACGTCCTCCGACAGGATCCCGACGTCATCCTTGTCGGCGAAATCCGTGATGCGGAAACCGCTGAGATTGCCGTTCGCGCTTCGCTCACGGGTCATCTCGTCCTGAGCACGCTGCATACAAACGACGCCACGGCAGCGGTCGTTCGCTTGATCGACATGGGGATAGAACCGTATCTCCTGAGTTCCGCGCTCCGCGGGGTTCTTGGACAACG
>CAZCZZ010000001.1:51758-89037 GCA_964503335.1 uncultured Verrucomicrobiota bacterium
GAAATCAACCGGGTCATTGGAAATGCCTCGTGAAGACGTTTGCCTATCGCGGATATGATGTCGGCGGCCAGGCCGTGCGCGGCCTGATCGAAGCCCTCGATATCAAGGACGCACGCGAGCGCTTGTCCGGTCAGGGTGTGCTCGCGGAGAAGGTTGATGCCGTTTCGGGCGCTGCGACATCAGGCTCGGGCCGCTCGCGCAGTCCCGGCGTCGGCGTCCGATCCCAGATGTTCGAGGAGCTCGGCGCGTTGCTGAAAGCAGGACTTCCGCTGTCGGACGCACTCGATGCCATGCTGCGCGGCACCGCCGACCGTGATCTCGCGTTTCGGCTCGCCGGAGTACGCGACCGGGTAGTGGATGGAAGCGGACTTGCGGGTGCATTGATCGCTGCCGGATTCGAGATGACGGCCTACGAGCGCGCCTTGCTGGAGACGGGTGAACGAACCGGCGGACTGGGTGAATGTGTCGAGCGCCTTGCCGCGTTCCTGGAGGAGCAGCGACGCGTGATGGAGCGCATCCGTTCGTCGCTCGTGTATCCCTCCATCGTCCTTGGGCTTTCCTTCATCATCGCCGCGGGCATGCTTGGTTTTGTGCTTCCTTCGCTTTCGAAGCTCTTTACCGAAAGCCGGATCGAACTGCCGTGGCTGACGCGAGCCTTAATCGGATTCGGCACGCTCTTCAGTCGCTGGGGCTTGCCCGCGCTCTTCGCGCTCGGTGTGGGCGTGTTCACAGCGCGTTCGTGGCTGCTGGGAAGTGACGAACGGCTCGGCACGCTCAACCGCATGCTTTTCAGCATCCCGTCCGTGGGTCGTGTCCTGCGCGACCTTGCCTGCTTCCGCTTTGCCGGCACGCTGGCGATGTTGCTCCGCGGCGGGGTTCAACTGGTGGAGGCGTTCGTTCTCGCCGGGTCGGCCACGGGCAGCCGGTGGATTCAATCGCTTGCCGCGACCGGCGCGGAGGAAATCCGGCACGGCGGATCGGTCTCGCGCGCCTTGCGTCAGATTCCACCCTTGTCGCGCGGACTTCCCGAATGGGTTCAGGCCGGCGAAGCGGGGGGCGATCTTCCGGGCCTGCTCGAAAAAGCGTCCGCGCGCTTTGAGCACCAGTGGCAGCAATCCGTCTCGCGCGTCGTCGGCCTCGTCGAGCCGATCCTGATCATCGGTGTCGGCATCTTCGTGCTTCTCGTGTCGCTCGCCGTCCTCATGCCCATCCTGTCCCTCAACCGAACGATGATGTAACGCCTATGCACCCCACACGCTCAAAAGCCCGGTCTATCTTCCGCATCGTTTTCCTGATCATCGGCGCCGCATGCCTCGTGGCATTCTTCGTCGATTACAGGCGATTCAACGGTGCCTTCGGTGGGGAACGCCTGCCCACGGTACAGGAGGAGTTGAAGACCGTGATCCTAGGCTTGGGCGAGAAGACCTACACCGACCGGTCCGGTCGCTTCAGTGTGGCCGTACCGCCCGGGTGGAACCAGCTCAGCGCCGACGGGAGCATGCCTTATGACATCGCTTTTGTGAGTCCGAACCGTGCGTCGATTCGAATCATGGCCACTTCCGTTCCGTACAATACGCTGCGGGAGCTTTATGAGACCATTGAGGCCCGCGAGAAGTCGCGCGATATCCGCACGGAGCTCACCACGATCAAGAAGTGGGGCCTGGACGTCATCCAACGCAAAGCGGACCTGACAAGCGAGTCGGTGCTTTCCTTTGATGTCGTCCAGGACTTCGTCGCGTATCACATTCTGTGTGCGATGCCGAAGGAATTCGCGAAGGAGTATGAGCCGGTGATCGTTGACGTGGTGGACACGTTCAAGATCGTTGAACAGCCGAAAGCTTCGGCAGAGTGACCATGGACTTCTTGCGCTGTTTGAAGTGGGCGGACTCCGCGTAGCCCGCGGCGCGAGCCAGCTCCACCGCGGCTTCAAAGCCGTCACCGACGCGCGATGGATGGTGCGAATCCGAGCCGAAGGTCAATCCGATGCCGCGCTCGCACGCCCACGTGAGCAGGGAGAGCGACGGATAGAACTCCCGCTGCGGATGCAGGATCCCCGACGTGTTGATCTCGAGGCACATCCCCGCGGCTGCGATGCGATCCAGAGCGGGCAGAGCGAGCTCGCGAAGTCTTGCCTGGGGAAGCGGATTCCCGAAGCGCTTGGGAAGGTCGATGTGGGCGACGATGTCGTAGAGCCCCGTGTCGGCCAGTTCACCGATGAGTTCGAAGTATCGGCCCCAGATGAGCTCGGGCGCGGCGCCGCCACCGAGTCCCCGCGTGGCTCGGTCCGTGGACCAGTAGTCCAGGAAGTGAACCGAGCCGAGGACGAGGTCCAAGGGCAGCGATTCGAGGAACGGGGCAAGGAATTTCTCGCAGCCGCGGTAGTAATCGGCTTCGACTCCGAAAAGGAGCGGCGTCCCCGTCGAGTTCTGCGCGGCCGCGACCCACTCCCGATACTGGTCGAATTGATCGAGCGCCATGCGATGATCGAAACCAAACTCATCGTCCGTGGGGCAGTGATCCGTTGAAGCGAGATGCGGTAGACCTTTCGCCTCTGCGACATCGCGATAGTCCGCAGGAACTCCCTCGGCGTGCTTACAGAGCGACGTGTGCGTGTGGTAATCGGGCGGCAGTGTGCTAGATTCCATGGCCATACGTGAACGTAGGGACGGCGACGGGAGGATTCAAGACGTGAAAGCAGTCGCGATCAATGGATACGGCGGGCCGGAGAGGCTTGTCTTGATGGATCTTCCCAAGCCAGAACCTGTTGCGGGCGAGATCCTTGTCAGGGTCTATTCCGCCGGCGTAAATCCTGTGGACACCAAGATCCGCATGGGGCTCCTCAAGAATCGCATTCCGAATCAATTCCCTCTCATTCCCGGATGGGATGCAGCGGGCGTCGTGGAGTCGGTGGGCCCGGGCGTCCACCGGTTCAAGCCGGGCGACGAAGTCTATGCCTACTGCCGCAAGCCGATCATCCAGCACGGGACCTATGCCGAGTACATCGCCCTGGCGGAATCCGTCGTGGCCTTGAAACCCGTGAATCTTTCCTTTGAAGAATCCGCCGCGATCCCGCTTGCCGGACTTACGGCATGGCAGTCCCTTTTCGATGTCGCTGGCCTCCGGGCAGGACAGACCGTTCTCGTACATGCCGCATCCGGCGGGGTGGGCGGCTTTGCCGTGCAATTGGCGAGGGACCGTGGTGCGAAAGTCATTGCGACGTGCAGTGCCGGGAACGCAGACCATGTGAAGAAGCTCGGGGCCGATCACGTCATCGACTACACCGCGCAGGATTTCCGGGAGGGTGTTCGCCACGCTGTGCCCGGGGGCGTTGATGTGGCTTTCGACACGGTGGGCGGGGATGTGCAGACGCGAAGCGCGGATTGCGTAAGGCCGGGAGGAATCCTGGTGTCCATCCTTGCTTTCACCAACGAGGAGGACATCAAGGTGAAGGGTGTCATCCCGAGGTACCACTTTGTCGCTCCGAACGCCGCCCAACTCGAGGAGTTGGCAGAGATGGCTGAAGGTGAGCGCTTGAAGGTCCACCTCGCCGCGGTCCTTCCCCTTGAGCAAGCCGCAAAGGCACACGAACTCATCGAAACGCGGCGAACGGTCGGCAAGATCGTCCTGCGCGTCCGCCCGGCCATTCTTCCGTCTTGAAAGCCATATCCTGCGGTGCATCATCGCAGGCTTCGTGGTTTTCAGCTCATCCATCTTTCTTTTTGCCTTCCTGCCGCTCGTACTCATCGGGTGTGCGCTTCTTCCGTCATCCCTTCGCAACACCTTCCTGCTGATCGCCAGCCTGTTCTTCTATGCATGGGGCGAGGGCGTGTACGTCGTGGTCATGATCGCGTCCATCCTGGCGAACTATGCCTTCGGATTCGCCGTGTCGCCCGGGCGTCCGGCCCGCTCGCGCAAGGTGGCGATGGCCGGGGCCGTGGTGGTCAACATCGGGGCCTTGATCGCGTTCAAGTACGCAAATTTCATCGTCGGGAACCTCAATCTGCTGCTTCAGGCCGCGGGCTTGCATCCCATCCAGATGAACCCTGTCCATCTTCCGATCGGCATCTCCTTCTTCACATTCCAAGCCCTGTCGTATGTCATCGATGTCTATCGCAGTGACGTGGCTGTGCAGAAGAATCCGGCGCGCATGGGACTCTACATCGCGCTGTTCCCGCAGCTCATCGCGGGCCCGATCGTCCGGTACATCGACGTGGCGGCGGAGATCCATCAGCGCCGGGTGACCGTGGACGGGTTCGTGCTGGGTGTTCGCCGGTTCGTTATCGGGCTCGCGAAGAAGATGTTGATCGCGAACACCGTGGCGATCCCGGCCGACGAGATCTTTGCGCTGGACCCGTCTTCCATCACGACATCGATGGCCTGGCTCGCGATCGTCTGCTATGCGCTGCAGATCTACTTTGACTTCTCGGGCTACTCGGACATGGCCATCGGCCTGGGTCGCGCCTTCGGGTTCAACTTCCTCGAGAACTTCAACTATCCATACATCTCCCGCTCCCTCACCGAGTTCTGGCGGCGCTGGCACATCTCCCTGTCCACGTGGTTCCGCGACTACCTCTATATCCCGCTCGGCGGCAACCGCGTGTCCCGGGTCCGGACCTACGTCAACCTCGTCATCGTCTTCTTCCTCTGCGGCCTCTGGCACGGGGCGAGCTGGAACTTCGTCGCGTGGGGACTCTTCCACGGCATGTTCCTGGTGCTGGAGCGCATGATCGCATGGCGCCGTGGCGGGGCGATTGCCGCGTGGCTCGGACATGGCTACGTCCTCGTCGCAGTCCTGATCAGCTGGGTGCTCTTCCGGTCCGAATCGCTAACCTACGCGCTCGGGTTTCTCCAGCGCATGGCTGGTTGCGGGGTGGTGGGTACACCCGCCGCATACACCACCGCGTATCTCCTCACGCCCGACGTGCTGCTGGCGCTTGTGGCCGGTATGATCGGAGCCACTCCGGTTGCGAAGGTGCTCTATGCCCGCGTGTGCGGTCGCATTGCGGAGTTGCGCACACAGACCACGATGCTTGCCCTGGCGGAGTACACCACGCTCGCGTGTGTCGTGTTCCTCTGCATGCTCAAACTCGCTTCCGGTTCCCACAACCCTTTCATCTACTTCCGGTTCTAGAACATGAACGTCACTCAGCGAGAATGGACACGGCCGATCGCGGTGATATGGACCGCGCTGTTTCTTGTGTCGATTGTCGTTCCCTTGACCGGCGTGTTCTTCAATCGCGACGCGAAGTCGGCGACGGAGAATCGCACGCTCAGTCCAATGCCACGTCTCATATGGACCGCCGAAGGCCTGTCGCAGTTCCCGTCTGGCTTCGAGAAGTTCCTCGATGACCGCTTTGCGCTGCGCCAGAAACTCATCGAGTGGCACAACCGGTTCTATATCGATGTCTTCAAGGCCTCGCCATTCCCCGCCGTCGTCTTGGGTCGCAACGGCTGGCTCTTCTACAACAGCGCCAAGCGCGTTCCCGCGGAGGACTCGCTGGCCGACTACGCGGGTCAGCCCTTGCTTTCGGACCAGCAGCTCGAAGCCTGGCGGAAGTCGCTCGCCGAAATCGACGCGTACCTGCGTGAACGGAATACGCCTTTCTTCGTCGTCGTGGCGCCGAACAAGGAAGCAGTCTATCGCGAGGAGATGCCGGGGACGCTGAACGGGAAGGGGGAGAGTCCGACGATTGACCAGTTTAAGAGCTATATCGAACGTCACACCGACATTGAGGTGCTTGACCTGCGCGCTGCCTTGTTTCGGCAGAAGGCATCCGGTCCGGTCTACCATCGCACCGATACGCACTGGAACGCCGTGGGTGCATTTGCGAGCTACGAAGTCATCGCCGCGAAGCTGAAAGAGTTGGGCATCCTCGCCCGCACGCAGACGTGGGACGATTACGAGATCAGGACAGTGGAAGGCACGGCGGGCTGGGATCTGTCGCGTATGCTCAACCTGCCGAAGTATCTCGTGGAGACCACATATCCCTTCATGGTTCCCCGCGAACCCTATCGTGCAAAGCTGACGTATGCGCCCACCGACCCGCCGATCTACGTCATCAGCACCGGCGGATCGCCCGATGCCCCGAAAGCCCTGGTCCTGCGCGACTCGTTCTCAAACGCGCTAATCCCATTCATGTCGGAAGACTTCCGGAGCGTCACCTACATCTGGGACCGCCGCCTTCCGGTGGACGTCTTCCAGCGCGAGAAACCCGGCGTTGTCATCGCCATCATCGTCGAACGCTGCCTGCGCATCCCGCCCGAGACCGGGATCGTGAAACTGGCTGATTTCCTGTAGCAAGCCGCTTCCTCGGGGCCTTTCCCCCCGGCACTCCGGGTAAGCCCGATCGCGAACGACGTCTTCTCGCGACAAAAGTGCGCCGTTACGTCGCTCAACGACGTCGTTGAGCCAGGGAAGGACGCGCTTACGGGTTCGTGAGACGTCGGCTAGCGTGGTGTCGAATCGAAAAGCGAGAATCGCCGGTCGCCTATTGTCCTAACGGCGTTACGGCTGTCCTCTCCAAGCCGTGATGCGAAAAGGGGTAAAAGAACGGGAACCATGCTTCGTATTCGTACCTTTTGCCCGACTCCAGTTGCGCCTCTTCCACGTTGAAGCCACCCATGCTGAGGATCGTGGGACTCGCGCTCAGCGACATCTCGCCAGCATCCCGTTCCCACAGAAGCTCACCCTTTGGGCCCAGATGTCCTACTACGTTTGTTCCATCCGACACTTTAAACGCATTCGCCGTTCCCCAAAGCTGCCCTGGACGATAGACGCGAATCTGCGCTTTTCCAGGTGTGATCGCACTCTCGTCGGGTCGAGGCGCAAACTGCTTCGTTGAAGCGCAGCCTGCGACCATGAATGCGAAGATTCCAAGTGCTGCTACTCGCGTTATGTTCATCTGACTAGTATCTCCTGTGAGTGAGTGTCTCGGGGTCGGAGCACAACTTCACCGTAGTTACTCACAGAATATTACAGATAAGCGAGCTTTTCGGCTCATAAGCCATAAGGCTGTTGCTCTTGCGATTGTCGACGGAGTGGCTTCGATTCCTGACTACAGCCCATCAGTGAATACGCTGCTCTACTTCGGCCGTCTCTGTGTCCTCTGCGTCTCAGCGGTGAAATTTCGAGTCCTGATGAGCCGAAGAGTATGATTACGATTATGATTAGGGTTGAGCAGTGGGGGGGAGTTGTTCGCGGAATTCGCGGGAGCGGTGGCGGACGATTTCGCCGTGGACCATGTAGAGGACGTCTTTGGTGATGTTGGTGGCGTGGTCGGCGATGCGTTCCAGGGTGTGAGCGACAGCGATGAGGGAAAGGAGGCCTTGGAGCGATTCCGGTCGCTTGCGGGCTTCGTCTTCCAGGGCGGTCAGGACCTGGCCGGTCTTGTTATCGACTTCGTCGTCGCCTAGCCAGATCTGGCGGGCGAGTTCGGCGTCCGATGCGATGAAGGCGTCGAGGGCGTTCGATACGACGCGTTGCACGCTCTCTGCGAGGTCCTGGATGCCGAAGTCGTGGGCGTTCTTCGGGAACGTGGCGAGCTTGTGGGCACGCTGTGCGACGTTGACCGCGAGGTCGCCGATGCGCTCCAGGTCGTGGTTGATCTTCAGGATCGCCACGATGAAGCGCAGGTCGTGCGCGACGGGCTGGTACAGGGCGAGAACCTTGAGGCACTCCTCCTCAACCTCGACCTCAAACTTGTCCACCTCGTGGTCCATGTCGATGGCTTGAAGGGCGAGCTTCTGGTCGCGGTTGGTGATGGAGGAAACCGCGCGGCGAAGGTTCTCCTCCGTCATGGCGCCGAGCGACAAGACCATCTTCTGGAGCTTCTCGAGTTCTCGTAAAAGGTGAACGGCCATGGTGTTTTGCTCCTTTGTCAGCCGAAACGACCGGTGATGTAGTCTTCGGTCTGTTTCTCGCGGGGTTTCGTAAAGAGCTGCTTTGTAGGACCGTATTCGATCAAGCTGCCTTCGTACATAAAAGCCGTCATTTCGGAAACGCGGGCCGCCTGTTGCATGTTGTGGGTCACGATGATGATCGTATAGCGGCCGCGAAGTTCGGCAATAAGGTCCTCGATGCGGGCCGTAGCGCGCGGATCGAGGGCCGAAGTAGGTTCGTCCATCAGGAGGATCTCGGGGTCCACGGCGAGTGCGCGCGCGATGCATAGGCGCTGCTGTTGACCTCCAGAGAGGCCAAGGGCGTTGTTGCTCAGGCGATCCTTCACCTCATCCCAGAGCGCGGCGCGACGGAGGCTCTTCTCGACGATGGTTGCGAGCTCGCTCTGGTTGAGATTGCCATGAAGACGCGGACCGTAGGCGATGTTGTCGTAAATGCTCTTGGGGAAAGGATTTGGTTTCTGGAAAACCATGCCGATTCGCTTGCGAAGCGTCACCACGTCGATCCGCGGATCATAGATGTCCACGTTGTCGAAGATCAGCTTGCCGGCGGGCCGGCAGTTCGGAATCAGGTCGTTCATCCGGTTGATGGAACGCAGCAAGGTGCTTTTGCCGCAGCCGCTCGGGCCGATGATGGCGGTCACGATGCCTGATAGGAAATCCATGGAGACTTTCTTCACGGCTTCATTCTTACCGTAGAAGATGGAGAAGTTATCGGCCTTCACGTGTACCGTGGCGTTGTCACCCGGATGCGTGTCGGACGCGCCCTCCTTGATTTTGAACATCGACTTCATGACTGGTGGTGCTTCCCTGTTTGTCGTCGTTTCGTCGAATGTAGTCATCATCGGTTTACCCTCGCAACTTCTTCGCAATCCTGGCCCGGAGCAAAATCGCAAAAAGGTTCAGTGCAAGGACGAGCAGCACCAGTACCATGACCATGCCAAACTGGACATGCCTGATCTCGTCGACTGCTTCATGCTCCGTGCTGATGTTGTAGATGTTCCAGGGCAGGGCGGGTGTGGGTTGTTCCGCGATTTTGCCGATGACAGGCGGCAGCCCGACACTGACTGCCGCGGTGAAGATGATCGGGGCGGTTTCGCCTGCCGCGCGGCCCATGCTGATCACGATGCCCGTCAGGATTCCGGGAAGTGATGCTGGCAGGACCACCTTCATGATCGTCTGCCACTTCCCGCCACCGAGGCTGAGCGCCGCCTCCTTGTACGTGCGGGGCACGGCACGAATGGCCTCCTCCGACGCACGGATAATCGTGGGCAGAATCATGAGCGCAAGGGTCATGGACCCGGCGATCACGCTTTTCGACTCCGAAACATGAACGGTGTTGATGAAGAAGGCCAAGCCAAAAAGTCCGAAAACAATGCTGGGTACGCCTGCGAGCGTGCTGATGCAGGAGCGAAGCAGCCGGAGGAGATGGTTCTCCTTTGCATACTCGCAAAGGTAGATGGCCGCGATCACGCCCATCGGAATCGCGAAGATCATGGCGCCGATGGTCAGGTAGAGCGTTCCGAGAATCTCCGGCCAGATTCCGCCGAAGACGTGCGAGTCGACGGAATGATCGGTGAGAAACCCGGTGTAGACCGTAAACTTCGGGCGAAGCATCGCGTCAAGGTTCTTCTCAAGGTAGCCGAATATGGGTTCTGCAGGCGTACCGGCGAACCTGCCGACGCGTGGAACCAGGACCTTTCGTCCCATCGCCTCGGCGTCCGAGTAATCCCATTCTTCGACAAAGAGAGCCTTCTGCAGCTTGTACTGCGCCCTGTCCCATCGCGTTTGTCCGTACTTGTACCTTAGAAGCTGCGGCTCTTCCGTTCCGGGAATGGGACCAAAGAGATCGGTCAGCGCTTTGCGAAGTTCCTGGTATTGCGTCTTGAGTTTGCGTCGTTCCGTCGGGGTGAGTCCCTGGTAGTGCGTCTCATAGGCGGCGAGCATGTCGTAGACGGGTTGACGCGCCTTCCTCACCTCGGCGACTTCGGCTTTTACGGCTTTCTCGTCACCTTTCTCGAACTGCTCAAGCAACATCCTGCGATGCTCCACCGTCTCGCGGAAGAAGATCGCGCCCATGCCGCGGCTCAGGATGGGTGCGAGGAGAATGATCAGGGCTAAGGCCATGATCAGGATGGCGAAGTAGCCCACGCCGGAGAGTGAGCCGTTGATGACTTTGCGGGTAGATAGATCCATGGCTATTTCCCGATCTTCCTGCGGGATCGGGCCACCACCCATTCGCTGACAATGTTCATGAAGAAGGAGAATACGAGCAGGGACAACGCCATGGCGAAAAGAACATGGTAGCGGTCCGAACCCAGCGTTTGGTCGGCTTCGCCCATATCACCTGCGATGGTGGCAGTAAGCGTCCTGACGGGGGATAGGAAGTTGTACCAAGGCTCGGGAATACGGGCCGAATTGCCCGAAGCCATCCACACCACCATCGTTTCGCCGATGGCCCGCATCACGCCAAGAATGATTGCAGCACAGATTCCGCTCATAGCCGCCGGGATGATCGTGCGGATGATTGTTTCCGCGCGGGTTGCGCCGAGGGCGTAGCTGCCTTCGCGCAACTCGCGTCCCACCGATTGAAGCGCATCCTCGGATACGCTGACCACTGTAGGCAGGGCCATGATGCCCAGGAGCACGGAGACGTTGAGCGCATTGGTGCCGCTGTCGATCTGAATCGACCCGAAGTGCCTTGCGAGGACATAGAGCGTGCAGACAGCCAGGCAGGCGAGCAGTGTGATCGCGCTGAAGCGTGAGATTGTGCGGACTGATGCCGGAACACGGTCTGTCGCGAGGTCGCCCAGAATGATCGACGCGAGGAGCAGGACGGGGAGCCCGAGGATCCATGTGGCTTGTGCGAGCAGGTGACCGCCCTTTTCCTGAAGGATGGGCGCGAACACGACAAGGGCGAAGAAGCCATAAGCCACCGAAGGGATGGCGGCGAGAATCTCTATAAATGGTTTTACGATTTGCCGGACGGAAAAGGGCAGGAGGTCGCTCAGGCATATGGCGGCGGCGATGCCGAGAGGCACAGCCAGGAGAATCGCTCCGAAGGTGACGAGCGCGCTTCCCACGATAATGGAGAGCGTTCCGAAGGCTGGTGGCTCGCGGGACGGATACCAGTCCGTCGTCGTGAAGAACTCCGCCAAGCCCCGGCTCTGGAAGAAGGGAATCGCATCGCGCGCAATAAAATAGAATATCAGGAGAACGGCAATCGCGGACAGGGAAGTGATCACAAAGAGAAAGCCCTGCCCGAGCAGAGATACCAGCCGCTCCGTGCGGCTTGCTCCCTCGGACAGGATCAGACTCTTGTGTTCTTTTGCCATCTACGACCTGAACAGATTCGGAGCGCGTCTACTCCACGGGCACGAAGCCGGTCTCTTCGATCATCTGCTTGCCGTCATCGGTCTTATAGAGGTTGACCAGCTTTTCGAGATGTGATCCCGGCGCCGGTTCGCCATTCGTGTACATGTGCAGCGGACGGGCAATCGGGAAGGTGCGGTCCAGGACTGTTTCGGGCGTGGCCATGACGCCATCCACCGCGACCTGCTTAACGCCTTCGACGAAGGCGAGGCCGACGTAGCCGATCGCGTTCGGCGTTCCGAGTACACGCTGGCGGATCGCTCCGTTGCTGCCAACATACTCGGCCTTGTCGGTTATCCGGTCGGCCTTCATCACGAGCGTTTCCCAGGATTCGTACGTGCCGCTATTCGTGTCCCGGCTGATGACGACAATCTTCTGGTTGGGGCCGCCAAGCTCCTTCCAATTCGTGATCTCGCCCATGTAGATCTGCTTCAGCTCGCTGCGCGTCAGATTCTCGACGGGGTTGCTCGGGTGGACAACAGGAGTAAGGCCATCCATCGCAACGATGTGAACAACCGGGTTCACGCCCTTGGCGGTGCAGGCTTCGATTTCGCCTTCCTTCATCGGGCGCGACATGTTGGCTATCTGGCACGTGCCGTTGACGAGGCTCTTTGCGCCGTTGCCGCTTCCAGACTCGCCCACGGTGACGTTCACGCCGGGGTTGTTCTTCATGTAGTATTCGGCAAACGCCTTGGCGATGGGGCCTACCGTGGTCGATCCATCCATCACAATCGTTTCATCAGCCACCACGACGGATGCCGTCATGGCCATTGCCGCAACCGTCAGACTCTTCATCCATGCATTCATTGACTATCTCCTTAAAAGAACGAAGGGGGAGGGCATCGTGACGATGCCACTCCCCGCATAGCTTTGCGATTTAGAACTTGCCGACGAAGTCCACCTGTAAGCGGTCGTAGTCCGTGTCCTTGCCGTCTGGATCCTTTGCGTCCATGAAGTAGGTCACGCCCGTCTGGAAGGCCTTCGTGATCTGGTACTTCACGAAGAGCTTGTGGCCTTCGTGATTCGTGCCGCCGCCGCCGGAATCGGAATCCGACAGTGCGCCGAGGACGGTGTCCTTCTCAAGCGAACGGAAGTTGTAGCCGACTTCGAACGACTTCGGGTCTTTGGCCTTGCCCAGCGTAACGCCCAGCAGGTAGCCCGTGTCGTCTTCATCCGCATCCTGGTTCACGGTGTAGGAGCCGTAACCGCGGACCGGGAGGCCGATGTTCGCGCCGATTTCGGCGAATCCTTCGAGCACACCATATTCGGTGGCGAATACGCTGTTCGTCTTGCCGTCGTCCACGACCTTGTCCGTGGAGTTGCCGTAGCTCTTGTCGTCGAACAGGGAGTAGCCTTCGAGGTTCTCCGTGCCGAAATAGCCCACGCCCGCAAGGGTGTAGAAGTCATTTTCGCCGTTGAACCGGATTGCCGCCTGGGCGCCGAGCTGCTTCGCGTCGTCCTCATCCGTCTCGCGCTCGGTCAACCAGTGGTAGCCTGCATTCAAGAGGAGCTCGACTTCGTCACCCGCCTTGTACTTCGCAGCAAGACCTTCTGGATTGTAGTCGCCGTCCCACACGTTGTCGGCCACGGCGATGTACGGGTTGTTCATCTTGCCGCCGATGAGATTCAGGCCTTTCAGCGCTTCGGGATGGTAATCCAGGTAACCGAGGTCCAGATACACATCCTTCTTGCTGCCGCCGCCGGTCAAAGAGGAATTTCCCGAAACGCGGTCATTCTTCTCGCTCGTCGTCATCTGTGCGCCCATGTCGAGATCGCTGCCGCCCTTGGCGAATACGCCGAGGCGGACGCGAATCCGGTCGCGCTGGCGTTCGTCTTCCTTCGTCTCGTCATCGATGTTCTCGTAGCGATAGCGAACGTCGCCCTTGACCTTCATCGTCTCGTACCATTCCTGCGACATCGCCGAGGACGCCACAAGCGTGGACCCTGCTGCCAGAGTCATCCATATTTTCTTCATGTGCTTCTCCTATGTGCTGTCAGTCCCGGCATTTGCCGGAGTGGGTTGAATTCCGTGCCCGCAAGACGCGGGCCGTCTTTGAATGCCGCGCACGGTGGTGGCGCTGTGTTAGGGGATTGTGAGCGTCCTAATAGAAGTCGGTGCGATGAAGGGATTGATGAATGCGGATTGATGATGGAGGAACGTCCGATCTGGCATGACTCAGCAATCATCCTTCATCCATCCGCGATCTCCTCATTCCTTGAAGCGATAGCCGACGCCGCGAACGGTTTCGACGTACTTGCCGCTGGATCCGAGTTTGCGTCGCAAACCGACGATCTGCACGTCGACGGAGCGGTCGGTCACGGGGTAGTCCTCACCGCGCACGGCATCGACGATCTGCTGTCGGGTGAACACCCAACCCGGGCGCTTCGCGAGATACTGGAGCACTCGAAATTCTGTGAATGTCAGGTCGATCATCTTGCCCTTCACGAGGACCTCGTGGCGGCCGGGATGAATGACGATCTCCTTCACCTTGATCGGCGCGATGTCGTCCGTCGTTTCCTTGCTCTTGCGACGAAACGCGTTGCGGATGCGGGCGATGACGACTTTCGGGCTGAAGGGCTTGGTGATGTAGTCATCGGCGCCGACTTCGAGACCGGTCACGACGTCCGCTTCCTCGCCCTTCGCCGTGAGCATCACGATCGAGATGTGCTGCGTGCGCGGATCGTTCTTGATCAGTTTGCAGACTTCGAGTCCGTCCATGCCAGGCAACATCAGGTCGAGCAGGATGAGATCCGGCTGATGCTGCTTCACCGCGGGAAGGGCATCCTCGCCGCGCGATACGCAGACGACCTGGTAGCCTTCCTTCACAAGGTTGTATTTGATGAGTTCCTGGATGTCGTCCTCATCCTCAACGACTAGAATCTTTTCCCTGGCCATGGCGTTAGCCCCCCTAAATGTAGTTCAAGCACACTAGCGGGACACTGGATGTACTGTATGAGGATTGTGTGAGCGCGTCATGAAAGTTTGGTGTAGCCACGGCACTCCGCTGCCGTGTCGGAAACGCAACACGGCAGCGGAGTGCCGTGGCTACAACTTTATCTGGCTGTACGCCTCCAAGGCAAGGTCGCGGGCTTTGGCGTGGTCGACGATGGGGTGGGGATAGGATTCTCCCAAGCGCACGCCGGCGGCTTTCAACACGTCCGGCGGCGCGGAGGTCGGTTCGTGGATCCACTTCGCATCCAGTTTGGCGAGTTCCGGAATCCATTTGCGGACGTAGGATCCGTCGGGGTCGAACTTGGCGGCCTGGAGATACGGATTGAAGATTCGGAAGTAGGGCGCTGCATCGGCGCCGCAGCCGGCGATCCATTGCCAGCCGAGCGTGTTGTTCGCGAGGTCGGCGTCAACGAGCGTGTCCCAGAACCACGCGGCGCCTTCCTGCCACGGGATGTGCAGATCCTTCACGAGGAAGGAGCCGACGATCATGCGGACGCGATTGTGCATCCACCCGGTGCGCCACAGTTCGCGCATGCCTGCGTCGACGATCGGATAACCCGTGCGGCCTTTCTGCCACAGCTTCAGGAGCTTTGCGTCCTTCGACCACGGGAAATTCGCGAACTGGCTGCGGAGCGGTTGCTCCGGTGTTTGCGGAAAGTGATAGAGCAGATGGTGCGCGAATTCGCGCCAGATGAGTTGTCGCAGATACGGATCGACATTCTTCGCGCCGGACTTGCGGACAGCGGACCAGATTTGCCTCGGTCCGATTTCACCGAAGTGGAGATGCGGTGAGAGGCGTGAGGTGCCGACGTGATCGGGTCGATCCCGGTCGCCGCTGTACTGCTCCACTGCACCGTTGAGGAAACGCTTCAGTTCCTTCTGCGCACCCGCTTCACCCGGTGTCCACGACGCCTTCATGCCGCGGTCCCACGGGATCGTCGGCAAAAGTTCCAAGGATTGGAAGTCGAGCGACTTCAGACTTCCAAGGGTTGGAAACTTTCCCTTCACGGGCGCTTCCGGACTTGGTGGTTCGCCCGTGGCCTGGCAGGAGCGGTAGAACGGGGTGAAGACCTGATACGGTTTGTCCTGCTGCGTGAGGATTGTCCACGGCTCGTGGAGCAGGGCGCTGTTGAACGACTGGGCGTCGATGCCTGCGGTCTTCAAGGACGCTTTGACGCTCTTGTCCCGCGCAATCACGGCGGGCTCGTAGAGGCGATTCCAGTACACCGCGGTCGCGCCGCTCTCGCGGATCACCGTATTCAGCACCTCCAACGCAGGGCCGCGTCGGATGGTCAGGTCGGCGCCGTGCTCTTTCAATGCGGCCTTCAAGGCTACGAGGGCGTGGTGGAGCCACCAGCGGGATGCGGCGCCGTGTGGCCAGGGCGATTCTTCCTTGGCGCTGTCTATATAGAGGAGAACGAGGGGCCGGTTGGTGCGCATCGCGGCGGAGAGCGCCGAGTTGTCCTGCACGCGCAGATCGCGCCGGAACCAGACGATGATGGGTGTGGAATCCATGGCCATGATGCCCATATATTCGGGCATCGATGCGAGACCTTACCAACCGAAGGGAAGTAAATCCATGAATCTGGCGTTGTTGAAGAAACTGAGCGAAGCGGCGGGCGTTCCGGGACGGGAAGAGAAGTTGCGCGAGATCGTGCGCGCGGAACTGAAGCCGCTGGTGGATTCGCTCGAAACGGATGTGATGGGCAATGTGATCGGACGCCGCAAGGGGAAGTCAAAGACGAAGGTCATGATCGCGGCGCACATGGACGAGATTGGGTTCATGGTGAAGTACATCGACGACAAGGGATTCCTGCGCCTGCAAACGCTCGGTGGCTTTGATCCGCGCCAGCTTTTCGCGCAGCGGGTGCTGGTCCATTCGCGCGCCGGGGACAAATTCCGCGGCGTCCTTTCCTACACGGCCAAGCCCATCCACATGCAGTCGCCCGAGGAGAGCAAGGAAGCGCCGAAGGTGGAGAACTTCTTTGTCGATCTCGGCATGACGGTCGCCGACGTGAAGAAGCACATTTTTATCGGCGACATGGTCACAATGGATCGCACGCTGGAGCCGTGCGGCGACAACGTAATCGGGAAGTCGATCGACAACCGCGTCGGCCTCTTCGTCATGATTGAAGCCCTGCGCGCGCTGAAGAAGCACAAGGTGGACATCTATGCCGTGGCGACCGTGCAAGAGGAGATCGGACTGCGCGGTGCGACAACTGCGGCGTATGCGCTGAACCCGGACATCGGAATCGCGTTGGACACGACGCTGGCAAATGACTATCCGGGCCAGTCCGATGCCGATGCGGTGACGCGTCTCGGACATGGCGCGGCCATCAAGATCATGGACGCGTCACTGATCTGCAATCCCAAGCTGGTCGAACACCTGCGGACCATCGCCGAGCGCGAGAAGATCCCGCACCAGATGGAAATCCTGCCCCGGGGCGGAACGGACGGCGGGGCACTGCAGCGGGCGAGGGGCGGCATCGTCAGCATGACCCTCAGCATCCCGACCCGGTATATCCACACGGTCAACGAAATGGCCAGCCTTAAGGACATCGATTCCGCCATAAAGCTGCTCAAAACCTACCTTTCCGAGGCTCACGATGGGGTCTATTCACTGGAGTAGGGCATGTTTGTTAATAAGACGGCGTGTTTTGGGCTTGGTTTATCCGTCTGATCGGCCCTATCGGTCCTTATCGGTCTGATTTAAAGAGGATTTGATCAGAACTGCGCAATCTTGCAAAAAAATCAGCTATTTTTAAGTTGCCGTTCCGCAGTAGAGGTGTATCTTGTGTCCATATTCGACATTTTCGAAAGGGCGCAACAATGACACCTCCTACAGCGATTCAGGAACCGGAACCCAAGGCGACGAAGCCTTCTCCAAAGACACCAACCCAGCAACTTGATGGCGCCCAGGCCCTCATCAAGATTCTCGAGAAGATGGGTGTTGAGTTCATCTGGGGTCTTTCCGGTGGTGCGGCCATTCCGATCTTTGATGCCATTGTCACGACGAAGACGAAGATCAAGCTGGTCCTCGTGCGTCATGAGCAGGGTGCGACGCATATGGCTGACGGCTATGCGCGCGCGACGGGCAAGCCGGGCGTGGTGCTGGTGACCAGCGGTCCCGGTGCGACGAATACGGTCACGGGCATCATGACGGCGCATATGGATTCCGTGCCGATGATTGTGATCACGGGCCAGACGATTTCGCCGATGCTGGGCAAGGACGCGTTCCAGGAAGCGGACGTGTTTGGCCTGACGATGCCCGTGGTGAAGCACTCGTACCTGATCAAGAACCCGAACGACATCCCGCGCATCGCGAGGGAGGCGTTCCATATTGCCACGACGGGTCGTCCGGGCCCTGTGCTGATGGACATCCCGAAGGACGTGAGCTCGGCTCCGTGCACGGCGAGTCTCGATTCGCCCATGGATCTTCCGGGTTACAAGCCGCAGGTGGATTTCAACATGCAGCATCTGAAGGATATAGCAGCGGCTCTCAGTCGGTCGAAACAACCCCTGCTGCTGTGCGGTCACGGTGCGTTGATCTCGAAAGCTGCGCCAGCCGTGAAGGCGCTTGCCGAGAAGCTGCAGGCCCCCGTGGTGACGACGTTGCTTGGCAAGGGTGTGTTCCCGGAAAGTCATCCGCTGTCACTCGGCATGCTCGGCATGCACGGAACGGCCTATGCGAACAAGGCCGTGGTGGAGTGTGACTTGATCATGTCGATCGGTTCACGCTACGACGACCGCATTATCGGCCAGGCTCCGAAGTTCTGCCGCAACGCCACGCGTATTCACATCGATGTGGACTGGGCCGAAATCAACAAGATGGTTCAGGTGCATCACTACTGCGTCGGCGATGCGCGCGAGATCGTGGAAGAGCTGACGAAGCATGTGTCGAAGCTCGATACGAAGCCATGGCTGCAGCGTCTTGACGGCTACAAGAAGAAGTTCCCGCTCAAGTTCAAGAAGCAGGGTGGCTTGAAAATGCAGGCGATCCTGTATGAGTTGGACAAGATGCTGCCGCCGACCTCCGTGGTCGCCACCGACGTGGGCCAGCACCAGATGTGGGCGGCTCAGTTTGTGAAGTCGCACCTGCCCGACACGTGGTTGAGCTCGGGTGGGGCCGGCACGATGGGCTATGGCTTCCCTGCAGCCGTGGGCGCACAGTTTGGCAAGCCGAAGGAGCAGTGCTGGGCGATCGTGGGCGATGGCGGATTCCAGATGACGCTCTGCGAGCTCGCCACGGCTTGTGTGCACAAGTTGCCTGTGAAGATCCTGGTACTGAACAACCACTATCTCGGCATGGTGCGTCAGTGGCAGGAGCTCTTCTTTGAATCGCGTGAAAGCGGTGTGGACCTCGAAGGCAACCCTGACTTTGCCAAGCTGGCCGATTCCTATCCGGGCGCAAAGGGCTTCACGCTGAAGCGTCCGGCCGACATCAAGAAGATCCTGAAGCGCGCGATGGAATACAACGATGGCCCGTGCGTCATCAATGCCGAGTGCGTGAAAACAGAGAACGTGTATCCGATGATTCCTGCCGGACGCGCCCTGGAAGACATGATCCTTGAAGCCCCGAAGCACAAGATGGAGAAGCCGACGGGATCGACGTAGGACGAAGAAGAATGGTTGATGGTTGAGGGTAAATGTTTCCTCCAATCATCAACCATAAACCATCAACCCTTAACCATTATCAGGTCTAGCTATGACTACTCAAACCGCACCGTCCCTCGCCACACCGTCCTCCGTAATGCCGGGTATTCCGTTCGTCCACACGCTCAGCGTGTATGTGTCGAACAAGCCCGGCGTGCTTGCCCGCATTGCCCAGTGCTTTGCGCGGCGCGGATTCAACATTGAGTCGCTCGTCGTGTCGGCCGCAATGGATGGCAAGTTCTCGCGCATGACGATTGGCGTGAGCGGCAACCCGGACGGCCTTGAGCAGATCATCAAACAGGTGAGCAAGCTGATCGACGTGCTTCGCTGCGTGGATCACACGGGCGAGGACTCCGTGATCAAGGAACTCGCCCTCGCGAAGATTGCGGTCGGCCCCGGCGAACGTCCCGAAGCGCTGCAAATCGGCGAACACTTCGGTTGCAAGACGGTGGATCTGACGGAGACCTCCATGATCCTGCAGTGCACGGGAAACAGTGAGAAGATCGATGCGATGATCGCGATGCTCGCCAAGTTCCGCATCATCGAGCTCGTGCGCACCGGCAAGGTTGTGATGGCCCGCGGCGATGGCATGACCTGACCAGCCGCTCATCACGGCTTGAAGACCTCGCGCCATTGCACTATTTCTAGTGCGGGATGAGGAGGGTCCCGCCTTGAAGTTCACATGCTGGTTCATCGCCGCACTGTCGTTTCTCGTTACCCCTTCCCTTTATGCCGACGGAGAGAGAACGGCAGGGATGCTTTCCCTCGCGACACCGTTCCAGATTCCCGATGAATCGTTCAACGTGCGCGGCCTTCGCCTGAATCTCCTCTACGGGAGCGCCGAGTCCGTGCATGGCTTGGATCTCGGACTTGTGAACTTCACGCGCGATTCGTCGAAGGGCATGGGATTCGGATTCCTGAACTACACGCGGGGCGAGGTGGATGGGATTCAGCTCGGCTTTGTGAATCTTGCCGCCAGAGGTTTCGACGGGCTGCAAGTCGGCGTGGCTTGTGTTGCGCTGGCGTCCAGCAGTGGCGTCCAATTCGGGTTCTACAACGCTTGCGCAGAGTTTCGCGGTCTGGCTGTCGCATTCATGAACGATGCCGACGCGATCAGAGGGATGCAGCTCGGCCTGCTGAACAGCGCACGGACGGTCTCGCGGCTCCAGGTAGGTCTGGCCAATCATGTGCGGGGCGATTCTCCGGATGCGGTTCGCGTCGGTTTGCTCAACCTTGGCACGCGCGTTGGGACAAGCGGCTTGGATATCGGCGTGGCCAACATGACCATGGATGCTGCCGAATCACGTTGGGCGGTTGGCGGCTTCAACCTCAGTTCATTCAGGGAAGGGGAAGGCACGCAGATCGGTATCGTCAATTTCACCATGAGCTCCCGTTCCTTGCAGATCGGGTTGTTCAACGTGCGTCACACCGAACGGGAAGGACTACTCCTCCGTCCGTTTGTTGGTTTCCCTAGATAACTCCCATGCGACACGTAAAGACCAAAGTCGCCCTGGGTGTGACGCTGGGCCTGCTATGCGAAATCAGTCACGCCGGTTCCCTGGTGTGGGAGAACGACATCTTTAACCAGATCAACCGGCGTGAAAGCACGGACCGGTACTACACACAGGGCATGCGCTTTGTGACCGAACGCAATCCCACCGATACAAACCTCGTCAGCGACGGCATTCTTCGCTGGCTCTCCGGCAACGGCACTGCCGTCGCCACGAATCGACACTACCTGACCTTCGGACAGACCATCTACACGCCGCGGTCCATTACCATGCCTACCGAAGAGGAGAGCGATCGCTCGTATGCGGCGTGGATGTTTGCGGGACTGATGGCTGTGCGTGTTCAGGAGATCGACTATCGCCTGGGGCTGCGCTTCGCCGAGCGGATTGACCGCGTGGAAGCCCAGCTCGGTGTCGTCGGCCCGATGGCCCTGGGCGAGCCGGTGCAGAAGACATTTCATGAGATCATCGGTTCAGATGATCCGAAGGGCTGGGACCGGCAACTGCGGAATTCAGCAGGAGCCACCGTGCTCTGGGACCGCAAGTGGCAATCACAAGCCTATGGCCGGAATGAACGACTCAGCTTCGATGCGATTCCCGGCATCGGCCTGATGGCAGGCAATATCCAAAGCTACATGCACGCTGAATGCGTCGTTCGTATGGCGGTCTTCTCCGCACTGCCGTCGCCATGGTCACCGGAAGTTATTCCGCAAAGCACACCGATGAGCGACATCCGGTCAGGCCAGGTCTCTTCTCCGGACACGCGAATCGGTTTCTATCTATTCGTGGGCGGCGATGCGCGCCTCTACGCAAACAACGGACTCATTGAAGGCATGGACTCCGACGACTTTGGCCGTCCCATGGAACCACTTGTCCACGACTTCAAGATGGGTTTCGGTCTAACCATCCCGGAAGGCATTCACTTCGTGTTTGCCTATATCCTGCGAAGCGAAGAGTTCGAAGGCCAGGATGGACGCCAGGAATTCGGCTCGGTGGCCGTCTCGACCGACTTCTAACTCTGTCAGTGCCGAGCGGCACGGCTGATTCGGACGTCGGGTCGATACGTGATCCGAATGAGCAAATCGCCACGGCCGCCACGGGCTTTGGGAAGTCCTTCGCCGTGGATTCGAATGACTTCCCGACGTGCCACGTGCGGCGGAATCTTCACACGAAGGAATTGACCGGTCGCTCCGCGAACCGACTCCATTCCTCCCAGCGTTGCGCGGTGAGCGCTGATCTTCAGGTCACACCGCAAGTCAGAGCCGCGTGCCTTGAACCTCGCGTCGGGCCGGACCTTTACGCGCACGATCACGCATCCGTTTTCGAACGGCGGTGCGCGCTTCAGGCGGAAGCGTGTGCCCGGCGCGGTTTCCGGAGGGATAACGAGCTCGTACGACTCCATTCCGCGCGGATTCGCAGGATCCGTTACATGTACGGTAAGCGATGCGCCACGCAGTAGATCCTGAATCGCAATATGAACGTCCTGCGTGATGTTCGCCACCAGCCCGCCGCCACGCTGTCTCTCCGTGCCACGCTCAGACCGCGTGAGCTTCTCGTCATAAACCCGTCGTCGCGCAGAATCCCCGAGCGCTTCATAGGCCGCATTGAGCGCTTGAATGCGAGTCATCGCATCCGGCGATCCTGGATTCACATCCGGATGGTGCTTCTTGGCCAAGTTCCGATACGCCGTGCGAATCTCCGCGTCAGAGCAATCACGTTCGAGTTCAAGCGTCGCATAGTGGTCGGGAATCTCAGATTTCACGCAGCACACGCTAGCGAATGCACCGCTGCATTTCCAGTTCGAGCACCGTCTTGCACGAGAAACTGAGTGACTACTCAGTCTGGGGGCGAGCTATCGCATCCGCTCTATTGACTACCCGTTCTCCCGCAACCTCGACGCCTTCACCATTCCCATCAACCCGCAACCCTTTCCGGAAGCATCGTCATCGGCTGCGACCTCGCCAAACACAACGACTGGACCGTCCTCATCGCCATGGACCGCAAGACCGGCCAATGCGTGGACATGGAACGATTTCAGCGTCTCGACTGGCCGATCCAGAAAGAGCGCATCCTCGCCTTCTGCAAGAAGTGGAGTGGTCTCCTCGTCATGGACGCCACCGGGGCAGGGGACCCGATCTATGATGACCTCGCCCGCGTATGGCCGCGAATCGAGCCCGTGAAGTTCACGAACCAGAAGAAGGTGGAGCTGATTCAGCGCCTCATTGTCGCCGTGGAACAGCGCAATGTGTCATGGCCGCGCGAGTGGGAAATACTGACCAACGAGCTGAAGCGATACGAGTACGCCATCAGTCCGAACGGCGCGATCACCTACAGCGCGCTGAGTGGGTATCACGATGATTGCGTGATTTCGTTGGCGTTAGCGACGAGTGGACGGGTTATTGGAGGAGGGGGATTGATGATCGCGTTTTCGGTTCTAACCTTCGCTAGGGGTGTTTCTGGTGGAAAGCATCGACGACATTTGGTCTGTTAGCAATGAGAGTGGATCGTTGAACACTGCGCACGAACGCTGCGCGTTGACAGCGCTGAGTCAAATATCTTCGCTGTATTGGGTTTGTCTGGCCTCTGGAAGAACGCCCCGACCGATCTCCCGAATAACGACGTCCTTGCCCTCACTACTGCGATATTTGTAATCACAGGTGATCTCAAGGGTGTCGTCTGGACGAACCTCTTTCATCACAATTGAGAACCCTGCACGTTCGACCGCCTCCATGAAGTCCGTGACACTTATTGCCCTATTCATATCACTACCCAATGAGTAGTTGTAGACCCACACGACGTCTTCCATTCGGGTTGAGTTCTCCCTCATCATCTGAACGCGAACGTCGTAGCCTGCCAAGAACTGCGCGTGTTGTTCGAATCGCCATGTCAGAAGAATCCGGTCACCGTAAAGTGTCATGTTAGGCTTTGGGTTGCCTAGTTTCTTTTCCAGCTCTTGGATGCGAATTGATGTCGACAACATCACATCGGTCAGGGCAACAACGAACCTTTGATCTTTTGGAGCCAGATCGAATGATGGCCGCGTGACTGATTCATTGGCTTGCGTGCTGCTCGCGAGAACAGCAGCCAGTATTTCACTGCGCAGTTCGTCGATATCGGGAGATTGGGTAACCGGCGCCGACTCGTCCCGGTGTAAAATCGACGGTAGAACACCGATCGCGGCGGCGGTAACGGTCGCCAGAGCTGCGAGAAGTGGTGCTACGTGTGAAGATGGCTTCTTTTCTTCTGTCATGCAGTCAATACGTCACGCGTTGTGTGCGTTTGCGAAATTGGTGCGACGGGGTCGGCGGCCGGCATCATTGCCTTAAAAGTCTCACGCTAAACGACATTCCATCTGTTCGTGTCACCTGGTCTTCGTCGAAGTGTTCGTAGTCGATGATGTGTCGCGTGGCGGTAATCGTGTCGCTGGCCTGATTGTACACCAGGTTCCATTGGTACGTTTGCCATTCGATTAGCCATAGGCGTCGCAGGCCTAGTTGCTGCGGGGAGCCGTAGAAACGTTCTGGAAATTGCTCCGCGTTCGTAATGCAGCGTTTTTCGTCATAGTTGATGGCGCTCGAACCATCGATATATTGAGTCACAGTAAATTGCGGCTCTGATTTTCCTGGCACTACGACTGCCACAAATCGCCCTTAGTCGGAAAGCCGGAAAGCCGGGGTCGGACCACAGGTTTCACTAGGGCTGCAACGAGTTGCAGCAGAGAAAATGCCCGTTTGGTGGCCTTAGAGCTCTTTTTTGAGGGCAAATTCAGCCTTTAAGCGATAGCGTTCGCGACATGCCACGCGCCAATCGATATATCCTTTCGGGCCAGACGTACCACGTGACGCACCGGTGTCATGACAGGAGCTTTCTGTTCCGCTTCGCCAAGGACCGCGACCTGTATCGCTCGATGATCAGGAAGGCTGTGGCGAGGTTCCCGATAACGGTCCTGGGCTACTGTCTGACGTCGAATCACACGCATCTGCTTCTTAAGATCCGGGAAGGCGGGGCGGAGACCCTGGGGCGATTTATGCAGTCGTTGGAAGGTGACTTCGCGCAAGCGTACAACCTGCGCAGGGAACGCAGCGGAGCATTCTGGAGCGACCGGTATCACGCGGTGATGATCGATGAAGGGGACTATCTCTGGCGCTGCTTGCGCTACATCGACCTGAACATGGTTCGTGCCGGTGTAGTGACGAGTCCAGCGGATTGGACGTGGTGTGGCTATCAGGAGATCGTTGGGCTTCGTCAACGCTACCGCATCGTGGACCGCGAGGAACTGGCAGAGGCACTTGCACCCGGGCACCCGTTCGAAGAGGTGGCGCCCCGGTATGCCGCTTACGTAGAGGCGGGTCTTGGCGGACAGAAGAACGTTCGAGAAGCCGCTTGGACGGAGAGCGTGGCGGTGGGCAGCGAGGCGTTTGTCCGAAGTGTGGGCGCGAAGATCGATGGGCGGATGCAGATGCAGGTCGAGACGACAGAAAAGAACCTATGGGTGGTAAAGGAGGAGCGAGGAGCTTACGGGCTGTTTTCGGCCCCGAAAAATAGCTCTAAGGTATCGAAATCACCGATTTCGTCGTCGCAACTCGTTGAGGCCCTAGAATAACCTGTGGTCCGACCCCGTGAACACCAAGGAGTTGATGGTCTGGATGTGTCCGAAACGTACTATGATTCGTACAGCTCGAATCCCCAATCTCTTGCAACATATGACGAGGCCAGCCTTAGCAATTACTTTGCCATATACCCGGGGGGCACACTCGGTGACTCCAATTGGCTGCGTCTTCGCAGAGACACATTGACATCGAACTTGTATGGACGGATCGGGCAACTCATCGTGTCCAGTGGGAAGGAATACCACGTGACATTCACTTGGGACGCCAATAACGCGACTGGCGAAATCGTCCCCGAGGATACCTATGCGACGCAGACTGGATTTAGCTATAACGATATTCTGAATCTACCTGAGGATCGACGTCCAGATGTCGTGATTCCAGAGTTCATCTGGCAGGGCGAGGCCAAGACCAACACGTACCCCTCCGTGTTCAATCCAGAATGGACGATTACCATGGCCACGCAGTTTGTTGCCTTTGTCAACGGTAGGGCATTGCCGAGTCTGCACCCCGAGATTACGCGCAAAACAGTGGGGACAAACGTCCTCCCATCGCTTGCGCAGTTTGAAAGCACTCTGCGCTACGCAATAACAAACTCAAGCGGTTGCGACTTCTTCCTTCATAATCTTGCAATTACAAACAACTACCTGCCGCACGGCACAAACACCACATCTTACGGCTATGTCGCTGTCTCAAACGCATTTCGTAGCACGGAGTAAATCGTGAGACTCATTTCTGTCAGTCTGCTGGTTGCGATTTCGAGTCTGAGGGTGTGCGCTGAAGTTATCCTCTACGAGACGTACGATGGGACAAACACCGGGCTGACGGATATCAGCATCGCTTACCAAGAGCCTGATGGTGGACACAGGATGAGCAGTGGCCCATTCTTTACGTCCGATCCGAATCTGTCTGTAACAAGGCTAGTGCTGTTTATCGGATTGGTTGAGGGCCAGTCTGAGGACTTGCGCGTGAGCCTCTACACGGGCATCACGCCGACGGTAGCTGTTGCGTCGTTCTTTGCTTCGACATCAATTGCGATACAAGGCAACTACACGTTCTATCCTACGCAGACAGTCATATTGGCGGAGGGTGTGTTCTATTCGGTTGTTGCTGAGCCCGCGACCATACCCAGCACGGTCTTTAGCTGGCGAGAGGGCACCAACTTTCCGGTTGGTGCGAGGGAGAGTTTTGGGGGAAACCCGGAGTGGAGTCCGTGGTCGGTCAGTGGAGACGCTCCGACTGTCAGGGTGTTCGCGGATGTTGTGCCCGAGCCCGCGACGTGGCTGCTGATGTCGATTGGTGTGGTGGGAGCATACGCCCGACGACTAATCAACAGGACAACACGAGCGGTTGACGCTCCACCAATAAAGAACTATCGTTCACCATAAATCGACCAGGCAGAACGGAGCCACCGAGGACCGTTCATGCCGCTGCACCGACCGACCACAACCTGGCGCGACTGGTACAACCCCCTGCGGGGGCTGATCATGGCGCGCATCGTCTCGATGGAGGACGCCGCCGAGCGCGGGCTCTATTCCGACCTCCAGTGGTTCTGGCACCACATGGAACGGACGGACGTGACCGTCCAAGCTGCCATCGCCCGGCGGCTGTCCTTCATCGACGCCACCGACTGGGAAATCCGCGTCGCAGAGAACGCAGACCCCGTGCTGGCCGCCGAGCAGTCGGAACTCCTGCGCTACGCCTACGACCGCATCGCGAACTTGAAGGAAGCCTCCAAGTTTCTCGCGTCGTCGCTCTTCCGTGGTTACGCCCACCTGGAGAAGATCGAAAGCGGGTACGGCAACCTCATCGACCGCCTGGACCCGATCCCGCAGCACTTCTGGCACCGGGACGGGGCAGGTGGCCTGTAGGTCTGGGGCAGGTTCAACTTCAGGCATAGGTGCCGTCTGGACACCAAAAAAAACGTCTACCGGGGTTAACCGATAGACGTTTCTTAATTGGTAGCGGGGCCTGGATTCGCTGCGGGACGCACCGCGTCCCTTGACCCTTCGGGTGCTGTCGGGGACTCCAGCCTCTGATCGCTGCTACCCTCGCAGCGATCAGCGAATGCCCCGAAGGTTCGGGGCAGGTTCAACTTCAGGCATAGGTGCCGTCTGGACACCAAAAAAAACGTCTACCGGGGTTAACCGATAGACGTTTCTTAATTGGTAGCGGGGCCTGGATTTGAACCAGGGACCTTCAGGTTATGAGCCTGACGAGCTACCAGGCTGCTCCACCCCGCAGTCAAAGTGAGTGCGGAACATATGCGGGGAGGGTTTGGAACTCAAGAGGAAAGAACGGGAAAGTGTCAGAGCTTGAACTGCATCGGCAGTAACGTGCCGACGGTGGTCGAGATGTACTTCCGCAAGTTCTTCGTGGGTGCGATGTAAACGGGTGTTTCGGGACCGCAGAACTCGGCGATGACTTGTCGGCAGGCGCCGCAGGGGTAGGGCATCTTGGCGTCGGCTACGATGGCGATGGCTTTGAATTTGCGCTGGCCCTTGGCCACAGCAGCGAAGATGGCGTTGCGTTCGGCGCAGATGGTCAGGCCATAGGACGCATTCTCCACATTGCAGCCCGTAATGATCTCGCCCTTGTCCGTGAGCAGGGCGGCCCCGACATAGAACTTGGAGTAGGGGGCGTGCGCCTTCTTTGCGACGGCGACGGCCGCCTTCAACAGTTTCATGGCATCAGCCGGCATCGCTCAGTTCCTTCCAGTACTGCAGGATCAAGGCCTTCATCTTCGGCATCGTGACCTGCGTGGTCTCGGTGACTTCTTCATGGGTCAGCGGATTCTTGCTGATGCCTGCGGCACAATTGGTGATGCAGGAAAGGCCTGCCACGGTGATGCCTGCAGCGCGCGCGACCATCGCTTCGGGCACTGTGGACATTCCGACGGCGTCAGCGCCAAGGGTCCGGTAGGCGCGGATTTCAGAAGGGGTCTCGTAGGCGGGTCCCGATCCAGCCAGATAAACCCCGTGCGCGAGGTCGATCTTTGTCTTCTTGCCCGCCTTTTCAAGAAGCTTCCGGAGTCCGGCGTCATACACCGTGGACTGGTCGGGGAAGCGTGGACCCCAGACGGGATTGTGCGGACCGATCAGCGGATTCGTTCCCATCCAGTTGATGTGGTCGTCGATGATCATGAGCTTGCCCGGTATCAGATCGGCGCGAATACCGCCGGCTGCATTCGTCAGCAAGACGCGGCTCACGCCGAACTGCTTCAGTAAGTAGACGGGAAGCACGGGTGCGGTCCAGCCGATGCCTTCGTAGAAATGGCGGCGACCCTGGAAGATGAACGTTTCCATGCCGGCATACTCGGCCCAGACGAGGCGACCGGAATGGCCCACGACGCCTGTCTTGCCAAGACCGGGGATCTTTGCGTAGTCGATGGCTTCGATGGCGTGGAAGCCGTCGACGACATCCCCCCAGCCGGAGCCGAGGATCAGCCCCGCTTCAGGTGCTGCTTTTTTCCATTTCCCGCGAACGTATTTGGCGGCTTTCTCGAGGATGGCGTTGTCTATCATGTGATGCGCTCGTAGATGAGTTTGGGTGGTTTCACGGCTTTGGACGAAATCGTGTAGGCGTCGGCAATCAGCTTCAAGGCCTCGCTCAGCTTGCCTTCATCGTTTGCATGCACGGTGATGAGCGTGTCGCCCTTCTTCACCTTTTCGCCAATCTTCCGGATGCCGGACACGCCGACGGCGAAATCAACCGCTTGGTCGGTGCGGCTGCGGCCCGCGCCGAGGAATACGCAGGCCTTGCCGATCGATTCTGCGTCGGCTTTCGTGATGAAACCGGACTTCGTGGCGGTCACATGGTGGATGATCCGTGCCTGGGCAAGTCTCGACGGATCGTCGATGACGGACACATCGCCGCCCTGCAGGATGACCATCTCGCGGAATTTCGCAAAGGCTTTGCCGTTCTGTAGCAACTCGCGGCACTGCGCTTCGGCTTTCTTACGGTCCTTGGTCTTTTTCGACTGGATCAGCATCTCGACGGCGAACGCGACGGTGATGTCGGTCAGATCCTTCGGACCCTTGCCTTGCAGCGTCTCGATCGACTCAAGTACTTCAAGAGCATTTCCTGCCGTGCGACCGAGGGGCTGGTTCATGTCGGTGATCAGCGCCGCCATGCCTTTCTTCATCTTCTTGCCGACGCGGACCATGCTCAGCGCCAGGGCGCGCGCGTCCTTCTGCGTGCGCATGAACGCGCCCTTGCCCCACTTCACGTCGAGAACGAGAGCGTCGATGCCTTCCGCCAGCTTCTTGCACATGATGCTCGCCGTGATGAGGGCGATGGAAGGAACGGTTCCGGTCACATCGCGCAGCGCGTAGAGCTTCTTGTCGGCCGGGGCGAGCTGGCCGGTCTGGCCAATGATCGAACAGCCGCACTTCTGGATGACATCGACGAACTCCTTGTCGGAGAGGTTCGTGCGGTAGCCGGGAATGGATTCCATCTTGTCGAGCGTGCCGCCGGTGATGCCGAGGCCGCGGCCGGAGATCATGGGTACGGCGACGCCGCAGCAGGCGACAAGCGGGGCGAGGATGAGCGACACCTTGTCGCCGATTCCGCCTGTGGAATGTTTGTCCACCTTCGGTGCTTTGATGGAAGATGTATCGACCAGATCGCCGGAGCGCATCATCGCGTCGGTCAGCACCGCTACTTCCGCAGGATTCATCCCGCGCAGATAGATGGCCATCGCCATGGCCGCCATCTGGTAATCGGCAATTTCGCCGGTGGTGAAGCCTTTGATGAACCAGCGGATTTCCTGCTCGCTGAGTTCGTTGCCGTCGCGTTTCTTTTCAATGACCCATTGTGGAAGCATAGGAACCTGCGCAGGGTTGATGGTTGGATGGTTGCATGGTTAGGAAATGAAGGACTTACCTCGAGGCATGGGGGCGATCTTAAAGAGCGATGCAATGGATTGGGCAATGTCGAAGAAGCCGTGGCGCAGCCCAAGACTAACGCCTGGTTTGCCTCTGCGGTAGACGAGGAGGGGGACAATCTCGCGCGTATGGTCTGATCCCTTGTAGGTCGGGTCGTTGCCGTGATCGGCCGTGATGATGAGTACATCCTCGTCACCGAGTCTTGGCAGGAATCCCTCGACCCATTTGTCGGTCTGGACCAAGCAGTTCGCATAGCCTTGCGGATCGCGACGATGTCCGTAGAGCATGTCGAAGTCGATGTAGTTGGCGAAGATGAGTCCGTGCTTCAACTCCGCGGAAAAGGCTTCCACGGCTTTCTGGGAATCAAGGTTGTTGCCCGTGTGATTCGATTTGGTGACGCCGCGGTGCGCGTAGATATCCTCGATCTTTCCGACACAGTATACAGGAACCCCGGCGTTCTTGAGGCGTTCAAGAATGGTGGGTTCCGTCGGCTGAAAGGCGTAGTCACGGCGGTCTTCGGTGCGCTTGAAGCCACCGGGTTTTCCGCGGAACGGGCGGGCGATGACTCGGCCAACGCGATACGGATCGCAAAGCTTCCTCGCGATCTCACACGCCTTGTACAGCTCTTCGAGGGGAACGAGATCGATGTTCGCGGCGATCTGGAACACGGAATCGGCGCTGGTATAGGCGATCCAAGCATTCTCTTTCATGCTCCGTTCGCCGAGTTCCTCGATGACGGTTGTGCCGCTGGCCGCCTTGTTGCCGATGATCTTTCTTCCGGTCAGCTTCTCGAAAGGTCCGACAATCTCGGGTGGGAATGAAGGGAATGCGGAGGGAAATACATAAAAGCCGGGCTTCATGAGCAGGCCTGCGATTTCCCAGTGGCCGGTAATCGTGTCCTTGCCTTCGGAAAGTTCCTGCATCGCTCCGAAGCTGGCAAGTGGAGCAGTGACCGGCGAAACGCCTTTGATCTCCAGCGGCTGGCCCGTCATGGGCAGGATATTGCCGAGGCCCAGCTTCTCAAGTGTCGGTAGCTTAAGTCCCCCGACGCGCTCCGCGATGTGCGGCAGGGTGGCGGCACCCTCGTCCCCGAACGCTGCAGCGTCTGGCGCGTACCCGATGCCGACAGAGTCCAGAACGATGAGGATGACCTTCATGAATGTTTGATGGTTGATGGTTGATGGCGCATGGGGATCATTGATCGGTTACAATCATGAACCATAACCCCTTAACCATTCCTCTGAATGTGAACTTCGTCGATGATGCCGACAATGACGGATCGGACCGGTGCGTCATTCGAGTTGACGATCTGACGCGCGCCGTTGCCTTCGTCGAGGACGAGGACAGGGTCGCCGAGACCGGCATCAATGGAGTCGATTGCAACCAGGTAATCGCCGGTCGCCTTGCCGTTGCCGTCAGTCTTTTCGACGACAAGGATCTTCTTCCCGTCATAGAAAGGGTGATTGATCGTCGAATTGATCGAACCGATGACGCGTCCCATGATCATGACGGTGACTCCGGGAGGTTCAGGCCGTCGATGATGCCAACGATCGCGTGGTCAACCGGAACAAACGCGGGATCAAGCGTCATCGCCGCTTCACGGCCACCTTCGTAGTAGACCAGTTCGCCGGGGCCGGCCATACGGGTGCCGTCGGCGCAGACGACGGTGCGTCCCTTCGGTTTGCCTGTTTTGTCCAACGGTTGGACAATCAACATGGGCGTAGCTTCAAGGCCTTTGTAGGCCACGGCTTGCACGACGGTTCCGATGACACGTCCGATCAGCATCAGTTGCTCTCCCCGTCGAGCTCGACAAACTTTGATTTCGAGAACAAGGTGCCGTCCAAAAGCGTTGTCGGCATGGATTCATGCGGCGAGGGGATGATCTTCCATGTGACGTCGTGTCCGCGCTGGCGCACAGCACCCTCGAAGAGTTCGACCGCCGCCTCGATGTCGGAAAGCTCACCGCGAAGGATGCTGATTCCTTTGCCGGAAAGACCGCTGTCGGCGAGACGAATCTCGATGATCTCGACCGGTGTGCCCTTCAGGGCTGTTTCGGAGCCGCGGATGTTGGAGCAGATGGTGGAGGTTTCCAGGATGGCGAGGGAGCCGTCGGACTGCAGGAAGCGCTGCCCAAGGATCGCATCGTGTAATTGCGGATGGATGTCTGCCAGCATGACGCTATCCAATACGTTGTCGCTGCCCCA
The DNA here is from genome assembly GCA_964503335.1 of uncultured Verrucomicrobiota bacterium. GTDB lineage: Bacteria > Verrucomicrobiota > Kiritimatiellia > CAIVKH01 > CAIVKH01 > CAZCZZ01. The sequence goes on from CAZCZZ010000001.1 coordinate 83,838, forward strand.
GAAGAGTCCTTCGTTATAGGCCTCTTCCACTGATGCTGTCGTGCCCCCGAAAAGCACCACAAAACGCCCCCTCGTGATGGTTCCGCTCTTGACGAAGCCGATAGGCGACTTCTTGAGCATTGCATCCGTGGCGTACATCCCGGTGGAGACGTCGCGGAACTCAACGGCCGCAATGGCCGGATATTTCTTCATCACGTAATCCTGAAGTGGTCAACCAGCGTGCAGCGGCGCCACCGGGAAAAGGAGCGCGGTCCGGTGAGGCCTTCGCCCGTCGGGCTCGCAATGGTAAAGGAGCAGAAACCCTCGCCCTCGAGGCCGAGACCGGCCTGGGAGCGCCCGTTCTTCACAAAAATGCTGCAATTGCACTCCTTCGCCATCCGACTGAGCTTGTCGATGTTGCGTGAATGCATGATCGCCGTGTGGCGATTGCCGCTCTCGGTCTGGATGGCGAGGTCGATGGCGTAGTCCGCATTAGGAACACGGCAGATCGGGAGAATCGGCATCATCTGCTCTGTCCAGAGCAGGGGATGGTTTTCGTCCACCTCCACGACGCCTAGTCGGATCGAGCTGGGCACGTTGATGCCGAGCTTCGCCAGGATCACGTCCGCATTCTTGCCGATCAACTCGCGGTTGATGTGGGCTTCCTTGCGAGGTCCATGCATTTCGCTGAAGATCACTTTTTCAAGCGCCGCGAGCTTGCTCTTGTCGATCAGCACGGCGTTGTTGCGCAGCATCGCCTGGATCAAATCGTCGGCAACCTTGTCCACGCAAAGGATCTGCTTCTCGTCGGCGCAGATGATGTTGTTGTCAGTCGATGCGCCGAGAACGATATCGCGGCCTGCCTTGTCGATGTTCGCCGTCTCGTCGACGATGACGGGGGGATTGCCGGGGCCGGCGCAAATCGCGCGCTTGCCGCAAGTCATCGCAGCCTTCACGACGGCGCCGCCGCCGGTGACTACGATGAGGCGGATGTTCGGATGCTTCATCGTCTGGCCGGCGCTCTCGATCGTGGGATTCGAGACGCAGGTGATGACGTTCTTCGGTCCGCCCGCCGCCTGGATCGTCTTGTTGATCAAGGCCACGGTTTGCATCGAGCAGTTCTTCGCCGTGGGATGCACGTTGAAGACCACCGTATTGCCTGCGGCGATCATGCCGATCGTGTTGCAGATAATGGTCGACGTCGGATTGGTGCAGGGCGTGATGGCGCCGATGACTCCGAAAGGCGCGGGCTCTTCGAGCATCAGGCCATGGTCGCCGGTGACGCTCATCGGGTAGAGATGTTCAAGGCCGGGCGTCTTCTCAGAGACGAGCTGGTTCTTGATGATCTTGTCTTCGAAGCGTCCGAGTTTCGTTTCCTCGTGCGCTGCCTTGGCCAGCGGTGCCGCGTTCTCGAGCATGACACGGCGGATGTCGGCGATGATCTTTGCGCGCGTGGAAAGGGGGAGGGCGACGTACTCCGGCTGCGCCTCGCGGGCCGCCTTTACGGCATCATCCACCGTGGCGTAGATGCCCATGTCGGCATCCACGGGTGGCGACGATGAGCTGGAGGCACCCTTGGCGGGGGTGACGGGTTCCTGATTCAGATCGGCGACAATGCGTCGCGCGATCGCTTCGATTTCCTGGTCCGTCAGCCGGGCCATGGTTTATTCCTCCGGAACGTTGGGTTCCTCGCTCTTGCGATACTTGGTCGCGCCGTCGATGCTCCAGCTGTCCACGATGGCCATGACCACCGCGTCCACGGGCCGCTTATCCGTCTGCTGCGTCTGCCGGGCGGAGCTGCCGGAGGCGATCAGGACGATCTCCTCGGGGCCAGCGCCGACGGCATCGGCTGCGACGAGCGGATTCCCGCTCTCCTTGCCGGATTCATCGAGAGGCCTGACGAGCAGGAACTTCAACCCGTTCAAGGTCGGTTCCTTGCGCGTGGCGACAACAGTGCCGATGACTTTGGCCAGTTGCATGACAAGTGGAATTGCTGATTGCTGAAGGCTGAATGCTGATTGCCGGAGTTCCGGAAAATCATCAGTCATCAATCATAGATCAGAAATCCGTCCTACTTCTTGCCCTTGGCTTCGGCCTGGCGTCCCAGCGGGATCGTGGCATCGACGTTCGAGTGCGGACGCGCGATGACGTGGACTGCAACCACTTCGCCGACGCGACCCGCAGCGATCTGTGCTGCATCGCAGGCGGCTTTGACCGCAGCAACGTCGCCGCGAACGATGATGGTGACGTATCCGCCGCCGGTCTTCTCATACGAAACCAGCTCGACCTTCGCGGCTTTGACGGCTGCGTCAGCAGCTTCAACCACAGCCGGGAACGACCGGCATTCGACCATGCCCAATGCTTCTGCCATTTTAGTACTCCCTCTTCTTCTTGTTGTCGTGAATGTTGTTCTGACTCAAACGCGTCCTAACCGCCGCGACCCTTTTCTTCACGGCCGGTAATGACTTCCAACGCCTTCTCCGCTGCTCGATAGCCGACGTCGATATCGCGCTCCTCGCCGCCGAGATAGATGCGACCGAAGCTGCCGAACGCGCGTACTTCCAGGATGTTCACGTTTGCGGCCTTTTCGGCCTCGTTCGCCGCGATCGCGGCATAGCCGGCCGGGGCGCACTCCATGACATAGAGCGACTGGCCGGGCACAATCATGTTGCCGTGGCGCGTGCGGTTGATGAGCTGCGTGTGGTAGTCGGAGATGTTGCGGATGACCTGGCTGGTGAGGAGCTTCGGCTTGATCCGGTCCTCTTCCTTGAGATCGAGCGATTCCAGGATGGCGCGGCCAGCTTCACGGACCTCGGCCTGCGACTGCGAGTGGACCTCGAGCATGCCGTACAAACGTTCGATGATCATCATACCCGGCGTTACGTTTGTGGCCTTGAGGGCGACGTCAGTCACCTTGTTGATGTCCATGCCGGGCGCAATCTCGACGAAGAGAGCCGCTTGGCCCGGGGTGGGGAGAAAGCCTTGCGCGACCGTTCCAAGGAAAGACGCAAAGCTCGGCTGCAGACTGTCGATGAAGATATAGCAACGTAGTTCTGACATGACCTACTCTCCTGGTTGTTTCCCCTCTAAACTCTTCTCGCTCTTAATCATAACCTTAATCTTCTTCTCATCTGCTCATCGGACATCCGCATTCCGGATGAGCCGAAGAGTATGATTAAGATTACGATTACGACCGAAACTCAATACCCCTTGCCGCTGGAAGTGGCTGTATTCCCCGCGCGGGCCTCTTCCATGATCTTTACACTGCTGCTGCAGCCGACGCGCGTGGCGCCGGCGCTGACCATCTTCAGCACATCCCCGTAGGTGCGGATGCCACCGGAAGCTTTGACCCCCAGCTTCCGTGGCGCGACGGTCTTCGCCATCAACGCGATATCCTCGGCAGTGGCCCCGCCGGTGGAGAATCCCGTCGATGTCTTCACAAAATCGGCGTTCGCTTTCATGCTGAGCTGGCAGGCGCGAACCTTTTCTTCGTCGTTCAAGAGGCTGGTCTCAAGGATGACCTTGCACACGGCGCGGCTTTCCTTGCAGGTTTCGACGACGGCGCGGATGTCCTTCAGCACAAGGGCGTCATCCTTGCTCTTGAGGGCGCCGATGTTGATCACCATGTCGATTTCCTGCGAGCCTTCGCGGAGGGCACGCCTCGCCTCAAGGGCCTTGATTTCGGGCGGTTGGGCGCCGAGAGGGAATCCGACTACGCAGCAGACCTTCGTGTTCGTGTCGCGGAGCAGCTGCCGGGCTTGTTTGACGTTCGTCGAGTTGACGCAGACGGAGAAGAAGTTGTTGGCCTTGGCTTCGGCACAGAGCTTTTCGATGTCGCTGCTCGTCGCCTCAGGCTTCAGGAGGGTGTGATCGATCAAGCGGGCCACGTCTTTGGCGGCGAGGGGGGCTGACTTGGAGGAAGCCTGGTTGCCCGGGCTGAGGAGCTGCTTTACGCGCTCCGCGATGCGTACTACGTCTTCCGGTGCGAGATCCGACCCGCCTTGTGCGCTGCTTGTCATTCTCTTCCGCTCGATCTCCCTAATCAGTTGAACGCGAGCACGATGACGATCCGCCGTACATTCCGTCGTTAGGAACATGTCAGCGATTTGTTTAGCGTCGGCGAGATTGGTTTGACCTGCGCCGAGAGTCAAGACATTCGCGTCGTTGTGCTCACGGCTGTTGCGGGCGAGGGCCACGTTGTAACACGCTGCAGCTAGAACGCCCGGGACCTTGTTGGCCGTCATTGCGGAGCCGATTCCTGCGCCATCGACCATGATGCCGAAACGGCACTTACCGGTTCCCACGCGACTGGCGACTTCAAACGCAACGCGCGGATAATCAACGGGATCCTTGCTGTGTGTTCCACAGTCTTCAACGGAATGACCCTGGGAAAGAAGGTACCCCTTGAGTTCTTCCTTCAGCTCAAATCCCCCGTGATCGCCGCCGATGGCTATGCGATGAGCAGTCATGACGAGTGCTCAAAATGCCGGAGCGTCTTCGCCAAAGCAATGGGAAAGAGCGAGTCATCGCAACTTCGCGTCGTTTACACGCAGGAGTTTAGGATTTGTGCGGGCTGCGGACCCTGAAGGGTGTGCGCTGGCTGAGGTCAGCCAGCCTACAGTGTGGCTTCTTCTTCGACGGGCGTCTCTTCGTCGGGAACGTTGGTCGGGAGGCGGTCCTCAAACTTGGCCTGTTTGAGGAGGTAGTCCTGCCATTCGTCATAGACGATGCGCGTGTTCTGGCGGCGGATCGTGGTCTCGATCTGTTCCTTCAGGGAGTCGTAGGACGAAGGATCACCGGGTGTCCTTGTTTCCACGAATGCGATCAGGATGGCGTCATCCGCCGGGAGAAGCTCGCTGAGCTCGCCCTGGTTCATGGTCATGATCCCGCGCATCAGGACTTCGGAATAGTCGTTTGTCGTGGGACCTGTTGATGCGGTGAACTCCTCCGATGTGACAGGCGTGATGTCGAAGGATTTCACGCCATCGGCAAAAGTCTTTCCTGCCTTCAGCGCGGCATCAGCCGCGTCGCGAACCGCCTGCGCCTTGGCGCTCAATGCGTCGCTGATTGCCTGCATTTCGGCATAGGGCCTTACGCGCGAGGCGACTTCGTCGAAGGTCGGCACGCGGGGCGCAATCTTCTCCACGAGAGCGAGCACATACACATAGTCCTCGCCTTTGACAGGCTCGCTGAAGTTGCTGTCAGCGTCGATCGATAGCGC
>CAZCZZ010000001.1:89137-96258 GCA_964503335.1 uncultured Verrucomicrobiota bacterium
CGAGAACCGCTTGTCCTCGGTCTGGAAGATCGGCTGCTGCTGGATGGCCTGCGCGATCTCGTCGTCCGTGGCATTGAGACCCATCTTCTTTGCTTCGTCGATGGCGATAATGCGCTGCCAGGCGGCTTCGCGGAGTTGTGTATCGATCTGGGGCGTGATGTTGAACGAGCGGCCGAGCGCCAGGATGACGGAGAGGTAGCTGTTCATGTAGGACGAGCGGAAAGTCTGCTGGTCCACCGGCTCACCATTCAGGGTTCCCGCAGCCTGGGCATCCTGCTGGCTCTCCGTGCTGGGCATGGTCGTGCCCCAGACGATGAACGTGAATATGACGATGATCAGGAACGACGCCCAGAGAAGGCGCGACTGGATCAAGCGGTGGAACTTCGAAATCATCATGGCCATGGCGTAGGATCCTTATTCAGAAAGGCGGGGAGATTAGCAATATTCGCATAGCAGTAAAGGGGAGAATCTGGAATGCGGATTGAGGAATGATGATTGCGGAGTTCGATCTCTGAACTTCATCAATCATCGATCATCCATCCGCAATTCCTAGAGGATCTTGAACTTGGGGAGATCCTGGATGTCGACCATGCCGGCGAAGTGGCCCGTGCGGTCCACGATGACCAGATCATCGATATTGTGACGTTCGAACAGGGCGAGGACATCCACGGCAAGATGGTCCGGGGTCAGGGTAATGGGCTGGCGCGTGATGAAGGCGTCGATGGGGTGATCGATCAAATTGACCTGCTGTGTGAGGTGGCGACGGAGGTCGCCGTCGGTGAAGATGCCGAGGAGCTTATTGGATGCATCCACGACGGCTACAGACCCTGACCGGGCCTCGGTCATGGCGAGCACGGCATCGCGGACCTTGGCGCCGCTCTGGACCCGGGCGACGCGGTCGCCGGAGCGCATGATATCCGATACCTTAAGAAGGAGCGTGCGGCCGATGGCGCCGCCGGGGTGCAGCTTCGCATAGTCCTCCCGCTGAAAACCGCGCGCTTCCAGAAGCACCATCGCCAGCGCGTCGCCCACGGCGAGCGTGACCGTCGTGCTGGTGGTGGGGGCGAGGTTGAACGGGCACGCTTCCTGGGTGATCTCGACCGCGATGACTTCGTCCGAGAGCTTCGCGAGGGAGCTTTCCGTGTCGCCCGTGATGGCAATGATGGCGACGTTCTTCCGTCGCACAGCGGGAATGAGGTGTGTGAGCTCCTCGGACTCGCCGCTGTAGCTCAGCGCGATGAGGGCATCGCCTTCCGACACGATCCCGAGTTCGCCGTGCATGGCATCCGAGGGATGGAGAAAAACGGCAGGGCTGCCCGTGCTCGTCATCGTCGAGGCGATCTTCTGCCCGATCGGCAGATTCTTGCCCACGCCGGCGACTACAATCTTGCCGCCGCCCTTCAGGGATTGCAGCAAGCGATCGACGGCGCGGTTAAAGCCGGCGCCGAGGCCATCCCGGACCTTTTGAAGTCCGGCCAGCTCGATATTGATGATCTCCCGTGCTCGCTCTGCGTAAGACATGCTGCGATTGCCTCGTATTCCAAGGATTGGAACACGGAGGATGCACGATTTCCAAGGATTGGAAAACCCAAAAGCGAAGCAGCCGTCCCGCGACCCACCCTGGTGATCTCCCCGGGTTGCGGAACGACTGCTTTGAACAGCCTTTGTGTCCGGCCTAGTCGCGCAGGCGGTAGCCGACGCCGCGGACCGTCTGGATATAGTTTGCCGCAGTGCCCAGCTTCTTGCGAAGTCCGGCGATCTGCACATCCACGGCGCGCGTGGTCACGGGGTAATCGTGGCCTTTGACTGCGTCAACAATCTGTTCGCGTGAGAAGACCCAGCCCGCATGCTTGGCAAGCAGGGACAGGATCCCGAACTCCGTGTGCGTCAGGGGAGGGCAGGCCTTCTCGCGTACGAGTACTTCGTGGCGGCCGGGAATGATCGTCATTTCACGCACACGAATCACGTCGGTCGGCACAGCCATCTCCGCCGGGGAAGGTGTCGTCGACGTGGTTGAGACCGTCGTGGATTTCCGTTCACCACGCAGGATCGACTCAGGCGCGGCTACGATGATCACCGGATTACGTCCGCCCGCTTTGCTGTCGGCGATGGCCCGCATCAGGGCCTGACCTTGTGTCGAAGGCATGCTCAGCGTGATTTCGACGATATCCGTCGTATCCGAGGGACTTGCCTCAGCAGTCGTCCGCCGGCTGCGATCCTCGTGCATTTCCTCACCGCGTTGCGAACCCATGACCACCCGTGTCTTCTGCGCCAAACCCGCTTTGGTTGCTATCATTGCCTCACCTTTATCTGTTGTTATTGTTGATCATCGCTATGGCAATCGCTGTGCCAACGTCGTGAGAAAACGATTTCGCAATCACAAGTGGTTGTGAAGCAATGTCTTGTGGTGTACGCGATGTACTACAACGGCGAATGCGAGTATCGCCATCGATACACAAATGTATCTTAATTGTTATTAAGATACATCTGTGTAAAAATTACAACCGCTTTAACGCGGCGATAAACATGCCATCACCAGGGCCATCCCAAGGCCACAAGAAGATGCAACCGGCAGGTGCGGGTTCTGTGCTGAGGCAGCTCTTTGCGGGTGCACGTGCGAAGTCGGGCCGGGACTGGAGGAAGGCGTCGATGACATCGGTCGTTTCGCGTCGCGTGACGCTGCAGGTGGCGTAGATCAGGCGGCCGCCGGGGCTGACGTGCGAAGCGGAGGAGTTGAGAATGGCGAGTTGGCGCACGGCACAGTCCTTGATCCACGATGCGTCGCAACGCCAGCGCGCGTCAGCGTTGCGCGACCAGGTGCCTATACCTGAGCAGGGTGCATCGACGAGTACGCCGTCGAACGGAGATCCCGGAAGTTCCTTCTCGCCTGATTCACGGATCAGCCGCGTGGCGATCATGGTTACGGAGGCTGACTTGGCACGTTGCTTGAGTTCATCCAACGCTGCTTTGCGGACATCGGTGGCGAGGACGGAACCTCTCTGTTGCATGAGGTCGGCGAGGTGCAGGGACTTCCCGCCGGATCCCGCGCATGCATCCCACCAGCGTTCGCCGGGGCGGGGCGCGGCGATCTCGGCAACGGCCTGCGACGCGATGTCCTGAATATCGACTTCAGAACCCAGTTCGCTCCGCAGCGACTCGGCATGGAACCGAGGTGGCACGGCGATGGCCGACGGCATACGCAGATCCACATGGGCGAAGAGTTTCTTATCTGCAAACCAGCGCGCCACGGCTTCGGCATTGCCCCGTCGCAGGCGCAGCCAGGTCGGGGGGCGAGTCTGTATCGACTCGATGAAGCGCCGAACGTGCGACTGCGAATCTGCGCCGCGTGGAGTCACCAACTCATCGGCAAGCCACGCTGGCGCCAACTGCTCCACCGGACGTTGGCGCAGGGCGGAAGTTCTTGCGTCGGCGTCGACCGGTTCGAACGCTGTGAGGGCGGGGTGAGGTTCCAAACGGTCGAGTCGCCAGGCCAGCGCGAGCGCGGTGGGGGCATCAAGGCCATCGAGCCAGCCCCTCCAGCGGAAGTAGGCATATAACGCGTCGCCAATGAGCCTTCGGTCACGTTTCCCGAGCTCGCGCCGGCCGGCAAAGAACCGCGAGAGACTTTGATCAAGCGGACGCCTGGCCTCCACGGCCTCGACGGCCAGCGCGAAGGCCTCGAGCAGGACATCGCCTTGTCGCCGGGCGATCCGCGAGCCGCGTTCTTCGTTTGGATTCACAGCGTCCATGCGTCGGACTCTCTGAAACGAAGTGCGACGAGGTCAATCTCTATCGCGCCGCGGCCTGGCTCCACTTGCTGTAGATATAAGGCTTGGCGAGCCAGCAGCGGCTGAATTCGCGGATGAAGGCGCGGGCCAGCGGGGGGCTGGAGAAGATGAGCAAGTTCTCGTCGTTCACTTCGAACGCCGCCGCGGAGAAGTTGGCGGATCCAGTCATGACCACGCTGCTGTCGACGACGATCACCTTGTGGTGCATCTGTCCGTTGTTGGCGCTGATCCGCACCGTCGCGTGCGCGTCTCGAAGCGGTTTGCTTTGAGATGACTTCTGTCGGGCGAGTTCGAGGTCGAACAGCGCATACACATTGACGCCTTTGGCGACGCAGTTGGAAAGGGCGTTGAAGATGTTGTCATCGCTCAGGCCGAAGGCCATGACGTAAATCGAATTCGTCGCCTTGTTGATCTCGCGCACCATCGCTCCTTCCACGTCATCCTCGGGGCTGAAGTACGTCTGCACGTCCGTTTCGCCGAGCGACACCCTTGGGTTGGGTGTGGGGGTGGAGTTCCTGCGTCCGTGCCGGCCTTCCCAGATCTCCTCGAACTCGGCGGTGTAGTTCGCTGCGATCAAGGCATTTGAAAGCGTGATCGCGTTGTTGTCGTTGAACTGCGTGTCGTTGACGGTCAGGTTGTAGGAACCCGTCCAGATCGAATGTCCGTCGGCGACCATGAACTTGTTGTGCATTAACCCCGACTTGTTGGCCGTGTACCGAAGGACCTGCTTCTCCTCGAGCTCCCTGTACTGGTCGTAGATCGTGCGCTCATAGGGTCCGGGTTTGGCGCTGGGTGGAACCGCGATCCGCACTTTCACACCGCGCGCGTGGGCGTCAATCAATCGTCCAAGGATCATCGGCAGGTTCAACTCGTACATGCAGACGTCGATGCTGTTCGACGCCGCGGAGATGAACGAGCCGGCGCCCTGCGAGATGTACGGAGAGGGGGCGAGGTAGAGACGAACCGGCGTGGTCCCGATCGTGCCGGCCATGACCGATGCATCGAACATCGGATCGTATTCCTGCGCATGGGATGACAGTCCAAGAACAAGTGATGCCATCACTGCCGCCATGCCCCGTTGCATAGTGGGCAGTATGGGGTTATGGCGTCATCGAGGCGATGAGAAAAGGTGCTCTCGCAGGAGGGCTACCGCCTTGTCGCGATCGCCGCGGTCTGCGTCAACGAGGAAGACGAGCGGCTTGACCTTGTGTACGGCCGTAAGTCGAACGGCGCGGGGACTATTTTGGATTTCGAACACGATCCAATCCGGGTGAAGGTCGCCGAGTTGGCGTCGTGCAGGCGTGTCAGGATTCGCAAGCCATTCGGAGATGACACCGCGAACGTTGATATCCTCTTCGAGGTTCAAGTTGAGGGAACGGACCTGCGGTGTGGTGAAGATGAGGGCTGTGAGAAGAATTGCAGTTGAGAAGTTCATAAGGGGCGTGACACTGTCTTGCCATTCAAGCGGTTGAATCAATGAAAAATGCTAAAGAATGTCTCATTCCCCTGCACGCCGGATATCAGGAGCTTAAAACCTTTCAGATCGCTCAGCTCGTCTTCGACGTAACCGTACGGTTCTGTGATCTCTATGTGGATCGAAAGAGTCGGACGCGCGATCAAATGACACAGGCCGCGCGAAGCGGCGTGCAGAATATCGCGGAAGGCAGTGTTGCCAGTGGGACGTCGAAGAAGATGGAGCTGAAGCTGACCAATGTGGCGCGGGCGAGTTTGGAGGAGCTTCGGCTGGATTATGAGGACTTCTTGAGGCAGCGGGAGTTGCCTCAATTCCAGCCCGATCATCCTGCCCTGCGGCGCTTCAAGGCCTTGCGCTGCGCCTCGATGGCGCAGTTCAAGGCTTGGGTGGCGGAGGAGATGAGAAGAACACGGTCAAACACGGACCCACACGGACCTACACGGGGGAAGGGCGGCTCCGTGTCGGTCCGTGCAGGTCCGTGCCAGTCCGTGTTGGTCGCCAACGCCGCCTTGTCGCTCTTGAACCTCGCAATCTTCCTCCTCAAGCGCCAGATCGAGGCGCAGGCCTCCGCTTTTGAAGCGGAAGGCGGCTTCACCGAGCGCCTCTACAAGGTCCGGAAGGCCCGTTCCTTCTGCTCTTGATTGGGGCAGGGGTTCTGCTTACCTTACGCCGCTCAACCGTTTAGGAGGATCACATCACATGGCTAACGAACTGGCATTCGCACTCATCAATCCCTACACCATCTCCAAGTCCCGTACCGGCGGCGTCATTGGTCGCATCATCACCCGCACCGGACTTGAAGTCGTTGCGGCACGCATGTTTGGACCGAGCCAGGAGTTGACCGACAAGTTTGTCGCGATGATTCGCGATACGAAGGATATCGAGAAAGCGGAGCGAGAGCTGATTGCCGATTACGTGGCCGCGAACTACGGGCCTGAACCCAAGACGGGTCGCCGTCGCCGCGTCATGATGCTCCTGTTTGAAGGCCCGAACGCGGTCGAGAAGGTGGCGAAGGCCGTCGGGTCCATTCGCGCCAGCGACAACTCCGGCGAAACCGTCCGCGACACCTTCGGCGACTACGTCGTCGATGCGAGCGGCAAGGTGCAGTACTTCGAACCCGCGGTCATGATGGGTCGCACGCCCGAGACGGTAGCGAAGGTCCTGAAGCTCTGGTGTTCCTACAGCGCGAAGGACGGCGGATTGATCTCCGACGCAATCGACGTGGGCACGGCCGAATCCCAGCGCACGCTTGTGATCATCAAGCCCGATAACTTCAAATTCCCCAGTGCGCGCCCCGGCAATATCATCGACATCTTCTCCGCATCGGGCCTCCGAATTATCGGCGCAAAGGTCCATCGCATGAGCGTGGCAGAAGCGGAAGACTTCTACGGACCCGTCCAAGCCGTCCTGCAGCGCAAGCTCAAAGCCCCGGCAGGCGACCGCGCTGCGAAGGCGTTGGCTGTGGAGTTCGGCCTCGATATCGATGAGAAGATGCAGAATGCGCTGGGCGAACTCATCGGACCGACCATCGGTGACCAACAGTTCCACCAGATCATCCAGTTCATGACCGGTTACTGGCCGCCGTCGCTTTCGGACGACGACAAGAAGCAGCCCGGCAAGGAACGCTGCCTTGTCCTCATCTATTCCGGCAAGAACGCCGTCGAGAAGATCCGCAAGATCCTCGGCCCGACCGATCCCAGCAAGGCCGAGCCCGGCTCCGTCCGCAAGGAGTTCGGCAAGGACATCATGATCAACGCTGCGCACGCCTCGGATTCACCCGAAAGCTGTGAACGCGAGATGAAGATTCTCAAGGTAGAACAGGACATCATCAGCCCCACGGTCGCCAAGTTCTACAAATA
>CAZCZZ010000001.1:96358-115112 GCA_964503335.1 uncultured Verrucomicrobiota bacterium
GGCACGGCCGCGCTTCGCGTCGGCGGTGACTTCCTCAAGAAGTTCGCGCCCTCCGCCAAGGTATGGATCAGTTCGCCAACGTGGGCGAATCACAAGGGCGTCTTCACTGCCGCGGGATTCCAGACTGCAGAGTACGCGTATTACGATGCAGCGACCAAAGGTCTCGCGTGGGACAAGATGAAAGCGGCGCTTGAGGCGGTCCCTGCGGGCGACATCGTCCTGCTGCATGCCTGCTGCCACAACCCGACCGGCGTTGACCTCAATGATGTCCAATGGTTGGAAGTCGCGCGCATCGCGCAGTCCAAGGGTTGGATACCGTTCGTGGATTTCGCCTACCAGGGCTACGGCACAGGTCTTGAGGAAGACCGCGCCGGCTTGCTCGCGCTCGCGAAGGTTTGCCCGGAAATCGTCGTCGCGAGTTCGTTCTCGAAGAATTTCGGCCTGTATCAAGACCGCACCGGCGCGCTGACGATCATTGCCGCCAACGCGAAGGAAGCCGACGCTGCGTTCAGCCACGTTGAGCTGGTCATTCGTGTCAATTACTCCAACCCGCCGGCGCACGGCGGCCTCGTCGTCACCACGATCCTGAAGGACGCCAACCTTCGTCGCCAGTGGCAGGACGAGCTCATCGGCATGCGTGACCACATCGCCTCGCTGCGAAAGACTTTCGTGCAAGCCCTTGCAAAACACGGTGTGTCCGGCGACTTTAGCTTCATCTCGAAGCAAAAGGGTATGTTCTCGTTCAGCGGTTTGACCGATGAACAGGTCAAATTCCTCCGTGACAAGAAAAGCATCTACATCGTCGGTGGTGGACGTATCAATGTGGCCGGCATCTCCACGGGCAACATCGACTACCTCTGCACGTCTATCCGCGAAGCCTTGCAGGCTTAGCTTTCTTACAGTCGCATTGGTTTGCATCATGTCCTCGGCCAACGGTATGGCCGAACCCGCATCGCTCGTTCTCGATCAGGACAAGCTGACGCTGGTGGCCGATGACCTGTCGTTCTCCGACTTCTTTCGCCAGCTCTCGCATCTAGGCGTGACGATCAAGGCGGACCCCAGCCTTGCGGGCACAATCACCAGCGTGGTGGTCGATGAATCCCTCGACAAGGCGTTCGAGCGCTTGCTTCGCCCGTACGGCTACGCGGCGATCTGGGAAGTTGTTCGCGGCCCGCTCGGCGATATGCCGCGACTTGCCGAGTTGCAGGTATTCCGTGAGGGACAGCGTGAGCGCATCCGCCCTGTGGCGGAGAACACGCGGTTCGACATCACCCGAGGCCCGACAGGGCGCGGACCAGCCTATGTGCAGGACGAGATCCTGATCACTGTGAAGCGCGGCGTGTCGAAGGAGGAATTCAAGCGCTGGCTTGCGCAGATCGGCGGTACGCTTGCCGGCAGCGTTCCCGGCGTGGGCGTGTACAGGATCCGACTTCCGCCCGGGACGAACATCGAGGCCTTGATCGCACAGCTTGAGAACAGTCCTTTGATCCACGCCGTCGAACCGAACTACGCTGCTGAGCTGCCGCCGGGTAACGGCCTTGCCACGGGCGAGCTTCCACCGGGTGCGATTGCACCGAAGATACCCAAGGGCGCTGCAGCCGTGGCCGTTCTCGATTCAGGCCTTTCATCCGCGTACTCGCTGGGCACAGCCGTTGCAGGAAGCTACGACGCCGTCGTGCCGGGTCGCACGCTGGACGATCCGAAGGGACACGGCACACAGATGGCGATGGTGGCTTCGGGAGCTGTGAAGCCGAAGGGCACGCAGAACGATGTCACCGCGGGAACTCCCGTCCTGGCGATCCGTGCCTTTGACGAAGAGGGCAGGACGTCCAACTACGCCCTGATGCGCAGTATTGAGTACGCGGTTGAGGGCGGGGCACGCGTCATCAACATCAGTTGGGGATCAGACACCGAAAGCGAGTTTGTCGCGGATTCAATCGCTTATGCGCAGTCGAAGGGGCTTGTGGTTGTTGCCGCTGCCGGAAATGAACCCACCGGGCAGCAGGTCTATCCTGCCTCGCTGCCGGGTGTCGTGTCCGTCGCCGCGTTGAATTCTCAGGGCGAACTGTGGAATCAGTCCAACTACGGCGACACGGTTTCGTTCGCCGCCCCCGGTGCCGCCGAGTTCCCGATCGGGCATGAAGGCCCGCCCGGTTCGTATGTCGGCACGTCGATCGCAAGTGTTTACGTGGCGAAACAGTTCGCCGAATACTTCACGGCCAATCCCAACGCCACGGCGAAGCAGGCTAAAGAAGCGCTGGTCAAGATGGCGCGCGACGAAGGTACAAAAGGCCGCGATCCGCGATACGGCTACGGTGTCCTCGATTGATTTCCGCACCTGTAGCCGGCCTCGTTGAGGCCGGAATGGCCCGTGGTCACGGACCACGGCTACAGAACTTCACAGACGAGGATTAGCGACGAACTTGCCGGCGGAACAGGATGCCGACCAGGCCCGCGCCGATCATCGCCCACGTCGAGGGCTCGGGCACGACGGACACCTTGTTGAAGAACGCATCCCTTGCGCCTGTCGATCCCGCGTTGAAGTTGTACACCCGCAGGCGTTCGATTGAGGTATTGCCGAAGTTCAGCAGGTCGTCGTTGGTGAAGAGTTGTTGCTGGCTGGTCGCGAGCACCGTGATCCTTGCATCATACGTGGTTGCTCCCGTTAGCGTGAACTCCACGCGAACGCCGCCGTCCGTGAACGGAAGGGTGCAGTCGTTGCCCGACGTGGCGTCGGCGACCGTGTACGTGGCATCGCCACCGCGGAAGTAGAATTCCCAGATCGTGTGACCCACCGAAGATTGTAGCGTAATGCCCACGGTGGGAAACGTCGCGCCGGGTGAATCGATGAAGCCGTTGTCCATTTCAAACACCAAAGTCTGGCCGACGCCGAGGGCGCCGCCGGTGAGTGGCCGATAGGCGTTCACCTGCGAGCCGCCGTTCGCGTACATGCCCCACGCAGCGCCGGACGAGTTGATGCCGGGACCGCCCGCACCGCCGTTGCCGTTCGAATCGCCGACAAAGTGGCCTTCGGTGCTGGAATTGCCGGCAGGCTGGATAACCCACGCGCCGAAGCCTGTGCCGCCGTTGTCGCCGTCCTGCCAGCCATCCGAGTACGCCGCGTCAGCCGCATTGTCGCTCGCGGTGTTCGCGGCGAGCGCGGAAACGGTGGAGGCAATGAAGAGTGCGAGTACGGCATGGACTGGAATGAAGCGCATGGTTGTCCCCTTACAAGTAGGTTCCGTGAGCCATAACCCGCCGTATTTGCCATGTCAATCGTCCAAATCTTCGTCATTCGGCTGCGCAATCAGGTTTGCGGGCACAGCCATTGCTGATAACCTGCCAAGCCCGTGAATACGCCATCCGAACAAGAGGAAGTCGAAGGCAAGCCGATCGACTGGCAGCAGGAGGAGAGTCCTCTTTTTGCGCTCAAGAAGATGGCCGGCTTTCTGGTGCTGGTCGCGGTCGGATTGCTGGTAAGCCACTACACGCCCCATGGCGGCAAATTCACGGTGGAGAGTATCTCGAAGTTCGGTGAGAGCCTGGGACACTGGGGGCCGATCTTCATCCTCGTCGCCGGCATCCTGACCCCGCTCGTCTTCATGCCGCGGTGGCCGCTGGCGTTTCTTGGCGGACTGCTCTACGGCCTGCTCTGGGGAACGCTGCTTGCGACCTTTTCCTCCGCCCTCGGAGCGTGGCTGCACTATTCGCTGACAAAGACGCTGCTATCACCCATGTCGCAGCGCATCATCAAACGTTACCGGCTTGAGCGTTTTGTCGTGCCGAAGAACAAGGAGTTCCTTGCGATCTTCCTCATGCGCGCCTTTCCGCTCTCGAGTTTTGTCGTGACGAACGTCATTGCGGGTGCGCTTCGCATGGACCGGTGGACTTTCCTCTTCGCCAGCTTCCTCGGCATGATTCCTTCCTCCCTCATGTATGCAGCAGGAGGGAAGCTGTTGAAGAAGCCTTCGGGGCACTTCTACATCGTCGCCGCGATCTGCCTTGTGGCCATCCTCATCGGGTCGGCCTTTGCGGCGAAACGGATCCATTCGTGGCAGGGTTCGAACGGCAAGGCCTGAACGAGGTTGCCGGAGCCGTGCTGCCGGGGCTATACATAGGGTCATGACAACCCGATTGTTCGCCTGCACAGTAGCGGTGCTCGCCTTGATGCCAATCCATCATGCCGTGCCGCAGGAAGCGTCACAGCCGCAGGGCGTGACGCTATCGATCTACGACGTAGGTTTCGCAATCGTTAATGAACTTCGGCGCGTCACCATGGGGCAGGGCGATAGCGAGATTGTATTGCGGCGGCTTCCTTCGCGCCTGGACCCATCGTCTGCATCGCTCACGCCCGCTGCGGGCGGAAGCGACGTCGCGCTGGGCGATCAGCGGTTTGAGTACGACCTCGGTGATTCCTACGGATTGCTCCGCCGCTATCTCGGGCGTGAAGTGACCGTGCGGACGCAAAATGGTGACTCCGTCGGCACGTTGATCGCGGCGCCGCAGGCCAGTGCTGTCGATCTGCCCGTCACGCTGTCCATGAAAGGAGGCGACGTCCAGTCTGTCTTCTCGCTGGACGACATCCAAACGGTTATCTTCCCCGGCGCCGGCACAGCGGCATTTACCTCACCAACGCTGATCTGGAGTGCCAAGTCCCCGCGTGAAGGGGTTCAGCAGATGCGTCTGTCGTATCTGGTGCACGGCCTGTCGTGGAATGCGTACCACGAGGTCATGCTGCAACCGGGCGGTGCCCGGGCCCATCTCTTCTCGCGTGTCGGCATCAAGAACGAGACGGGTGGCCGATTCCAGAGTGCGCGGGCACGATTGATCACATCCGACAAGGGCGTTCGCGACCCGATTCTACCCGACGGCGAGGGACGCGATGATATTTCATCGATGACGCGTTACAGCTATGGCGCGAAGGATCCCATCCTGGACCGGCTCGCTGCGAGCTACGCGCCTGTCGCTACGCACGAGCTTCCGGAACCCGTGTCACTCGTCGACGGGGAATCGTCGATCTTCGCCTTGACCCAGGCCCAGGACTTTCCTGTGGCGACGTTCTATGTGTACGACGGTGTGAAATTCGACCGTTTCCAGCGAAATCGAAGAAACGACTGGAACTACGGCACGGAGTATCACGAGAGCATCGAGACCCACGTCGAGATCGAGAATTCCGCAGCCGTCGGACTCGGTAAGAGCCTGCCTTCCGGTCGCGTCCGGCTTTACCAGCAGCGCGAGGATGGATCGATCGACCTGCTCGGCGAAGACCAGATGCACCCTGTAATGCCGGGCGAGAAGATGCATGTTCGCATCGGTCCCGCACGGGGGCTACGCGGTGAACGCGAGCGCACGGGCTTCTCCGAAATCCGGCCGCTCCACGAGTACGAAGAGAGTTTCGAAATCCGGCTTGAAAACGCGACCCAGGAAGACGTGCAGATTCGCGTGGTTGAGCACCTTTATCGATGGACAGACTATGAGATTGTGAAGTCGGACACGGAGTATGCCGCCGTCTCGCCTCAGACGATAGAGTTCAAAGCTGACGTCAGTGCCAACGGGAAGAGGGCCATCCATTACACCGTTCGCTATCGCTGGTAACTTCTGCACGGGGCGTATCGGCAGGGCCCATGGAATCATCGTGGCCGGACTGCTCATGCTTTGCCCGGCGCCGACGTTCTCCTCGGAACCCGTGCATCTTGTCCTGGGCGACGGCTGGGCGCTCGTTCGGCAAACGGGCAGCGTCGCCATTACAGGTGCGCTCTCCTCCGTTGAGCTGGGGGACATACCCGACGAAGCGGACCTTACAAGTCTTGCCATCTGGTCGCGACGCTACCCCGTCAAGCTCCTGTCCTGGGCGCGAGGAGGCCGGCTCCCGGATACCCCGCTCGCCACGAATCAGGTCGATTTGACATGGCAGCCGACGCGGGCAGGAATCCACGGGATTCCAGATGCCCCTGTGCGCGTGATGCTCGAAAGCCCTGCACTGGGTGACCGTGAAGTTGTCATCGCCTACCTCATGACGGGAATCGTCTGGCAGGCACGCTACAACGCAGTCATACGGGGAGACCTGACCAACGAACTGGATGTCCTCGCGATCGACCTTGAGGCGGCGGTGATCTTGAGCAATGCGACTAGCCGATCGTTTCATGACGCCCAAATCCATCTCGTGACCGCCAGGTCGCGACCGGATGTGGCAAGTCAGAACGATGCGGGGTTCTTTATGATGGACGAAGACGACCCACTCTCCGACCTGTGGATGAAGGAGGAGGTCGTGCAAGAACGGATCGAGGAATACCCCGTCCCCGGCTTGGTTTCCCTTGCCGCGGGAACCGAAGTTCGTGTGCCGCTGGCCCGCGCCCAGCGACAGCCGGCGAGGAGACTTTACGGGGTACAGTGGGACGATTTCGCGGGGGCTGGCGATGAGCGTGGTGCGGAATTGGAGCGTTGGATTGTCCTGCGGAACGACCCGTCCGTCGGACTGGGCGTTGCGATGCCGGCCGGCTGGGCGCAGATCTATGTCGGGGGTTTGCGCAATGCTCTTTATCAGTTCGCATGGTTCGGCCACACGCCACGCGCGGGCGAAATCCGGATCAGCTTGGGCACGTCGGACCGCGTTCGCGCGTCACGCCGCTTTGTCGATCGCACGCAGATGTCGCGCGGCCTTTCCCGCGAGACATACCAGATGGAAATTCAGAATGAGTTGGAAAGCGTTATCGCCCTTGAAATTGATGAACGGCCGCAGACCACGCTGTCCTGGACGGTTGAGAAGGTCAGCGGAGCCGACTACTTCACGCAGGGACGCCGTATTGTATTCACTGCCAATGTGAACGCACGCAGCACGCTCAGGATTCAATACGTCCTGGTCGTTCAGGAACCATCGGATCTCTGAACGATGACAAGGCCCCGTCGTATCCTGATCCTGTTTGCCCATCCCGCGCTTGAACGCTCACGCACCAACAGCGTGTTGGCCGACGAAGCCTCGCGAGTGGATGGCGTCACAGTGCACGATCTCTATGAGTCCTATCCGGATTTCATGATCGATGTCAAAAGGGAGCAGGGGTTGCTGGTCGATCACGACGTCATCATCTTCCAGCACCCATTCTACTGGTATAGCACGCCTTCCCTGGTGAAAGAGTGGCAGGACCTCGTCCTCGAACACCGTTGGGCTTACGGAGTTGGAGGCACCGCTCTGAAAGGCAAGATTGCCTTCAATGCGATCACCACGGGAGGAGGGCGCGATGCATACCAGCGTGACGGATTTCACAAACACGGGATACGCGATTTCCTCCTCCCGCACGAGCGCACGGCTTGCCTGTGCGGTATGACCTATCTCGCGCCGTTCGTCGTCCATGGGTCCCTGCGCGTCGAAGGTCGCGATCAGGCGGCCCCGTTTGCCGCGTCCTACCGCCTGCTGCTTGAAGCCTTGAGGGACAACCGGTTCGACATTCAAAAGGCCACACGCGCGCAGAGGCTCAACGATGACCTCGCATCCCTGGTTGTGTCACCATGAACGGCGGCCTGCTCCATCTCACGTTCATCTTCCTCGTCGCAGCCGTCATCGCCGTTCCCATCGCAAAGCGCCTCGGGCTCGGCTCCGTGCTGGGCTATCTCGCCGCCGGCATCCTGATCGGGCCCTTCGGGCTCAGTCTGCTCGGAGGCAGGGGTGACGAGGTCATGCACTTCGCCGAGTTCGGGGTGGTGATGATGCTGTTCCTTATCGGGCTCGAACTTCAGCCGCCGTTGCTCTGGAAGCTGCGAGGACCCATCTTCGGCATGGGCGGACTGCAAGTGGTCATATCGGGACTGCTCGGGCTCGTCATCGGGCCCCTTTTCGACCTCACCTGGCAGATGGGCCTCGCCATCGGACTGATCCTCGCCATGTCCTCCACGGCCATCGTGCTGCAGACCCTCGGTGAGAAGAATCTTCTGAAGACGCAAGGCGGTCAGGCCTCCTTTGCCGTCCTCCTCTTTCAGGACATCGCGGTCATTCCCATTCTGGCCCTGCTGCCGTTGCTTGCCTTTGCGTCGCCCATCTCCACGGGTGACCACATGGGCCAGGCGGTGGGGATGCCGGGATGGAAACGCGCGCTCATGATCATCGGCGCCGTCACGGCCATCGTGCTGGCCGGCCGCTATCTCCTGCGACCTGTCTTTCGCGCCATCGCCGGAACGAAGCTGCGGGAACTGTTCACCGCCGCCGCGTTGCTCATCGTCGTGGGCATCGCCCTGCTGATGGAGAAGGTCGGTCTCTCTCCTGCGCTGGGCGCGTTCGTCGGCGGCGTGGTCCTCGCGAACAGTGAGTATCGGCATGAACTGGAATCGGATATCGAGCCGTTCAAGGGACTCCTGCTCGGCGTGTTCTTCATGACCGTGGGGGCCGGCATCGATTTCGCGCTCATTGCGAATGAGCCCGGCTCGATTCTCGGGCTCGTCGCTCTCGTGCTCTTCCTGAAAGCAGTGGTGCTCCTGCTGCTGACACAGCTCTTCGCCCTGAAGGGCGCTGCGCGCTGGCTTGTTGCGCTTGGCCTTGCCCAGGGTGGCGAATTCGCCTTTGTGCTGCTGTCCTTCGCAAAGCAGGCAGGTGTCCTGACGAGTGAGGTCACGGCACCGTTGATGGCGGTGGTGGCCCTTTCCATGGCGGTGACGCCGATCCTCTTCATTGCGCACGACGCGATCGCCCGCCGGCACGCCGCTGCCGCGAAAGCGTCCCGCGAGGCCGATACCATTGACGAGAAGGATAACCCGGTGATCATCGCGGGATACGGTCGGTTCGGAACAACCGTCGGTCGTTATCTCCAATCACACGGGATTCGGTCGACCGTGCTGGATCTCGACCCGGAACAGGTGGACACGCTGCGGCGCATCGGGATGAAGGTGTACTATGGCGACGCATCGCGAATCGACCTGCTCAAATCGGCAGGCGCCGAGCATGCGAAACTGCTGGTTGTCGCGGTCAACGACGCCGCCGCGACGCGAAAGATCGTTCACACGGCGAAGGAGCACTTTCCCCATCTGCAGCTCCTCGTCCGTGTCGATCACCGGTCGCTGGCCTATGAGATGATCCAGCACGGGATCGATCGCGTCTACCGCGAGGTCTTCGACAGCGCGCTCGTCTGCGGCGATGAAGCCTATCGACTTCTTGGCGGCCGCGCCTATCGGTCGAACCGTGGCATTCGCGAATTCCGTCGGAGGGATGAAAAATCGCTGCGCGAGCTTTCGCGCCTGTGGGGCGACGAGAAGCACTTCTTTGAAGCCGCGCGCAAGGTGATCGCCGAGGAAGAGCAGCTCCTGAAGACAGGGCTTGGTCCGACTGGCGAAGACCATGCGTGGGACAACACGACGCTGCGTGAGGATGTCGGCCCCGGCGTGAAGCCCGAGTAACTCTGCACACACTCGCATTGACTTGGCAGTTCTCTGGGATAGGATTTGGCCCACAAGGTCACATTGCAAGGAGGTACAGCAATGAAGCGCAGCACTTGGTACTTGTTTCTCGCCGTCCTGTTCGCCGCCACGTACAGCACGTTCGCCGAGAGCCCTCACCAGCTCGGAGGTGGCGCTCACTACTGGAGAACCATTGACGACATCGAAGACGACGAAGAAGTCGACGACGATGGTTTCGGCTGGGTCGCCTCCTATCAGTACAAACCCCAGCTTCTCGGACTGGGTGTCGATGTCGAATGGAAAGAGAAGGGGTTCGGCGGGGCGCCGGAAGATGTATACGAGCCGCAAGCCTACCTGATCCTCGGTCAGGCGTTGTATGGCGCAGCCGGAATCGGCGGCTACTACACCGACGGCGAATTCGCCGATGATCCCTTCTATCTGTTCCGCGCAGGCTTGGATCTCGAGCTTATCCCCGCCATCCACATCGACATCCACGCCATCTACCGGTTCGAGAACTGGGATACAGTGGAAGATGATGCCACCGATATCGACACCGACACGGTAACCCTTGGGGCCGCCCTCCGGTTCGAACTGTAGCATCGCGATATCCGCTCTTGTCTTTCGGGGCGAATCGGTCATAGTCGCCCCTCTTTCCAAGGTCTGGCGACGATTGGCTCGTAGGACAGGCCTTTGGACATCGGGGCGTGGCTCAGTTTGGTAGAGCGCTTGGTTCGGGACCAAGAGGTCGTAGGTTCAAATCCTATCGCCCCGACCATTTAAGCCGGTGTGGATGCGTGAGCATCTGCACCGGCTTAATTGCTTTGTAGGCGATGGGATGCAGAACGACGTTCATTAACGTGCGCGGGGAAGCGCACGTTAACGGCTGACGCGAAGCGCAGCCCCGAAGGGCAAGCGGTGCGGGTGCACCGCGCTGCAAATCCTATCGCCCCGACCATTTAAGCCGGTGTGGATGCGTGAGCATCTGCACCGGCTTTCAACTTTTGGGCTCACCCTTGTTCATGACAGACCAAGGGCGTATAACGCCTGTATGTCCGATCAGACCGATCCGTCCTATCCGTCACATCTGGATATCGATCCCGCCCGATGGGTAAACGACTACGGCGACTACCTTTATCGCTTCGCCCTGTCGCGTGTACGCGACCAGGCCACCGCACAGGATCTCGTTCAGGAAACATTCCTCGCCGCACTCCACGCGGCCGATCGCTATTCGGCTCGCGCGACGGAGCGGACATGGCTTACGGGCATCCTAAAGTTCAAGATCATCGACTACTACCGCGCATCCAAACGCGAGCCGCTGATCGGGGACCTGAAGCCGGAAGGTGACCCGTCTTCAACCTTCGACGATGACGGACACTGGCTTATCGACCAACCGACAGCGCCGAAGGAGTGGGACGAGAAGCTGGTCGCCGAAATGGATCGCGAGGCGTTTTGGAAACACTTCAAGGCCTGTTCGGAGAAACTGCCGGAACAGACGCGGCAGGTGTTCCTGTTGCGTGAGGTGGACGACGTGGACAGTGATGCGATTTGTTCACGCCTCGGCATCTCCGCCCAGAACTTCTGGACGATCATGCACCGCGCCCGCACGGCACTGCGACGGTGCCTCGAGGCCACCTTCTTCAGTCAGCCGACAGGATCAGGCCGGTAGGGCGGAATTGCCGTGACTCGTTGTTGAGGATGACAGGCGAAGCCACAGGGCCACTGCAACAAGACCAAGAATCGTCCAACCGATGAAGCAGCACATCGGAAACCCCTCCGGTGTGGCCGAGAATAGCCCGACGGCTCTCCCCAGAAGGAAAGGCCAACTGAGTACGGCGTGCAGCACTACCAGAAGGCCGCTGTTACCCCCCTCGATTTCCACGCAGGCAATACACCACTGGCTGGCCCGCGCCAGAAGCGCTGCGAAAAAGGGCACGGCGAGAAAGACGGCGGCCTTGAATCGCCATGCGAGACGCGGACTCGACACCGGTTGCAGGTTCCGGGCCTCTGCACACAGCCGGGCGATCATGTTTGCGCGCACCTGCCCGGGAAGCGCTTGGTCCTGTTCTTCTGTCAGTCGATCGGCATTCCTGGTTAGGGCTGCCCGCATGGCCCGAAGCTGGTTGGCATACCGGGCGCACCAGACGCAAACCGAGAAATGAAGCTGGATGCGGATGCGATCGGCCAAGCTCAGTCTTGTTTCCTGCGATTTGGATACCAGGCGTGTCACCTCCCTGCATGGGGGAGTACTACGGGCAACCAGTTGTTCAATCCACGATGGCATGACACTCCGATCAATCGGTCGGGAATGTGAACCGATCCTGACACGATTTCGACATCCGATTTGAACCTCGCCCGGGATAGGGCATCTTATGCGGATGTCCGCCGAATCCATCCTCATCCGTGGTGCCAACCACAACAACCTGAAGAACCTTGACCTCGACCTTCCGCTGAACGAATTGATCGTCGTCACCGGTGTGAGCGGGTCGGGCAAGTCGTCACTCGCCTTCGACACAGTCTATGCAGAAGGCCAGCGGCGGTATGTGGAAACCTTCTCGCCCTACGCGCGACAGTTTCTCGACCGGATGGACAAACCCAAGGTGGACCGCATCGAGGGCATTCCTCCCGCGATCGCCATCGATCAGACGAACACCGTACGGACCTCGCGTTCCACGGTCGGGACGATGACCGAGCTGAACGACCACCTCAAACTCCTCTTCGCGCGGATGGCGGACCTCTTTTGCGGTGGGTGCGGCAAACGTGTGCGTCGCGATACGCCGCAAACTATCGCCGACTCGTTGATGAAGTCACACCACGGGCAGAAAGTCCTCATCGCATTTCCAGTCACCATCCCTTCCCAGTTCACCGACGCCGAGGTGCAGGATCTCCTGTCGAAGCAGGGATACAGCAGGATTCACAGGCGGGAATCAGGTCGACTGGAGGTCGTCCAGGATCGCCTCGAACTCATAGAGGCGAAACGAACCCGTCTCGTTGAGAGCATCGAAGTCGCGTTGCGCCACGGCGCCGGAAAGGCTCTTGTCTACGAAGTCGACAATGCGGGCAAGTGCACGGCGGACGCCACGCGATTCTCCTCGGACCTGCATTGCCCGTATTGCGACCGGCATTATGCCGATCCCGTGCCGAACCTGTTTTCCTTCAATTCCCCGATCGGTGCCTGTCCGACCTGCCGCGGGTTCGGACGCACCATCGGCGTCGACTACGGCCTCGTGATTCCCGACGAAACCAAGTCGCTGGCTGGTGGGGCGATCAAGACCTGGCAGACCGAGAGCTACAAGGAATGCCAGGACGACATGATGCGGTTCGCGAAGCGGCGCGAGATCCCCACGCATGTTCCATGGAACAAACTCGGTGCCGCACACAAGGCCTGGGTCATAGAGGGTGAGGGCAGCTGGGAGGACGGTCACTGGTACGGGACCAAACGCTTCTTCGAGTGGCTCGAAACGAAGAGCTACAAGATGCACATCCGCGTCCTGCTCTCGAAGTATCGCTCCTACAACGAGTGCGTGACCTGCAAAGGGGCGCGGCTGAAACCCGATGCGCTCCTCTGGCGCGTCGGCGCGACGTCAAACACCACGGGACTCAACCTGCGTGAACTGATGCTGCTGCCGATTGATCAAGCCCTGCGCTTCTTCGCATCGCTCAAACTCGAAGCGGGTCTCGATACGGCAGGCGAAATCGTCCTGACAGAGATTCGCTCACGTTTGCATTACCTGGTCGACGTCGGACTCGGCTACCTCACACTCGATCGACAGTCGCGCACGCTGAGCGGCGGCGAGGTGCAACGCATCAACCTCACCACGGCGCTGGGCACGTCGCTGGTTAACACGCTCTTCGTGCTCGACGAGCCGAGTATCGGACTTCATCCGCGCGACGTGAAACGCATTGTCGGCGTGCTCGAACGGCTTCGCGACGCGGGCAACTCGCTTCTCGTGGTCGAGCACGATCCGCAGATCATGCTCGCGGCCGATCGCATTCTCGACATGGGTCCTGGGCCGGGAGAGCGCGGGGGTGAAGTCGTGTTCTTCGGCGAGCCCGACGAACTGATGCGCCATCGCACGTCCAGCACCGCTTCCTATTTGCGCAGGGAGCGCAAGCCGGGTGAGGGCAGCCGGAACAATGACTCCGGCGCTCCTACGTCGTGGCTTGAGATCATCGGTGCAACAGAACACAACCTGAAGCAGATCGACGTGCGCATTCCTCTCGGACGCCTCGTGTGCCTGACCGGTGTCAGCGGCTCCGGGAAATCGACCCTCGTTCAGGACGTGCTCTATCGCGGTCTCGTGAAGCTGAAGAACCGTCCAACCGAGGCGCCCGGCGCGCACAAGGCGATCAAGGGCCATGAGAAGATCGACGACGTGGTAATGGTGGACCAGTCGCCGATCGGCCGCACTACGCGCTCCACACCGGCTAGCTATGTCGGGGCTTTCGAAGCGATCAGGTCGCTTTTCGCGGCCCTGCCTCGCTCACATGAGTTGGGTTACACCCTGGGCACGTTCAGCTTCAACGCGGGTACCGGGCGTTGTCCGGCTTGCGGCGGAAACGGGTTCCAACACGTGGAGATGCAGTTCCTGAGCGACGTGTATTTGCGGTGCCCGGACTGCGATGGACGGCGCTACCGGTCCGATGTGCTCGAGGTGAAGATGTACGACCGGAAGGGCCGCGGCGTGTCGATTGCCGATACTCTGGATATGACGGTGCAGGAGGCGTTGGAGTTCTTCTCGGACCACGAATCCGTCGCGCGTGGGCTTCAGCCGCTACTTGATGTAGGGCTCGGATACATGAAGCTGGGGCAACCCGTTCCGACGCTCAGTGGCGGAGAGGCACAGCGGCTGAAACTTGCGGGTCATCTCGCGGAAGCGCGGGAGCGGGGGAAGAGCAGCAAGGGGCTGCTTTTTCTGTTCGACGAACCGACGACCGGACTTCACTTCCAGGATATCGATATCCTTCTGAAGGCTTTTCGCCAGCTCATCGCGGACGGTCACTCGCTGGTTGTAATCGAGCACAATCTCGACGTGATGGCGGCTTCCGACTGGATCATTGATCTAGGGCCGGAAGGCGGAGAAGATGGCGGTTCATTGCTCGCGGAAGGCAAACCTGAGGACGTAGTTCGCGCGGAGCACAGCCACACGGGTCGTGCGCTTAAGGCGTGGCTCGAACAAACCGATTGGGTTGCGCCGACCGGTGCTCTTGTGAAAGAGCGTCGCGCAACATACCGCGCGGTGGATGCGATCGAGGTGCGCAACGCGCGGGAACACAATTTGCGAGGTGTCGACATTACGATTCCGAGACAGAAGCTGACGGTCATTTCCGGTGTCAGCGGCAGCGGCAAGAGTACCGTGGCATTCGACATCCTTTTTGCGGAAGGCCAGCGACGCTATCTCGAATCGTTGAACGCCTATGCACGACAGTTCGTGGAACCGTCGTCGCGTCCTGACGTAGACGCAATCCGCGGGATTCCGCCCACCGTGGCGATTGAACAGCGCACGAGCCGGGGTGGACGCAAGAGCACCGTCGCGACGACCACCGAGATCTATCATTTCCTCCGCCTGCTCTATGTGAAGCTCGGAATCCAGCATTGCCCTACATGTGACACGCCCATCGAACCGCAGTCGCTGGATACGATTGTCGCGCGCATTCACAAGGATCACCGTGGGCAGTCGATCACGGTCCTGGCGCCCCTTGTGATCAGTCGAAAAGGTTTCTACACCGATCTTGCGAAGTGGGCTTCGGGTCGCGGAGCAAAGGCGCTGCGCGTAGACGGCAACCTCATCTCCACGGAGAAGTGGCCGCGGCTGAATCGCTTCAAGGAACACTCGATTGAGCTGCCGTCTGAATCCATCCGCGTGGACTCGAAATCGGAGCCGCGCCTGCGTTCAGTCCTCACGGAAATGTTGGAACACGGCAAAGGCGCCTGTCTGGTCGTTGAGACGGGAGTTGTGGGGAAGAAGCGCGGCACGATGTTCTCGACGCGCAGGGCGTGTCCGACATGCGGCACGAGCTTCCCCGAGTTGGATCCGCGGCTATTCTCCTTCAACTCGAAGCACGGCTGGTGTCCATCGTGTTTCGGTACCGGTCAGAAGATCAGCGGCTTCGATGGCGAGCAGACGGGCGAAGAGGGCGTGTGGAACGACGGACTCGACGGCGAACCGACGGTGTGTCCGACGTGCGAAGGTCGTCGGTTGCGGCCGGAAGCGTTGTCGGTGCGGCTTGGCGGCAAGTCGATCGCCGAGATGACCTCGCAATCAGTAGGTGAAGCCGGAAAGTCCGTATCCCGCATGAAATTGACGGGTCGATCCGCGGAGATTGCGCGCGACGTGGTGGCGGAGTTGACGAGTCGGCTGGCGTTTCTGCGTGAGGTGGGACTGTCGTATCTATCCCTCGATCGTGCCGCGCCGACGCTCAGCGGTGGCGAGGCGCAAAGGCTAAGGCTGGCGGCGCAGCTTGGTTCGAATCTGCGCGGTGTCTGCTACATCCTCGATGAACCGACCATCGGTCTTCATGCGCGCGACAATCGCATGCTCCTCGATACTCTTTCGAATCTGCGACGGAAGGGGAACACGGTCATCGTCGTTGAGCACGACGAGGATACGATCCGCGCCGCGGATCACATCATCGACCTTGGCCCAGGCGCAGGCGTTCGCGGGGGACATGTTGTGGCGTATGGCGATGTCGCCGACATCATCAAGAGCAGCGAATCGCTGACCGGTCGCTTTCTCGCGCATCCGCTGAAGCATCCTCTCATGATCGACCGACGCAACCTATCGAAGAAGGCCGCCATCGAGGTCAAGGACGCGACCATGCACAACCTTCTCAAGGTCGATGCGCGGTTTCCTATTGGTGCCCTTGTCTGCGTGACGGGCGTCAGCGGCAGCGGGAAGAGCTCACTTGTTCGCGATGTCCTTCACGAGAATGTCCGGATGTTGGTTCAGGCAAGGCTCAGGGGCGGGAAGAAGAAGCAGAAGCTGTCGTATCGCGGTTGCCGCGCCGTCACAGGGTGGGAGTCGATTCGTCGCGTGCTCGAGGTGGATCAATCGCCGATTGGAAAGACACCTCGGTCGTGTCCGGCGACCTACATCGGATTCTGGGACGATATTCGCCGCCTCTTTGCCGGCACGGCGGAGGCGAAGATGCGCGGGTATGGTCCGGGTCGATTCTCGTTCAATGTGCACGGTGGTCGCTGTGATGCGTGCGAGGGGCAGGGATACAAGACGATCGAGATGAGCTTCCTGCCGGACGTGAAGGTTCCTTGCGATGTGTGTCGCGGCGCGCGGTTCACGCCCGAGACGCGGACGGTGACGTGGAAGGACAAGTCGATTGCCGAAGTTCTCGCGATGAGCGTGGATGAAGCCGTGCCGTACTTTGAATCGCAGCACCACATCCGCCATGCCCTGAAATTGCTGCAGGATGTCGGCTTGGGATACCTGACCCTGGGACAGCAAAGTCCGACGCTGAGCGGCGGCGAAGCGCAGCGCATCAAGCTCGTGACCGAATTGGCGAAGGCGGAGACGGGAGAAGCGGGACGATCCACGCTCTACGTGCTGGATGAACCAACGGTCGGCCTGCACATGGCCGACGTCGAGAAGTTGATCCGCGTCATGCACCGTCTCGTCGACGCCGGGAACACGATCGTCGTCATCGAACATAACCTCGATGTGATCGCCGAAGCCGATTGGATCATCGACCTGGGACCTGAAGGCGGCGAAGGCGGCGGCCGAATCGTGGCCGAAGGCACGCCCGAGCAGATTGTGAAGCAGGGCAAGGTCTCCCACACCGCGAAGGCGCTGCGCGCACATCTGTTGTAGGCCGCGTCACTGACGCGGCGGGGAGGGTGAGCCGGGTGAGGTCACCCGGCCTACAACGAAGGGTGGAAAGGCCCTTGCGTAGGGCCATTCTTCCGGGTGTTCCACCAAGCCTGCTCTCACCGGATTCATGCGGATGTACTCCCATTTCTCAGAGCGGCTTTCATCGCTACGTAGAACATGGTCGAAGAAGCCTTCCTGCCATCGAAACGAGTGTTGAGCGAGGAAGGCTTTGAGCGCTTTGACCCAGAAGCCGATGGGCTTGGCACTACGGTTCGATGTAACAATGGTATGCAGGTGATCGGGCATCAAAACATAGCTGTCAACCCAGGTACCGTATCGTTCCAGACTTCCGGTCGCGAAGGTAAGCATCCGATCATTCACGGCTGGATCAGCAAGGACGCGCTGACGATGGAGGGTGCAGAGCGTGAGGAAGTAGGCGTCGCAATCTTCCCAAACGCGGCCCAGCCGGCGAAGTCTGCAGGGTTGATGATTCATGGTGTAGGCCGCGTCACTGACGCGGCGGGGAGGGTGAGCCGGGTGAGGTCACCCGGCCTACAACGGTTCCTGCTGGGTCAGGCAGTGCAGGGTGCCGAAGCCCCAGACGAGGTCTACGGCGTGGATGCCGATGACGGGGCGGTCTTCGAAGAGGTCGGACAGGATGCCGATGGCGATGTAGTCGTTCGGATCGTTGAACGTCGGCACGAGCACGGCGGCGTTGCAGATGTAGAAGTTGGCGTAGCTGGCCGGAAGCCTCGTTCCGTCGAAGTAGAGGGGTTCGGGCATGGGCAGTTCGACGACGTTCAACTTCTTTCCGTTTTCGAGCTTAAAGCCTTTGGCGCGCTCCCAGTTTTCTTCAAGCATCTTGTGGTTGGCGTCTTTCGGATTCCGTTCGCGAACGAGCACGGCGGTGGTTGGATTCACAAATCGGCAAAGATCATCCACGTGGCCGTGTGTATCGTCGCCGACGATTCCGTTTCCGAGCCACAGGACGTTCGTCGCCCCGAAGTGGCGGGCGAACATCTGATTCATGTCCTTGCGACTCAAGCCGGGATTCCGCACCTGCGTCTTCTGGTCGAGCAAGCATTCCTCGGTGGTGAGCAGGGTTCCGCGTCCGTTGACGTCGATGGCTCCACCTTCGAGTGTGACCTGATGTCCGTCGTGCGTGACCGGTTCAAGAGGAAGCTTAAGTCGAGAAGAAGCCAAATACTTGATCGCGTGATCCTTTATCCACTCGGGGTACTTGGCCCAGGCATTAAAACGGTAGTCGAGTATGCGACGACCGGACTTCGACTTAACGAAGATGGGTCCTGTATCGCGCATCCAGCCGCGATCCGTCGGGCAACGGATCAATTGGATGTTCTTCATGTAGGCGTGTGCCATCTTCAGGATCTTCTTCGCCGACGCTTCGTGCGCCGCGTCCTTCACGAGGATGCGTACGATCTCGTCCTGGGAAATCCTGCGGGCAATTTCCCCGAAGGCCCAAGGGATCGGTTCGAATTTGCCCGGCCAGTCTTCCTTGCGGTGCGGCCACCCTAGCCACGTGGCGGCGTGCCTGT
>CAZCZZ010000001.1:115212-120157 GCA_964503335.1 uncultured Verrucomicrobiota bacterium
CCCGGCCAGTCTTCCTTGCGGTGCGGCCACCCTAGCCACGTGGCGGCGTGCCTGTCCCACTCGGCGGGCATGATCAAGGATTCGCTCTGAATGGTTGCCATGGATCTGCCCGGGTTACGCGTCGTTGAATCGCTTCGTGATGTCGCCGTAGGCATCGATGCGCCTGTCGCGCAGGAAGGGCCAGCCGCGGCGGACTTCTTCCATGCGGGCTTCGTTCACATCGACGATGAGGTTCTCTTCCTTGTCGGTCGAACCTTCGGCGGTCACGACACCGAAGGGGTCGGCGACGAAGGAGGTTCCCCAGAATTCGAGGCCGGGGCTGTCCTTGTCCATCTTCTCAAGACCGATGCGATTCACGGCGGCGACGTAGACGCCGTTCGCGATGGCGTGTCCGCGCTGAATCGTGCGCCATGCGTCGCGCTGGCTGACGCCGTACTTCGCCTTCTCGTGTGGATGCCAACCGATGGCGGTCGGATAGAAGAGAACGTTCGCGCCCTGGAGTGCGGTCAATCGTGCGCCTTCGGGGTACCACTGATCCCAGCAGATCAGGACACCGATCCGGCCGTAAGCTGTGTCGAATGCTCTGAAACCAAGGTCGCCGGGCGTGAAGTAGAACTTTTCGTAGAAGCAGGGATCATCCGGAATGTGCATCTTGCGGTAGAGACCCAGAGTAGAGCCGTCGGCATCGATCACGATTGCACTGTTGTGATAGAGACCGGTCGCGCGCTTCTCAAAGATGGGGACCACGATCACGACGCTGTGTTTCTTCGCCAGCTTGCTGAACACCTTTGACGAAGGACCGGGAACCGGCTCGGCGAGGTCAAACAGGGAAGCGTCTTCCTTCTGGCAGAAGTAGGGGGTGCGATACATCTCGGGCAGGCAGATGATCTTCGCGCCCTTCTTCGCGGCGGCTTCCACCCGTTCCGCGGCATGCTGGACATTGTCCTCCGGCTTCGCGGCACAACGCATCTGAATCAAACCAATCTTCGTCTTCATCCTGTTGTCTCCGTCAAAAGATCACGTACTCGTTGTCGCGCATGATGACCTCGTCCTCACCATCCGGATAGCGCAACGTGATGGTCTTCACGCCGATCGGACATCCGCGCGCGTACACAACATCATAATGTAGCACGTGCGCAGGGTTCGTGAATGAGGAAGGCGACACCGTTCCGCCGAGGTGTTCGCTGCGTCCGTAAGCCCAGTGCATGCCGGCCTTCTCGTCTTCAAGGACGTTGCCCATGACGACGGCGCTATCGTTGCAGCCAAGGCCAAGCTCGGCAACGTTTCGTCTTGCCGGATCCAGATCCAGAAGAGCTTTCACCTTGGCAGCTTGGGGGCCGCTGCCATCGATTTCGGCAATACGATTCTCGCGGATATGAAGTTTCATCCGCTCGCCTTTATGTTCGAGGGGAATGATTCCCGAGGTCCGGCTCGGCTCGCGTGGTCGCTCGCCTTCGTAGGGAACGATGTAAGCTTCGCCGCTCGGCAGGTTGATCACGCGCGTTCCCGTTTTGCCAAGCCGGCACATGCCGTCATCGGCCCGGCCGTCGCGGTAACGCAGGTCGAAGAGCACTTCGTCACCCGTTTCAAAGACCACGCGTGCGTCCACGGCATCGGTCAGGAGGTCGGCGAGGACGTGTGTCTTCTGTGCGATGATGCTGTAGTCGGCCGCCAGGGCTGTCTTGGTCATGCGACGCAGCACGGTGGGCATGCTCGCCCCGCGCAACTGAGGCATGCGATGCGTGAAGCCGGCGAGCGGGGCTGTGGACGAGAATTGCGTCATGGCCACGGCGATGTTGGCCCGGGAGAGGGCGTCGGCGACCTTCGTCGGAGTCGCCCCCAGCATGCCATCGGCGGGGAGATCCGAATTGCTGGCACCGGTCGCGTTGAAGGTGAAAAGGGGAAGGGTGGGTGTTCCGATGGCTTCGAAGCCCTGTCGCCACTCTTCCGCCATCACGCGGCGATCGGCCCAGTCCGGATTGTCCTGAATTGCGCCGTGCGGCAGATCGACGAGGATCAGCGCCGTCTCGCCCGGCTGCGGGTCAAAGACGTCGCGAAGCAGTTTCTTCAGATCAAAAGCGTCACCCATATGAACCTCGCCGCGAAAGATACAGACGCTGGGCGAAGCGGCCAATCCTTATCCGTGGTCTACGACGGAGTAAGCGAGCGGTTGTGGGGGCGGGTGATCACGAGGTGGAGGTCGTTGAGTGAGCGCATGGCGAAGGCGGCTTCGCAGTAGCTGAAATAGTAGAGCCACTTGCGGATGAAGACGTCGTCGAACTTCATGGCGCGGATGCGGTCTTCCGCGGCGATAAAGTTTTCGCGCCAGGCCTTTAGTGTCTGCGCGTAATGCGGCCCGATGTTCTCGATGTCCTCGATGATGAGTTTCGAATTGCGCGTCATCGCGTCGGTGATCGCGGCAAGCGACGGCAGGTGACCGCCGGGGAAGATGTGCTTCTGGATCCAGTCGACAGCCTTGCGATACGCATCGTAGCGCTGGTCAGGAATGGTGATGACTTGGAGGACTCCGATGCCGCCCGGCTTCAGCGCGCGGTCGCAGACGGCGAAATAGGCGCCGAGGTTCTCGTGTCCGACGGCCTCGAGCATTTCGATGGAAACAATCCGGTCGTATGTACCCGTGATCTTCCGGTAGTCGCAGAACTCGATCGTGATCCGGTCCTCCAACCCTGCTTCACGCACCCGCTGGCGGGCGAGTTCGAGTTGCTCGGTCGAGACGGTGAGCGAGGTCACACGGCATCCTGTTTGTCGGACCGCTTCGATCGCGAAACCGCCCCAGCCGGAGCCGATTTCGAGCACATGGTCATCTTTGCCGATCCGGGCCTTTCGGATGATGCTGTGCAGTTTGTTGTACTGGGCCTGCTCGAGGGGTTCGTCCGCGCGGGTGTGTACACCGGCCGAGTACATCATCGTGGAATCGAGGAACGTCTTGAAGAAGTCGTTGCTGAGATCGTAGTGCTCGGAAATGTTCTTGCGGCTTCCGGTGATCGTATTCGGTCGTGTGAGGTGCCGCATGCGGTTGCACAGCTTTCCAACCCACGCGTGTTTCATGTGGTGATTGCCGAGCGCGTCGCTGTTCGCGATGAGGAGGTTCATCAGTCGGGGCAGGTCGGACGACGTCCACTCGCCGGCCATGAAGGCCTCGCCAAAGCCGATGTCGCCATCGAGAAGAATGCGACGGAAGAAGTTGTAGTCGCGAATAGCAAGGTCGCCTTTGTGCTCGCCGCGCTGCGTGTCCCATATGAGCGTCGACTTGTCGGGCATGGTCACCACAAGGTGACCCTCGGCAAGGCGATCGAGGTAGCCGTGCATGGCGCGGATACCCAGTCGTTCCAGAAATGAAGGTGATCTTGTTTGCATCGTGCTGTTGCTCTGTGGAACGGGTTTCGCAAAGAAGGTCAATTTCTTACAAAAAAAGAGCTTCGCCGCCTCCCAATGAATGCGCGGCACGGTCAGAATGGTCGATAGGGCGATCCCGAGCGCCGCTTTGGCAAGTGACAGCCCGGTCAGGGGTGTCGCCTTGCCCTCCCACTGCGTCTTCATGACCTCCTCGCCGTCGCGAATGAGATCGATGCGGATGTCCAAGGTTGAGGCGATGGGCGACAGCTTGAACGCATAGTCACCGGCGACGTTGTTGAACGGCGAGACATGGAACACCTTGGGCGCAGCGAACGTCGAGGCGTCGACCCCTTTCGCGGGAACCGGATCCTCCAGCAGATACACATGCCGTTCACCGAAGGTGTTGTTGACCTCGGCCAGCGCGCACGCGACCGACCCGTCGGCGCGATAGCAGTAGTAGAAGCTCACAGGATTGAATGCGTAGCCCAGGAACCGTGCGCCGGTGACAAGCGACACCTTGTCGACGTCTTTGCCTTGTCCCTTCTCCGCGAGGAGGCTGAGGACCTTCTCCTTGAGAGGTCGTGTCGAGGTGTCGAGATGATCCGTGTCGCGAAGCGAGAAGACGGCGCGACGGTTGTAGCCGAAAAGCAGTCCTGCAGGTCGCGTCGCCATGAGCTCATCCAGGTCAAAGGCAAAGAACGAAACGCGGTACCGGAACGCATGGCGCACGGGCCGCAAGCGGGCATGCATCACGGAGCCTTTGAAGATGAGCGATTTCATGTGAAGTCCACGCCGAACTGCTTTGCCGCGGCCACACCTGAGCGTACGGCATCTTCGTGGAATCCGTGACCAAAATAGCTGCCGCAGAAATAGGTGTTCCGCACGCCGTTCAGGGATGGCAGTTGCTGCTGCGCGGCGACGGCTTTCGCGTCAAAGACGGGATGCGTGTAGTTCGTCTCGTAGACAATGCGCCCGGGGTGGATGGGGCGATGGGGGTTTAAGGTCACGCAGTACTGCTCACGCGTCTTCAGGCCCTGCAGAAGATTCATCCAGTAGGTGACCGGGACGGGCTGCGATGGAGGTGCGTTTAGCGGCTCGGTGTAGTTCCACGAAGCCCACGCGCGCCGGTTGGCGGGCAGGAACGAGATGTCGGTGTGCAGGACGGTCCGGTTCGGCTGATAGCGCCACGCGCCGAGCAGGGATCGCTCGGCTTCAGAGGGATTGGCAAGCAGCTTTAGGGATTCGTCTGCATGTGCGGCCATGATGACGCGGTCGAATTCTTCCACGGCGCCGGATGCGAAGCGGAGTTGCACGCCTTGCCCGGTGCGCTCGACGGACTGGATGGCACCCTTCGTGACCATCGTGCCGGAAAATGATCTCCGCAGGGCTTCGACGTACGCAGAACTTCCTCCGACAACCGTCTGCCACTTCGGACGATCCTCGGTTGAAAGCAGGCCATGATTGTCCCAGAAGCGCAGCATTGTCGCGGCGGGGAAGTTCATCATGTCCGCGTAGGGGGCCGACCAGATCGCAGCACCCATCGGGATGATGTAGAAGCGGATGGCGCGATGCGAGCAGTTGCGGCTCA
>CAZCZZ010000001.1:120257-122951 GCA_964503335.1 uncultured Verrucomicrobiota bacterium
CGGGTGAGCAGGGGATAGTTCTTGTTGTTCAGGACGATAAAACCTGTATCCACCGGCGTCCCGCTATCGGGACCGTTGGGGACGATCACCGTGTTCGTGTGCCCTCCGAGCCGATCGAGTTTTTCATAAACGGTCACCGCATGCCGGTGCTGGAGTAGATAGGCTGCCGTCAGTCCTGCCACGCCGGAGCCGACGATAGCGATACGCAATGGAGCGGTGGTGTCAGCGTTGCTCATAGGCTAGCGCGTGAAATGGGTCATGCCTGCCTGGTGACGTCGCCACCATTCCTCCATCCGGGGGAATTCGTGCTGGAACTGCGGGGTGAAGGTGTCATCGCCGAGCGAGGCCTTGATCTCGTCGAAATGCCAGAAGCGGCCTTC
Source organism: uncultured Verrucomicrobiota bacterium (assembly GCA_964503335.1). Taxonomy (GTDB): domain Bacteria; phylum Verrucomicrobiota; class Kiritimatiellia; order CAIVKH01; family CAIVKH01; genus CAZCZZ01. The sequence continues at coordinate 120,638 of CAZCZZ010000001.1, forward strand.
GTCGATTTCCTCTGCCTGAAGCGTGAAGGGCCCTTCATCGAGGACGACATAGGATCGGATCAACTCCGTCTCGACGGGTGAATGCCATATGTACTGGTACGCGAAGTCAAGCCGTAGAAGTTTGCGGCCCAGCTCTTCTGCCAGTTCGCGCTGGGCGGCTTCGAGGGGTTTTTCGCCGGGCTTCATGTGTCCGCCGACGGATGTATCCCACTTGCCGGGCTGGATGTCCTTTGCGGCCGAGCGTTTCTGAAGGAATAGGCGTCCCTGACGGTCGAAGACCAGGACGTGCACAGCTTGATGGATCAGGGTGGGGTCCCCATGACAGCGGCTCCGCGGCGCCTGACCGATTACGCGACCCAATTCGTCCACGACATCAAACAGTTCTTCTGCCATAGCCATATTTCGTTTGAACGACGTTTAGCTTACAGAACTTGCATGATGATATGAAGGACGAACGGTCAGTTGCATTGTCCTTTACAGGCGAATGGCCGCCGCTAATGATCCGCCGCGCGTGATTTAAGGAGTTGCCCATGATGGAGTTGTTTACCGTTGAAAACCTGATCGCTTTGTTGACTCTGACGAGTCTCGAAATCGTCCTGGGTATCGACAATATCGTCTTCCTTTCCATTCTTACCGGCAAGCTACCGGTGGAGGATCGCAAGAAGGCCCAGCAGATCGGCCTCGCGCTGGCCATGGTCATGCGAATCCTGCTCCTGTTGTGTATCAAGTGGGTTATGGGTTTGAACCAGCCGCTGGTCACGCTGTTCGGCCACGGCATTTCGGGGCGTGATCTCATCCTGCTCCTCGGCGGATTGTTCCTGCTGGCCAAGGCCACGCATGAAATCCATGAGAAGCTTGAGGGTGCGCATCATGCCGAGGCCGTGACCGCGGCCAAAGCGAAAGCGTCATTCGGCGCCATCCTGGCCCAGATCGTGGCCATCGACATCGTGTTCTCGCTCGATTCCGTGATCACGGCCGTGGGCATGGCCAAGCACATCGAGATCATGATCGCAGCCGTGGTGATCGCCGTGATTGTGATGATGATATTTGCCACGCCCGTGAGCACGTTTGTCGAGCGTCACCCGACCATCAAGATGCTGGCGTTGTCGTTCCTGCTTATGATTGGCGTCATGCTAGTCGCGGAAGGCTTCCACAAACACATTGAGCGCGGGTATGTTTACTTCGCCATGGCGTTCTCGCTCTTTGTCGAAGTCCTGAACATCCGATCCACCCGCAAGCAGAAGATGCAGCCGGAGCATGCGATATGAGTGAACTTCACCTGACGGCGGAAGAAATCCGGGTCCTTGCGTGCCTCATTGAGAAGCAGGTAACCACGCCCGAGTACTACCCGCTGTCGCTGAATGCACTCGTCGCCGCCTGCAACCAGAAGAACAACCGTGACCCGGTAGTATCCTATAGCGAGGACCTCGTGACGCTCGCGCTCGACGGGCTGCGCGAGAAGCATCTGGCGTCCATGATCAGCACGGCCGGAAGCCGGGTGCCCAAGTTCAAACACATGTTCACCGAGACGATCGGACTCGATGAAAAGGATGTCGCCATCCTGTGTGAGTTGATGCTGCGCGGCCCGCAGACCCCGGGCGAGCTTCGCAACCGGGCCGACCGCCTGTGCACCTTTGACGATCCGACCGACGTGGAAAAAGTCCTCGACGGTTTCCTCACGCGCCCGCAGGGCGCCCTCGTCGTCAAACTGTCCCGGCAACCCGGACAAAAGGAATGTCGCTTCGCCCATCTCCTGAGCGGCACCCCGACCTTCGATATCGCCGCGGTCACGGAATCCGCCCCATCCGGCACCCCCGCGCCATCCCTCCTGGACCGCCTCAGCCGGCTGGAAGTTGAAGTCGGCGTCCTCAAAGGCCACGTCGAACACCTCCAATCGCAGTTGTCGCCGCTTCTAGGCGATTCCCCCCCACCACCCAAGTCCGGGTAGGGACGCGACTCCGCTCGCGTCCGTCGTCTGCCCCCCAAACTACCCACCGAGGGACCTAGGCACCAGTCCGAGGGATGTTGCCGCGAGCCCGTGGGACCTTGCCATCAGTCCGAGGGATGTTGCCACGGGTCCAAGGAACCCTGCCACCAGCCGGTCGCATAGCCCCGCCAACCTGTTAATGGCTGTTGACTTTGCAGCCGTTTTTTTTACTCTTCGCGCCCTGCAATTGTTCCGGTGTAGCTCAATGGTAGAGCAGGGCGCTGTTAACGCCAAGGTTGTAGGTTCGAGCCCTACCGCCGGAGCCATTCGACTCTAATCGCCGTCGGCGATTCTCGCTCATGGCGAGGCCTTGATGAGTCGAATGCC
>CAZCZZ010000002.1:0-120755 GCA_964503335.1 uncultured Verrucomicrobiota bacterium
CTCATCTGTCTGGTTACAAACAACGCCGTCAAAGCGACTGAGAAGGAGCGCACCCTTCAGGCGATCATTCGATCGCTGTCCATGGAGTATGGATTCAACACGACTGACATGGCCCGCGATTTTCGCCTCGCGGGAGAGGATCCCGACACGGGCAAGCGTCGCGGCATTTCCGCCAGTCTGGTGATCTTTGGGGAAGGCGAACCACACGAGCAAGAAAACGTCATTCGCATCTGCATCGTTCAAGACGCCAAGCTAAAAGCCACGGACGCAAAAAAGGGGTTGGCCAATCTTGAGAGCTGCATGGGGTTTGTCCTCGGCGAACAGACGGCCAAAGAACCTGGCTGCGAGTTCGGGATGTGGACAAACGGATCCGAACTCTACTTCCTCCAGAAGATCTGGGACAAACACGAGCCGGAACCGCGCTACGAGGAACTTGCCGATTTCCCTGGCAAAGGCGAGAACCTCGATGACCTGGATCGGCCGGATCGGCAGATGCTACGCGTCGCTGCCGGCGAGTCCCTCTTGAATGCCTTTAAGCGCTGCCATGACTACATCTATGGCAACCAGGGCAAGATCAAGACCGCGTTCTGGGAACTCCTGAACGTCATCTTCTGCAAGATTTACGACGAGCGTCTCCGCGACATCTGTGCCGAAGAACGGAAAACCTACCGTCGCCGCTTCTGGGTCGGCGTGAAGGAACGAAACACCGAGGGCGGTCGCGCCGCCATTGCAAAGCGCATCACGGAGATTTTCGAAGAGGTCAAGAAGTCGGCTGAATTCAAAGACGTCTTTGATGGAAACGAGCGCATCGCGCTGAACGACAAAGTTCTCTCCTACATTGCCGCCGAACTGTCGCGCTACAGTTTTCTGGACGCCTCGATTGACACAAAGGGCCTAGCCTATGAATCGATCGTGTCGAACACGCTAAAGAAAGAACAGGGCCAATTCTTCACGCCGCGAAACGTCATTCGCCTGATGGTTCAAATGCTGGATCCCACGGAGGATCAGATGGTGTGCGACCCGGCTTGCGGCAGCGCTGGCTTTCTCGTCATGGTTCTCGACCACATCCGCCTGAAAATTGCCAAAGAGCTTTATCCTGATGAAGACGGCGCCCTTCTTCGTGACCGGGCAAACAATGATCGACGGGTCGTTGGCAAGGCGCTGAAGTACGCTCAGAAGAAGCTATACGGCATCGACTTTGACCCGGATCTGCGTAAAGCCGCACGGATGAACATGGTCATGGCGGGGGACGGGCATGGGAATATCTTCAGCTTTAACAGCCTGGAATTTCCCCGGGGAGCCAACGACGACATCCACGCGGCCGTCAAGAAGGGCATCATGTTTGCTCCTGATGGCGGTTGTTTTGACCTTGTGTTCACCAATCCACCATTCGGAGCGAAGATTCCGGTAGATGATCCAGAGTCTCTAAAGAGCTTCGATCTCGGGCATCGATGGAACAAGAACGGCGAGGTCTGGGTGAAAGGCAAGCTGCATAAAAGCCAGCCGCCAGAAATCCTTTTCATTGAGCGTTGCTATCAGTTGCTGAAGCCCGGAGGACGAATGGCGATCGTCCTACCTGACGGCATTTTGGGGAATCCCGATCTGGCCTACGTGAGGGCTTGGATTCTGCGACACTGCAAGGTTCTGGCTTCCGTTGATCTGCCAGTGGAGACTTTCCTGCCGCAGGTCGGAGTGCAATCCTCCCTTCTCTTCTTGCAGCGGAAGACACGCGAAGAGCAATTGCTTGGCAAAGACCAGGACTATGACGTGTTCATGGCCATTGCTGAGAAAATCGGGAAGGACCGGCGCGGAAATCCCATTTACGTCCGCGACGAAGATGGCGCCGATCTGACGTTTGCGAAGACGCTTGAAGAAATACGCCGCCTGCCGAATGGGAAGAGAGAATTGCGGCGGCAAGAACTTCAAGAGAAGGAGGTCGATGACGATCTTCCGCGCATAAAGGGGAAGTGGGACGCTTTTGTTAAAGGCGAGAAGCTTTGATGGAAACGACCGCACGTACGCCGGTTCGATGGCTCAAGGATGGGTCCCTCAGGCTGGATGCATCATTCTACGCCGGGCCGGAGCAGCAGAAGGCTCGCGCCTTCGTTCACAACAGGACGCTGAAGAAGCGACTCCTCCGAGAACTGTGCGACGGAGGTACCGAGGGCATCTACTATACTGGACGGTTCCGCCGAATCTACGTCGACGACCCAGCGCGGGGTTACCCATTTCTCACGGGGTCGGGTGTCGTGAGGGCCGATCCTCTAGCCGACTGTGGCTATGTGTCACGCAAGTTCACTCCAGATTTGGGAACCTTAACCCTTCGAAAAGATACAACGATCGTGACCCGGTCTGGATCAATCGGTAACACCGTCTACGTCAATGGAGTCCTGAATGGTATTCTGGGGTCAGACGATCTCGTCCGCATCGTCCCTTCTCCATCACAGAGTCCGCCTGGTTACCTTTTCGCATTCTTGTCAAGCCGTCTTGGCAAGGCCTTGCTCACCCAGCACACCTACGGATCGGTGGTGCAACACATCGAGGCATATCACCTCTTCGATCTGCCAGTATTTACCCCGTCAGATCAATTGGAAGAGAAAGTCGACAAGCTCATTCAAAAAGCCGCAAAACTTCGCGCCGAGGCTAGTGAGATATTCCGTAAGGCATTGGCGCGATTCAACCGCGATGTTTTCGAATTGAGCGATGACCATCGATTCAAGTATCCCCGAGATCGGTTTCTCGCGTGCGAGCGTGTGACATTGCGCAACCTTCGGCTCGATGGATACCACAACATCGGATATTGCCGCGAGGGCAGAGACGCCATTCGTGCGCCAACCGTTCTCGGAGAATACATCACAGCGTATCAGCCGCCCCAGTTCAAGAGACCCTATGTGAAGAAGGGCGTGATCTTCATGAGCGGCATGGACCTGTATGATGTCCATCCACATCCAAGCGCGCACATTTCACGGCTGATGCCAAGTCTTGGCGCCTATCGAGTCAGAGCGGGAACAATCCTGGTACAAAGCGACGGTCAACGATACGGCTTGATAGGTCGCCCCGTAGTCCTTCACCGACATCTCGATAATTGTGCAGTAACGCAGCATATGATGCGGGTCGTCCCGAAGCGACCGAAGGATTCTGGCTTCATCTACTTCTTCATGCTCACCGAGGTCGGTCGGCGCTGCTTGCTTGGGATGTCATTTGGCACATCCATGGGTTCGCTGTTCGAGAACTCGTTCTTGACCTGCGCATGTCCCAAAGTCGATCCGCAGAGGCGTGCATCCTTTCAAGAGTCTTTCGATCAGGTCGTGACGAAGCGGGATGACGCGATCGGCTTGGAGCGTGAGGCGATTGAAATGGTGGAAGAGGAAATCGAGAATCACTTGAACAAGAAGAACGGCCGCAGCTAGGATTCGTCCGCCTGCGTCTGGGATGAGATGTATGGACTCAGCGGGGTTGTGATATGGCGAGACTGATCCAGCCCAAGTATGGAGCGCCGCCCCAAAACGACGGCGAAAGGCGGCTTATTGACTTCCTCTTGTCTCGTCTCCCGCCCTCGCGTCCTGACTGCAAGCACTTCGTAGGATGGGACGAATATGGCAAGCACGGGCCTGAGTTTCTCCTTATCCCCAACGCGGAATACCCCGACTCATCCGCGCGATTTCTGGAAGTCGATGCGATTCTGATAGCTCCTCACGCTTGCTACGTGATCGAGACGAAGGACTGGGGACCTAAAATCCGAGGCGATGATTGGGGATGGATTCTGAATGACACCAGGGAGAGACCCAACCCGCATAAGGCGCTCAACTACAAGTGCAGGGTGATACGTTCTATTGTCGGCAAGCATAGCCCGGACCTGATGAATCGCGTGTGGTATCAGAGTTTGGTCGTCATATCGCGCGATCAGGTTGATCTTCAGATATCCGGCAGGTTTGCCGAGACGACCCACCGATTGGACGAAGAACTGGTGACCTTTCTTCGCGACTCCCATCGCCTCTCAACCCCCAAGAAGGTGGAACAGAACGCCATCGCGCAATACCAGAAGGAACTGGCCACAATCCTGTGTGGAGCTGGAAGAGGCCAAACGGCGGAGCCGCTTCGCATTGCGGATTACGAGGTTGAAGAAAAACTGACCGAGACGGAGGGGTGTGTCGAATACCTGGCCCGCAGCCGATTTGGTAACAAGAAGAGTCCACTCAAGCGGTTGCGCGTATTTCGAGTCCCGTATGTCGCCGATCAGAAACTGCGCAAAGAGCAGCAAGATCGGATTCTGCGGGACTATGCTGCTCTGGAGGCTATCGGCGACCACCCCAACATTGTGGCCTTCCGTGGCATATCGGACTGGGAGTCGGAACAGGTTGTGGAAGTTCTCGACTGGTCGGAATCCGGTTCATTGCGGAGGCTGATGCAGACCAGCACGTTCACCCTTGAGCAACGACTGGCCATCGTCAAAGGGATTGCGATCGGATTGAAGGCCGCTCATGCAAAAGGAATCATTCACCGCGATCTACGTCCCGAAAATGTGCTGATGAGCGACCGCGGGCCGCAGCTCATGAATTTCGACCGTTCGTTTCTGTCCGACAGCGGGCAGGTTACGGTCTGGAAGCAGCCGACAGAAGACATGGATCGGCGCTATTTACCCCCAGAGCTATGCGCGCCACCGGGCACGGCGAAAGCGGTGTCCTCGTCCGATCTCTATAGTCTCGGCGCGATCTTCTACGAGCTGCTGACAGGAACTATCCCATATGATGCGCCCGAGGCGCTGCAAGCGGCCGGGGGGAGGTTACCTCCAGACTCGTTACCTTCTCGCAGGGTTGGTGGCTTGCCCACTTGGATTGATGACGTCGTGGAGCAGCTCTATACCAGTGACCTGGGATATCGTTACAAGACGGCGGACGAATTTCTGTTCGATTTTGCCGAGAAGATGTCTCGATCACCGGAGCCGGGCACCAGAAAGGAGCCGCCCCAGAGCTTGGGCGAGTCTGCCGAGGAGCCGCCGCCCGGAGTTCCTATGGCCCCGGGAACCAGAGTCGGCGATTTCCGGATCGTCCAGTTCATCCATTCCGGCGGTTTTGCCAACGTCTACGAGGCAACTCATGTACTTCAAGATGTTGCTTACGCACTCAAGGTGAACAACGAAAGCGTTCAGCTTTCTTCCCTGATTTCGGAATTCGGGATGCTGAGCAACTTGAAGCATCCCAACATCGTTCAAGTACACTGGAATGGTCAGCTTCCCAATGGCCGCTTCTATCTCGCCATGGAGCTTTTGAAGGGCGAATCGCTCAGGGAATACGTCTACGGCGATCAACGGATGCCGGCTCCCGAGGTGTTAAAGGTGGGGCACGATATCTTGGCCGCGTTGCGCTATCTGCATGAGCCGGAACAGGCCAAGGGGCAGCTCACCGGAAAGTCTTTGTATCATCGAGACGTCAAGCCGGAGAACATCATCTGGGTTCAGAACCGCGGATTCGTCTTGATCGACTTCAACATTTCTAAGGAGGCGAGCCGCAGCAAGACATTTGCGGGGACAAGTCCGTACTTGGCACCGGATCTGATCAAGGGCGTCCACATTGATTGGGACGAGAGTGGGGATCTCTTTGCTCTTGGAGTAACCCTCTACGAATTGATGACCAAACGATACCCGTTCAGTGGGCAGGTCGCACAACTGGACGAGGAGCCTACTGATCCTCGGAACTTCACGGACTGCGAGAACTTTTCTGATGATACCTGCCGCTTTCTGATGAAGGCCTGTCACACTAAGCGGGCAGATCGCTTTAAGACCGCGGCAGAGATGGAGGCGGCGCTTCGGGAACTGGAATCGAAGGCTTTGTTTACCCCTAAAGCTCCTCCATCAGCGGAGACCCCCTTTGCGTTGACCGCGGATGAGATCGGGAAGCCGAACTACAATCCATTCGTTCGCCGGTTGCGCCGGCTCTACAGCCAGGCAAAGCACAACAACGTTGGCACACGCGGGCTGGACGAGGTCGCGCTCAGCACCTATGTCAGCACCAAGCTAGACCGTGAGCTCATCCCAGAAATACTCAACGGCCAGCACCGGCTGGTACTCATCACTGGCAATGCCGGAGACGGCAAGACGGCATGGATTCAGCAGCTTGAGAAGCAGACCGGCAACTCCACGCCGCTTCCGACAAAGAATGGATCCCGATTTCAGATCAAGGAGGTTCCATTCGTCAGCAACTATGATGGTTCACAGGATGAGGGATCGACGCAGAACGACGACGTGCTCGAATCATTTCTATCGCCATTCTATGGAATGACGGACCTCACTCAGGCCAAGGAAGGACGAATTCTGGCAATCAATGAAGGACGGCTTGTTGAGTTCCTTGGGGCACCGGAGCGGAAATCCCAATTGGGATTTCTCTACGAGGCGGTCGACAAGTACTTCAACGAGCGAGCCGACTCCGATCTACCGCCAGGCCTCATCGTGGTGAACCTCAATTGGCGTTCCGTTGTGGCGGGCAGCAAGGACCAAGCCTCGCTGATGGAAATGCAGTTCCAGGCCTTGCTCAAACCCGAGTTCTGGCTCCCCTGCGATAAATGCGAGCATCGCGACAAATGCATTATTCGCCACAACGCCGCGAGTCTTGGTGATACCGCAGCCGGACTCACGATCCGAACCCGCATGGCGAAGCTGTTCGAAGCGGTTCATTTGCGACGTCAAATGCATACCACCATGCGACACTTGCGGTCGACGCTTGCCTACCTCATTACGCGCGACCTAGGCTGTGAGGACATCCCGCCTCTGCTGGGTGGACAGGATCGGCTCAAGTACGCCTCACTGGCGTACTGGAATATTTCCGACTCTGCTGCGAATGACTCGGGGAATGAAGAGCGGCTGATTCAACTCTTGCGGAATATAGACGTCGGCAAGGTCTCCCGCCCAGGCATGGATCGCGACATGCATTTTCTTTCTTTGGCCGAAATGCCTTTGTTGGAAATGGCCAACAGAACACATGACTATCCCGGCGCGTTGCTTCTCGCGGAACAGAAGTCGGTCCTTGATCAGATTCCCGGAACGGCGGAGCCCTCTGTCCTCGATGGTATTCGTCGCCATCATAGCATGATGGTTCGCAAATTGTACTTTGAAGGTCGATCCGCAGAGGCGGATCGACGCTTACCGCACGGAAGCATGACTTTTTTCAATGAAGTACTCGAGGGAAAGGCGGGGAGAGTCGACGACGCGCGCCGCATGATCATTCACGCGGTTTCGCTGAGCGAGGGATGTCGAAATGACCGGGTGTCCCGTGAGAATATCTGCATCGCCGCGAATGCAGAAAAGGACCCCCGCTGGCATTCGTTCAGGCTGTTTCCTGCAAATGACTTTGAGGTTTATACGCCGACAATTGGCAAGCTTGGGCGGTACCTCGAGCATGCACCTGACCGTTTTGTGCTGCGGCACAGGAAGGACATCAAGATTGTGCTCGAGGTGAACCTCGATATGTTCGAGTTGCTGAGCTACGTGGAAAAGGGGTTCAGCCCGTCCATGAACGATCTGCAAGGGCGCTATGTGGAGCTGATCATTTTCAAAAACATGCTGCAGCACTTGCCATATCGGTCGGTCGTTCTCACGGAGAATCAGCAGGAATTTTTCAGGATTCAGGCGGATGCCGGCAACAGCCTGGTATTGGCCAAGGTCGAATAGAAACACGAGACATTTATGCCAATTAGGCTCAAGTCTGAAGATCAGGAGTTCCGCAATCCGCTGATGTTTCCGGGCGATGCGAAGACGATCGATCTCGATCGGGTGTTGCTCAATCTCTTCATCCTGATCCAGCACAACGGCGTGCTTCCGAGATCTCGCACTGGACGCAAGGAAGTCACGCCCGAGACATTTGTCTCACGGCTCGTGTCACGCGAGCCCGAGGGCGCGGTGAAAGGCTTCGCGGCCAACGAAGACCAAGTTCGCTGGTGGGTGATGAGCAGCTTGGTTGATTTGGTGCATCGCGGGAAACCCGAGAAGGAGGCGGTTGCCTCGCTCAAGGCCTTGCACTTGAACAGTTACAAGTATCGGAATCCAAAGCACGCACGAGACTACGGTGTATCCCAGATGGTCTACATGATGCTGTCGGAGGCCTCCGATGACCTCCTCGGCCAACTTCGCCAGATGCTCGGCGCAGGGTGGGATTCGATGACAGATCAGATGGAGGAGAACAAGGCCATTGATTTGGACATCCTGGGAATACTTCGCATCGTTGAAGGAACGAAGGACGATCCCTCGGGGGATATGCAAAGCCGTTTCCCCAGATGTCTTTGTCCAGGCCAAGCCAGAATCTTCTGCGATGACGTGCGGAGGCTGTTGATCTATCAGGCTGATATCCCAAGACACGTTTTATTGCGCTACTTGAAAGTTCTTATCGGGCTTCACACAGGCCTCTACTTGCTCAAACTGTTTCGATTCTTGCCTCGATATGTTGAGCAAGGACGGCGCGATGATGTCTGCAAGAACTGTCCTGTGCGGGCAAACTTGGAGAAGCCATTTGCCGCGTGCCCTTATCACAACGAATTCGTTGTTGATTGCGGAGATGACCCCGGCAGTGCTTCGGCACGTCTCGGGGAGGAAGACGCATCCTTCTACTATGCTCGCATTCATGACTACATTCGCGCCACCTTTGCGCTGAATATGGCGTTGCAGGTGGAAGGGCTGCGCGACAAGAGAGATATTGGTGATATTGACCGCGCGCTAGCCGCCATTAAAGCGCGTGGCGTCGAATTCGATTTGAGATTTAAGATGCGGGCAGAGGATGTCCTGAACGAGATGGACGAGGAGCAACGGTCTTCATTGGAGAACATTCAGAAACTTGGCCTCCCGCCTTTCGAGACCTTCATCGAGATGATCACGCAGCTTCGGTCGAGCTTTCATAATCAGTATCATCGCGAGTTGCTCGATAGCCTTCTTCAACGGAATCGCGAGGCGGGCCTCGTGTGGTCGGGACGCAGCCGGACGCATGGGCGACGATTCTGGCTCTCGAGCCGTCTCATCGAAACGCTCGTCCAGCTTGCGGTTCTGAAAGTCAACGACTCCGGCCAGAAAAGGCTATTCAGGGCCGAGCCGATACTCGTTGAAGAACTACTGACCTGGTTCAATGCACGATACGGGATGATCATCAACGGTGTAGAGCACTCACGCTTCAACTCCACGGACGTGACCGTCCATCGAGCCTTTCGCGAAAACGTGAACAACCTGAAGCGACGGCTTCGCGAGATCGGCTTTTTCAACGTATTGAGCGATGCATACATTATGCAGAGAATTCGCCCGAGATTCGACATTGAGCAGGAAGTGGCCGCTACTGAGGCTCAGAAATGACGACTCTATCACCGAACCCGGTCGAGTCCGACTATATGGATCTTTTGTCGGGACTCCTGCAGAAGGAATTGCGCGAGCAGCTTGGCCGGTCAGAACCCGGACACTGTCTGCGCGCCGAGGGTCTACCCTTAGAGGCGTTGCGTAGTGCAGCAGAAGCCCTTTTTAAGAATGTCGGTGGGGCGCGAGTGTGTCTGTTGTCAAACTCACCCACCCTCGATTACGAGATTACCGCGACGAAGCTCGTCGAGCTCCGAAACCAGGCAGAAGCATCTCATGTGTTGCTTGTTCTGATTCCGTCGAATCTTCGAACCGCAGCCGAAGATTCATTCGATAAAGCCACCTTCCTGCAGGTCCCAACAGCCCACATCGAGAGGGCCGTGGTGTCCTTGATCGAGGCACGAATACCCAACGAAAGACGGGATGTTTACCGACGGATCATGACATTTATGGAATGGGCGGGCGTCGCGAACCCCGCCTATGAACATGCACTCTACCTTCTGTCTGTCGAGGCGGATGGGTATTGTGACTCGTCATGGGGAAAACACCTGCATTATTTCGGCTTCATTCCCGATAGCATTCTGCTCGAGTATCAAAACCACCTGGAGCGACGACTCAGCCAAAATCGCGATGCGGCACTCATGCTGTCCGATGTAAATCAGCCGCTCATCGCACGAATTCAAGGTCTAGATATAGAGCCCGACAGCATACAAGCGGATTTGTATGCCTTCCTGAAGAGCCGCGAGAGCCCTGAGCGAATCCGCGAGTGGGGCAAACTTGTAGCGTCGGCAGCGGAAAGCCAATTTCTTGATTTCAGCAAGTGGCCGCTGCTTATTGTGGAGCGCGCCCCGGAAGATCTTGAGATATATGCGCTACCTCTCGGGGCATCGGCAAGTCTGACAATCGATTCCGAGGGCTTTAAGCGATATGTGACCAAACGTGGCAGAGCGGCAGATGCGAAGGTCGTGTTCGAAACACGACCATCACCAATGGAGGTCGATGCGCTTGCGTATTTTAAGATTGATCTCATGCGAACCCTGCCCGGCGGAGATGCCGAGAGAATTGATACGCTGGTCAAATTTCCGAAGCCCAAGGGGAAGACTCCTCGTCGCAACAAGAAGGTCAAACTCGACCCCAATCAGGTGGCTGAGGGTACATACTTCTTCCGCGTCTTGGGACTGGATCAGTCCGGACTGGTGCTTAACCGAAACGATGGGTACCGGGACCGGGCGCTGCAAGCCGAATGGCAGAAACGACTTGATTCACCTCCCGAATCAGGCGTTTCGTCGCGAGAGGGACTTCATGGGAAGCTGATCAGCGACACGGAAGACTTCACCTTTCGTATTGAGGATTCAGATGAAGCTGATGGTGATTCCGCGGCGGAAAACAGGGCCGCAGCGCGCGAGCGAGCAGACAGCTTGTCCAAAGCGCTGATCCATGCTCACATCGAAGTACTGCAGTCGGCCAAGAAGCCGGATCCCGCAGGTTTGCAAGTCGAATCCGCTGGTTGGTCCGATGAGGGCAAGACAACCGGTAAGGACTGTACATTCGATATCGCGTTCAACGACGTCCGCCTGAACTACCAGGTTCGCCTCCCGACGATTCTGCGTGACGTGTCGTGGTTTATCTTGCGGGAACCGAGTCAGATCGGAAAAGTTCGCGTCGAGTTGACCAGAAGTCCAACGGCCAAGCCCACGCCTACATTTGTGGGAGAGGGTCTATCCTCAGCCGCACCTACCACATTCATGCAAGCGCGTCAGGCGGTGTTTGATGCAATTCTTGCGCAAGTCAATGGTGCCGACGAGAAACACTTGGGAACTCCCGAGTCCACTGACTACCTGGCGGTCGCCTCTGAAATAGAAGCCTATGTCGCGGCGTATGTGGATTGGGCACAGGCCCTGCTTGACGCCTATAGAACAGCCCCGAGCGAGCAATCGCTCCTGGCAATTCGTCGCCTCCAGTCCTTGGACTACATCGAGTTGTCGATCCCAATGTCCAATGGGCGGCCGGAACGCGCTCTCGTCCTGCCCCCACTACACCCGCTGCGACTTGCCTGGGGACTGCAATTCCAAAGAGTCTTCTCGGCTTGGGAGAAGAAGAGTCTCGACAGCTCGAATGTCAAGGCTGTGTGGTCTGAAGAGGTCGCAGATCTGTTTCTGAATGGCTTCCGCCCCTCGAATCAAGTCTTGCTTGTTCATGGTGGGGGGGTTCGCTCTTACGCTTACGTAGCTGAACTCGCCCCCGGGTGGGGATTCTTTTCCCCGGTCAGACCTGCGGACAAACCCGATGAGGCTGCGTATGGGCGCGTACTGCTGAGCTTGGCGCAAGAAATGTTGGGCGTTCCTGTGGTTGTCCGAGATACCGCTTCGCTCGTGCCACGACATCTGACGCGGCAAGTGGAGCGTTATCTGAAGCAACATCCGTATGTTGAGGCCCTGACGGTCAATGTCTTCAATCCCGGGAATGGCCAACAGATAATCGCGACCTTGATCGAGTTGCAGCAGCAGGACCGATACAAGCAACTCTCCTACGAGATTCGCATATTCGCCTCTGATGAGCACGTCGATGAGGCCGGTACAGCGCTGGACGAATTCTTGAATCCGAGCGGCACTCTGAGCAGCGATGCCGAGACCTTCATTGTCCCCTCGAAGAACCCCCTATTCCCGAAGATTCGTTTCAGTCGGCGCACGTACTCAGATTATCTGGCACAACCTGGACTGTACGAAGCACACCTCACGCTCGTACTGGAGATGTTCCCCGTCCAAGCTGTCCTCTTTAGGGGGGAGGGAGAAGGCATGCGGTCGGTCTTTTGCCACGGTCTCGTGGTAGAGCCGAGAATCGCTGCGCGCTGTTCTGATTCGGAGTTTTCCTGGACACAGTTCCTATCGCTTAATCGATGCGCAGGACTCGATGATGGCGATGCCTTGTCTGAAGTGTTCCACCGAGCGCTACAGTTTACCCAGCAGAGCGTTGCCGTTTCGCTGGCGGGCAAGTTTACAGACGACGTACCGGCCCTTGCGCTGTCACTCAATGACCGAGAGCGCGCGCTGCTTCATCAAGTTCACGAGTATTCCGATTGGGTAATCACCGTTGACCGCAATCTCGGCGTCGACGTATTTGACACAAGGGCCACATCAGAGTTTATCCCTTACCTCTTGGACTACAGCCCCGGGGCAGCACTTGGCGAGCTCCCTCTCTTTTTGACGACCAGGCCAACCTCGGAAATCTACGGATTGTTGCAGCCCTACATGGTGTCGTTTGGTCTCCTTGAACGGCAAGACACTGTTCGGCTCAGACAGTTTCTCGAAGCGATACGGTCTGTATCGAGCTCAATGATCATGCAGTTGGCCTCGAACCCCAATCGTGCGCTTGAGTCACTTGGCATTGGCCTTTCACGCCTTCTGCTGACACGACTAGGCATCCTTACCGATCACTTTATGATCCCCTTGGATGTTCATCGTGATCTCTTCGCGGTGGACGACAGAGAACTCGATGAACCATTTAGCGAGCAGCGCGGGGACTTCTTGCTGCTTTCGGTTGATGAAAGCACCTCCGCACTTTTTATCCAGGTTATCGAAGTAAAGTGTCGTCAGAAGACTCTCGGCGGTGCGGCCTTTGATGCTCTTCGGAATAAGATGGTCGAGCAGCTCGATCAAACGGAAAAGACGCTTCGACTGCACTTCGATCCTGACTTCGGGCGACCGGACCGCATCGATCGGTCGGTGAAGAATCGTCAATTGGCTGAGATTCTGGAGTTTTACGCCCTCAGAGCTAGTCGATATGGAATTCTTTCGGATGTCGCCTTGGTGAACTTCAAGGAGTTTCTGATTCGCATGGACGAATACTTCAGCGTCTCCTTCGGAAAGATGGGTCTCGTATTTGAGTTTGACGGCGAATCGGACAATCTGCGTCAACTCATGGATACTTCTGGTGTGACCTTCTTCCGCGCTGGGCTTGACACCATCAGGAGCCTGGTGCAGTCGCTTACTGATGAAGGTCGATCTCTCACTGTAACAGAGTCCGAGGAAGCTCTTTCTCCGCCCATGCGCACGCTGCGCACGACCATTCGCCAAAGTTCGAGATTGCCTGCAAAAATCGATTCGCCGGTCCGGTACGAGCGGGAAGATTCCAAGGCGACACCATCGCAGGACAGCAGAGACGGAGCGGTGGCGGTCATCGGTCCCGGCGATTCCTGCAGTTCCGAGCTTCGGGCTCCACCCCTGTCAAAAGCTCCGGATCAGACTCCGATAGGCCCATCAGATGAACCGATGATCCTGAAGGAGGCGCCGGGTTACGCGGATCTTATCGGCGACACAGAACGAAGTCGTCAGTATGGCATCCTCGGATCAGATCTCACCAAGAAGAAAATCGCGCTAGATCTGGCGGGCTGCAACACGATTAGTCTGTTCGGGGTGCCGGGGGCCGGCAAAAGCTACACGCTTGGTTCGATTGTGGAAATGGCCGTGCAGCCCATTGGGGGCGTCAATCTGCTGCCAAGACCATTGGCTGCCGTCATCTTCCACTTCAATGAAAGCCAGGATTATCCGCCCGAATTTGTCAGCATGCGCAAGGCAAACACCGTAGAGTCCGAAATCAGAACGCTGCGGGAGCAGTACGGCGCAGATCCGCAAGCGCTTCGTGACATTGTGCTGCTTGCTCCCAAAGACAAGCTACGCGAGCGACGAGAGGAATACCCGGATATTGAGATTATACCCATGGCATTTGCGAGCAGTGAACTGTCCATCAAGGACTGGAAATTCCTGATGGGCGCTCTGGGGAACCAGTCTCTCTACATGCAGCAGATCAATCTGATCATGCGGAAGGGGCGCGATTCGTTGACCATCGACTTTATCAAGCAGGAGATCGAGAATTCTGCTTTGTCCGATACTCAGAAGGACTACGCACGACAGCGAGTGGCGCTGGCGGAGCAGTTCATCGACGATAGTCGAAGTCTGCGCTCGATCCTTAGACCCGGCCGATTGGTGATCGTGGACCTGCGCGACGAATTCATCGAAAAGGATCAAGCACTTGGACTGTTTGTCGTTATGCTCAGCATCTTTGCTTCTGCAAAGGGGCCTAGCGGAACCCCGTTCAATAAACTGATTGCATTCGATGAGGCGCATAAATACATCACGAGCTCTGACCTCACGGGGCACGTTGTTGAGGTAATTCGGCAAATGAGACATCAAGGCGTCACAATGCTTATTGCGTCGCAGGACCCGCCATCTTTGCCCAACTCAGTCATCGAGCTCAGCTCGGCCATTGTCCTGCATCGATTTAACTCGCCTCAATGGCTCAAGCACGTTCAGAAATCAGTCATTGCGCTTCAAAACCTTACCGCCAGTCAACTGGCGGCATTACAGCCCGGCGAGGCGTTTCTTTGGGCCAACAAGGCGACGCACCCTGATTGGACTAAGTCGGCGATCAAAATCACGACGCGACCGCGAGCTACGCTGCATGGGGGCAGCACTCAGAAGGCGATTGAAAACTGATGGCGTAGTAGTCCACAGGACCGGCTTGCCCTGCGCGAGTAAGCGCCTGCCGCTGCCTGTGCGTGTCGACCAAGCGGCCAGATGGTTGACCGTAGAGGACGAGGTCCGTGCGATCCAAACGTTCCAATTGCTTTGCGGCATTTCGCTCGAGCAGGCGACCGCGCTGGATTCGGCAATCAGTGGCAAATAGTCTGCTAGCAAGGACCGATACACATAAATACTAGAGGCACTCCGTGGGCCCCGGAGGTCGCTCGTATGAAATGCCACAAACACCCCGGCGCATGGGCCGCGGGGATATGTATCCACTGCGGTCGCGCGCTCTGTAGCAGATGCGGGGTGCGGTCCGGATCACGGGAAGTCGTCTGCTCGACAGCCTGTGGGAAAAGCCTTTTTGAAGAACGGCGCGTCTTGGTGTCTTTTGGTCGCATGCTGACTTGGCTGTTCGACGTTCAGGCGTGGCTGATCATCGTTTCTGGCGGGCTTTTCCTCGTGCTGGCTTCATTGCTTGCCTTAAGGGGCATGTGGCTTGTTGCCGTCTACGTGTTTATCCCTGCGGCCATGCTGATTTCTGTTGGGTGGTGGGTCAGATCGGACCTTGGACAACAGCGTTGTCGATGGAAGCGACCTGACGTTACTGGCAAGTGGTGGGGAACATTTAAGTAGAAGCTGTTACATCTGTTCCAATGGAGCGTGATGTTCGACTGGAAACTGACATCAGGGATCGGATTCGCGCGGAACTGGACCAAGCCGCCGAGAACTGGATCGTGGTCAATCATGAGTACTTGGACGACGAGCAACTGACGCGTGAGCGCCAGTTTGAGGTTCTGACCGAGATTTTCAACATGAACGTCCGGAGCCAGGAGATCCGGACCATCAGCAATCATTTCTCTCCACTGTTTCGCGGCGGACACCCCAGCCACCTGTCCATACTTGGCAAGACAGGAACCGGAAAGACCATCTCGACACTCTGGTTCCTGTCCCAGGTGGAGGAGCTGTGCCGTGAGCGACGGATCCCATTTCAGCAGGTTCACCTCGACTTGTGCTGCCCGACGCCCTGTTTTCGGGCGCTCAATACGCTGGCGTGTCTGCTTGATGCGAGCCGGCTGTATCGCAAAGGGCTGAGCCTGGAGGAGCTCATGGCCCGTATCGAGGCCAGGCTGAACGCGCTGGGCGGGTATCTCGTCATCTTCGTGGACGAGGCCGACAATGTTCGTACCGACTTCAATACGTTCTACCAGTTCCTTGTAAAGCGATTGCCGCAGCGCGCGTCTGCTCGGGTCGTGCTCGTCTTCGCGTCGAATAGGCTGAACTGGATCGACAATCTCGACCCCAGGGTCAAAAGCTGTCTCAAGTTGCGCGAGATGTCGTTTGATTCCTATGACGCGGAGAGCCTTCGGAAGATTCTCGAAATCAGAGTCCGCAAGGCACTTCGCGCGGAGAAGATCAGCGAAGGGGTCATTGAGGGCATAGCGGCCCTGGCGTCGCAGCAGCACGGGGATGCACGAAAGGCCGTGAACTTGCTAAGGCGTTCTGTCGAGTTGGCGGAAGAGCGACGCTGTCCCGTGACTCTGGATGTAGTCCATGAGGCGCACGAAGAGATCGAGCGTGACAAATACGTCGACATGATTCGAAGCAGTCCTCGCCAACTTCAAGCTGCGCTCTACTCAACATTAACGGGTAAACCGAGGCGCAAGACGCTTCATACGGGAGACGCGTACCTGGCGTACGAACACTTCTGCGACCACGTCGGCATGCGTCCCATCAGTCAGAGAGCGTTCAGTGACCTCTTGTACGAGCTGGACATGTACGGGTTCATCCGAGCTCGAACGGTGTCACGAGGACGCTACGGGCGGAGCAAGGACATACACGTCGCGCTGCCACCGGCGGTTCACCAACGGCTGTGCCAGGTAATCCGAACCAACTTCGGAATCGAAGACGAGGTGACCGCTTCTGAGCAGTGACCCCTTCGCGGGCGTATTGGATCCGTTTGCATGGTGGGACATTTCCGCAACGTATGACCGATACGCCGGCTTCTTCGATGTAGTTATTTACTGCTCCATATTCATCGCCCTGGCGCACACGATCTTCACTGGTCGGTTTACGGGAAGGCCGGGGAAAGTCATGGCCACTGCGATCGGTCTGGCCTTGGGCATCTCGCTCGCCGTCGTGGAGCAACAGTTCGGCTGGAATCTGCGGGAGGCTGGGTCCTTTGCCGTGCTGATCGCGCTCCTGTTGCTTGGCTTCCTGATTCTTCATGTTCTGATACGCGTCCACGTGTCGTGGACGCTGGCCGTGCCGTTGAGTTACGTCATCGTATACCTGCTGATCCGCGCGATGAGCCCGGCACTGTTTCAGGTCATGTCGAATCGAATGCCATTCATCAATCTGCTCACGGCCATCATCTTCCTGATCTGCATCTGGCAGATTGGGGTTGCTCTCTGGCCCAAGTCGCGCGCCGATGACCCGGCACACAACTCCGACGCCTCATTCATTGCCGGCTTGAATCGCAAGGTGGAGGAACGAGAGATCAAGGCAGAGAAGCGGATGAAACGTCATACGATCCCCGAAGTAAGACGGGAGGCACACCGGATCGAGCGAAGCCTCCGGGGCGTTCAGCAGGAGCTATCGCGGGACAGCGCCGACCTGAAAGCCGTGGCGCAGGCCTTGTCCGACATCATCCATCGGTCGGACAATGTGACTCAGGAACTTGACAGAATCAGAACTCTCGATCGGCGAATCCGGAATGCCGACTGGAAACAGCTTCAGGAGTTGAACGGATACTATCGTGATCTCAGCGAGGAGGACCGCGGGAAACTCAAGGAGCAGATTCTCCTGGAGCGCCGAAAGATCGTCGAGGAACACGCGATATTTGAGATGGCGGAGCGTTGCGAGCAGAGACAGATGCGTTTGCGCGATGCGCTAAATCATGCCTCGCGACAGTGCATGGATGGCAATCGCAGTGAAGCGGCGCGACTCGTCGAAGGCGCGGTCTCAATCGAACGAGAGCAGAATGACGAACTGAACCACCTGCGCGTGGCTGAACGGAAGCTCTTGAATCTGACCAAGTACAAGCTTCAGATGGAGAAGTGATCTGTGCCTGTGTCGTCCCAGTCCTCGCTGTGGTGGTGAAACATCGCATGATCAGAGAGAATCCCTTCTGCCTGGCGGAGAAGCTCAGTATCTCCTGATCTGGAATTCTGCCATGCGCCATTGCTGGTCCGCATCTTTTGAAATGCCGAATAGGCGCTGAGAACTTCCGCGACGTAGTCAGGTTGGGACCGCCTTCGTGCGGCCAGGACGGATTCAAGACGTCCTCGCGCGAAGTCCAGATTTCTTGAAGTCTCTACAGCGTCGTATCCCATCTTCTCCATGCCGATCACCTCACGGTGGCGAGTCCCATTTGGGCAATCACCAGTTTCTTCGCAACAAGCGTAGGCCCAGTCGTTTATCAAGGTTTCGGTGCATGGCAGGCGTACGCGGGTAGCCGTGCGGGTCAGAGCGGCCGCGGTCATACCCAGCCTAAAGTTGAGACTCTCGGGGTGATTACCGGAGATGTGTTGAATGGCAACGGTTGGATTCTGGTATCGGATCATGGCCGCCCTGCGAGCCTTTGCTAGACCGCCAGGCGCGCCGGCTGTGGGCATGGATGACGGGGGCGTACATCTCGGGCAAGGGGACGTGGAAGGTATGGCCCCGCCCGGGACTCGCCCTGTCATTATGGAAAGTGAGCAGGTAATGATTCCAGGAGTTCCCGATCTGGGTTTCAGACGCAGTCGATGGATCTTCCGTGGCGAGGGCAACTCGAAGTACGCGAACTTCTACACCAATCGAACCCTGCTGACGGGATGCAACTGCTTTGTTATGGGCCCTAACGATGTCGCCTACCTGAGCGACATCAGTGGTAAGCCGGTGTGCCGTCGATGCGCTGCTGTCTGTGATTGCGGACACAAAGTTGCTCCGCAGGAACGCGTATCAATGGGACGGCGACACTACGTCTGCAAGATGTGCCACGAGAAGGAACTTCGCCGGCAGCGAATGGACGGCATCAAACAGTTGCTTCTAGGCCCGTTTATTCACCGGTGACAGATGATGAACAGACCTATCGTCGCTGGACGCGCGCAGCGTGCATCAGGCCAGAGAGAAGCCACATCGATTATCCGAAGGATCCGTGAGCTTGGATTGGATCGTCGCGATGACACGTCTGCCCTCGTGGAATGGTTGGAGGAAGACCCAACTGATGCATCAGTCGCACGCGAGCTGAATGAGAGGATAGCCACAGAGGAACAGATACTGCTTGTGCGGCGGGACCCATTTCGGGCAACGACTCC
Source organism: uncultured Verrucomicrobiota bacterium (assembly GCA_964503335.1). Lineage (GTDB taxonomy): Bacteria > Verrucomicrobiota > Kiritimatiellia > CAIVKH01 > CAIVKH01 > CAZCZZ01. The sequence goes on from CAZCZZ010000002.1 coordinate 19,143, forward strand.
ATGGCATAGAGATGCATTTGCCGGGTCCTTTGAAATGGGCCGTATTCTTCAAACCGGCTTCCCGTACGAACTTGATGAACGATTGTTGTCCGAACATATCCTTTGTATCGGGCGCGCAGGCGGGGGAAAGACTACGGCCATCAAGGCGCTGATTCTCGCCGTAAAGCGTGCCGCCCCGCACATCAACGTCGTGATCATCGAGAGAAAGCGGGAGTTTACCGACCTTGCCCGCGAGCTCGGCATGCCGGTAATTACGACGGCGACCCTGCGGATCAACCCGCTGGTTCCGCCCGCGGGGGTATCCTCGCAGATTTGGAAGTCGACGTTCGCGCAGGGCATGGTTGACGACCATGAAATTCTGCTTCCGACGAGCAACCTGATCATGGAGGCCTACGATGACGTTCTTCGAATTCACGGCAATGTAGGTTCGTCCTCGCGGCGCATGCCAACGCTGCGGGATCTGTACAACCAAATAGCGTCCAAGAAGTATCCGCCCGGATCTCGGATGGCCGGCTATCAGGCGGCGGCAATCAACCGACTTGGTGGCTTACTGAACGCATTGCCGCACGTCTTCGACACCGTCCGCGGGTACGACGTATCGCGGATGATCCAAATGGATCATCTTATCCTGCTCCATGACATACCGCACCTCGTACACCAGAATTACATCATCAAGACGGTGCTCGACTGGATGTTTGTGTATCGAATGATCGTCCAAGGCATTTCTCCAGGCGTCACAACCATCGTTGTCTTGGACGAAGCGATGTCTCTGTTTCGTCGGACCGACGAGATTCAGCGCATCCCGGCCTACACCTCCTACGTGATCAGCCAGGCGCGCGCCTACGGAATCTCAATCGTCGCCACGAGTCAATATGCCGGCGACCTGTCGCAGGCGCTCAGGGCCAATACCACGACCAAGATTCTGGTTGGGGGTATGGAAGAAAACTTCGATCGCCGGGCTTTCCTCGATTTGCGGCCGCACACGGCGGAACAGGCCGAAGTCGTGAAGAGCTTCCGTGAGCCTGGCCACGCATTCATTTCGGACTGCCGACATTCCCACTTCATCGAGTGCATGATCATTCGACCGGATTTGCCGCCGCCCATGAGTGACGAAGAAATAGCCATGCGAGCAGAGGAGACGGCTGCGGCCATGGGATGGAAATTGCCCGAAGATGACCACGCGCCGACTCCTCGTGATGAGGGAAGCCCAACCGTACGGGCAGCCACAGCGAGCGAGCGCTCAAGTACGGAGTCGCATCTGAGCGAGGACGACAGCGACCGGTTTCTTCTGCGAGACGTAGAGGAAACGCCGTATCAGACGATGGAGGTACGCGGCGAACGTCTGGGCGTCCCGAAGAACATCATCCGGGCGCAGATCGAAAGGCTCAGCGCGAAGCATTGGATTGTGGTCTACAAAGTGCACAACAGGGCTGGCTCTCCCCGTGATCTCTACGAGACCACTTCCGAAGGATACAGGATTCTTGGAAAGGAGAAGCCGAAGGCGAGAGGACATGGATCCTATCTGCACCAATTCTATCAGCGGGCCATCGCCGCGCACTGGCGGGCGCATGGATACGACGTGCAAATCGAAGGTCGCGCCGACGAAAAAGCCGTCGATATTCTCGCCGTCCAGCGTCCCGAGGGTGAGACAGTCGCCATAGAGTTGGAGCTCTCTGTCAGGACCAGCAAACACTTCCTGCACAACATGCGGGCCGACCTGCAGTCCCCCCGAGTGACGCGGCTCCTCTGTCTGGTTCCGACGAAAGCCGATGTGGACTTCGTCCGCAAGATACTGAAAAGCGAAGCGGACCTGGCCGAGCAAATGGATCGAATCACGGTCGATATCATCCGAGAGCACATGGAGTTGACCGAATGAACATAGACTACTTCGCGCTCTTCAAGTTCGGGCTCCTCGTGCTGGCCGTCCTGGTCCTGGTGCAGTTCCTGCCGGCAGGTCTGGAGGCATTCCGCTTGATGGTCCCGTCAGCACGCCATACGGGGGAGTACAACCGGGCTGTATTCGTGATCCTCGTGATCGGCACGATCGGGCTTATTCGTCTGCTGAAGCAAGGAGGACCCAAAGCATGAGCCTGAATTGGCGAAATATCATTGGATTCATGGGGCTGTGTGCCCTTGTGATCTGGGGCCCGTCGGCCGTCAGGTGGGCCAAGCTGCACCCATCTATAGGCGTTCGGTCAATTCGCTCGTCCGAGCAAGAGACGCTATCACTCGTCTTGCTGGGCCTGCTTTGTCTTCTCCTGCTGGTGTTCGTTAAACGAATGATGAGAGCCTCCGCGTCTCCCGTACCGCACCCGCCCCCTGACCGGGGATTGCCCCCCGGCGCCGACGCAGCGGCATATTCCACTCAGCGCGAGCATCTCGGCAGAGGAGCAGCCATCGCTCATCAGAGAGTCCAGCCCAATTATCGCCGCAGGCCAGTCTCCGAGGATGGCGTATGACCTGGCAACGAATAGCCTTGTGCGAAAATCAAATGGATAAACGCTGCTGAGTGCATCAAAGGCATCAGCCTGTCCACGAGTACCTGGACGTGAATGGGATGCCCGCACCAGCAGCGCCAAAGTATTCGTCGGCTCTTCTACAAGGAGTTTCGCCGCGATCTCCAGTTGTTGCTTGCTCGATTGACACTCTCTGGCCACCCGGAGTGCGCACTTCAGGGGAATAGTCGGATGAGCCACTCGCGTGGCTAGTTGCAGAAGTGCTCTGATCTTGCGCTGCTTCTCAAGGAACATGGCATACCATTCGACTGATACCTCGTCATGCGGATCAAGTCGTATGCACCGCTTGTATACCCTATCCGCCTGTGCAGCATGCCCGGCCATTTCGTGGATGAGGCCACGATGCATGTGACTGGAAGCATTCTTCGGGAATCGCTTGGCCATCCGCGATAGCCGGGAGATGCATTCCTTGTATGCACGGTTCCGCGACTCATCGCCGCCCTTGTCTTCTGGATCGCCCAACGAGTTCGCAAGGAACACGGGACACAGGGCATGAGCGAGATGCACCCCATATTGGGCCGCCGGCAGAGTGCGCAAGTTCTCAATAAGTGCCGCCTCTTGGTCATCCACATCAGCCATGGAATGAAAATCATCAACAATCGCCCTATCGAGTAGGCGGGCAGCAGTCTCGTGATCTCCCGCGCGAGCGTGGGCCATTGATCGAGCGAAGTGAAGCCGCGCGATCTCCGAAGCGCCTCGTCGAGGGCGATGCTGGACTTCGCCGGCGCGGCCCAGTCGGCCAAGAGCCATGATACGATAGTAGCCCAGTCTCTCGACCACCTCTTTGCCGCTCACACCGTACGTGCGGGCATCCCGCTCATCACATGGCGACACATTCGTGATCCCCAGAACACGATCATAGTCCTTAAGTGCAAAAGCATTTTCAGCGCGTTCCGCCGATGCCGCAAGTAGCCACGGCTGCTCGCGCGCGATGAGTTCAAGTTCAGCATCCTCTGCACGCGAATCCCCGCATCGTTCAAATGCGAGTGCACGGAGTAGATGGAGCAGAGGGTGACTTAGACCCTTCTCCAAGACATTGTCCGTTGTCGCCATGCATTCCGAAATCAATCCCGTATTGTACTGGGACAGTGCCATGGCGTATTGCAGGTAGGCATCAGCATGTCCGAGTATGCTCTCAAGTCCAGTCCGGGCGCTCATGAGCCAATCACACTCATGCAAGAGCCTGCAAGCCGCGTGGATCAAAGTGCAGTTGCGTGGATGGTCCCGGAGAACCTTCCACAGCAAGCGAACGGCATCTGTCGGCTTCTGGGCAGCCCTCAATCTGACGGCCTGAGCCAGCGAGCTGGCCGCACCAATGCGAGCAGTGACCGCACTCCATGCAATCTCCCATTCTGGAATCGCATCGCCATGATTTGCGGTGCGGCGCCATTCTGTGAACTTGGCGAGGATCGGTGAAAGCCGTCCGAAGCGGCCTTCGTCAAATAGCCAAGCCGAATACTGATCCATTACCTCTGGAGGGGCATCCTCCGTAGCCAATGCCCTCTCGTATGCGTCACATGCATCCGCGCGTCGCTTAATGCGCCGATAGGCTGACGCAAGTCCAAGCCAGCAGACCGAACTGTCTGGCGCTTCCTGGACAACTTGGCGAAAGGCGCGAATGACGTCCTCTGGCTGTTGATCGCAATCCGCCTGTAGGCCAATTACAATCGTCCTGATGGTTGGTGGAACACGCCCGCGATATGCGTTGTGGTAGAAACTATCGCATTCACGCCAGTAGCCACGACCGCCATCGCGCAATTCATGAAAGCATTGAACGATGGCTCGATGCGCACGGGCACTGGTTGGATTCTCAATCGCGATGCCCCTCAGAAGGGCCAGCGCACTGTCTGTGGCCCCCCTTTTCATCAGTGCTTGTGCTGTCGTGAAAGGATCCATCGGTAGCCTGCCTCAATAGGAGCCAGAAGAAGTACTTGCCACGCATGCGCGGCAGTTCTGCAGGAAGCGTCTCTTATCGGTCGATACTACAAAGGCGGCTCGCACAATATGGCGTAGGCGATGGGCAATCATATCGGCGGGTTGATCTATTGCTCGCGTTGCGGGTACTGGGGACAGGAGAAGAGCACAAGCTGCGTCGCACAGGTGATCGCCATCAGCCAGGAGAATTGTCAGCAACGAAAGGCGTTCCCGAAGGCGATCAGGAAGTGTGCCGTCGTGTCCAGCAGCCAGCGTGCATGCTGTCGCAAGGGCCGCGGCGGTGGCGGCTCGATCACAGTTGCGGTTGGCAACGGCACGCGCCAGGGCAGCTTCAATTTGTCCGCGGGCAGAGCAGAAGGATTCAAGTGCGGCAACGAGCGAGCGGTGTGGCTCGGGCACTTCTGTGAGCAGCATTCCAGAAGGTACAACAAGATCGTTGACGGGTGACCCTTTGCTCAGACAGTACGCGACGATTTCGCCGGCCAGCGGTGCTCGGTGCTCTTCGGGAAGTGCCAGCAACAACCTTTCTGCAAATGACGTCGCGTGTTGTGCGCCTCGGGCATTGTGAAGCGCACTGAAACCCATGACTATGGTGACGACAAGCGAACCGTGAATGGAGTCGTTCGCGAAGTTCTGCATGATTGGCAACACACGTCGGAAGTCTTGCGCAGCAATTTCCCAGTCGTAGAGGCTGCTTATGCATCCATTGCTTATCCACGCCCACGCTTCCATGTACGGTTTGTCCAGGGGATCCTCCCCGAACGGAAACTGCTCCACCGCTTGACGAATGCAGGGCGCGATCTCTTGGACGTCGTTCGGCGCGAGCGTTGCGCAAAAGGCAGCGGCCTCCGCCATATCAGTTGCCATGCAGAACGCGTTGCAGTGCCTGCGCATCGCCTCCACGCTTAGGCGCAGGATCCGAATCGCTTGATGTCGATCATCCCGTAGCCACAAATCGGCAATAGAGCGCAAGGCGCGAACGGCTGCGAATGTCTCTGTGGATCCGAGCGCCTCGGCTTCAGCTTCCCGCAAAATGGTGTGGCGAGTATCCAGGCCGGCGTGACTTGCCAATGCGACCAATGCCTCTGCCCGGTCCCCAGTCTCGTGAAGTAGTTGCCTCACATCATCGATCGACGTGATCGACTTTGTGGCAATTGCCCTAAACACAAGTGACTTCGCGAATCGACCTGCCGCGGTCTCGCCAACACACCGCAATCCCGATATCCGATTGCACCACTGGTGAATCAGTTCCTTGGAACTGACCGCCAGTCCTGTGGCGAGAGAATCAATCAACTTCTCAGCCTCGGAGAGCGGGTGAGAGAGCCGCGCGAGCACATCAAGTGCGGACTCAACATTCGTCCGGCTAATGTGTGCCGCATACTGTACGGTTTCAGCGGCGTGACTGTTGTGATCAAGGATTCCACCCGCGGCGAGGAGGAGTCTGTCACGCAGGGAATCTGGAACATGCGGATCAGATGCCAGAACCTCCACAATGGCGGTTGCATCTCTGGCGCGAATTGCCGCGTCCGCAGCCCATTCGAAGAGCTGAACCGCAGCACTGGAATCAATTTGCTTCAGAACGTCACCCACGCGCAGCAATGCGGCAGGCGATTCGATTGCCCGCGCATAACGCAGCGTCTCGTCGACAAATGCACGGGGATTGGCCACGTGCGCCAGCACCCATGCGATGCAACCCGCGCGGTGCAGGGGATCGGCACTGCGCGTGGGCTCGTTGCCGAGAATGTCATAGAACTGCTTTACGTCTGCATCAGACCATGCTGACGATCCAGGCAGTCCAAATTCAGAAATGGAATCCAAAGGATAACGTGCGGTACGAAGAAGCTCGGGCAACTCGCCTAGGAACGTGCCGGGATCGGCGGCTGCAGACATCTCGACAATGACATTATTGAGGAACGTCGCATCGAGAGAGACGGCTTCGTCGAGCGCGGGCTGATCCCGCAAGACGTCGAGGCTCGCCGCCAGATTGCGGGGCGCTGTTGACGTGTTTCTGAACAGGCTCAACAGAATCTCTTCGTCATCGAGGCTGCGCAACTGCTTGGCTGCTCCTTTTGTGGATCTGACAAAGGAGACGCATTGATCCCATCCGGTTCCGAGAAGATGGCGCGCAGCGCCACTCACGATGTCGTGGTGAAGGACTTGGCAGTGCACGCTGCCGGCAGGGACACTCCCCGCGAGATGTTCGCAATAGTATTGAAGCACCGTCCCCAATACGATGGAGTGTGTGGCTGCGTCCGTTGATGGCCGGCAGTGCGAATCAAGAATGGGTGGCGGGTCTACCAAACCGACTTGGGGATCGCGCTGGTTGCAGAATATGCGCGCTTTGGTCTGATTCGCCGCGGGTAACACTAGGCCATGCAGGCGCTCAATTTGGAGCCGAAAGAACCGTGCATCCTCGTTTGTGCGGGGGCGTCTGTCGGACTGCAGGATGGCCTTTGTCACCGCCATGATCCTCTCGCGGTCAATACGCAGTGTTTGGGACAACCTCTCAAAGTGGTCAGGCAAACACTCCGCAACTGCGAGAATCAGGCTTTCGCGCATCTCGGCAGAGGATGATGCATCCCATGGAGTGATGAGCGATTCTGCCATTTGGTCTGCAAGCGCTACGGCTACAGCCCGCTCCTCAACAGCGAGGCGTCGTAGTAATGAAGTCAGCACCGCAAAAGATGTCTCGGGCAGAAACCGTCTCTTCAACAGCACTTTCGGTGAAGCCGGAGACAGGCGAAGTCCAAAGGCGTCGGGGCTTGTCGCGATCATCGTGCAGACTTCTATCGGACCGCAGGTTAAGGCACCGACAAGGACCAACTTGCGATAGGACTCAACGGAAGAGTGGTCGAGGATGTCGTCAAGAAAACGAGACCCAGCCGGATGCGCACGCGAGAAAGCCTCACCGATAATTGCCCCTGCCGCGTGGGCGGCATCTGCGCGGTGCACGGCCAACTGAACACGCCCAATCGAATCGTACGCCCGACGAACAATATCTCCCCGCAACGATCCAGGCCATCCGATGACGACCTGCAGTAGAAAAAGAATGCCGCAGCAAGTAGCATCGGAGCGAAGGTCCGGAGAATTGGCGGCGGTACGGATGAGATCAATCGCTGATTCGTGCTCTCCGCGGTCGTAGAGCTTTGAGGCAGCGCGAGCAATGGCGTAGTACTGTCCGACAAGGGACGTCCCGCGGCCTGCGAGCGAGGCGGCCTTGTCTGAAGAGAGCGGTCCATCCTCTATGGCATGGAATGCAGCGAGTTCGTCGAAAAGCTCACCTACTCGTCTGGATGCCCGAACTCTGTGGGTGCGATGACCCAGGGCGGCGAGTCGCCACCGCATGTATGCTGCTAACACGCTCTGGGGCTTCGCTCTGCAGAACGTTTGCCAACGCTTCGCATCCGCCTCGATTGACTCGTCAAATAACGATGTCCTGAACACATGAAGTGTACAGGGGTGGAAGTCGTCGGCAATGGCGGTCAGAATGTCGAATCTGTTCTCCGGCGCTATATCCGACAGCTTAATAGATGCGTATCTCGTTATCCAAACGCCCGCTTCCTCTTGATTCACACCATGAAAGGCCTTTTTGACTGATTGCAGTGAAGCTCGCGTCATCGAGGAATCCGTGCCAGCAGCTATGGCCCAGTAGGCTGCCGCGCGGCTTCTCTTGTTCTCAATCGTACGTGCAAGAGACACTGCTGCAGCCCGAGATCGCCTCGCGACTGCGCTGAAGACTCTGTAGAGAGCACGTCCAGGCGACGGAAACTCCTCGCGAGTTGTCAGATCGAAGATCAGATCCGGTTCCGGCAGTGTCTGAGCGATCTCGATGGCCAGACTCGAGTCAACGGTCGAAAGCTCTACGGCGATCTCCTCCACAACCTTCGGTGAGATCTCTTTCACGCTCGCCAATAGTCGATTGCCGTGATCACGTGCGAGCGTAGGAGCTGCCTCAATCCATCTGCGGACATACTCTGCATTGACAAGGGCACGCTTGTTTGGATTGCGGCACTCATTTAGGAAGGCGAGCGGCCTTGTTGTATCGCCCTCGCGCACGTCGAGCATCGCCCTGGCAGTGGATTCAAGATCGCTGGAGAGGTGTTCGAAATGCCGCCACAGGAGAGTGTGCCGGATGATCGCAAAGAAGTCCCCCTGATCAGCCGCACACGCTATCGATGCCTCAAAGTCGTTGCGCAGAGCAAGTGCAGATCCGCGAGCGCTGAACTTGGCCAGGAAGTACTGTGGTGTGGCGACTCGAGTGTAGAGCTGCTTGTGGTCGGACCGGCTGATGTGCGTGAGTAGATGTGAAATACCATATGCATCAAGCCGCTCCGGTAGAAGGGGGTGCTGATCAGAGAGGTATGACGCGGCGATCATTCCGTGATATCGCGGCAAGTCCGACGCGAATTGCTCGCAGAGGAACGACCTGAATGTGTCATGGTAGATCATCCGGATCGGATTACCGTGGTCCGCGAGCGGATGGACGAGCAAGAACTGACCGATCTGTCGTAGTACGGCGTCGTGCCTTCCGCGCGAGATTCCGGCGAACGCCATTACCTGCCGGTCTGTCACCGGCTCGCCTGCTGCGGTCATTACGCCGAGACACGTCAGCACGTCCTCCCACAGGCGGGGCGTTGACGTCAGCACGCGTTCCCTCAGCATAAGCCACCAGTAGTCATACAAGGATCGAAGTGTGTCCCGCCCATGCGTCACGGCATCTCGGAAGAAGGATTCAAGATGATCGTCATCGTGGGGAACGACAGTTGGTATGCCGGCAACAATATGCACAAACTCGAAGTTGCCCTGCGCCAAGCGGGCAAGACGATCTGCGCTGCGGCGGGATATCGCCGGGAGTAGCCGGCGGACATAGGCACTGCAGTCTGATCGATTCCATTCGGCACGCGGGTCCAGGCTGTAGGATTCCACCCGGTGCGACACTCGGGGATCACGAAGCATTGCGAAATCGACTTCGTCGCGGGCAGAAATGACGAGAAACACGCGGTCAGGCCAGTCTTTCGGCAGCGCCGACAAGAACCCGGCGGCGTTGTCTGACTCATTCAGAGCGTCAACAACGATAATGACTCTGCCATCCCCTTTTGCACACCTATCGCTGATGTCGAGAAGCAGATTGCTCAGGGCATGTCCCAACACCACGGGCTCGTGACTGACGCAGGCGACAGAGGTCTGGGCAATTCCCTCAAGACCACGAACAAGCACTTGCAGGCCAAGCGAGTGTGAGGAAAGCAATGAACCTTGGCGAAAGAAGTACGAACATACTGCCGTTCTTCGAGAAAGCCCGGTCGCCCAGGACGATATATGGGCAAGTAACGCCGTCTTGCCGCCACCTGGCGGGCCAGACAGCAAGAAGATTCCGCCATGTGATCTGGCAACAAACTTCGCCAGACGTGACTTGAACTCATTTCTCCCCACGATTTCGCTGAAGCGACCGACGAGAAGGGATGAGTATTTCGCGGCCTCTTCACATCGACGATCGCCCGTGCCGTCAGAAGGAGGATGATTCACTGCCGGCTGCTTCGCTTTGCGAGCTTGTCTTGTGCCTTTCTCGGACGCTCCGCGAGGTGTTCGCATCGGCTTGCAGAATTCCAGGTAGATCTTGGCGATTGTCTTGGGATCTGTGATGTGACGACTCGTTTCAATGAGCCTGTCGGGGGATATGACCTCCCGATCATCGCCTGCTTTGAAGAAATGAAGCGAGATGGTCTCTTGCTGATCAGGCAGTTGCTTCAACGCGACGGTATCGTCCGATAGGCTGAAGACTCTTCCAAAAAAGGGGTGAATCCCGCGGCGCCCGCGATGAAGAGGCGCGCGATCAGATGCTTGGTCGTGGTCTGGCGGGAGAAAACACGAAAGGTTCATGAACGACCTATTGACGCCGCACTGCACCAACCGGCGGCAGAATTTGAACATGGTTGCTTTGGCAGATGCAGTGGGTTCTTGACCATCAGCTTGGTCAGCTCGGTATTGCCCGGTCAGATGAGCGAGCGCGGTGGCAACGTGCTTGGCGCTGCCTTGCATAAAGTGCCCGCTCAGTGCCCGATCGGAGGGGTACCAGTCCTTTCCCCAGTTGGTCCACACACGCGTCACCGACACGGGGGTGCCGCCATCGAAGTCTATCTCGAAGGCTATCCCCACCTGATCGCTAGGGGCTATCCGGCTCGCTTCCATATTTGGGGTCAACAAGTTTCCTGATGATTCGGGGCTGCTACCAAACGCATCCGAACGCATTCCAACGCATTTTGCCCCGGCCGCGAGCGCCTATCGAGTTGTCTTCCTGTCACGACGGGGTCTCTCGCAGGGAAGGCAGCTTTACGATTCGTGCCGTTGACCCGAGCTGCGCATTGCAGCGCGGGCAGATGAGAAAGGATATGACCATGAATAGTCGACTACGCAGTTCAACAGGACCCCGGCTCACATTCGTTGACCCCAGCATCCTCTATTGCTCCACAAACGACAGCGTTACAGTCGGCCCACCGAACAGCACCTCTGCGTCTGCAGGCAGCGATGACGATGGGTTCAGTCGTGCGGCCCGGTACGCAGCGATGCTGTTCTACCTCGTATGCATAATAGCAGCCCGTCGCTCCAGACGAAATCACAACATGGGCATGACGTACGCTTGCCTGTTTTATCGAAGACAGGGGTTGCCGGGTTCGTTGATTGCCCTTCAAGAGGACATGAATCGCAAAACGGTTATTCGGCGATCAAACAATCTTCGGGCGTGGCTCGATCCCAGTGGGAACCCGGACCTCGTTGCGGATGCGGAAGAGAGCGTCGACGCGCACGAGACGATGCTCTCGGCAGGAGATCGATCCTGCGAGATCCTGAGCGATTTTGCGTCGAGACTCGCGCACGTCTGCGCGGAGTGGGCAAGAGGAGATAGGGATGCACTCCTCGATCTTCTCCCGTTGGTGGACCCTATACGCTCAGGCCGACGAGTCCGAAAGGCACACGTTGCCGATCGGCACTCCCAATCAAGAGCTTCACGTGCCCTCTGTCGTCGACTGGGCAACCTGCTCGGTGATCATCGATCCGTCGATTTCGTTGTCGAAGTGCTTCGCAGCATGGCGGCATCGAGAAAGGAGGCGTGCACGTGAAGGCGATTCTTGAGCCTGGTTGGTATGCGCTCGAAGTCTTGTGGGCTCGCAACATACGCGGTGATGGGCATCGTGTACTCCACTGTGCGTTCAGGGTTTTGGACAGCGATCACGACGGGTACACGTTCCCGAATTCATTCGGTATCCAGCAAGGCGGCCGTTCAGGACTGGCAAGATTGCTCAAGTCGCTGAAGCTTGAGGGTTGCTTGACCCAGATCCTTGGCGATCCGCAGTCGCTTCTGGGCGGTAAGCGCCTGTGCGCGAGAGTTGAACTTCGGGTGGAGCCCCATCTGATCTACCCATGCATCACGGAGATGTACCCGTATGACCACGTCCTCCAACACTCCCGAAACCTCTGCGGTTAATGCGGACATTCAAGCACGGTATCTCCGGCGCGAGGACGCGGCGCGGTACGTGGGGTGCAGTCTGCGCCAGCTCGACACCCTGAAGAGCGAGGGGGCGATTCCCTTCCACAGAATGGGGCGACGGTTGATCGTATTCCGCGTGGACGACTTGGAGCGATTTATGAGCAAGTGCCGTGTCGCACGGGCGGGAGAGACACATGGTGGGCAAGAGCCGGCAGGATGATGGTGCCCCGAGGCAGGTTCGAACTGCCGACCTGCGGTTTCAGGTTTGTGTGGCTTTCGCCACTCCCTGGACTCTGCCTTCGCCATGCCCTTTCGGGTTGCAGGCGGACTGCCGTCGAGTCTCTACACACGCCCATCCCGCGAAGCGCGGGACTGCTTGGCTCGGCGTTCGCTCGCCGCACGATGCGGCAGGGCCTTCACCGAATTTGGCTGTCTCCATCCGACGGGTTTCCCCGCCGGAGCCCTGTTTCACAAGGAAACCGCTGCTCTGTCCAACTGAGCTACCGGGGCCCAAATTTCCGCGACGTTACCGCATCACCATGTCCCTGACAACACGTTCAGCCGCGCTCGGAAAAGTTTGCTGCATTTTTGCTGCAGAAAAGGGAGGTTGCATGTGCCTGCAAGGACCTGCACCCGCAATCTCGACTTCGCGCAACGTGTCGCCTGTGTAACTACTTGCAGCTATGCGCATTCTGTTGCAGCAAGCTGGTCCTTTTTAGGAAACCGCCGCTCTGTCCAACTGAGCTACCGGAGCCCAAGGACACGAAGATAGATGCGAAATGTGAAATGGGAAATTCGAAAATTCCGGTCCATCGGCCTGCGCCTTGCGAGCCGGAGTGTTCCTCAAGCCCTTAGGAGGCGGAGCCGGCGGGTGGTGAAGTCCTTGAAGCCGGCGTCAAAGGTCACCATGTCCAGCCCCGTGGCTTCGGCAAACGCGGCCAGCCACGCATCCGTCCAGAGGTTGGGCGATGGCTTCCGGCCCGTGACATTGGCCAACCAGTAAGCATCGATGCCGGGAGGAGAGTCGTTTGAGGCTACGACCCTCGCGTCCGAACTGAACCGGTGGACGTATGACCAAGCATCCTCCGGCGTGAGAACCCCTGCCTTCATGATTCCTGGGTTCGTCAGGTGTCGCAGCAGCGCCATTCGCACAGGAAGGCATATGACGACGCTGCCATCTGCTTGATCTTCCCACCAGCGAGAAGCAGACTTGCGCAGAGGATGTCCCTCGATAAAGAGGGGGAGCAAAACGTTTACATCAACGAGCGATTTCATTAAAGCGGCGAACTTCCTCGTCAGAATCTGCTTGTGCCAGTTCCCGGGCGCTCAACCGCAAGACGGGCGCATCCAAAGGGACCCGAATCGCAGGAAGCGGAAGGCGCGACTTCTTGTGTCCCGCGCCGCCACTCTGAAGCTCGTGCGCAAGGGCCTGTTCAACAAGGTCCTTAAGTGTGCTGCCCCGCCCGGCAGCAGTCTTCTTCGCTTGGCGGTATAACTGGTCGGGCAGGTCAATGGTAGTCCTCATGTGCGCATATATATGCGCACATTCATCATATGTCAATCACTCAGTCTGTTGAGAAGTGGGTCGTTTTGAATTTGTCGTGTTGGTCTTGGTAGGGCTCGGACTCCGCTCCGGGCCGAAGAGCGGACGCGAGCGGAGTCGCATCCCTACCAAGAGAAGCAAGGAATCCATAACGACACACCACCGTCCGGCGAGGAAATTGCGTACGGGCGACTTGGACTTTTTCGTCCTCTTCCCTGTTGTGACGGGTTTTGCTAGTTTGCGCGCGGTTTATCCGTAGTAAAAGAACGCTATGTCTTCATCTTCTGATCCGACGGCTGTCACGAATGCTCGTGAGGCGGGCGGCGGGAGATTTTACGGGATAACTGCGGTGACGGCGGCGGCGCTGTTGGGGCTGTTGCTGGCGCTGCGGCAGGACGGGCCTTGGCTGCTTCCGTTTGCGCTGATCCAATTCATCTGGCCGTTGCTCGCGGGATTTGTCGTGTGGGGCGTGGGGCGGATGCGGAGCCAACCACGGTCGCCCAGGACGGCGCGAAGCAATGCGTTGATCATCCTCTTCCTCGGGCTCTGCGTGTACCTCGCGTCCAGCGCGACGCGGGCGAAGTGGTTCTACCTGATGGACTGGTTGTTGCCGACGCAGGGGCAAAAGGTTCCGACGCTTCCGCTCTGGGCCATGGCCACGTCGATGCTGACGTTCCTCATCGCCGCGCGTCCGCGCTCCGTCCGCTGGCTGCTTCCCGTGGTGCTCGTCGCGGGCATGGGTGCCGCGATGGGCAAGCTCTATGATGTGACGAATTGGTCGGCGCTCTATCGCGACGATCATCCGTCGTTCATCTACCGTTTCTGGCTCGTGCTCCAGACGTTTCCGCAGATGCGGAACTATCTTCCGATGTGGAACGGCGGCGTCACGGAGATCGCGTGGCTGAGTTCCGGCGCACACGGCATGGCGCTTCTGTGGTGGCCGGTCTTCAAGGCGTTCCCCGTGGAGCAGGTGTACACGCCTGTGCTGGGTATCACGTTCACCGTGCTGGTTCCCTTGATGGCGGTCTTCTCGGCGCGCCTCTTTGGAATCCCCTGGGGCTACGCCGCCGTGGCGGGATGCCTCGCGCTGGGTGTGAGCCAGCACTTCTTCCTGTGGCTGTTCAACTACGGCACGGTCGGCGCGTCGCTGGCGATGACCTTCGTGATTCCTGTGTCGGCCCTCATCTTCCGCTCGATCTGGCTGGGCAAACCGGGGTGGGGCGTGGGGGTGTGCCTCGTGCTTTCTGTGACGTTCCTGTTCAACTGGCAGCCCGGGACCATCATGCTCGCGGCGATGGCGCCGGGCGCGCTCCTCTGCTGGCGGCGTCTCAGCGCACGCAAGATCTGGTTCCTGACGGTGTGCGGACTTCTGTCGCTGGCCCTTTTCCTGCCCACTGTGAAGACGCTGCTCTTTGGCGAGGTGGTCACGAACTTTGTCCTTTCCGGGAAGCCGGGGACTGCCGTGGTGATGACGCCGGAAATCTTCAAGGCCGGATGGGAACATCTCTGCGCGCATCTGGTGGAAATGCATCCGGTGCTGCTCGTTTTCGGGCTGGTCGGACTCTTCGGCGCTGCGCCGCGCGGCATCCGGCTCTTCTTCCTGCCCTTCGTCGTGATCCTCGCTTTCCTCACGGGCTGGGGCCCGAGCCTCAAGCCGAACCTGCAGTTGTCGCGCATGGGCATCCCGCTCGCGTTTGCGCTGGTCATACCGGCGACGGCGACGCTCTATCGCCTCCTTCGCGACGAACGCATCGCGCGCAGCACGGTACGCGCGGCGATGGTGATTCTGCTGGCAGCGGGCGTCTGGAGCACGGCGCGCATTTACGGCAACGAGGGGAAGTTTCGCTACGAGACGATCGATGGCGCGGAGAAGCTCATTCAATGGATCAAGACGGAGGAACCGCAGGAAGGCCGCGTTATGTTCCTCGGCAGCACGGTCCACGGCATGGGGAACGGGCACGTGGCCCATCTGCCGGTCCTGACCGGACGCGAGATGTGCGCGGTGGATTACTACCACTTTCCGCCGGACATGGTGCTCTACGAGTACCCGCCGCCCCCGTTCTTCGACAACGAGGAGATCATCAAGCAGTTCATGGAGTGGCACGACGTGTCCCATGTCCTCACGCATCGCCAGCATTGGAAGGACTTCCTCTTCCGTCACCCCGAGTCCTTCGAGCTGCTGCACGACGAGGAGGGCATCGTGATGTACCGTATGAAGCGCACGCCTTCGCGGTGGATGGAAGGATCCGGAACGATCAAGGCTTCGCCGAACCGTATCGATGTCACAGTCGATGATCCTGCGACCGACGCCGTCATCAAGTATGCCTGGGTGCCCGGTCTTGAAGTTGCGCCGCCTGCGGAGATCTACCCGAAGATTATCGCCAGGACGCTCACCTTCATCGGCATTCGCCCAAACGGGGCGAAGGAAATTCAGATCCGCTATACGCCATGAACAGCACTGTAGAAGGATCTGCACGGCCCAAGCGATGGGAGACGGCGGTTTTTGTCGTCATCCTGCTGGCCGCGCTTGCCGCACGCGTGGCGGGGGCGTGGCATATGCGCTGCATTACCGATCCCGATAGCAGCGTCGTGGCGTTGATGGTCAAGCACATGGCGCTGGCCATGGACTTCCCCATCTTCTTCTACGGCCAGCTCTACATGGGAAGCTTCGAGCCAGCGGTTAGCGCATTCCTCTGCAAGATCTTCGGCGTCAGTGGATTCATGGTGAACCTCGGGACGGCGCTCGTGGCGGTCTTCCTGATCCCGGTCGTTTATGCGTGGGGGCGTGATGCGGGCGGACCGGCGGCAGGCCTTTCGGCCGCGGCGTTCTGCATCGTGGGGTCGCCTGCCTTCTTCGCATTTCAATACAATCCGCGTGGCGGCTACGCAGCGGTGATCGTGCTCGGAGCCCTGGTTCTCTGGATGGCGGGACGCATCGCGTCGGATTATCGCGCCGGATACAAGCCCGGCAGTTTCATGTTGGGGCTGGCGGCTGGATTCGGCTGGTGGGACGACCCGCTCATTGCCATGGCCCTTGTCGCAGCGTGTGTTGTCCTGCTCATCGGGCTTCGAACCAAGGCGTTGATGCCCGGGTTCTGGTTTCCAGGCCTTATAGGCTTCTTTCTCGGCGGGTCCCCATTCTGGATCTGGAACGCCTGCCATGAATGGGCGGGCATCGTGGCGTTGTTGAATGTAGAGAGTCGCCCGTTATCGGAAGGTGCGACGGCTTTCGTGGACCGCGCGCAGCGGGCCATCGGACTCGCGGGTCTCCCTCCGTATGCGTGGTGGGCTGCGTTGCTCCTGTTTGCGTCGTCTGCCCTGTGCGCCATTTCGCGCGTCGCCACGCTCGTGAAGAGGCGGACCTTGGATGTGTCGGACACGGCGATTCTGTCCGCCCTCGCGATGCTGGCGTCCGCATTCCTGATCTTCGGCACATCGCAGTTCTCAAAGGAGAACACCGCCCGCTACCTGTTGCCCATGGTGCCCGCGATGGCCGTGCTCGTGGGCGTGCTCGTCGCGGCCTGCGCGAAGCGCCACATCGCCCTGACGGTTCTTCCCCTGGGCGCGGTCATTCTCTTGCAGGCGCGGACTCCGCAAATCGTGGCCAGGGATGATGATTACGCGGCGGTTGTCCGCACGATAGTGCCGATGTTTCAGGAAGCGTTGCCGAAGCTGGGAATCCGAACGGTGTATGTAACGTTCCGCGAGTATCCGCTCAACTTTCACACAGACGAAGCCACAGACTTTCCGCTGATCGATCACGAACGATCCTCACGTTTGGTTGAGCGCGCGGAAAGCGACCCGTCGCCTGCGTTCATGGCTATTCACAAGGAATTGATGGCTCTCCTTTCGATGGCGGGAGGTTCTTGCGACAGGGTTGATCTTGGCGGGCTGTTACTCCTCCACAACCTGCGTCCTCCGCCCGTCGCATGGACTCCGCTTCCGCCAGACACGATTCGCGGCGGTTCGACATCCGACGGGGCAAGCGACGCGCGCGATGTGACCGATCTTCGACGGGGCACGTACTGGTATTTCCGTCGCGATCAGGACCGGAGGAAGTGGGCGGAGATCCATTTGGACGGTCCGCGCGATATCTGCGGGCTGCGGATGGTTTGCCCGGAGGTAAAATTGACGCCCGGAATGTGGAGCATCGAAGGTCGGCTCGAGGACGGCACATGGAAGCCGCTGCTCCCGGACACGGTCATTCCCGGTTTGTTCTGGTCCGGGCCCCGGCCGCATCTCGCGGGGAGGTATGTGCGGCATGAGGCAAGGTTCGAGACCACGCGCGTGACGGCGTTGCGACTTGGTTTTCCCACCGCGCCGAAGACGCCGCGATGGGGAATCTCCGGGCTGGAAGTGTTCGCTCCGGGCGAGGCCCTTGCGCCGGAGTCCCCGGAACAGGTGTCCTCGTTGATTGCCACGCTCCGGCTGCGCCGCATTCGGTCGTTGTACGCCGATCGCTGGATCGCAAACGAAGTCTGGCATCGTTCAGCAGGGACGATTGCTACATCGCGCGAGGAGCCGCGCAGGGTGGGAGAGCGCGGTCCGGAACGTCCTGTCATGGGGGAAACCGGCGGGCTTGGCGTGCTCGTTCGAAAGGACGGAGCCCCGCTGACGCGCAGCGTATTCAGCCAGTCGTCATTGCGCTTCGAAGAGACGGAGATTGGACCGTGGATCCTCTTCGATCGCTTCAGCGGGTCCGCGACGAACGTGGAGTGGGCGGGGTTCGCCGCGATGCTCAAGTAAGCATCACCGGCGCGTGTTCGCGTCGAATCCATCCGGATCGAGTTGGAGCCGGATCGATTTGATCTTGTTGGCCCCAAAACGCTGCTGGATCGCGGCGAGCATTTCCTTCTGCCCGAAGCGGGACAGTTCGGCGAGCCAGGCGGAGTGGCGCACAAAGACATAGAGCACACCGCGCTGGATGCGTCCGGGCCGGGCATGCTTGGCCACGCTCTGGCCGACGATTTCAACCCAATCCGATTCCAGCGTATGTTCCCAGAGTCGATCCTCCAGGCCGAACTCGCGGAGCAGGGCGGGGACGACTTGTTTCAGGGGCGACGCCTCTCGCTCGGTCAGCGGCGGCTTTTCATCCTCCGGGAGCTGAAAGCGTTCCTTCTGTACGCTCCATTGTCCGCGCGAAAGGCGACGCTTCTGTTTCGGTATAGGTTGGTCGGCCATGGATACAGATTAGCCGGAAACCGGCGAATGAGAAGTCCGCACAGGGAGCGCAGAAACAAGAGAAGATCCTGATTTAACCGCGGAGTGCGCTGAGGTCGCAGAGAGGGGGGAAGGGGTTCTTAACATGAATAGACCTCCGCGTTCTCTGCGCTCTCCGCGGTTAAGGTCCTTTTTCAGGATCGGGGCTTTAGTTCGAAGAAGTGCGGCGGGAGCCGTATTTCAGCATCCAATCGACCCGGGCGCGTTCCCAGCCGATGTCGTAGCCCGCCTTTTCGCTCTCGTACCACTTGTGGAGAAGGATTTCCCGCTTCATCTCCTCCCAGCGCTGAAAAAGGAGCGTGCCATGAACCCACGAGTCCACTGCGTCACCCTCTTCCGAGATTCGGCGATCACAACCCATGCCACTCACCCTTTCCTGCCCCCCGAGCGCAGGTACGAGAACATGCACAGACTTCTAGTAAGAAACTAACGCCGCGGGCGGGGGCGCGTCAAGGTGGCAGCACGGCTTCGGCGGTGCGGTTTGGGCAACATGCGCGACACGCGACGCTTACATTCGCCTTACGTGTCCACGTGGGCGATCAGGCCGCACAGGTACTCCGATTCGGGGAACGCGGCGAGGATGGGGTGGTCGCCGGGCTGGTGGAGCGACTCGATGACGCGGACGGTCTTCCGCGAGTCCTCCGCCGCCCATGCGAGCGAGCGCATCAGGTCATCGCGATGGATCAATCCCGAGCACGAGAAGGTGGCGAGAATGCCGCCGGGCGTCAGCAGCTTGATGGCCAGTAACTGGATATCCTTGTACGCGCGAAGGCCTTTCTCCACCTGCGACTTGTTCACGACGAAGCGGGGCGGATCGAGGATGATCATGTCGAACGTCTGACGCGAATCGCGGAAGCGACGGAGCGCTTCGGGGACATCGGCATCCTTATAGGTGTACGGCGTCGCGATCCCGTTCTTCGCCATGTGCTGTTCAGCTCGGGCGAGAGCATCCTTGGACACGTCCAGACCCGTGATTTCCGAAGCGCCCGCCTTCGCGGCCAGCACCTCGAAGGCGCCGGTATAGCAGTACGCGCTGAGCACGCGTCGACCATCGGCAAACGACGCCACGCGCCGACGATTCTCGCGCTGGTCGAGGTAGTAGCCCGTCTTCTGTCCGCCCGCGACATCGACGTCAAACAGCGCGCCGTTCTCCCGGATTGTGACGGGTGCGTCGCCGATCGGTGCGACGGGCGGAAGCATCTCCGTGGTCAGGCCTTCGCGTTCCTCCGCGTCCTTCTCGACAGCGATGTGGAACGCGTGAAGCCCGGTGGACTTCGTCAATTCGTCGAGGATGGCGGGAAGGTGCGGGACAAGGGCGCGGGCGCTGAGGCGGATGGAGAGCGTGGATGCGTAGCGATCCACGATGAGGCCGGAGAGGCCGTCCGACTCCGAGAAGACCAGGCGATACGAATCGGTGTCGGCGCGATCCTTGAACAAAGACTTACGCAGCGCGACCGCGGAAGCGACGCGGCGGCGGAGCAGGTCCGCGTCCAGCGCTTCGTCCTGGTCGCGGGTGAAAACGCGGACGGAGAGATTGGATTCGGGATGAACGAAGCCACGCGCGATCCAGCCGCCGGATTGATCGAGGACGTCAACGACATCGCCCGGGCTCAGATCAGCCGATCCGCCTTCGACGGCTCCGGAGAAGATCCACGGATGTCCATGTTGAACCGGCTTCTCACGTCCTGCCTTTAAGCGCACACTCTTCATGCGCCGGACTTTCCAACGATTGGAAGGGGTAAGTCGAGATTCGAAATGCGCGATTTGAGATTCGAAACAGGAAGGTCGGATTTCGCATCTCAAATCTCGGATTTCGCATCTCAATTTTATCCCTTCCCTCATCATGGATTTCATGCCATATGAGGCGCAACTTTAACGGTTATGTCTTGAGGCCCGGAGGTAGCCATGGCGGAGACGAAGCGACGCAAGAAGGATCGAACGGTTATCTTTGAAGTAAAGACGCAGACACCCCTCTCAGTCGGTGAGCAGGTTTTTGTGACCGGCAACCTGCAGGCGCTGGGCAACTGGCGTCCGGACGGTTTCCCGCTCACGCGGATGGGCGAGAACGCCTGGTCGGGTGCGGCCATCCTTCCGAACCAGGAAGTGGTGGAGTACAAGATCACCCGCGGGTCATGGGATACCGAGGAAGTGCTTGAGAGTGGTTACGCGCCGGAGAACTCCGTCCTCAAGGCGGGCGGGGACACGACGGTGCGCAAGACGGTGGTGTCGTGGCTCGACAAGGTGAGGCGCTAGGGCTGCTCGAGGCGAAACCTGCGGCGCTTGACCCGATGTGGGGCAGTACATAGACTGCGCGCTCAATTTTTAGAGAAGAAGTAACGAGGAGATCTTTAGATGTCTACGGATGCAGTTGAAAAAGTGACCAGTGCCGGCGCGACAGGTTCAGCGGATCATGCAGCGCTCCTGTTCGAACTCGAGAATGTCGCCACGGACGGTTTGCAGGTGCGCCTCGCTGTCGCCAAGTCGTTGATTGAAAAGGCGGGTGGCACGTTCAACCAGCTCTACTTCATCCGTCACGCCCTCCACAACCGCCCCGAGATTTCCGCCGCCGGACTTATCCAGTCGTGTGGCGCGAAGGGTATCGATGCAGCCACGTTTGCCGCGAAAGTCCGCGAAGGAGTGGCTTCGAAGCTCGCCTCGCATGCGTCACTTGCGCCCGGCTTGGAGAAGCTCATTCGTGCGGCAAGCTCGCGAGGTATGGCCGTCGGAACGATCTCCGCCCTTCCCGAAGCCGTCGCGACAGCACTCATGTCCCAGCTTGGCCTGGATGATCTCGGCGTGAAACTGCAAGTCGTGAAGGAAGACGACGACAAGACCTTCCCGCGCGCCGACCTCTGGATCAAACTCGTTCGTTCGCTTGGCAAGGCGCCCCGCGCCAGCCTCGTGGTCGTGGCAAGCCGCCTCGGCTGCAAGTCCGCGTTGGCCGCCGGCACCCGCTGCCTCGCGGTACCCCATGCCCTCTGCGGTCATGAGGATTACGGCGGAGCCGACTTGATCATGGACGCGTGGGACGAGGTCAGCTCGAAAGAGATCCTCGACGTCACGGTTCCCGCGAAGTAACGCCCGGAACGGCTCATGTCCGCCAACGCGTCAGGAGGCTCTGGTGTGCAACCACCCTCCCGCGACGCGAAACCCATCGATCGCCTTGTCGAGGTCATGCGCATCCTGCGTGGACCTCAAGGGTGTCCGTGGGACCACAAGCAGACCCTCCAGTCGCTCAAGAATCATCTCGTCGAAGAAAGCCACGAGGTGCTCGACGCGATCGACGGCGGCGACCGCACCAAGCTCTGCGAGGAACTCGGCGATCTTCTGCTTCAGGTTGTCTTCCAGGCCCAGATCTGCACCGAGGAAAAGAGCTTCACGTTCGACGATGTCGCTACGTCCATCGTCGAGAAGCTGATCCGTCGCCACCCCCACGTCTTCGGCGATACGAAGGTCTCCGGATCCGACGAAGTGCTGAAGAATTGGGAACAGATCAAGAAGTCGGAGCAGGGCGACAAACCGCGCGGCACGCTCGATGGGATTCCGAAAAGCCTGCCCGCGCTTCACAAAGCCAATCTCGTCCAGCAACGCGTCGCCCGCGTCGGGTTCGACTGGGAAAACGTCGATGGCGCGCTCGACAAGCTGGATGAGGAAGTCGCGGAGGTTCGCGAGGCGGTGAAGACCGCCGACGAGAAACAGATCGGCGATGAGTTGGGTGATGTCCTCTTCGCCGCTGTCAACGTCTCGCGTTTCTTCGGTAAGAATCCCGAAGACCTTCTCCACGGCACGATCTCGAAATTCACGCGCCGCTTCGAACACATCGAGAACGTCGTGCAATCCCGCGGCAAGAAACTCTCCGACTGCTCCCTCGCCGAACTCGACGCGATCTGGGAAGACGCGAAGACGCGCGAGGGTTAATCACGTCTCTAGGGCAACCGCACCCGGACCCGATAGGTGCCCTGACCTGCGCTGTTCGTATCCAGCAGACTCAAGTTGCCACCGGTTCCCGGAAGGTTCTGTTGCAACGTCAGCCATCCGTTTGTGTTGTCGGGTGAGGGCAGGGCTTCCACGGCATAGAAGCGGTTGGAGGTGCTCGGCCATGCAACCTGTACACCGGTTTGCAGTGCTATGCTCTCAATGTGGAGGAATGAAGCTGAGTTTGTGGGATCGGATCCCGCCACGTACTCGCCGTAGTTGTTGAGACCGTCCCCGTCCGCGTCATCGGTTGCCTGGGTCTGGTCGGCATCCTGCCCTGTGGCGTGATCGAAGTGGCCGAGCATCCACCAGTTCGGCGTTCCGTCGCCGTCCGAGTCGACTTCTCCGATGCGGCGTACCTGAATACCCGAAGCCCGCGCATTGTTGACCTGCGACAGGAAATCCATGGCGAGTTGGGCGTCGGACACGGCGCTGGTGAACACAAGGCTGACAGGCGAATTCATCGCGCCGGCCTCGGCGAAGATGTCGAAGAGCGACAGCACTTGTTGTCCTTCGATGCGAAGATCGAATGTGCGCTGGTTGGGCGCACCGAACGTGGTCTCTGCTTCGAGCAGCGTGATTTCGTAGAGACCTTCGGGACAGTCGAAGAGATAGCCGAAGCCGCTGTTCGACGACTGGGCGTATCGCTCATCCCGATACAGGGCCTGGGCTTCAGCGCAAATGCCCGAAATGGTGTTTGCGCTCTGCCCGGCGTTGCCGCCTGTGTGGCCGAATGCACCGAACGCGTAAGGGCGATCGCCAACCCACACGTGGCTGTCGCAGTTCGTCACGTCCGACGGGCTGCCGGGACTGATACGCACCGTGTAGTCGCCGGGCACGTTAAAGAAGCGGACTGACACCGAGGCGTTCGTGGACTTGAGCGAAGAGGTGTCGGACGCGCGGGCAGACAACACATGCGTCCCATTGAGAAAATTCGCTGAATCCACGGCGAAGGACCACGACGTCGTACCATTGGCTGGATGCCAGCTTCCTCCGTCGAATCGGAGCTCAACCGTCTGCACCGCGGCGTTGTCGGTCGCCGTGCCCGTGATCGTAAGAGGGCCAGTGATGGTGGATCCGGAGGCGGGTGTTCCGATCGAGACGGTGGGCGGGACGTTGTCCGTGAGTCCGGACGAAGCCGTGACGAAGAACGTCTCAAACGGGGCGAAGAACGCATTCGTCGATACCGAATCGAAAGCGTTCGTCGCGAGCTTGATGACATTGGTAGACAGATTTGCGAACCCGAATCCGCCCGGCGTGAAGGTCATCTCCGTGCGCTGTGCGTTCCATCCGAAGGTGCCGCTCACGGAAGGGGTCACCGAGAACGAGGCTTGCACGGCATTCGTATCCATCGGCTTGCTGAAGCGCAGGGTCACCGCATTGGACGGTGCGATGCCGCTCGCAGCGTGTGCGGGAACCTGGCTAGTCACCACGGGGTCCAGTGGTTTCCAGAGCGACGAGGCGATGAACATCTTGTACGAGGTGGCCGAGACTTGGATTGGTGGCGTGCTCGTTGCGGCCGTGACGGTGATCGTCTCGTTCGTGTTGAACAGATTCACCATGACCGTGCCTGGTGCATAGAAGGACGAGCGGTTTGTCAGTGTCTGCGTCGAGGCCGCGGTGTTGAGCACGACAAGAACCTCCTCATTCGTCGTGCGGCGTGCGTAGGCGAAAATGCCGGGGCCGCCGGGCGTGTTCCAGCGGTTGATGTGGGTGCCGGTGCGGAGCGACGGATAAAGGCGGCGGAAGTTGTTGAGCTTCGCGACATGGAGGAAGGAGCTCTTCGTCATGTCGAAATTGTCGCCGAGCGACGGTCCCTGCTCGTAGAGGCCGTCAAACATATCCTCGCGATTGTTCGGGTCGCCACCGCCGTTGAAGTGCTGCTCGGTGCCGTAATAAAGACAGGGAATGCCGCGCGACGTGTAGAGGAACGTCAGCGCATTCTGCAGGCGACCGACGTTGTTGTTGGCGAGCCCGCCGCTGAGGAACCGGTCGTTGTCGTGGTTGTCGAGGAAGGTGACCAGACGGTCCTGTGCCGTGGAGTCGTAGTTTCCCGCGAGCGCGGTGTAGCGGTCCTCGATCTGCTTGGTGTTGCCTGAAGCCGTGGCGAAGACGCTGTTCAGCTTGTAATAGAGCGGATAGTCGACGACGGATTCCATGGCGAAGGGGCCGCCGGCCTTCGTGCCTGTGTAGGAGCCGCACTTGGCATCGGACTGATCAAAGACCTCGCCGAACTGGAAGAAGTTGGTCTTGCCCATCTGTCGCGCTGCGGCGCGAATCTCGCCACCGAAGTGCTGCCAAAAGCCCATGTCCACATGCTTCACGGTGTCGATGCGGAAGCCGTCGAGATCCGCCTGCTCGATCCAGTATGAATAGATGTCCACGAGGTTGGACCGGACCGCGAGCGTCTCGGTCTTCAAGTCGTCGAGCCCCCGCAAGTCGCCAAGAATTTGCTCAGGATCGGAATACGTACCGATGTCGCCGAAGTTGTGGAAGAAGCCGGTCTGGGTGAAGGGCTCCGGATACTGGATGTCGCCGGCCCATTGCAGGTTGTAACCGCCCGGATTGTAGGCGGGAAATCCCGCGTTAGCGCTGTTGATGATGCGGCCTGCGTGGTTGGCGACGATGTCGAGGACCACCTTGATGCCGCGGTCGTGCGCGGCGGACGTGAAGCTCACGAGGTCGTTGCTGGAACCCAGTTGCGGCGCGAGTGCGTAGAAGTTGTAGGCGCTGTAGCCGTGATAGGCGCGGTTGGATGTGTTGTGCGGGATGGGAGTGATCCAGATCGCTGTCGCGCCGAGCGCTTTGATGTAGTCCAGCTTCTTCTCCACGCCCTGCAGATCACCGCCGTGAAGCCTCGCGCCATTCGCGGGCTCATAGCCGGAGAAGGGGTCGGCGCTGTTGTTCGACGGGTCACCGTCGAAGAAGCGGTCCGTCATCAGAAAGTAGATGTTCTCATTCCGCCAGTCGGCAGGCGATGCGCTGCCCTGGGCCGGCGTGGCGAGCACTTCGTAGGAGAACGGATTGGCCATCGCTTCCGTTTCGTCCTCAACTTCAAACGAGACGCCGTTGCTCGTCGCGAGGAAGGTGGGAAGGAAGTTGTCGTACGGAATCCGCAGGTAGTACTGGACGATGTCGCCCGCCTGGAACGCGTTCGGAGGAATCGAGCCCGCGTAGTACTTGTTGTTGCCGCTCGTGGCCTGGAACGTCATCGCCGTCGCGATCCACACGCTGCTTGTTGCGTGCTTGTAGTAGATGGTGGAGCCGGCGGAGACCTGGTTGCCGGCGTTGGTTCCGCCCTGGAACTGGTTGCCATTGTAGATCGTTACCGTGGTGTTCGAGTAGATCTGCAGGATGGGCGACCGCATGAAGCCGACGGACGGCTCGACGTTGTCGGGGATATGCCAGGCATTGCCGATGCGCGGACGGAATGACGCGTTGGTCGAGACTGCGATGCGGTCGATGCGGGCGCCGTCCTCTCGCATCCAGAAGCTCAGGGTGCCCGTGCCTGCGTTGGTTACATCCACGCTCACGTAGATGCCGCACCACGACCAGTTGCTGAAGACGGAGAACGTCATCGGGCTGGCGAGCGCAAGCGACCCGTTGATCCCGACATGAACCGAATCCTCCTGCGTGTTCTGCACGCTGGCCCTTGCCCAGATGAAGTGGGGTGCTGCCGAGGAGAAGTTGATCCCGTACTGAAGCTCGGGACTCGTCGTTTCCACGTTCACGTTGATATTGCTGTTCGCGTCCGCGGTGCTGTTCGTGCAGACCATGAACCCGGCTCCGCTATAGCCCGGGATGTCGGACTTGAGTTCCCAGGCGCGAACGCCGCGCGGGATGTTGTTGGAAAAGTCCTCCGCCTCGAACGTTGCAAGGCCGCCGGTCAAATCATGCGGGGGGATCGCGTGGGCGGACGCTGCTATGAGGAACGCCGCCATCAGGGTATGTTTGCTCGTTGTCATGGGTGCTTCTATCCATACACGACGACCGATAAGAGCGATTGAAAAAACGATTCGCCTCCGCGGCCTCAATCTAGACAAATTCGGACAAGGCCGATTTCGGCTAAATCATGTCCGCCTCTGCTGGCTGTCTTGTGGGAGGCCAAGGCGGTAATCTCTATCGGATATGAGCAACAGGGACACGCTTCCATTCGCACGCATCGTTCTGGCATTCGGACTCGTGAGCGCGGCCCATGCCGCGCCACCATTCACCTTTAACGAGGGTGTGACGGTCTTTGAGGCGGAGGACTTCTCGACGAACGTGTCGCCGCGGAGCGGCCATCAGTGGGTGGCGACCAACACGGTGGGTGGTTTTGCCGGAAGCGGTTTCATGGAGGGGACGCCGGACAACAATATCATCTTCACGAACTGGACGATCGATAGTCCCGAGCTCCGGTATGACGTGATCTTCCCCAGCAACGCGACGTACAGGGTCTGGGTTCGTACATACGGCACCAACATCAACAGCGACTCCGTGCATTGGGGTTTGAACGGGTTGAGCAATGCCGTGGGGCTCTCGTGGACCACCTACAACGCGTGGATCTGGACCA
Organism: uncultured Verrucomicrobiota bacterium; assembly: GCA_964503335.1. Classification (GTDB taxonomy): domain Bacteria; phylum Verrucomicrobiota; class Kiritimatiellia; order CAIVKH01; family CAIVKH01; genus CAZCZZ01. The sequence goes on from CAZCZZ010000002.1 coordinate 46,364, forward strand.
ACAACGCTGCGGGCGGCTCCGCTGTGGTGAATGTCACCACGGCGGGAACGAACGTCTTCAATATCTGGATGCGCGAAGACGGTGCCCGCATCGACCGCATCGCGCTGACGAGCAACACGAACTTCCAGCCGCGCATCGGCAACGCGTGGCATATCCCCGGCAACGTGTCGGAGCCGGGCATTCCGATCATGCGTTCGCCGTTCAGCGTCATCCTGTCCAACACGGCCGTGACGATCTACAACGGCAACCAGTTCGCGGGCGGGGCGAACGGGGCGAATCAGCTTCAAGTCGGCAGCGCGATCTTCTACCGGAACGCGACGAACTCGACGTGGACGGAGTTGCCCATGACGTTCCACAGCCAGAGCGGCAACAACAAGTACTTCTCCGGCACCATCCCGGCCAACACCTTCGCCGCAGGCGCTGTGGTCCAGTACTATCTGCGCATCGCATACAGCGACCGGCTTCCGACGTATCTCTACACGAGCGGTGGCACGGCGCTCGAAACCGAAATTGAGGGTGTCGCGCAGGCGAGTCCATACGGCTACACCGTGATGGCCCCGCCGCCTGCGGGCCTGCCTTCGCCTGACGATTGGCGCGACCTCAACATCTACCAGATCTTCATGGATCGCTTCCATGACGGCAACCCGGGGAACAACAACTCGGACCCCGAGGACAAATGGAGTCCTGCCTCGGCGCTCGGGGTGCATGGCGGCGACTTGAAGGGCGTGGAGCAGAAGCTGGACTACATCAAGGCCCTCGGCGCAAACGCGATATGGATCAGTCCGCTCCCGCTGACGGCGGGCACCAACGTGGCCTACCACGGTTACGTCGCGCGCAACTTCTATGAGTTGGCCCCACACTGGGGCACGGTGGCGGAGCTCACGAACATGGTTGCCGAAGCCCACGCGCGCGGCATCTATGTGATTCTCGACGTCGTCGTGAACCACCAATCCACGATCATCGACAGCGGCGATGCCGGTTTCCCCGCGTACAGCGGGAGCGGCTACACGATGCGCTGGACCGTCGCGACGAACCAGTATCCGGCCCCGTTCAACAGCCTCAGCTATTTCCACAACCACGGGAACATCGCGAACTACAACGACGATACGCAGGTCCAGATCGGCGACCTGCGCGGTCTCGACGACCTGACGACGGAGACCGAGTACGTCCGCACCAACATGGTGAAGATCTACAAGTACTGGATGGACCTCGCGGACTTTGACGGCTTCCGGCTCGACGCTTCGAAGCATGCCGAGATTGGTTTCTGGCAGCACTGGAATCCGGAAATCCGCGCCTACGCCGTGGCCAAGGGGAAGACCAACTTCTTCACCTTCGGCGAGAACATCGCCGGCGACGCGGCGAACGGCTACTACACCGGCACAAAAGCCGGCGGGGCCTTTGCGAACGATTCCGCTCTGGACTACCCGCTCTACAATTCGATGGGACCCGTCTTCGGCGGCGCGTATGCGAACACCAAGCAGATCGAGGATCACTACAATGCGATCCCGACGTACTACGATCCCTACTCCCAGGACCGGCTCGTGACGTTCCTCGACAACCACGACAAGAACCGGTTCATGAGTTCGGGTATCGCGAACAACAACATGAGCCGCCTGTTCAACGCGTTGTCGTTCCTCTATTCCTCGCGCGGCATCCCGTGTCTCTACCAGGGCACGGAGCAGGCCTTCAACGGCGGCACCTCGCCGAACAACCGTGAGGACGTCTTTGACGGCCAGTACGAGCAGGGTCCGTCCCTCGGCGACAATTTTAACATGACGCATCAAGGATTCCTGCACGTCGCGAGGATGAACAATTTCCGTCGCCTCTATCCGTCCCTCCGGACCGGTGCGCACATCAACAAGTGGAACAACAACAGCGGTCCCGGCCTTTTCGCCTACGCGCGCCGGCTCGGCGGCCAGGAGATCCTCGTCGTGCTTAACACGGCAGGCTCGACCCAGAACCTGCCAGAGCGCAGCACGATCTATGCGCCAGGCACGGTGATGGTGAACCTCTTCAACACCAACGAGACGATCACGGTTACCGGCGCGTCAAACACCCCGACGATCAGTGTGCCCAGCACGTCTTACAAGATGTTCATCGCGAAGTCGCAGTGGCTGCCGCTCGATCCCGTGGTGACGAACCAGGTGCCTGCGCACAGTGCAGGCGGTGTGAATGTCCTCAACCCGATCACGCTGAAGTTCAACAAGCCGATGGACACGACGAGCGTGCAGAACGCGTTCAGCGTGACGCCGTCTGTCGCCGGCGCGTTCTCGTGGAACGCGTCGCGGACGGAGATGTCGTTCACGCCGGGCGGTCTCGGCTTCACCGCGCTCACCACGAACGTGATCCGGCTGGGCACAAATGCGGCGGACTCGGTGGACGGCAAAGCCTTCTTCGCGCCGTTCGAGACCTTCTTTGTGACTGCGGCGTCCTCGGTGACGGACACCGTGCCGCCGGTCGTCACGCTGGATCTGCCGCTGCCCGGCACCACGATCTCCGGCCCTGTCGTGGTGTCGGGCACAGCGGCCGACAACGTCGCGGTGGCGCAAGTCGAGGTGCGGCTGGACAGCGGCGACTGGTACGACGCCACCGGCACCACGGGCTGGAACTTCTTCATCAACACGTCGAATGCGTTGAATGGAACCCGCCAGCTCTCCGCGCGCTCGCAGGACAGCTCGGGCAACTTTTCCACGGTCGCCACGGCCAGCGTCCACTTCTTCAATGTCCCCGGCGCGTATGACGAGCGGCTCGGCTCCGGCAACGGGAGCGATGTGACGAACTGCGACAGTTCCGTGTGGCTTGCGGACCGTCCGTATGCTTTCGGCTCCTTCGGCTTTGCGGGAGGGGCAACGGGTTTCGTGGGCAACGCGATCTCCGGGACGTGCGCGGAGGCCCAGGCACTTTACCAGTTCGAGCGATTCAGTCCTGCCGGTTTCAACTACGTCGCCGATTGCCCGCCCGGTATCTACGAGATCACGCTGCTCGAGGCAGAGACGTTCTGGAACGGGCCGAACCAGCGCGTGTTCGACCTGTATATCGAAGGACAGCAGGCGCTGACAAACTTCGACATCTTTGCCACCGCTGGCGGAAAGAACATCCCTGTCACACTGGTGCTGACGGCAGCCGTGGCCGACGCAAAAGCCGATATTCAATTCGTTCCGCAGATCGACGCCCCGCGCGTTTCCGGCATCCGTCTGCGCAAGGTGGGCGATGTCGACACGGACGGGGACGGCACGCCCGACTGGTGGATGCTCGGGCACTTCAACCACGCGACGGGGCAGGATGGCGATGAGTCCCAGGCCTTTGACGACGCGGACGACGATGGCTTTGATGCCCTGTCCGAGTATCTGGCGCTGACCGATCCGCTGGACGTCTTCTCCTTCCTGCAGGTGGTCAGCATTTCCTCCAGCAATCTGCCGGTCGTTGCGGTCCAGTCTGCCGTGGGCCGCCTCTACCGCATCCAGTCCTCCACGAACCTGCTGGAAGAGGGGGATTGGGTGGACAGCGGAACCAGCGCGCCCGGAAACGGCGCAACGCTGTATCTGTCAGACACAAACGCGCCCGCAGCGCGGAATTATCGGGTGACCGTGGGCCTTCCGGCTCCTTGACGCCGCGCTCCATCTTTACAGATTCGGCCATGACAACTAGAATGACGCCATGCTTCGCTATCTGGGTCATGGCGGCCGCCAGTTCGGTTTGAAACCTGTTTACGTGCATCGTCGCGCGAATTGGGAGTTCTTTGCCGTGCTCAAAGGCGAGTGCGGGCCGGTGCTCGTCGACGGGGCAAAGCCGGTACTCCATCGATCAAACCTATGGGTTTTTCCTCCTCAAACCTCACACGGGTGGGGTGGGCGCGGGGCTGGAACGTGCCAGGTGGCGATCTTTCACTTTGCCACGGTCGCGGATCTTCTCGAGAAAGCGGTGGAGGAGAAGGGGTCGTTAAGCCTTGGCATTACCCCTGCGCATTCGCAGCGTCTGGCGCGCCTTGTTGATGAATTGAAGCCCCACTACGAACGCATGACGGTCAAGAGCCTGCTCGTGTTCCAGCGGGCGCTGCTGGACTTGACGCTGCTCGCCTTGGACCAGATTCCGGAGGAACCGTCGGAGATCAAATCCGATTTCGCCCTGCGCAAGACCGACGCGGTTATGACGTGGTACATCGAACACATGGAGCAGCAGCCCAAGCTGGAAGAGGCTGCGAAGGCTGTCAGCCTGTCGGTTCGCCATCTCCGCCGCCTCTTCCAGGAAGCCCGCCGCGAAAGTCCGCAGGAAGCATTCACGCGCCTGCGCGTGCAGCGCGCGATGGACCTGTTGTCGCAGACCGACCGGAAGATGGACACCATCGTCGCCGCGTGCGGCTTCTCCAGCAGCAGCGACTTCTGCCGCGTCTTCAAAGCCCGCCGCGGCATCAGCCCCGACCAATGGCGCCGCCAGATCCTCCGCGGCTGCAACGAATCCCACAGGGTAGAGTTCACACGGACCTGATGTGCCCACGGAGGTCACGGATAGCACGGATGGGAAGGTCAGAGTCTGATGTAGGACTTATCTGAATTCGGAACACCCTCTTTATCCGTGACCTCCGTGGGCAAGCATCTTCTCTGCTCAGAAGCAATCGCGTCGGTCATTCCTGAAATGAATCAATCGTCGGGCCAGACGGACAGGTTGATTCGGTCGTAGGCTCCGCGTTTTGCGTCCTCGGGGTGCGGTTCGATGGCGAGTATGGTGATTTCACCTCTATGGGGGCCATAGGCCCAGAAGAGTCGTCCGGCGGCTGGCGTGTTGTTTTCCAAGTACGATTGCCAGATCTTGAATCCGTGTCGGCGGGACAAGGGTTCAATTTCGTGGGTACCCAGACCGGGATGTCGGGGGTTTGCTTGCAGATAACCCAGGGCTTTAGTCAGCCGCTTGAAGTCCCTTGCCTCATCCTTGCCGAGGATGCCTTGGTCGTAGCGTCGCGTCAGATTCTTCCATAGCGCGTCCATGCCGGGGATGCCCATTCGTATTTTGAACATCGGCGCGTTCCTACAAATACTTCTTCAATGCGATGGGGGCGGAAGCTTTTCCCTTCTTGAAGTGTCGCGCCGCCTGATCCAGCGTCTTCAGCGCTTTTTTTGAGACTAATTCCGGCGGAACCAATACTCGCGGCTCCAGCATCACGCGTCCGTTCTCATAGACTTTGACGGCGTAGTACTCCGACGCTGCCTCACGCAGCGTGATTCGACCCTTGGAGTCGAGGTGGGCATCGTATTCGCGCACAATAGTCTGTTTCATCGGCATGCCTTTCGCGTCTTGTGGTGGGAATTCCCACCGCAAGACGCGACTGTATGGCAATGTTGAGCTGTTGCAAGTAGCGATTGTCCGTCCCGGGAGGTGTTTGGAACTCAAGAGGTCAGGAAGAGCTTCTTGACGACCGAAAAGGAATATTGCCCACGGAGGTCACGGATTGAGAGGATGTTCAGAATTCAGAGAAGTCCGAATTCAGGCTCTGATCTTCCAATCCGTGCTATCCGTGACCTCCGTGGGCAATCAATCTCTTCTACTGTCCGTGTCCGTTCGACAGGTTCACGGCAGGGTTCCGTGGGCAGATCCTACTCGTTCCGCGCCGGAGCGTTGAAGGTGCGGTCGCCGGCGTCGCCGAGGCCGGGGACGATGAAGCCGCGGTCGTTCAGCTTCTCGTCGATGACGCACATATAGATCTGGGTGTCGGGGTAGGTGTTCTGCACGACTTTGACGCCTTCGGGGGCGGCGATCATGGAGAGCAGTTTGACGTTGCGCACGCCCCACTTGAGAACGGCCTTGATGGCGGCGACGGCAGATCCTCCCGTCGCGAGCATGGGGTCGAGGATCATCGCAACTTCCACGGCGCCGCCGTGGGGGAGCTTCTTGTAATACTCGACGGGTTGCAGCGTCTTCTCATCGCGATAGAAACCGAGATGCCAGACCTCAGCCTCGGGAATCAGGTCAAGGACCGGATCCACCATGCCGAGGCCGGCGCGGAGAATGGGCACGAGGCCGATTCGCTCGCCGAGGCGTCGGCAGGTTGTCGTGGCGAGCGGTGTTTCGACGGTCTGCGGCTTCAGTTCCAGATCCTTTGTCGCTTCGTACGCGAGAAGGGTGGAGAGGCGGCGCACCAGGCGGCGGAATTCGGCGGACGACGTGGACTTGTCGCGGAGCACGGCCAGGTGATGCTGGACCAGCGGATGATCGATCTCGAACACGTTGTCCATGGCCATAAGGACTCCTCCCGCTCGCACGCGCTGGCGCAAGTGCTTGGTAGATAGCTTGTTTAAGTCCTGTTTTCGAGAGCAAAAAGAGGCCCCGATCAAATGCGTTTCAGGCTAAACAAAAAAGAAACAATTAAAACGTTTCTCCTAAACAGCCTCGGCGTTGGCGCGTACGATTGAAACGCTTGACATTGGTGTCTCAGGGGATGCCGGGTCTGGCTCGACTTAACCGGTTGATGTGAGGACTCTTGTGAAGAATATGGGATATGTCTTGCGCGGTGTGGTGATGGGTTTTGCGGGGGCAGTGCTCCTTGCCAGTCCCGTCAAAGCCGAAGTGATCCTGCAATTCTTCAACAATTCGTGGAACGAGATCACCGAGAAGCTGCCCGAGATTGCCGAGGTGGGTTACACCGCGCTCTGGCTCCCGCCGCCGCAGAAGGCCAGCGGTGATCTTTCCGTCGGGTATGACCTTTGGGATCCCTTCGACCTTGGCAACAAGTCGCAGCGCGGAGGCCGGACGCGTTATGGCAACGAGGATGACCTGCTCCGCCTGATCGAGACGGCGCACCGCTTCGGCATCCGTGTCTATTTCGACAACATCATGAACCACCGGGCGTTCGACATTCCCGGCTACAACGAATTCACGCCCATCGACATCTACCCGGGCATGCTTCCCGAGGACTTCCACCTGCGCGTGACGGAGGACGGCTTCTATCGTCCCTGGGGCGACACCGCCAACTGGGGCAACACCTGGGAAGTGCAAAACCAGTTTCTCTCCGGCCTGATCGATATCGCCCACGAATCGCCGAACAGCAACTTCGGGCCCACGCTGGGCTCCACGCATCCCAAGATCCAATTTGTCCGCCATCCGCAGAATCCGGAGTATTACGACTATCACCCCACGCTGGGCTACGTCGGCTTCGGCAATACGAACATCACGACGACGCTCATCACGAACAACCCGAACTTCTTCAAGGAAGACGTCGGGGGCTACATGATGCGCTCGGTGCGGTGGCTGATGGATCGCACGAAGGTGGACGGCCTTCGCCTCGACGCCGTGAAGCACGTGCCAGCCTACTTCTTCGGCGAGCAGTGGGCATCGGGCAAGGACACCAACTCGGCAGGCTATTGCGGCCAGGCCCAGTGGCAGTTCAACAAGACCCGCGGCTTCAGCGATGCGAACCACCGCGACACGGTATTCGACTCCGAGCAGCCGCGCGACGATGCGATGATGTTCGGCGAGCACATGGGTGAGCCGCCGCCTTACGACGAGTACTTTGCCTCCGGCATGCGCCTCATTGACGCAAAGATCCACCAGACCCTGAATGACGTGCTCGGCAATCCGGGCCGCACGCTGCTGGGGCTGGAGAACGACGGCTATTCCGCGGGCTTCCAGTTCGGCGCCTATCTCGGCGTTCCGTATGCGAAGAGCCATGACGACGCCGTGGCCTATCGCGAGGAGTTGCACAACGCGATCAACCTGACGCGGCGCGGCCTCCCGAACATCTATACCGACGGCAACCGCCAGGCCGAAACACTCGGTGAAAGCGGCGGCGCCTTCCCGCGTCACGCGAACACCAAGCCCTTCGGCCAGTTCGGCGACAACCGCATCCCCAATCTCGTCTACATCCACAACCAGTTTGCGCGCGGCGACCAAGTCGGGCGGCAGACGGACGGCGATGTCCTTGCCTACGAACGTCGCGACAAGCGTGAGAACTGGGACATGAGCAATGCCGAGGGCACGACGCTGCTGATGCTGATCAACGACAACTATGCGGGCGGCCAGTATCGCGAAATCCCGACCACGTTCCCCGATGGGTCGTGGCTGTGGCAGTACTCATCAGCCGGTCCCGGCTTCTACTACAAGGTTACGAACGGGCAGGTTAGGGTGACCACGCCGCCCGGCGGCTACTTCGCCTTCTCGTGGCGCAATCCCGAGGCGTCCGACCTTTGGGGCTCGGCGGGTGGTCGTCCGCTGCAGATTTACCAGAACGGTCAGGAACCCGGCTTCATTTCGTATGTGCGCAAGGAAGGTCCCGACGGTGATCCTGCGTTCAACCCGTACGGCGTGTTCGATTCCAACAAGACGGACTTTGCCTACACCTACTATGTGCCGCGCGTGACGACGGCCACGAACCTTCGCTTCGCCGCGCGCGTGGACGGTTCCGCCTACAATGTCATGATGAAACTCGACGGCGGCGTGCCGATGAACACGGCGAGCCACGGCGGCGGCGATGCGCGCGACAATCCGCCGGCGCTTTCGTCGGATGTGTATCTCGGCTACGAGCAGGCCGACTTCAAGCACCGCATCCATCGCGAGAAATTCGCGGCGCGCAATACGATCAGCAACAACGTCATCGGGTCCGGCGGCGCCGAGACCTACACGTTCACCGTGGGTGTTTCCAACTACGTGATCAATGCGGGCATCACGAACAAGGACAGCGACCTTGAAACGGCGGAATTTGTCTATCACGACCCGAACGGTTCCACCGACCACGGCTATTCGCAGTTCTGGCCGAAGCCCGAGAACGCGGCGGGCGGCGATATCTACGTGTGGGCCAAGGCCGGATTCAGCGGCGAAGTGAACCGCGTGTTCATGTACTACACGACGGACGGCATTTCCTGGCCTGAGGGCGCGGGTGGCGAAGGCACCGGCAGCACGAAGGTCAAGGAGATGACGCTCGGCTTCACGACGAACTTCCAGTCCTGGTACACGACCGCCACGCCGATTCCCGGCGTCGCATCCGGAACGGTGTTCCGCTACAAGATCGGCGCTTATCGCGAGCAGGGCTACCTCGGCGCCCCGTGGGTTGTGCGCTTCCCCAACTCCGAATACGACATCAACAACAAGAAGAGCATGATGGGCGTCTGGCAATTGACGAATGTCAACGTGTCGTCGTCGGTCTATCGCCCTCACAACGACTACGGCATGAGTACGACCGGCCTCGTCGAAGGATTCCACACAATCAGCGCCCGGGCCTTCCTGCAGCGCGAGGGCTCAGCCGGCGGCAACGGCAAGATGTCCGCGATCTACAACACCCTCCAGCAGACGTTCTACCTCGACACGAAGACGCCGGAAGGCGAGATCAAGTATCCTGTCGAGAACGAGACGCTCTTCGACAACCGCTACGGTGCCGTCATCCGGACGGATCCGACCGTGACCGAGGTCTGGTACAACATCCTCGACAACAACGCGCTGAACGACGACGGGCAGACGGGACAGTCCCAGGGCAATGGCACGAACGCCCTTGGCCAATCGTCATGGGTCAAGGCGCAGCGCGTGACGCCGACGATCGGGCTTATCAGCCAGTACCCGCTGGAGTGGCGCCTCAACTACAACAACGTCGCATCGAACGGAACGGCCGCGATCCAGGTGAAGCTTGCCGAGTTGTCTTCGTCCACCAACCCGCTGCTCTCCGACGTATCGGGCCACTTCCGAACGCTGACCCGCAATGTCAACGCGAATGGTCCTGCATACTCGATGTTTGTCGGCTGGCCGCAGAAGGACGGGGACACGGTCGGCGTGCCCTACAACATGAAGCTCTACTTCAGCCAGGCGCTGTGGAACTCCGACGAAGAGACTATTCGCAACCGCTTCCTCATCACGATCGACGGCGTGGCGCAGGGCCGCAGCGGCTACGACCTGAACTGGCAGGCCGGGCCGAACGGCATGCACGAACTCGCATTCGACCTTCCCGACCTCTACAACGGCGATCCGAACTACCTGCATGAAATCGTCATCACGCACACCAACGCCGGCGGTGGCGGCATCACCTTGTACGGCAGCCGCTATGTGAAGGCTGCGAAGTCAACGACCGGCGCCACGGTCACGATTGTGGATCCGCCGGAGTTCAACCTCGACGGCGCGCCGTATGCGATCGTCCTGCCCGATGTGCCGAACCCCACGGCTCAGCAGCGCCAGTATAGCATCCGCGTACAGACGGATTCATCGGCGAAAAGCGTCTGGATTGAATTCACGAACTCCGTGGGCTTCACAACGTCGATGCCCGGTTCGACCAATGCCCTGACCGGCACGGTCGCCGTCGTAGCGGGCAGCGCGAACGTGGTCGGGTCCGGCACGCTCTTCGACAGCCAGGTCACGGTCGGCAGCATCCTGCGCATCAGCACCAACCTCGCGATGGTATCGCGAATTGACTCGGCCACGAACCTCGTGCTGCGCGAGCCCTATCCCGGTCCCACGGCGGGCGGCTTGTCCGTCGATGTCGTTACAGGCAATCCGCTGCGAAATGGCAGCAAGCTGTTTTGGAACTTCTACTGGACGAACATCACCACGGCGGGCTCCTACACGCTGATCGCAAAGGTCGATACGAACAACAATCCCTCGACGGTGGAGGCACAGGCCAGCCGGACCACGCGCGTCGTCTTCCGCGACTCCGTGTCGGGCGACATGGATTACGATGACGATGACGACGGCTTGATGGACGCCTCCGAGCTTGCGAGCACCAACCTGCCATCCACGAATCCGGAAACCTGGAACAACGGCCAGGTCCACATCTGGTACGTGTACGGCAAGACGGACCCCATGCTGCCGGACACGGATGGTGACGGACTTCCCGACGGCCTGGAAAGCGGCTGGCGCGGTGCCGATCCGGGCAACACGCAGACGAATACCGACACGAACGGCGACGGCTTCCCGAACTTCCGCGGCGACCGCGACCCGCCGTTCTTCAACACGGTTCCCGATAACTGGGACGTGCCGGACTACAACTTCAACGACAGCCGCACGAAGCTCATCGCGGGATCGATGACCGATCCCAATAACGCAGACAGCGACAGCGACGGCCTGCCTGACGGGATTGAGGACAAGAATCGCAACGGTTGGGTGGATGGCGATGGCCTGGGACTCGGACCCGATGATCCGAAGTCGGCGCGCCCCAATGCCGGCGACTGGCCCGACGGCATCGAGCAAAGCTGGGAAACATGGAGCGAGACGGATCCGAACAACTCGGATACCGACGGCGACGGTGACGTCGATGGCCACGGCGAAGACAAGAACTTCAACGGCCGGATCGACGGCGACGCCAATTCAAATCGCGTGTGGAATGCCGGCGAGCTGTGGATTGAGACGGATCCCCTGAACGCAGACACGGACGGCGACGGCCTTCCGGACGGCTGGGAAACGCGCTACGGTCTCGATCCTTGGGACAGTGGCATCATCGGTCAGATCAACCGCCGCACAGGTGCGACCATCACCAACGCGCTGAACGGAGCCGACGGCAACCCGGACGGCGATGTGATCGTGGTCGGCATCGCGACGAATCCGTACAGCAATATCCTCGAGTTCCAGAATTCGACGCATCCCTTCATTACGGACAATGGCTCGCAGCCTCCCGCCGGCTCCGTGGTGATAGGACGCGGCCAGGTCCTGGGCGTTCTGGGCGGCGTCACGAACTACCAGGAATTCACCGAGTGGACGGCGGACGACCTGCTCGCCCTTGACGAATACGAAGGCGATGGATTCAACGATGAAGGCGGCGACGTCAACCCGTCCTGGGTTGATATGGGCAACAACAACTGGCAGTTGGACGGCTTCGACACGTCGCGCGACATCGTGGCGTTCTATGCTCGCGACGGCGGGAACTCCGACGGGAAGTTCTACTTCCGCCTCGACTTCAATGACCTCCAGGCCTTTGCCGAAGACACCTATCTCGACATCTACGTGGTCATCGACACGGGACAGCCGGGCGTCGGCGAGGTGAATCTGCCCGACGACGTCGATCTCACGACGGACATGAAGTGGGAGCTCGTTGTTGCCGCCTACAAGAGCGGACAGGGTGCCGTCTACGTCGATACGGATCACATCAACAACACAACCGCCGAGGGGCAGGCCTTGGATGCATCTGTCGGTGTCATCCGCCGCGATCAATCCACCGCCTCGGGCTTCATTGATGCGTACTACAATTCCGAGATGGATGCCGTCGAATTCTCCATCAGTCGTCAGGCCCTGATCGACGCGGGCTGGAATGGCCTGAATCCCGACACGCTGAACTACCAGGTGTTCGTCACAAAGGACGGCACGTGCAACTCGTGCGGCGCGGGCGGAAAAGCCGGTCCGGGCGATCTCGGCGGCCGTAACGATATTCGCGACACGATCTATGACGACGGGCTTGCCGAGGACAAGGGTGACAAGCAGGCGGGCATCGATGACATCCTCCATTCCTGGATTCCGGGCACCAGTTCTCCGAATCTCGCGAAGCTCGCGATGATCGTGCACGGCAACCAGGCGATCCAGCCCGGCAGTATCGTGCAGAGCCTGATCAACAACGGATCGGGCGCCGGATACTACCGCCCCCTCGACGTGCACCAGCTCTACAAGCGCAAGCTCAGCCTGCACGTCACGCCGACGCTCGCCTCTGCCATCGAGTGGGCAAAGGCTGATCCCAATGGCCCGAAGCCGTGGCTCGACGGTCCCACCTTCAACGCGTGGATCGCCACGCTGGTCCAGACGAACCTCGTCGATCTCTTCGCAAGCACGTTCTCCGACCACGCGCTCCCGTACTTCACACCCGAAGCGATCCGCGACAATGTCTCGCTCGCCAAGGACGTGCTGCAGTCCATCTACAACACGACGATCACGTCGAACTCGGTATTCTGGACGCCTGAACGGCTCCTCGACCACGACGTTTTCACGAAGATCGCGACCGCCGGGTACCGGTCCACAGTCCTCGACCAGGCAGAGCATCTGGTGAAATGGTTTGACCGCACCGAGGCGCTCGGCACACGCGGCTACCAGATGAATCGCATCAGCGGCATCACCACGTTTGCGATCAATAACAACGCGAGCGATTTCCGATTCCAGAACAACGACAAGGGCCTTGTCATGGCGCTGCGCCGCCTCTTCAGCCGCAAGGCGCGAAGTGGCGAGAAGGACCAGGTCGTTACGCTCTTCAGCAACTGGGAAGATTTCGGCAACAAGGCGAATGCCGACGCGTACGACACAAACATGCGCTGGATCGCAAACCATCCCTGGATCCAGGTCACGACACCCGAAGCGATCCTCAACGGCAACGTGGACATCTCAGGCGACGGCCAGGGAGATCCCTGGTACGTGCAGGAGCGCGGGAACCTGACGGGCGGCCAGACCAAGACCTCGCACAACTACATCAACTACGCGTCCGAATTGAACTACGACAATTGGTATCTCGGCTCGGCACAGGAAGAAGGCCTGCTCAACAAGCGTTTCGAAATCCGGCCCGGCGTCCTCGTTCCCGGCATCTACGGCATGCTTTACAGCGGAGGCGTGGTTTCACAGACATGGGCGAATGTGTTGACCATGGGCGACACCAACCTCGCGCGACTCGCGCGCGGTGCATTCCATGCATCCACATTCCAGTCGGCGTTCCACAACCAGGGCACACTGGATCTCTCAAAGTACAGCGACGGCCGTTACATCAACCCCGACTCGACCAGCAACACGCTTGCAGGCTTCGTCAAGCCCGCGCAGTCCCAGACGCGCATGGCAGCAATCTACAAGCGAATCGACCAGTGGGCCGCGGCCGCCTCAGGCATCACGACACCTCAGACCTCGACCGAGGATGTGGACCTGGATGGCGAATCCGAGTACCTCCTGTTCAACGATCGACTCTGCGGCCTGTTCGAGCGGGTGGGCGGACGACTTGTCGGTGCCTGGACGCGCGACATCCACAGCGGGCGCGTTTTCCAGGGAATCGGCAACCAGATCAGCTACGCCGGTTCCGACACCGAGCATGAAGGCACGTATAACTCCGACACGAACGGCTCGCTGGGTTCCTATCGCACCTCGGGCCTCAAGGATTGGTATGTCGCGGGCGGCAGCTACGTGAACGACCTCTACAGCTTCACGAATCAGCCCTCCGGCTGGCTCATCACCTCGAGTGACGGCAAGATCAAGAAGACCGTCACCCTCGCTGCAAAGAGTTGGGCCTTTGAAGTGAACTACGTGTTGTCCGGATCGCTCACCAATCAGCCTCTGTACATCCGCCATGGATTCTCGCCAAACCTCTGGGATCTCGTCGTGCGCGGGCAGCGAACGCTCAGCGGCATCACAAACAGTGGTGGCGTGGTAAGCCTCGCGAACACGAACTACAGCCACACAGTAATTACGTATGTCGGCTGCAGTGACGCAGGACACACGACCGGACATAACCCGCTCGCGGAGGACGACAATCCCGCGACGGGACGTCAGTTCGCCACGTTCAATATGCGGAACCAGGCGCAGACGCATCAGGTCGAGATCGTGGGCACCAACGCCTTCGCGTTCTCACTCGGCCTTCGTGCCTTTGGCTCGGACTGGGACGCCGACGGCCTGCCGAACGACTTCGAAGATGGCAACGGCCTGAACTCGACGAACGCTGCAGACGGGAATGCCGACACGGACGGCGATGGCATGAAGGCCTGGCAGGAGTATGTCGCCGGCACAGCGGCCAACAATGGAAACGAATACTTCGACGTGGTCGACTCGCTGCGAACGAACAGCGCCTATGTAACAGTTCGCTTCCCGACCTCGCTGCAGCGCGAATATCGCATCTGGTACGCGAACAACGGTCTCCTGGCCCCGACATGGACGTTGGCGACCACAAATCCCGTTGCCGGCACGGGCGGAATTGTGGAGTGGTACGACAACGGCACGCAAACGTCGCCTCATCCGTCGACCATGACCAACCGCTTCTACCGCATCGACGTCCGCCTGCCGCAGTAGCCGAACCTTCTCTTCTGTAGCCGGGGTCGGTGACCCCGGATCGTAAATTCAGAAGTCCGGGGTCACCGACCCCGGCTACAGGGGGCGCGCCGACGGGCAGATGTCATTCAGCGGACATTCTCCGCACTTCGGCTTGCGCGCGATGCACGTGTACCGTCCGTGGAGGGTGATGCAGTGCGACCAGTCGGTCCAATCCTTCTCGGGCAGGATTTCGCGAAGTTCCATCTCGATCTTTGTCGCGTCGGTTTGCTTCGTGAGGCCGAGCAGCTGATTCAATCGAATCTGGTGCGTATCGATGATCAGGCCGGGCTTCTTGAATGCGTCTGCCATCAGAAGGTTTGCGGTCTTTCGGCCTATGCCCGGGAGCTTGATCAGCGTCTCGAGGTCTTCCGGCATCATCCCTGCGTGGCGTTCGACAAGAGCGGCTCCGAGGTTCCGGATGCTCTTCGCCTTGTTTCGATAGAAGCCCGTGGTGCGGACTTCTTCCTCCAGCTTCAAAGGATCGGCATTCGCGTAATCCCTTGCAGTCCTGTACTTCTTGAATAGCGCGGGCGTGACCATGTTCACGCGCTTGTCGGTGCACTGCGCGGCGAGGATCGCGGCCACGGCGAGTTCGAGGGGGGTCGTGAAATCAAGCTCGCAGCGTGGGTCGGGAATCGCTTTGCGAAGTCTGTCGAGGACTTCTGCGGCGAAACGCTTCCTGGTTGCGACGTTCTTCATGCGCGCTGAGACAAAAGCAGAAAATCGGACGCGATAACAGGATTTATGGGTAGGGCGAACCGTCCCGGTGAGCCGGATGGAGAACGCGGCTTACCGGGACGGTTCGCCCTACCAAAAGAAGAACCGTGATCCGTCGCTAAACGGATCACGGTTTTCGTAATTGCTGGATTCGTGGCTTACGTCGTCTTCGCGGCGGCGTCCATGTCCGCCAGGGCAGCCTTGCGGCTCAAGCGAACCTTGCCGTTGTCATCGACGTTGATGACCTTGACCCACATCTGGTCGCCCATCTTGCAGATGTCATCGACGCTACGGACGCGGAAGTCGGCCATCTCGCTAATGTGAACCAGACCTTCGCGGCTGGGCATGAACTCGACAAACGCGCCGAATTCCTTGATGCCGGTGACCGTGCCCTGATAGATCTTGCCGATCTCGGGCTCGGCGCAGATGCCCATGACCTGGGCCACGGCCGCTTCCATCGCCTTCGCGTCGGTCGCGTACACATTGACGTAGCCCGTGTCGTCGATATCGATCTGCGTGCCCGTCGTCTCCGTGATGCGGCGGATGTTCTTGCCGCCGGGTCCGATGAGGGCACCGATCTTCTCGGGGTTGATCTTGAGCTTCGTGATCCGGGGCGCATAGGCCGACATTTCGGCGCGCGGCTCGGCGATGATGCCCTGCATGACGTCAAGAATCTGCATGCGGGCCTTGCGAGTGTGCTCGAAAGCGCCTTCCACCAGGTTCCACGGCAGGCCGCGGATCTTGAGGTCGACTTGGAAGCCTGTGATGCCGTCGCGTGTTCCGGCGACCTTGAAATCCATGTCGCCGCAATGATCTTCGGCGCCGAGGATGTCCGTCACCAACACAGCCTTGTTGTCGCCCGTGAAGAGGCCTGCGGAGATGCCTGCCACCGGCTTCGAGATCGGAACACCTGCATCCATCAGTGCGAGGGTGCCAGCGCAAACCGAGGCCATCGAGGTGGAGCCATTGGAGCCCATGATTTCGGAGACGACGCGGATGCTGTACGGGTAATCCTTCGGGATGACCGGGAGGATCGAGCGCTCGGCAAGGTTGCCGTGACCGATTTCGCGGCGACCCGTGGCGCCAAGGCGTCCCACTTCACCCACGCTGTAGGGCGGGAAGTTGTAGTGGAGAAGGAACTTCTTCTCGACCGGACCGCCTGCGATCGCGTCGAGCTCCTGCGCGTCACCTGACGTGCCGAGCGTAACGATCGAAAGAGCCTGCGTTTCGCCGCGGTTGAAAATGGCCGAACCGTGGACGCGGGGAAGGACGCCAACCGAGCCCGAGAGGGGGCGTACAGCGTCCGTGGCGCGACCGCCGATGCGGTACCCTTCGTCGAGCACGAGCTTGCGCGTGACTTCAATCTCGAGCGCGTCGAAGAGCTGGAAATACTGCTCGCCGGTCATTTCAGGGAAATGGGTCTGAAGCTGAGCCTTGAGGCTTTCCTTCAATTCGGAAACCTTGTTCTGGCGCTCCAGCTTGCCGGAGATGTGAAGGGCGTCGGCGAAGGCCTTGCCGCCGAGCTCACGCGCCTTGTTCAGGAGCGTGTGATCGACTTCGAGGTCCTTGGCGACTTTGGGAGGAAGTCCCAGGCGCTTGCGGAGTTCGAGCTGGGCGTCGAGCAGCGGGATGATCGCGTCATGCGCGGCGCGCATCGCGGCAATCATGTCCTTTTCGCTGATCTCGTTCGCATTGCCCTCGATCATGATCGGGCATTCGCGGTTTCCGGCGTACACGAGGTTCAGGTCGCTCTGGGCGAGTTCGGAATGTGTGGGATTGAGGACGAACTGTCCGTTGACGCGGCCGACGCGCACGGCGGCGATCGGTCCGAAGAACGGGATTTCCGAAAGCATCAGGGCTGCGCTTGTGGCGTTGATGCTGAGAATATCGGGCTCATTTTCGCCGTCGGCGACCATGAGCATGTTGTTGACCTGCACGTCGTTGCGATAGCCGTCGGGGAAGAACGGGCGGATTGGGCGGTCGGTCACGCGCGCGGTCAGGATTTCGCGCTCGCTGGGCTTGCTCTCACGCTTGAAGTAGCCGCCCGGAAACTTGCCGGCCGCGTAGTACTTTTCACGGTATTCGACCTGAAGGGGGAAGAAATCGACGCCTTCGCGCGGAGTCTTGGTCGCGGTGATCGCCGAAAATACTACGGTATCACCAATCTGGGCTTTGACGGATCCATTGGCCTGAAGGGCCAGAAGTCCGGTTTCGAATGTAATGGTCTTATTGCCGACCGGGACGCTGATCGTCTGAACGTTGCTCATGCTCTTTTTTACCTTCCGTTGCCGGAGGACGATGCTGGGAAGGCTGCTGTGAGCGAAACCACCGGGGCTGCGCACCTACATGCCAAACAGGAGTCCTCAAGCCTTGCTTGAAGAAAGACAACCGCTCTTACAGGGAGAGGGTGTTTAACGGCGCAGACCGAGGCGTTCAATGAGCTTCTTGTAGCGCTCTTGATCCCTCGTTCCGAGATAATCCAGCAAACGGCGGCGCGTGCTGACCATTGCAATCAGACCGCGGCGCGAGCTGTGATCCTTCACATGTCCTTGAAGGTGCTCGGTCAGGCTCTTGATACGCTGGCTCAACAGGGCAACCTGAACCTCCACCGATCCAGTGTCGTTCGTGTGGGTCTGATATTCCTGTTTGATGCTCTCTTTTGATACGTTCTGCATAGCCCTACCAACCCGGTATCGGGTTGTCTTTCTAGTTATTCCTTACTCGATGTGGCCGGACTTTATAGGTTGTGACCTTGAGCAAGGCAAGCCCCTTGTGTGAAAAATCTCGCGAGACCAGGCTTTGGCCCGCCAAGACATAGCAAAAGTGACCCCTACGGAGGCTGTTCAGGTGGTCGCAGGTGATCGAATGTGCCAAATTCCGACAGATTTTGCGCACTTTGTGTGTAAGATGCTTGTGATAAATGTATTGCGCCAGAAACACGAGCGCGAAGGCCATGTTCTCATCATTGAGAAAAGTTAACAACGAATCAATGGAGTACTTTCCCTAATGATCTTTACACTTCGCTCATCGGACCCTATCTTTAATCTGTAGCGGCACAGGTAGTTCGATTCGGAACAGGCAAGAGGTGTCATTTGCCTGCCGGGGGGTGGAATGTTCACGCATGAGGTGTGTGAAGTTTAAGTCATTTCCCCTTTCGGCTCAGGTGTCGCGGTGGCGGGGACTATTTGTGGATATGGGTCTTTCCGGTGAGAGCACTGATCGGAAGAGGTCAACGGTGGCGGGGACGCGGTTGGGGATTCCGATGAGCAGAAACAATTTCAATTGTGCGCGGATCGTGCGCCGAATCCGTACGGCGGTGGTTGCCTTCGCAATGGCTTCTACAGTTCTCACCCCCGCATTCGCAGTCACGGTCAACTACTCGCATCGCATCGGCTACTACACCACATTCGCAGGCGGAACTTCAGGCCTCTACAATCACAGCACAACGAACGAAATTGGTCACTATGCGCAGGGCGATACCGGTCAATCCGTTGGCTGGCGAACGTTCCGCACGGCGGATGGTACCGGTGGGTCCGCGCGCGAATTGCGGCATGGCGATATTTTCACGATCTCGGTGTTTGGCGATGCCCCTTTTGACGTGCTGGGCATGTCTTTCAATGACGGTGCATCCACAGGTTCATGGGCCAATCGTCACAGCAATACGCGCGGCTACGTTCAAACAGGCGCAAACGACGAGAACAACTCGTACGCGAACTGGTACGTGCATCACAACGGGACTGCCACGGATACGGGCGCGAACCTGGGCGATGAGACGGATGACATCAAGATAGAGATTACCTCCAGCTCGTCCTTCAATGCGCAGGTCGATGGCGGGTCATGGATCTACAACCTGACGATGCGGAACTCTCCTGGAAATGCGGACCTGGTTGACGGGTATTCGATCTACTACCGGGATGACTGGGATGGTGGCGGGCGGCAAGATGCGTTCTGGAAGGCGACAACGTCGGTTGAGAACGGCGGCGATGTTCACTTTGGCGGCACGACGGATCTAACGCCGGGCTACATCAACGACGGTCTTGCCGCGGACAGCACGTCCACAGTCAGCGCGAACAAGCTCTTCAAGTTCGGCTCACATACGCTGACCCTGATCTGGACCAATGACTTCACAGGCAGGGTGCAGGCCGAGGCGGGCACGCTGAAATTCGGACATGATCGTGCACTCGGCGCGGTTCCCGGATCCGTCCAGGCCAGCAACTTCACCGTTTGGGCCGCCGCGACCATCGAAATGACCAACTCGTTTACGATTTCGGCGAACCGTGGGATTCGGATTGAGAACGACGGAAACCCCTCCTTCACCGTCACGCCGTCAGCCTACACGGTGACCTACGACGGCATCATGACTTCGGATGGCGGTGGCGAGGGCTTCCTCAAGCGCGGTGGTGGTACGCTCCAGCTGGGCGGGAACAACACGTTGGCCGGTGCGGTCTACATTCTGAATGGAACACTTGCGGTGACGGGAACAGATCCATTCGACACGGCGATTAATGTTGGCGAAACGTCAGGCTCGGACCCCGCCACGCTCAGTATCGGGAGTGGCTCGACCGTGGTCGACACCACGGTAACGATCCGGGATGGCAGCTCGGGCATCAAGAAAATCGCCGCAACGGAGAGCGGCACCGTCAGCGGAACGGTGGACTTGCAGGAATCGGACGCCGACAAGATCGAAGTCGACGTGTCCAGCTCCAAGACGCTCACGATCAGCGGCACGATGACGGACAATACGGGCGGCGGCGAGGTGACGAAGACCGGGGCGGGAACCTTGGTGTTGTCCAACAGCGGCAACTCCCACGACAAGAAGTTCACCATATCCGCCGGCGTTCTCAGCATCAGCGCATCTCGCAATCTAGGCGAAGATCCGGGCGGATCCTATGCCGGCAAGGTGACTTTCGCGGGCGGCACGTTGAAGGCGACGGAAACCTTCACGATGCACGTCAACAATCTTACAACGCTGGACACGGGTGGCGGCACCATCGAAGTGGATTCGACCAAGACGTTGACCTACAACCCGGTGATTTCTGGCAGCGCAAACCTGACCAAGACCGGCGCCGGCACGCTCACGATGGCCGCAGTGAACACGTATAGCGGCAAGACCATCATCAATGCGGGCACCGTCAACATATCGGCTGAAACCGGGCTTGGCGCGAACCCAGGCTCATCCACCGCGGATCAGCTCACGATCAATGGCGGCACACTACAGTCAACGGCGACCCTCACCATCGACGACTCCAATCGGGGAGTCACGCTGGGGGCATCCGGTGGCACGATCGATGTGGATTCGGGCACCACGTTGACGTTAACCGATACCATAGCCGGAAGTGGTGCGTTGACGAAGACGGATGCCGGCCAACTTACGCTCAACAATAGTGGCAACAACACGTATTCCGGCGCCACGACCATAAGCGGCGGTACGGTTCTCATTGCCAAAGACTCCCATTTGGGTGGTGCGCCCGGTTCGCCCACGGCGGGACACCTCACCATTTCGAGTGGTGCCAAGTTGGAGGTCAATTCGACGGCAGACTTTTCGATCAGCGCCAATCGCGGCCTCTCCATGGGCTCCGGTGGTGGTGCTATTCGTGTCGCATCAGGGGATACGACGACTTATGACGGCATCATAGCCGGCAGCGGCGATTTGACCAAAGAACTCGCTGGGACGCTCGTGTTGGGCGGCAATAGCAGCAGCTATTCGGGCAATATAACCGTCTCGAGTGGAACTCTTCAGATCGGCAGCCATGGGAATTCATTGGGTGATGCAACGGGAATTACGACGGTGGGCTCTGGCAACACGTTGGCCTTGTCCGGCAGCGGCGTTACAATTCCGGAACCGATCACGGCACGGGGACTTGGAGCCACCACTGGAATCGGCGCGATCCGCAATATCACGGGAAATAACACGCTCTCCGGGAGGGTCACGGTGAACACCACCGCAACCCGCATCAATTCGGATGCAGGAACGCTTACGCTGGATGTTTCCTCCGGCAATGCCCTTGAGTCGACCATGGATCTCACGCTTGGTGGCAGCGGGAACATCACCATCAATGATCCCCTCACCAATGCTGCGACGAGGACCCTGACCAAGGATGGCACCGGCACGCTCACCCTGAACGGGCTGAATACGTTCACCAACCTGGCCACGGTCAGCGCGGGTATCGCGGTGGTGAATGGCAGCAACCCGGCCCCGTTCACGGTTTCGGCGGGTGCCTTTCTGTACGGCACGGGTATCGTCAACACGCTGACTGTGAACGGCCAGATCAGTGGTGGAACGACCTCCAATACGGTCGGACACCTCAAGGCCTCCACAATGACCCTCGCAAACGATGGCCGCATGCAGGTCAATCTGTCCGCGATGACTGGCACAGCCGGCACGGACTGGGACCTCATCACGGTCGGCGGAGGGTCGGGCACCTACACGGTCAACTCTACCGCGGGCGGTGATGAGTTCATCATTGCGCTCAAGGGCAATCCCAGCGGATTCAGCAGTTCGACGGCCTTCACGAACATCATCGTGGATGCCGGGACGGCGACGAGCTTCGCGACCAACAAGTTCACGGTGGACACGGCTGAATTCACGCCCGCGCTCGGAGGCGGCTCCTTCACCGTCGATGCGGATAGCGGAAACCTTCGCCTCATCTTCATACCGGGCGTCGCCCCGGATGTGCTGGTGCAGGGCAATGCGACGACGATACCGGACGGCGATGTGGTACCCGACTATGGTGACCACACGGACTACGGCGATGTCCTCGTTGACGGCGGAACGTTCTCTCGCACGTTTACGATCACCAACTCGGGGTCAGCTTCGCTCGGCGTAGGCCCCATCACGACCAATGCTGTGGGGAATCCCGGCGACTTCATTGTCACATCGCAGCCCGCCGACGCCGTTGCCGTGGGCGGTACCACGACGTTCCAGGTGCAGTTCAATCCGACAGCATCCGGCCTGCGCTATACGGAAATCCAGTTCACAAACAACGTCGCCGGCGCGAAGAACCCCTACACATTCTATATCCAGGGTACGGGCACCTATGTTGAAATCGCCGTGAACGGCAACGGAAACAACATTGCCGATGGATCCACGGCTCCCGCCACATCGAACCACACCGACTTCGGCACCATCGGAACCGCCGGCGATACGCTTTCGCGAACCTACACCATCACGAACACGGGTAACCGAGCGATGACGCTCGGTAATGTGACGACGAGCGGAACCCATGCGGCCGATTTTATTGTTACCACGCAGCCTTCCTCGTCGGTTGCCGCGGACGGAAGCACGACCTTTGTGGTGCAGTTCAATCCTTCCGGAAACGGCCTTCGGACGGCGTCGCTCAGTTTCACGACGACGGACGATGCGGCGAGCGACGGACTCACGGAGAATCCGTTTAACTTCGATGTCCAGGGCACTGGCGCCGGAACCGGCATCTCGAATATCCCGACCACGATCACGTTCGAGTCGCTGCTCGGCACGGCGCCGTCGCCGGCGCTTCAGGCGTTCAGCGTGACGAATGTCGGGTTGGGCACGCTGACGTATGATCTTTCGACCAATGCCGCCTGGCTATCGGTCAATGCCGTGTCGGGTTCCGCTGCTGCCGGTGCCGGGAACATTCACACAGCCTATGTCGCGCTGGCCGTCGGCATGACGGCGGGCACATCCAATGCCTTGATCACGACGACGGGGACCGATGGTTTCACGACCAACAGTCCGAAGACCATCGCGGTGACGTGGACACTCAGTGCGATCACGAACCCGAGTGCGCAAACGGCCACGGCTGACGGCGCCGAGATGGTTCGCCTCGCATGGACGAAGGTGCCCAGTCATGATGTCTTGATCGTGTACCAGTCCGGTGGAGCGGTATCGACCGATCCGACGCAGGGCACCAGCTACAGCGTGGGCAACACCATCGGATCCGGCACGGTCGTCTATAAGGGATCGGGTGCCGCCCTCGAACACATCGTCGCCACCGGTACTGCGCACCACTACAAGTTCTACTCGATCAATAACAATTACTACTCACCCGGCGTGACGGCGAATGCGACGACGTTGAGCTACCAGGCGGGTGAGATCGTGGAGCAGTTCAGCTACACAAACACTGTCATCCTTAAGGATCTGAACGGTGGGCAGGGCTTCACGAATGCATGGTCCCTCAGCGTGCCGAATACGAACACCGATATCGTGGTGGACAGTGTGAATTTCTCAACCTTCCAGTCGTCCTGGCCGACCGAGCGAGGCAACCGGATAGTGGTCAAGACTGTGGCTACGACGAACTACCAGGCCTTCCGCGGCATCAACACCGTGAATTGCGGACAGGTCTATATCGCGGCCCTCATCCGCCGCCAGTTCGATGAGGGCGCGGGCGACAACAAGTTCCAGGTCCTGAGCTTCATGAATGGCTCGACGGAGGTCGCCACAGTCGGCAAGCGAGGCGCCGGCAATGACCAGTTTGGAACGCGGTCGGGAAGCGATACGGACCTCTATGGCGCGGAGAACTCGTTCATGGACGACATCGATTTCCTTGTCATCGGCCGGTACGACTTCGATACGGGCGTGATGTCCGGTATTTTCTATGACAATGCGACCAGTGTTCCGTCCAATGAACCTACCTACCTCGTCTCGTCGACCGATACACCCGTGAGCCAGATCACGGGCATCCGCATTGCCGCGGGTGCGGCGGTCAACGGTTGGCCCGGCGAATGTCACTTTGACGAAATCCGCGTGGCCCGCAACTGGGGCGACCTGCTCAAGTTGCTGTCGCCCGTCGTAACTAACTACTCGATTGATGGCGACAACGGTGTAACCGATGGCCAGATGACGAACGGCAGCTACGTTGTGAGCGTGGACCTCAACACCGCGGCAGGCGTCGATACAGATGGCACGCCCATCGCCACGACATTCGACCTTGTCAATCCGACCGGCACGGCGGTTGTGAACAACGACACGTTCGGGTTCTTCACCTATAATTCAGCTTCATCGGTCACGGCGACGGATGTGAATCACGCCATCACTTCGGCGAACAATGCCTTGGGCATCTACACCGTCCGTGTCTCGGCGGTTTCATCCAATGGCGGCCAGATCATCGATAACAGGTTCGTCGGCAATGTCTGCACCGGAACGGTGATGACATTCACGGTGACGGATGATGATACCGCAGCGCCTACCTTCGGCGTCTTCACGGCAATGGGTCGCGATATGTCCGGCTCGACCTACACGAGCGATACGTTTGCGGGCGGCTTCTGGGTTACCGGCACGGTGACGGATGCATTCAGCGGATTGTTCGCGGCGAGCAATACGTTCACCCTTTCCTACAACGGCGGCGTGGTAAGCAGCGGCGTCTTCGCGGTCAACTTCTCCGATGGCGGCGCAACGTCGGGCGGGATGGTCAGCAACAACTTCCCACAGGCCCTGATGATTGCGGGCGCCTACACGCTGACGGTCTTCAGTGTGGACTTCGATGTAGACCGTCCGTCCGACCAGCTCAAGGCCACAAACGTGTTCAGCTTCACCGTGGTGGATCCTGCTCCCGCACCCGGGCTTGCGGCTGGTCCTCTGACGCTGACGTATAGCGCCATGCTCGGGAGCGACCCCGCATCAACCGCCACGTTTGCCGTCACGAATGTCGGTATCGGTACGCTGATGTACACGAACTACCAGACGTACGGCCCCGGCCCGTCGGGTTGGTTCACGGCAAATCCGACCAACAACAGCCTCGCGGCGACGGCGTCGCGAATCCACACCGGATGGGTTTACACCGCTTCCTTTACGACATCCGGCACCTATGTGGCGACCAACCGCCTCGCGGGCAATCAGACCAATGCCGCCGTCGAAATCGTGGTGACGTTGAACGTGACAAATATCCCGGCCCCCACTGCGGTGACAGCGACACCTTCAGGCGCCGAATTCGTGGCCTTGCGCTGGACGGAAGCGTCGGGCCGTCAGGTCATGATCGTATACGGCCAGACGAATGCGCCGTCGGTCAGCCCGACCAATGGCACAGCCTACGCCGTGGGGAACAGCCTCGGCAGCGGCACTGTCATATATAAAGGAACCGCCGCGTACTTCGAACAGGTGGTCGGCCAGGGCACCACGAACTTCTATAACTTCTACACGATCAACAACGACCGCTACTCGCTGGTCAGCACGGTGGGCGCGACGACGGATGTCTATAAGTCGTACGAGATCGTGGATTCGTTCTCCTACACGAATAGCCTCGCGCTCGACACGCGAAATGGCGGCAATGGGTTCACCAACGCATGGGGCAATGTTTCCGACAATCCGCGCATCGCGACGCAGCAATTTGCCACGGCGGTCGGATACCCGAGCCTCGCCGGAAATACGATGGTGCTGACCAATGGCGCCGCGTTCCGGGGCATTCCCAATACCTCGGCGGGCAAGTTGTATGTCGCGTTCATGCTGCGCCACGGCGATGGAGCCAGCTACGCGGGCTTGAGCCTCTTCAACGGTGCTTCGGAGGAAATCTTCTTCGGCGAGCATGGCGGAGCGACGAGTGAAGCGGGTATCGACTCCGGAGCCGGCACCACGTCACAGGGCGCGAACACGATGCCGGCCAACACGGATTACCTCATCATCGCCCGCTTCGACTTCGGCATCTCGCAGGCCGACATGCTGATCTATACCAATGGTGGCGCCACCACGGTTCCCGTCGGTGAACCGGCGACCTGGCACGTCACACGCGCGGATACCATCACGCAGATCAATCGCATCCGCCTCGCTTCCGGCACGGGCACGCGTTGGGACGAGGTGCGTGTCGCGACAAACTGGGTACATCTCTTCCGCAGGGATGTCTCGTATCCCTTTGTCACCAACCATAGCGTGAACGCAGGCTCGGATGTCACGGACGCCGCCGTCAAGTCCGGGTCGTTCAATGTGACGCATTACGTACGCGACCTCGCCGGCATTGAGACGACCAACACCACGCTGCCGTTCTTCTCGCCGAACTTTGATATTCTCAATACCTCGGGTACAGCGCTGCTGTCCGATGAGGTTTACAACTCATTCACCTATCAGGATTCGGGCCGGACGGTTGTGGCTTCGGACACAAGCCATGCAGGTGCGTCGCCGGCTAACATCACACTGGGTATCTACACGACCCGCGTCAGCGTCGCGAATTCCAACGGACTGACTACGATCGACGTGCGGACGAACAGTGCGGGCGCCTCGCTCACCTTCAACGTGGTGGACGACGACACGACATCACCGCTGCTCGGAAGCGCGGGTGATTGGGATGTCATCTATAACCTGCCGGATCAGGACACGTCGTCGGGCACGACGTCGACCAACGAATATGCCATCCGCCAGCGCTTCGTGGATCGCATCACGGCCTTGGGTTCGGGACACACCGCCTATCTCGCGACCTACACCTTCAGCGCGGCCTCTGCCTGCTGCGGCGGTGCGGGACCGATCATCGACGCACTCACGACCGCGCTCGACGCGGGCGCAACAGTCACGATGGTTGTCGACAAGGGCGTGGATACGAATCTGGTCTCGACCGCAGCCACCACAAACAGCATCGGCTCGCTCGCGCGACGCGGCACGAATCCGCTCATTCTGGTTCAGGATGACTCCGCCTCCGGCATCATGCACAACAAGCTCGGCCTCTTTGACTACGGGTCGGGCAACAAGCGTGTCCTTGTCGCGTCATGGAATATGACCGGCGCGGCCAGCAGCCAGCAGTGGAACATCCTGCTCGATGCAAAGAGCGACACGATGTACGCGGCGTACCTGTCCGAGTTCACGGAGCTCGTGGCGGGCCGCTTCCATGACGATCCCGCCAAATCCCATGCGCACGATTCGACCACCTTCTCGATCGGCGGATCGTGGGGTGCCAACTACGTCCGATTTGCACCTTTCACGAACAGCGCCACGGGCGCCAACAATGCGCAGAGGGACATCACCAACTTCATACACTCGGCGACCGGGCAGATCGTCTTTGCGCTGAACAAGCTGACACGCATGACCATCGCCAGTCAGCTGGTTGCGCGCTGCGACGCGGGTGTCATGGTGGACGGCGTCATGCCGAGGAGCGACACGGACGTCGGCGGCGACTCGGCTTCGGTCTACAGCTATCTGACGAACACGGCCAACTACGCGACGACGAATCGCGTCCGCATGCATACCGCCTACGCGGAAGCCGACTACTCGGCCTCGGACTCCGGCGAGACGGATCTTGTTCACGCCAAGTACATGATCATCGATCCGATCTCCGCGAGCCCCGTCGTCATCCATGGATCGGCGAACTGGACGTTCTCGGCCCTGCAGGAAACCAACCTGAACGACGAAAACATCGCCTTCCTGCGTCACGCCGGCATTGCCCTGCGCTTCCTGCAGAACTTCCAGCGGATCACGGACCGGCTGACCAACCTGACCGCCTCCGTCCAGGACGAGTCGGCCTCGGTCAGCATCGGAACGAACGGGCTTGTCAAGACCGGGAATGGGACGAACAGCACGTGGGCGACAACGGACGGCGCGCTTGCCGGTGTGGCCACCAACAATAGGCTCCGTATCAGCCTGAACATCTACGACGTGGACAGCGGCCTGTCGCGGAACGCGTCGGAATCCGACAAGGCTACAAACACCACGCTGACGGTCGCAAACTATACGACGGACAACGTGACCAATCTGAGCCTGTCCACCAGCAGCGCGGGCACAACGACGATCACCTCGACCAGCGTCTGGGAGATGGTATCCGTCTCATCGGCCTCGATCGGCTCGCTCTTCACAGGCGTCAGCAACCTGATCAGTGCGAATATCGTCGACGCGGACGATGATCGCGCCAGCGACCAGAAGACCAATGTCAACCAGCGCTTCGGCTTCCTGTATGTCATCGACGACGACACGAACCGGCCGGTTCTAAGCGGTTTCACGGGCCAGGGCAGGCAGCTGGATACCGGAACCTTCACGAATACGGAACTGCTCAGCGGCTTGGTCATCACGGGTCTCGTGACGGACGTGGGCAGCGGCGTCTATGCGGGCACGAGCAATACGCTCACGCTCTCGCGCGACGGATCCGTGATCTTCACGACCAACTTCGTGGCCGGTTTCTCGGACGGCGGCGCCACTGCGGGTGGCTCGCTCTCCAACACGATCGCCTATGCGCTCGTTTCGTCCGCCGGCGCCTACACCGCGACGGTCTTCAGCGCCGACTACGACATCGACCGCTCCGGAGACTCCCTTACGACGAACGGCGTATTCAGCTTCACGATCGTGGAGGCGGTCGCGCCCGGCCTCGGCGTCGGCCCCCTGACGCTCACCTACAACGCGATGCTCGGCAGCGATCCGTCCACCGCGACATTCGCGGTAACGAACATCGGTCTCGGCACGCTGCAGTATACAAACTACCAGACCTACGGGCCCGGCCCGTCCGGCTGGTTCAGCGCGAACCTCACGAACAGCAGCCTTGCGGCAACGGCATCCCGCATCCACACCGGCTGGGTCAGCAGCGCATCCTTCACGACGTCCGGAACGTACGTGGCCACGAACCGTGTCGCGGGCAACCAGACCAACAGCGCGCAGGAAATCGTGGTCACGTTGATTGTCACGAACATCCCGAGCCCGACCTCTGTCTCGGCGACCAACGATGGCGCCGAGTTGATGCGCATCAACGCGGCGGAAGCCGCGGGACGCACCGTCCTCGTCGTTCACAGCTACACGAATGCACTGACCGTGAATCCGACCAACGGAACGGCCTATGCCGTGGGCGATCTGCTCGGCAACGGACGAGTCATCTTCTCGTTCATCGGCTCATCCACCGTCTCCAACCTGTCGCATGTCGTCGTGCCGGGTTCGACGAACTTCTATACGCTCTTCACGGTCAACAACAGCCGCTACTCGACGAGTGTCACCGCGGGAGTCACGGCCGAGGTTTACAGGACCGAGATCTACGAGCAGTTCGGCTACACCAACGGGGTGACGCTTGACGGCCTTGCCGGCGGAACGGGCTGGACCAATTCCTGGATCGAAAGCAATGCAGGTGCCTACACCGTCAGCGACGGCTCCTTCACGGAACAGGCGGGCTACCCGACGGAACGTGGCCGCCAGATCAGTGTGAATCCTCCGAGCGTCAATTCGCGCACGGCACGGCGCCACTTCCCGGCGGTCACGAACGGCGTAATCTACATGGCCTTCTACGTGAGATACGACTTCGGAGAGGCCGGTGGCGGCGGCGACCAGAAGTATGTCGGCGCGAGCTTCATGGACGGAACCACCTCGAAACTGTTCTTCGGCGAAGTCAGCTCCCTCGACGCGGCCGCCGGTATTGACCCGCTCGGCAACGGCTCTGGTGTGAACAGCGGCGCCAACTCGATGCAGCCCGATGTCGACTACCTCGTCATCGGTCGCTACACCTTCAGCTCGAAGATCGCCCGCTTCCTGATCTACACGAACGGCGGTTCCTTCGCGGTTCCTTCGGGCGAGCCGTCCGCATGGGCGAAGACCACGACGCTGACCACGGCGATCGCCAGCATTGATGGCATCCGCTTCAATGCGGGCGCGACATCGGTCGGGACGCCCGGCACATCGCTCTTTGACGAAGTGCGCGTCGCGACGAACTGGGTCGACCTCGTCCGCGGCACACGCACCTATCCCGTAGTCACGAACTTTGCCGTTGCGGGTAGCACCAACGTCAGTGACTCGCAGGTCGCGGCTGGCACGTTCAGCGTCGCGATGGATATCTACGACGACAAGGGTGTCAACACGACCAACACGCAATTCACGTATTTTGCGCCGAACTACGACATCTGGAACTCGGCGGGCATCCAGATCATCACGGACCGGGTCTTCTCGAGCTTCTTCTACACGAACAGCGGCGACACCGTACTCGCCTCGAACACGACCCATGCGACGGTCGCAGCAGCCGGCGTCACCATCGGTATCTACACGTCCCGCTACAGCGCGATCAACTCGAACGGACTGTCGTCCATCGACCTGACCACGCTGTCCAACGGCACGGTCATGACCTTCAACGTGTTCGATGACGATACGAACGCGCCGTTCTCGACAGCCATGGACATCCCGACAGGCCTTGCCTCGACCAACCTGACTCCGGGCGATATTGCGATCATCGGGTTCAGTTCGGACGGCAGCGGCGGACTCGCGTTCGTGCCGCTGGTGAATGTTCCCGGCAGCATGACGTTCAATTTCGATGACGACGGCACCGTGGGCAGCGGCTTCCTGGCCTACACGTCGCCGGCTGCGGGTCTCTCGGCAGGTACGGTGGTTGTGATCACAAACACAGATGCCGCAGGCACGGCGGTTGTCGTGGGCGGTGGCGGAGTGGGCCGCAGCGGCACGTACGACCTGAACAATACCACGGAAGGTATCCTGGTCTGGGAGGGCGCGAACACGAGCGCCGTCTATTATCTGCGGCGCGACGGCACGACGACCTACTCTGGCCTATCCGTGGGAGCCGGAACGATCGCCGACATGATCCAGAACCTGGACAACGGCGGCTACACGAACCTCAATCGGACCCTCTCGCAGTCCGGCCAGCTCTCGGCCATTGCCTCATCCAACAACTGGATCTTTACGGATGGCACGGGTGACCAGTCACAGGACTACAATGCGGCGCCGTACACCAACGGATACACGCTCACGGGTAATCGTATCACCCGCCGCCTTGAGGCATCCTATCTGCAAGTCGGCGGATGGAGCTTCACGGGCCTCGTCCGCGATACGAGCAGTGGCGTGAACAGCAATGGAGTCGTGGTCAGCGAGGCGAACAACAACATCTCGCCGAACTTTACCGTCTACAACAGCACCGGCACGGTGATCATCACGACCCAGCCGTTCATCCAGATTCCGGCGGATGGCTCCGGTATCACCACGGGTGCGCCAGTCGGCTCTGCCAGCGTGACCAACACCGTGGCTTCGGGGAGCCTGCCCGACGGCGTGTACACGGCGATCGTGTATGTGGCCGACAACGATGAGGACCGGACGGGTGATCGTATCGTCGCGACAAACGTCTACACCTTCCAGGTTATCCCGCAGCAGAACCCGGCCCTGGCGGTGGGTCCGCTCGTTCTGAACTACCATACAATGCTGGGCAACAACGCCACGCAACAGACCTTTGCGGTAACCAATGTGGGCGGTGGTGTGCTGTCCTACACGAACTATCAGACCTACGGTCCCGGCCCGTCCGGCTGGTTCGCCGCGAACCTGACCAACAGCAGCCTGGCATCCTCGCTTTCCCGAATCCACACGGGCTACGTGAACAGCGCGTCGTTCACGACTTCGGGAACGTTTGTCGCCACGAACCGTGTCGCGGGCAACCAGACCAACAGCGCGCAGGAAATCGTGGTGACGGTTGTTGTGTCGAACATCCCGAGTCCGACTGCTGCATCCGCAGTGAAGGACGGTGGCCAGATGGTCCGGTTGGAATGGACCGAGGCCTCCGGTCGACAGGTTCTCATCGTCCATGGCAGCCCGGCGGCAACCACGATCGATCCGACCAATGGCACGGCGTACGCCGCCGGTGACGCGCTCGACGGCGGTACCGTGATCGCGAAAGTCACGGGCAGCGGAAAGCTCGAGCACATCGTTTCGCAGGGATCGACGAACTTCTACCGGTTCTACACGATCAACAACGACCGCTACTCCACGAGCACGCTGGCGGGCGCTACGACGGATGTCTACCAGGCGTTCGAGATCGTGGACCAGTTCGCCTACACGAACGCGACGAGCCTGGATACCCGCAACGGCGGACAGGGCTTCACGAGCACGTGGAGCGTGTCCTATGGAACGCTCACAACGGTCAGCAACAATCCGTTCACCTCGACCTCAGGCTATCCCACGAAGGGTGGCAACGTGGTCACGGCGGCGCCGACCACGCGCGTGTTCCGGGGAATACCCCAGGTCACTGCGGGCCGCGTCTATGCAGCGTTCAACTTCCGCACGGAGGATGGCGGGGCATCCAGGTTCGCGGGCATGAGCTTCTATGACGGCACAAATACCGAGGAGAAGTTCATCGGCGAAGGCTTTACGCAGGCCAACCTTCTGACCGTGGGCGGAACCACCGGCCCGACGCCACACGAGATTGCCAACAACACGCACTACACGATCATTGCGATGTACGACTTCGAAAACGACAAGGCATACGCGCTTCTCTACACGAATGGCGTCGAGACCATTCCGAACGGAGAGCCCGAGGTGTGGGATGTCGAAGACAGCGACTCCACGGTATCGCGCATAACGCACATCCGCCTCGACGGCGATGTCGGCTACATGATTGACGAGCTGCGCGTGGCCACCAACTGGCCCAACCTCTTCGCCCGTACTGCGACGTATCCCGCGGTCACGAACTTCATCGTAAATGGCGGATCAAGCGTTACGGATGCCCTCCTCACGAGCGGCGTGTTCAACGTCGTGGCTCATATTCGCGACACGTCAGGCGTGTCGACGAGCACGTTGGGACGGTTCTTCAAGCCCAACTTCGACATCATGAACCCTACGGGCACACAGATCCTGACGAATGAGACGTTTGAGACGTTCGGTGTGCTGGATAGCCAGCGGACGTTGATTGTGACGGATACGGTCCACGCCGTCGTGGCACCGGAAGGCGTGACCCTGGGCGTCTATACCGGCCGGGTATCAGCTATCAACTCAAACGGCGTCGAAACCGTCAATGTCACGACGCAGGCCAACGGCACCGCACTGACGTTCACGGTCATTGACGACGACGCAACCGGCCCCGAGATGGCGACGATCACCTCGACCAACACGGGCGGCGGTTCGCTCCGGTTCCTGCATGTGTCAATCGGCGCGGACAACGTATCCGGCAATGGCGCGGCATCGAACAGTATCCAGTACTCGACGACCGACGCCGCCCTGACCAATCTGTCGTCCGGCAACCCGCTGCTCTTCTGGATGGGTGCGCGCGACGACAACGGCATCTATCGCGGCAATACCGACGCGGCGACAAACTCCTGGTTGAGCGTCGGATCCGCCATCATCAGCAATGTGCTGAATTACGATGCCACGCGAAGCGATCCCATGGCGTCCACGGTCAATGCCAAGGCAACCAACGTCTGGAGCTGGATCACGCCGCTGACCGTGACGGAAATCCAGAACCTCGTCACGAACACGGCCAACGTAGGATCGAACGCTGTCGTAGCCACGTGGCGCGATGCCGATGCCGATCGTCCTTCCGACTCATCGGCATCTGTCTACACGCAGGGCTGGTTGCGGGTGACCGATGACGACGTGGCAGGGCCGACAATCCAGAACATCAACATCTATGGCCTCGACGGCTCCTACACCGTCCGCGTGGACGAACTGACGTCTGCCTTCGGCTGGTCCATCACGGGCCGCATCAGTGACGCCAGCGGTATCAATGTGAACTCGAACTCGACGACGCAGTTGAACAACTCACCGTACTTCGAATTGTGGGATCCGAACGGCAATCTGAAGCTGACGGAGGCATTCGATACGCTGGCCTTCTCCGATGGCGGCGCGACCACGCTTTCCGCCTTTGCCGACACCAATCGCACGGCGCTCGGCGGCGTGGTCACCGGCGTGTGGACGGCGCGCGTCATTGCGGCAGATAATGATGAGGATTGGGGTAACAACGATCACTCCGTGAGTACACAAGAGGTGGCATTCACCGTGGTGCCCGGCGCATCGCTCGGCGGCATCGCCCGCGCACCGGCGACTTTCAATATCACGTCGTCCTACAATGTGGTTACAGGTTCGGGGACATGGCCGACGTACTACGTCACGAACGTCGGCTCCGGCACGCTGAACTACTCGAACCATGTCACGTATAGCTCTGCATCCGGCTGGCTGACCGTGAACGCGACAAATGTCACCTTGATCGGAACGGGTACGACCACGAACCACGCCATCAGCGTCGATCCGACCCACCTGAACCCCGGCTCATACTCCGCGACGATCACGCTCAATGGCGACCAGACCAACGCAGCGCAGACTGTCACAGTCAACATCACGGTCTTTGGCTACTACGTGCGTGAAATCGTGGAACCGGCCACGAATGCCGCCGGAACTCTCCACAACAAATACGGCGGCACAGGGTGGACGGGTAACTGGTCCAACAACCCGTCTTCCGGTTACTCGTATGTCGCGACGAATGGAAGTTTGTCCGTGCCTGCCAACTATCCGTCGGCGGCCGGCGGCTACATCCGTGGCGATACGACATCGGGCGAGTTGCAATCATTCCGCACCTTCCCGACCTTCAGCACGGGCAAGCTCTTCGTCGCGGCAGCGATCAACAAGAACGCAAACAACACCGACGGATTCATCGGCATATCGCTCATGGATGGCAGCACCGAAGCCGGCTTCTTCGGCAAGGGCTTCGGTACGGCGAACTTCGTGATTGATGGCACCAACGGCCCCACGTCGAGCGGATTCGGCATCCACCAGTCCACCTACCTGATCGTCGGCTACTACGACTTCGACACAGACATCTTCCGTGCCCGCGCGTGGAATCCGGGTGATACGCTGCCGGTTACAGAACCGACCGCATGGTCGTCGGCCAGCAATGGAAACTACACGATCTCCCAGGTGACGGGCATCCGCCTTGGCGCCTCCGGCGTCACCAATGCCATCTTTGATGAAGTGCGTGTCGCGGCCACATGGGAAGAGCTTCTCAACATCTACTCCAACGAGCCATCCGCCCACGCGACCGGCCTGAACTTCAACAACGTGACGACCGGATCCATGGTGGTCGGCTGGACATCAGGCAACGGCGCCAATCGCATTGTCGTGGCTCGCGAAGGCGCGGCGGTTACGTTCTCGCCCACGGACAATGTGGCCTACGCGTTCAGCACGAACTGGACGACGGCCACGGACATCGGTGGCGGCAACAAGGTCGTATTCAACGGCTCGGGCACGAACTTCAACTTCGTCGGCCTGACGCCCGGCACGCAGTACTGCTTCAGGGTGTTCGAATACAATGGCGCGGGATCCACGGCCAACTACCTGACCAACGGAACTGCTCTGGCGGGATGCCGCTGGACGCTGACGACGGAACCGGCCGAGCAGCCGACGAGCTTCAACGCCTACCAGGTTTCGAACACCCAGATCAGCAATACCTGGGTCGCTGCCGGCGGGTCACCCGCTGCCGATGGGTACGTCATCTTCCGCCGCCGCCATGAGGATCCGACCAACGTCCCCGTGGACGGCGTCGCCTACACGAACCTGGAGTTGCTCGGCACCTCGCGCATCCTCGTGGTAACGCCGGGCAGCGCGACGACGTTGCTCCACACGAACCTGGATAATTGCACCGAGTATCGATTCCGCATCTTCTCGTTCCGTCGCGATACGGCATCGGGCGAAACCTACAACTACAAGACGGATTCGTTCCCGAGCGCGACGAATTCGACGGCTTGCGACGCGCCGACGATCCAGTCGAGTAACATCGTGTTCAACTCGATCAGCTCAACGGACATGACGATCTCGTGGAGCAACGGCAGCGGCAGCAATCACCTTGTCGTCGTCCGCGGCACGAACGCCGTGAATGTGGATCCGACGGACGGTGTGAGCTACACGGCCAACCCGATCTTCGGCAGCGGCTCTCACCTCGGCAGCGGCAACTACGTTCTCTACAACGGCACTGGAGCCACGCTGAATGTCAGCGGACTCGCGACCGGTGTGACGTATCACTTCCGCATCTACGACTACTTCGGTTCGGGCGGCGGCGAGAACTACAACACCAACACGGCGAACGACAACCCGGCGAGCGCTGCCACCGTGTCGTTCTCTATCGCCCAGGACACGTTCAGCCGTACGAATACGGCGACGGGCCAGATTACGGATGAAGGTCGCTCCTCGGGCGGCAGCGGCTGGTCCAAC
Source organism: uncultured Verrucomicrobiota bacterium (assembly GCA_964503335.1). Taxonomy (GTDB): domain Bacteria; phylum Verrucomicrobiota; class Kiritimatiellia; order CAIVKH01; family CAIVKH01; genus CAZCZZ01. The sequence goes on from CAZCZZ010000002.1 coordinate 82,851, forward strand.
AACTGGTCACAGGCCTTCTCCGTGGAAATCCAGCACAATGCGAATTTCTCGTCGTTCAAGTGCTACCCGCGCAGCACGTCGAACGGGCAGGTCCGGATGATCTCCGATGCGTTCAAGCATACGGCCTCGCGTGGTTTTGCCCCGCGCACTAGCGGCAAGATCTACGCCGCCTGGGTCATGCAATATGGTTCCGGCGGCTCGGGCAAGTATTCCGGGTTGTCGTTCATGAACGGGACCGTCGAAACAGGCTTTGTCGGCAAGGCGAACGGCAATACGACAAATGCCCTCTCATTCCAGTCCGGTCCCACGGAGTACGCCAGCTCGTACATCATGAACCCGGGCTCGGCATATCTGATCGTCGCGCGTTACGACTTCGAGAATAAGACCTTGGTGGCCATGGGCATGACGCAGTCTTACATCCAGTCGTACGAGCCCGACGCCTCGGCGCAAGGATGGGATGTCGTGGCCACAAACATCACGATCGACCAGATCACGGGCATCATGCTGCACAAGCAGGATTCCGGCGATGTGTACTTCGACGAAGTGCGCATCGGCTCGACATGGGAATCGGTCATGCTGTGCGACTACGGCGCAACGTATAATCCCGGCCCGACGCCCAGCCTGATCTTCATCGGCACAAATTACGTCATTGGCGCGTCCGCCATTGTGACGAACCTATCGGACGCTGAACTGAAGGAATCCTCGGGCGTCGACTTTGCCGTGAAGTGGGAAGACACGCACGGTGTCTATACGACGAACCGCAACGCCCTGGGATCGAGCAACTTTGTATCGAATACGGGACGCATCCTGCCGAACTGGGACCCGCTGGCCGTCGGCGCCACGACCAACCAGTTCGGTTTGGACCGCTACTTCTACGCGACGAACATCATCGGTATGTCCGGCGCACAAAGCGTTACGACCTACGTCCGGAATGCATTCAGCATCACGAACATCGACTTCTCCAGCGCATACTTCGTGACGCTCAGCGCCGAGGACGACCGCCAGGTCGGCTGCAGCGTGACCGCGACATACGGCGAAGACGTGAACTGCTCGCGCGGAATGACCATCAACACCGCGCTGCAGTTCTATGTGTATGACGACGATACGGTGGGCCCGATCGTGGGCACCTCGCCGCTGAAGGTTATGACCAATGCCACGGTCGTGAGCTCCCAGACCGCGGGCACTGTCGACCGGTTCTTCCTGATCGACGGTGTCGTGACCCAGACCGGCATGCGCGTCGCCGTAAGCATCTCGGACGGCTACAGCGGAATCCAGCGTGCCTCTGCCGGCACGGCCGACACAAATATGAATCTTACGATCGCCTCGCTGACCACGAGCAACATCGCCAACTACTCGTCGTCGCTCAGCTCGTCCAGTTCCGTGCTGCCCGACTCGACCAGCGTGTGGGAATTCGCCTCCTCGATGTTCACGTACAGTTCTGTGTCCGCCATGTGGGGCGGCGACGGCACGGCGGTCCAGGGCCAGGACTTGAACGTGACTGTGAGTTCCCCGGACGTGGATAATGATCGCTCGGCGGACGCCGCATGGACCAGCAACCAGGTCGTGGGCATTGTCCGCGTGATCGATGACGATGAAGCGTCGCCCTACCAGACCAACATCACGTATGGCGGTGCTTCGCTTGCCACCCGCTCGTTCTGGGTCGCAACGAACGGGGTGCGTCTCCAGGGCAGCGTCAGCGGCAAGGAGCGCAACGAGAACACCGGCACCGACACGGTTTGGACCGTTACCGATGACGAAATGTTGAATGCGGGAACCAAGGCCCTGACATTTGCCTTCGGCGCCGCCGACCTCAACAGTGGCATCGCGCGAGGCACCTCGGGCTCGGCCGCGTCACTGATGCATATCAGCATCTGGACGAACTGGCTCAATGATTTCAGCAATTACAACGCATCGGCCAGCTCTCCGAATGCCGCCGGCGCGACGCGCCTTACGAACGTGTGGGCGTTTGGAGATGCGACGTTCGCAGAGGATGATGTAACCACCTTCTTCTCGGGTGGAGATATGCCTGTCTATGTGACCATCCCCGATGCGGACAACGATCGCACGAACGATATCTCGACGCTCACGTCGAACCTCGTCGGCTATCTGGCCGTTGTGGATGACGATGTCGAGGCCTATGGCTTCACGAACCTAACCTTCAACGGACGCCTGGCCAACCTGATCGCGCAGGGCTTCGAAAACAACGAGGGCTGGTCGAACACGGCGTCGTCCAGCTACCAGACAAGGGATTCGGCTGTCGTGGATGGCACGTGGCACTTGGAGAGCGTGGCGGCCAATCAGCTCCACGAGCAGGCCAGCAGGACACGCAAGCTGCAATTCCAGACGGGATCGTACCTTGTCCTGCCTCCACGCAATGACCCCGGCACGTTGTTCTTCTGGGCTCGTGGCAGCGCCGGTGGCCAGACGAACTTCATGACCGTCGACTACTGGCCTGCAGGCAGTTCCACCTGGATCAACTGCGGCTTCACGAACGGCATCACGGGCACGAACTACATGCAGACCTCGTTCCCGATCGACTACGTGGGCAATGCGGTGACCGTGCGCGTCTATGCGTCGCAGATCAACAATACGGCCCTCTACCTGGACGACCTCTCGCTTACGCGGACCCTGTACTGGACCAATGAGGCAACCGTCGCGTTGACATGGCAGAATCCGACCGCGGATTACTCGGGCATTCTCCAGTTCCGCTACACCAATGCCGCGACGGCAATCCCGTCGACGGTTACGAGCGGTGTCGCGTCGGCGACCAACAGCGCATCGTTTGCCTCGACGGCTGAAGGCATCGTCACGGGCTACGTCTTCATGGTGGACAGCGATGCGGACCGCAACAACGACAGCACGAAGGGCATGAGCGTTCCGTATGTCACGAAGATCGACCTGACGCCGCCGCCGCGCATCTCCGGCTTCACCGGAACAAACGGACTTGATGACACGTCGGAAATCGACCTCGACTGGTCGGCCGACGCGAACTCCCCGCGCGCGGCCGGATGGCGTGCAAGCGACAGCTCCGCCCTGTCACCGTGGCACACGTACCGCATCTATTACACGGATGGCGCAACCGGTCCGACGACCAACAGCACCTATCTGGACCTGACGAGCTCCTATCCTGAACTGGCGACGAACATCACGGCATCCATCACGATGTCGAACCTGCTGCCTGGTTCCGACTACCGCATCGCCATCGCGGGCGTCGATCGCGCCGGCAACATCGGGAACCTGTCGGATACCGCCGTAGTGTCCGTGGCCAACTTCGTCGTCACACAAGGTATCGTGACGGTTAGCGCCATCACCAACGTCGACATCTCGTGGACCGCCACGAATTCCGCCGGCCAGATCCTCAAGGACTACGACGCGATCTACTACGATTCGACGAGCGGTCACTCGGACAACTCGACCAGCCTGTGGTCCTACATGACGACCGTGCGTGACTCGTACATGACGGATCGCGGCAGCGCCTCGCGCGCCTCCCCGTACCACTTGGGCAGCACGATGCGCTTCTATCGCGTGGCCGTAACGAATACGTGGAACATCACGAATATACCTCGTCGCGCCAGTGTGCAGATCTACGTGACGAAGCCGCTCCAGCTCGAAGTTGGCGAGAACTGGCATTCGCTGCTGTCCATTCCGGATACCAATCTGGTGAAGTTCGTATTCGGCACGAATCGCCTGCCGAAGGCGACGCTCGTTTCCGGCGCCGACGGCACGAGGATCACCTGGTATGGCGGAGCCACGAGCAACGGGCAGCCACGCACGGCGATCTACCTGTCGCTGAACAATCGCTGGACCTACACGCTGAGCAATGGTGTCGAGTCCAGCGGCACGGCGGATGACATGCTTGTGCCGATCAATGAGGGCTTCAACATCCAGTTGCCTACGAACTCGACACCGACGAATCTGATCATGATCGGCGAGGTCCCGACGAACGTGCTGATCCAGGCGATCCAGGCGTCGAACCAGTATAATATCGTGAGCTACACGCTGCCGCGCAGGGTCCGGGTGCGTGACCTCAAGCTGCGTGAGTCCGGCTTCACGGGAGCCACGGTGTACAATGCCATGTCGGGCGCCGATGAGCTGCGAATCCTTAGCACGGCGGCTGGTGCCGGCTCGTTTACCACGCCGCGCCTGCGCGTGTGGCTCAAGATCACATCGTCGCCTTCGCCGGGCGAAACGAACTTCTACCACGTAGGCGGAGGGCTCGCGAATAATGAGTGGATTGAGCCTGACGAATCGATTATCATCTGGCGCAAGGGTACAGTACCTATGGCGATCACGAATGATCCATCCAGGTTCTATACCCAGCCGGGTCGAAATATAAACCCGTAGCGTTCCGGTTCAGGGGGTTGTAAGGGGCTTGATAGGGGGGCCGGTGTTGAATGACCTTATGGTGATTGCCCGTCTTGGGTCGGGCAGGGGCAACTTCAACATCCGCAAAGCGCTATCGCGGTGTATCGTTTTCCTAATCAGGGCCTTACGTAGCTCACCTTTTTCTAACGAAGAACTGACCCTCCCGTGGTCACATCCGAACTTCCGTAGTCCACCTTCCTCTTTACGAACCAGCAGTGTAGGGGGCAATCCCTGCTGGGTGTCGTTCAATAGGGTGTGATGACCAGATCTGGGCTCAATTTATTGCCGGGGTGTATCGTTTTACTTGGCTCGCTGTTTGCAGGCTTTGTAGAGGCGCAGGATTTTCCTCTCTACGTCGCATCGAAGTATGTCATCGAGGATGAGGATGATCAGCCACTTCGGGGACTCGATCCAGCGGGAGAGGCCCTTGGACTCCCGAGGGAGAAGGGTGCCGTCGTTCAAATCCTCGGCGCAAGCGCCGGAATCTTCCCGCCCAATGCCGACGGTTCGCCCAATCTGCAGAATCCCTTGCTGGGCACTACACGTACTGGCATCGGTGCCGCTCTTTCGCTCTCTGCGCGCGGTCGATTTGGCGCGACCGTTGTGCCCCGACCCACAACGCCTGTATTCGTCCGCGTATTTAATGGGCCGGAACTCGCGCTTGCGACGCGTTATGGCGATTCCCAGACCTTTGTGAGCGTGGACAACACGCCGTTTCTCGCCGACATCGAGGAGACGGGCGCTGCATTTGCGACGGACAGCGATGGCGACGGACTGAACAACTACTACGAGGGCCTGCTCGGCTCAAACGCCAACCTGACCGACAGCGATGGCGACGGCGTGGCGGACGGAGACGAGTACCGCGCTGGCTCTGGAATCGCCAACCCCTCCTCGTTCCTCGGCATCACCACGTTGAAGAAGGAAGCTTCCGGTTTCTGGACCATCGGTTGGGAATCCTCGACCGGGCGCACCTACTGCGTCGAATACAGCGGAATCGGCCTCTGCCAGGGACCAATCTACTCGATGGTCTGTCCCATGGTCACCGCTACGAGCACCACGACCACCGTCCAGGCATCGATCCCCGGATCCGGCGGCGACGGCCATTTCCGCGTGAGGTTGATGGAATGATTTCTCGTGATTCCCAAGCAGATGAAACGCGCGGACTTGGGGTTGAATATCCAATCCGGTGGAGCATAAATGTGGCTATAGAACCCAGATCGGATCGTCATGCCCGATCCACGTGCCTGCGACAAAGAGGATGGGCGACACATTCCGCGCTTCGCGTCGCGGCGCTCGCCACGGTCCTGACGGGGTCCGTCAGTCATGCAGAATTGCTGCTGGGGTTCGATCTGCTGGGTCAAGGCGGTTCTCAAGTAACGACTACCAACACGGTTGCTGCAGCGAACATCTCGACGGCAGCGCCTAATGCCCGAATCACGAGGGGTTCGGGGCTTCAGTCAAGCACGGCAAGTGATTCCATGTCGTCCAGCAGCTGGACTTTGCCTGGGGCTGCCACGGTTGCGAATGCCATTACCAGTAATGACTATTTTACGGTGAGAGTGGTTCCTGAAGCGGGTTATCTTATCGACGTTACCAACTTCTCGTGGAGAACAACGCGAAGCGGGACAGGACCGACCAACTACAACCTTCGCGCCGGCAACGACGGTTTCGCGTCTGATATAGCGACTTGGCTCAACAAGGGTACTACGTCCAACTTCGTGACCACTGTCAACATTACCGGCTCCACAGGCGTGGAGTTCAGAATCTACGGCTACAGCACCCACAACAACGGCGGTACTGCACGAATCGCTCATGGTGCCGATTTTGGTCAATCGGGAATCGACTTGGCCATATTTGGCACGGTGAATGCGTCAGGTCCGGATGTTGGAGTCCTGGGTAATAACACGCTGGTCGCTGACGGCGACACTACGCCCGCCTATGCGGATCATACCGATTTCGGAAACGTCGGACTCAATCAATCCAATCTGGTCCGTACTTTCACGATCACAAACAGTGGAACGGCTTCGTTGGGGGTTGGTAACATTACGACGTCCGGAACTCATGCAGCGGACTTCATTGTGATCGCTCAGCCCTCGAACGCTCTTGCGGCTGGCACCATCTCCACCTTCCAAGTGCGCTTCGATCCGTCGGCCACCGGCACCCGCACCGCGACGATCCAGTTCACGAATGATGCAGCCGGCAAGTCACCCTACGACTTTGTCGTCCAGGGCACTGGCGTTGCTGCGGGTATCCTTCGCAGTCCGACGTCGATCACCGTCACGACGATGGTGGGCACAGCGCTCGGGACATCCAGCTTCGGGGTTACGAATGTCGGCCTCGGTCGCCTCGACTACACGATTTCGACAAACGCCGCGTGGCTCTCCGTATCGCCGACCTCAGCCAATCTCGCGGAAACGGGAGGGCAGCAGGAGACGATCACCTATAGCGTGACAGGACTCTCCGGCGGCACGTCCAACGCGACGGTCACGATCACGGATTCCAACGCATCCAACAGCCCGCAGACCGTCAGCGTCTCTCTCGTGCTCACCAACATTCCCGATCCCACGGCGCAGAGTGCAACGGGTGATGGCAAGGAGATGATGCGGCTTGCGTGGACCAAGCACAGCTCCTTCAACGTGATGATTGTCTACCAGCTCGGCAGCGCCCCGGCCTCGCCCCAGCAGGGAACAGCCTACAGCGTGGGCGACAGCGTCTCCGGCGGCGGCACGGTCGTCTACAGCGGCACGGGTGCCACCCTTGAGCACGTCGTGCGGACCAATGCAACGCACTACTACGCGTTCTACTCGATCAACAATAACCACTACTCGCCGGGCGTCTCCGCGAACGCGGCCACGCCGGCTTATGGCGACGGGGAGATCGTGGACGCCATCGCGTACACCAACGGTGTGACAATCAACGGGGTGAACGGCGGCAACGGCTGGACCAGCGCGTGGTCCGTCGGTTCCGGCACGTGGACTGCGGAAACGTCCTCGCTGACCGTCGAAACCAACTACCCGACCGAGTATGCCAACCGCATCCGCGTGGCCGATCCGGGCAACGGCGGCCAACCCTATGCGACGCGCAAATTCGCAGCACAGTCAAGCGGCACGCTCTATATGGCAGCTATCGTCAGCTACCAGTATCAGGGCCCGTGGAAGTTCGCTGGCTTCTCCTTTGTCTCGAATGCCACCGAGAAGGTCTTCATCGGCAAGATCCCGAACAGCGAGAACAACCGCTTCGGCTTGACGTCCACGCGGAATGCGACGGATTACAAGACGTCCGGCGTGACCCTTGGCGACTTCAACACCAGCACCGGCAACGTGTACCTGATGATCGGCACGTATGACTTCAGCACGCGCGACTTCAAGGCCAAGGTCTATCTGCGCACCACCGTCGTGCCCGAGACGGAACCGGGATCGTGGGATGTGGCGACCAATCTGCCCGCCAATTACGCCAACAGCATCGACGGTATCCGGCTTGCATCCGGCGCATTGGGTGCTCCCGATGGAAGCATCGGCCAGACCCTTTATGACGAAATTCGCGTCGCCACCAACTGGGCCGGCTTGCTGCGCATCGTGGCCGAACCGGAAATCGCCGTGCTGGGAACGAACAATGCCGTGGTGACGTCGGGCGATGCCTCGCCGGCGACAGCGGATGGCACCGACTTCGGAAACGTTAACTTTGCCGGCAGTGTGAGTTTCACCAACGTCTTCTCGATCACGAATTCCGGCAACGCCAACCTCGTGCTCACCAGCATCAGCACAAGCAGCGCCATGGGCGCGAGCGCGGACTTTACGGTGATCTCGTGGCCGACGACCGTCCTGGCGGGAACGCGGTCGAATCTTGTCATCGCCTTCAACCCTGAAACCACGGGCCTGCGCACCGCGCTTGTCAGCATCGCAAACAACGACTCCGACGAGAATCCTTACACCTTCGTCGTGCAGGGCACAGGCACCGGCTATTTCGAGACCATCACGTTCCAGGGCTTCGAGGGATCGGGTACCGACACCTGGAATTACCTGTTCGTTTCAAACAACCCCGGAACGGAAATCTATGTCGATGGATCCACGAACGCCTCGGGCCTTTACGCCGTGGCCCTGCGTGGGTCGGCGAGTTCGAACGCCGATCCGTATGTCGAATTCGACAACATCGACATCAGCGCCTACGCCGTTGTGACCCTGCAGGTGGCGTTCGCAGTCGCCGGGATCGACAGCGGAGACGATCTCGAGCTGGATCTCTCCTACGATGGCGGAACAACGTGGAACGGACCCGGCAGCACGACGCTCGTCTTCGGCGCCAACAACACCAATCTCGGGTTCACGGGCATCGGTTCCACCACGGTGGCTTCGAATCCCTGGTTTGTGAGCCTGCCATCGACATCGAAGCAGGTGAAGGTGCGCATCCGGTTGGACGAATCGTCGAATGACAACTCGTTTGATCGCACCTTTGCTGACAATATCCGCCTTACCGGCGCGAATGCGGCGCCGCGCGTCCGCTTCAGTGCGGCGACGTACTACACCACGGAAACCAACGGCACAGTGACCATACCGGTCACCATTTCCTCCTCCGCAGATGCCACCGTCCGCGTTGCGCTCGCCGGGTCGGCCCTGATCAACAGCACCAACGACTACACCGTCAACGGAACGAACATCATCTTCGCGGCCGGCGGGACGACGACGTCGAACGTCGTGTTGACCCTGGTCGACGACACGGCCGCCGAAGGCCTCGAGGAGATCAACCTGCAGCTCGTGAATGGGCAGGGGACCGTGCCGGGTGATTCCGCTGTCACCGTGGTGCTGTTGCAGGATGACGATGCGTTTAGCGTCATGTCAGCCAACCTTACTGCCGGAACCAACATCGTCGACGGCACCTACACGTATGACGAAACGGCGCAGCGCATCATCCGCCGGCTTCGCCCGGACGTGCTGGCGATCCAGGAGTGGAAGTTCACCAACGCAAGTGCGCGTGCCTTCGTCGATTCCGTCCTTGGCACGAACTACTACTACTACATCGAGCCGGAGTCCGATCCCAACCCGATCCCGAACGGCGTCATCAGCCGCTGGCCGATCACCGTTTCCAACCAGTGGACTGACACGTTCGTGGGCGCCCGCGACCATGTGCAGGTGACCATCGACATTCCTGGTCCGCGTGACCTCCATGTAGTCTCGACACATCTCAAGGCAGGCACTTCGGATGCAGCCACGCGCCTTGACCAGGTGCGGGAACTCACCAACTACATCGCGACGGCGGCGTTCCCTACGAACGACTACCTCGTTGTGGCTGGCGACTTGAACCTGACGAACCGCACAGAGACGACGTTTGTCGTTCTGACGCAGGTGGTCACCGATGCGCGGCAACCGGCCGATACGGAGGGCAACGTCAATTCAAGCCTCGGGAAGACCTCGCCCTTCGACCATGTCCTCCCGAACAACGTGCTCAACAACGTGCACCTGACGAACCGCATGGCCGGCTTTGCCTTCACGAACGGCATGATCTTCGACACGGCCCAGTTCGACGATCACCTGCTCCCTGCGCTGGTGGAAGATTCCTATCCCACGAATCGCGCCCATCACGCCGTGCTCAAGCTCTTCAACTTGTCCACCGCCGCCGTGCCTCCCACCGTCACGACCACGATCGCATCCGCGACGAATCTCACGACGGCGACATCCGGCGGCAACGTTACATCAGACGGGGGTGCCTCTGTCACGAATCGCGGCGTCGTCTGGAGCACGAGTCCGGGTCCAACGGTCCCCGGACTGCAGACCACCAACGGCACAGGAACGGGCAGCTTCTCCTCGACGCTCACCAACCTGACTCCGGGCGGAACGTACTATTACAAGGCGTTCGCTCAGAACAGCGTCGGCACGGGCTACGGCGCCGAATACTCCCTCACGACGCCGTGCTTCTCGGGCATTGTCACCGGCCTTCTGGTCACCGTCACCAACGACATCGACTTCACGCTCACATGGAGCAATGTGCAGTATGCGACAGGATTCCAGCTCGATGTAGCCACCTCGGCGACATTCAGCACATCGGGTACGCAGGACGATTTCACGGACGGCGACTTTACCAATAACCCTGCGTGGTCGGGCGACGCGACGGGCTATACGAATCTCACGGCTGGAACTTTACCGAGTGGTGTAGCCTCCACTGACGGAAATTACATCGGCAATCCCGCGTCGACCTCCGGCAACAACATCATGACCATCGCCTCGAGCGAGACGTCGGAATGGCGCTTCTCCCTGGGCAGTACGACCTTCAGCCCCTCGTCCGCCAATCACTTCGGCGTGATTCTCATGTCGGACAATGCTGTCCAGGGCGATGTCACGACAAACAGCTTCAACGGCTACTATCTCCGTGTGGGTGTTGACGGCGCCACGGACTACCTTGAACTGTGGCGGAGCTCAGGCACGACCAAGACGAAGATCGGTGACTACACCACGCCGGGCAATTTCGGCGCCGACGGGCTTGAAGACGGTCTGGACCTGCGCATCACACGCAACGGAAGCGGCGTCTTCGAGCTGTTCTACGCTACCGGGTTCACGTACGCCTCCACACCGACCAGCAACGGAGGAACGCTAACCAATACGACACATTCCAGCTCCTCCTACTTCGGCGTCTATTCGCGCTTCGCCAACACGGGTCGTCGCGTCTACATCGACAATATCCAGCTAGGGTCGGGCTCAAGTTCATATGTTGCAGGCTATTCAAACCGGGCAGTCGGCGCGACAAGCGCGACGGTGACCGGACTAACCTCCGGTGCGACGTACTACTATCGCGTCCGTGCCACAAACGAATACTGCGTGAGCGCCAATTCCGTGACCGGCACCGTGACCACGGTGCTTCTGGCGCCGGACATCGCCGTCTATGGCAACAACACGCTGATTGCGGACGGCGACACGACGCCGGCTTATGCGGACCACACCGATTTCGGAAGCGTCGGCTTCATCAACTCGAACCTTGTGCGCACGTTCACGATCACCAATACCGGCACGGGTTCACTCACCCTGGCCAACGTCACCACGAGCGGAACGGCTGCGGCGGACTTTATTGTGCTGTCGCAACCATCTACACCGGTCGCCGCGGGCGGAACCACGACGTTCCAACTTCGATTTGATCCGTCAGCGACGGGATTGCGCACGGCGACCGTCCAGTTTGCGAACAACGTAACCGGGAAGAATCCCTACGACTTCGTGGTGCAGGGCACGGGCGTTGCGGCGGGCATCCTGCGCAGCCCGACCAGCATCAGCGTGACGTCGATGGTGGGCAGCGCCCCGGCGGCGGCAGGGTTCGGCGTGACGAATGTCGGCCTGGGCCAGCTCATCTACACGATCAGCACCAACGCCCCGTGGCTCTCGGTGAGCCCGACCGGCGACACGCTCTGGGAGACGGAGGGCCAGCAGCACACGGTGAGCTTCAGCGTGACCGGATATGGCGCGGGGACTTCGAATGCCACGGTCACGATCACGGACAGCAACGCGTCGAACAGTCCTCAAACGATCGCGGTGTCGATGGTTCTGACCAATATCCCGGATGCCACCTCGAACGTGGCCACGAACGACGGAAGTGAACTGATCCGTATTGCGTGGACAAAGCCCGGGAGTCTCGATGTCATGATCGTGCACCGCGGTACCAATGCGCCCGTCGCGCCGACGCAGGGCACTGCGTACAACGTGGGCGACGCCGTCGGATCCGGTGGCGGTCGCGTCGTGTATAAGGGTGGCGGCGCGTACCTTGATCACGTTGTCAACCCGGGTAGCGACAATTACTACGTCTTCTACGCCGTGAACAACAACCACTACTCGCCCGGAGTCACGAACGTGGCGACGACACCGGCCTACGGCGCGAGCGAGCGCGTGGAGCAGTTCGGCTATACCAACGGCGTGTCGTTGAGCGGGCTTGGCGGGGGCAATCTCTTCACGAGCACCTGGTCGGTGGGGGCGGGCAACTTCACGGTCCTGAGCAATGGCCCGACGCCGAACCTTTACGCCAACACCAATTATTCGGCCGAGGCGGCGCAGCGCGTGGTGAGCAGCAACTACGTCAACGACACCGAAATGCGCGCGAGCCGGCGCTTTGCGGCGATCACCAATGGCTCAATCTACATCTCGTACCTCGTCGCCGTGGAATACGGTGGCGCGGGCAAGTACACGGGCGTCCGCGCGTTGTCGAACACCACGGAACGATTCTTCGTCGGCGAAGGCGGAGGCAATGACCTGCTCGCCATCGATGGCTACGGAGGTGGCATCCAGAACACGGCCTTCAACATCAACTCCTTCCAGTCGAATACCGGAAACGTCTACCTCGTCGTCGCACGCTATATTTTCAGCAGCAACCATGTCTCTGTGAAGGGCTACTACCGGACCGATACCGTGCCCGAGGCGGAGCCGGCGAGTTGGGATACATCCGTAACGGCCAGCAGCGACCGGTCGTACATCGACGGCATTGAAATCGTCAGCGGCGGCTTCTCCGGCAACCAACCAGGCCTTGTGGCCTTTGATGAAATCCGCGTCTCGACCAACTGGGCGGGCATCGTTCCTCCGTCGGGTGTCCCCGGAATCGGTGTCAATCCCTCCAGCGTGACGGTGTCGGTCATGCGCGGCTCAAGTCCTGCCGCCCAGACGTTCACCGTGACGAATGTCGGCCAGGGCGCCCTCAATTACAGCATCTCAACGAGCGTGAGCTGGATAGCCGTCGCACCGGTTGCCGGGTCGTTATCGGCCTTCCTGGGGCAGATCCACACCTCGTCGTTCAACACCGTTTCTCTCCCCGTCGGCACGAATATCGCCACGGTGACCGTCACGGCACCGCTTGCGTCCAACTCGCCGGTCACGGTCACCTACAACGTCATTGTGACGAACATTCCGCCGCCCACGAACGTGATCGCCAGCGCCGATGGCTACGAGATGGTCCGCCTCGGGTGGTCCCCGCCGCCCGGCCTGCCGACCGTGATGATCCTGCACGACGATGTGCCGATTGCCACGGATCCCTCGCAGGGAACGCTATACAATGTGGACAGCGCGGTGGGGCTCGCGCGCGTCATCTACAAGGGAACGAACACGTCGCTGGAGCACATCGTGGCGCCGGGATCCACGAACCACTACGCATTCTACGCGGTGAACGGGAACTACTATTCCACGGATGGTTCGTACACCGTCATCGAGTGTCCGGACACGACCGCGACCAACCTTGTAGCCGGTGACATTGCCATCTTCGGCTTGAACACGCTGACATCCGGCAGCACCAACTACGACAGCTTCGGGTTCATCACGCTCACGGACCTGCCGACGGGGACGGCGATCAACTTCACCGACAATGGCTGGCGGAGCAACGACACCTTCAGGACCGGTGAGGGAACGATCACATGGTCGGCCACGAGTTGCGTGCCTGCGGGAACGGTGATCCGCTGGATCTCGACGAACACCCCGCAGGTCACGGTCGGAAGCATCACGACCAATTCCTCATTCGCCCCGAATATCGACGGCGAGCAGGTGCTGGCCTACCAGGGCCCGGCAACCAACCCCACGTTCATCTATGCCCTCGGATCGCACACCGATGGCGTCTGGCACGTTGACGCGACGGATACGCATGAGTCCGCCTTGCCGCGTGGATTGACGAACGGCCTGACGGCCGTCGTCATCGCCGAGCTCAACAATGTTGTCATCAGCACAAACACGCTGGCGATTTCGGGCGATCGCGCCGCCATCCTCTCCTACTTTGGCAACACGAACAACTGGGTGGGCGATGACAGCATCATCTTCGACCTCCTTGCGTACAACTTCTCGTTCCCCGACCTGAACACCAGCGGCGGCGGCGTGATGACCAATGTCACGATGGGCTTGTACCGTACGAACGAAATCGTCGATGTGTTCGCGTACACGAATGGAAACTCGATCTCCTCGCCGGCGCGAAACGGTGGTTGGGGCTGGACCTCGACCTGGACCGGAGCGGCGGGAACGTGGACAGCCCTCACGAACAACACCGCCGAGATCTCCTTCCCCTCACAGCCCCTGTATCCGACGAATGCTGCAAATATCCTCAAGCTCACGGATCCCGGCGTCAGCACGACCGGCCGCATGCATCGCTATTTCCAGGCTGTCACGAACGGTAGCCTCTATTTCTCAGGCTTCCTGTCCTACCAGTATGAAGGCTTTAACAAGTTTGCAGGCTTCAGCTTCATGAGCGGCGGGGCCGAGACCGGTTTCATGGGCAAGATCTCTTCGCCGAGCCATAGCTTCACGCTCGGTATAGACACGTATGGAGGCTCCCGCGTGTTCGCCGCCTACGACCTGCGCGGCCAGGAGAACAGCACCAACAACACCTACCTGATCGTCGGCAAATACGACTTCGATACGGACCTGATCACGGTGCAGTCGTACTACCGCGGCGTTGCGGTGCCTGACACGGAGCCCGCGGATTGGGCCGCCACCGCGACCGTGTCCGGCGCGGGCATCTCCCTCATCGATGGCATCCGCGTCCACGGCGGCGCCGATGTGGGCACGATCGGCAATTGCTACTTTGACGAAATCCGCGTCGCGTCATCATGGGGCGCCCTGATCAACAGGAATCCCCCGACGGTCCTCACGCGACCCGTCTCCAACATCCTGATCTCCGCCGCAACCGGCGGCGGCGAGGTCACCTCGGATGGTGGCGCGACCGTCACGAATCGCGGCGTGGTGTACAGCACGAATGCGCTGCCGGTCTTGACCGACAGCCGGACATCCGATGGCACGGGCACCGGGATCTACGCCAGCGTCATGACCAACCTGATCGCGGGCGAGACCTACTATGTGCGGGCCTATGCCCAGAACGCTGCGGGCACGTCGTTTGGCGCCGTCTCCAACTTCACGACGCTGTGCTTCACCTCTGTCGTGACGGGCCTCTACGCGAACCCGACAAACAGCACAGACTTTACTGCAAACTGGTCGGCCCTTACCGGAGCGGCCCGCTACCAGCTCGATGTCTCCTCCGTATCCAACTTCACGGGCAATGCCCCGAACTACGGCGTGGAGGTGTTCACCAACATCGGCGGCGGCACATCGAGCAGCTACCTGCAGCGCAACTGGACGAATAACAATATCGCCTGGAGCGCCTTTGGCGCGCGCACGGACCAGACCATCGATGGCGCGGCGATTGCGCTGGAAGACGCGAGCGGTGCCTACATTGTCAGCGGCAGCATCACAGGCGGCATCAGTGAGCTGTCCGTGGTCCACCAGATGAAATTCTCGGGCGTGGGCAGCACGTTCGACATCTTCGTCAACTCGACCAAGGTGGCGACCAACGTCGCCTTTGATGCCAACATCCAGACGGCGCGCGTGACAGGAATCAATGTCAGCGGCAGCTTCACGATCTCGATTTCCAACCGGGCCACATCTGCGGAGCAGTTGGCCCTGGATACGCTGACGTGGACGAATGACAGCTCCGCCGGCTCGTTCATTGCCGGGTATGACTCGCGCTCTGTGACGGGAACGAGCCAGAGCGTCACCGGACTCCTTGAAGGCGCCACGTACTACTTCCGCGTGCGCGCCGTTGGCGGCGGCTCGTGCGTCAGCGGCAACTCATCCACGGTCACCGTGGTCACCGTGGACAACCGGGGACCAAGCCTCTTTGCCTTCAATGTGGACAACAGGACCAATACCGACGCGATGATCCGGAACGGGTTCGCAGTCACAGGCCTGGTGTACGATGCAGGGTATGGTGTCTCCAATGGCGTGAGCACACCGTACTACCTGATCCGGAACAATGCGGGCACTACGGTTGCAGCATCAAACAAGTTCACAACGGCGCCCGCCAATGGTTCGGTCGTGACCGGGAATCTCGCCGGCACCTTCAGCGCAGTGCCGCAGGCCGACGTGACGCTGGGCATCTACACCGCCATCGTCGGAGCAGTCGATCTGGTTCCCAATGTAAGCGTTTCGAACTTCTTCTTCACGGTGGTGGACGACGACACGAACATCCCCGAGCAGGTTACCCTGATGTCGACCAATACCGGCGGCGGCAACCTGCGCTTCATGCAGATTTCAATCGGCGCCGCCAATATCACGTTGGGTGGGGGCGCCACCTCCAACCTGTTCTATCCGACGACGGACGGCGCCCTCGCCGCTGTGGCCGCGGCAAATCCGCTGCTCTTCTGGATGGGCGCGCGCGATGAATCCGGGCTCAATCGCGGTACCAGCACCCCGACGACCAACATGAACTTCACGCTCGATGCGATCGTGATCAGCAACACGGCGAACTTCGACGCGACGCGCAGCTCCAGCTTCGCGAGCACGACCAATACGCGCGCGACCAATGTCTGGGCCTGGACATCGCCGTTCACAAGCGACGAGCTGACGACCTTGATCACCAACACCGTCAACGGCCTCGGCACGAATCGCATCAGCCTCAGCCTCTTTGACGCAGATGACGACCGGATTGGCGATGCGTTGACGCTGATCGACCGCCAGTACGGATATCTTGTCGTGACGGACGATGACACGGTTGTTCCGACGGTGGGATCGACCGATATCAACGGCGTCGGCGCCGCCGGCCAGCTGTACACCATCTTCACCGAAACCATGGGCACCGCCGGCACCAGCGGGGAGAGCATCGCCACGCACGAGACCAACAACCGCTTCGACAACACGGCCTTTACCATGAGTGGCACAGGCGACGCCCGCACCACGACGGCATCCACCGGCTACGACGGCGCATCGGGCTCGTTCAATATTCTGCTCAACGCCGTGGGCGAGACTTTCATCATCGCCGACATCAATTCGTCGGCATACACGAACATGAGCCTGGTCTTCGGTGTGTACAAGAGTTCCACCTCGGAGAACGGCTCGAGCCTGGTCGTTGAAGTGAGCACGAATGGAACGACATGGAACACGCTGACCATTCCGGCGCTGCCCACGGGCGCGGGCACCGCCGACTGGTATTCGCGCACCAATTCCGCAGGGACGATACCATCAGGCACGAATCTCCAGATCCGGTTCACCGGCAACACCACGTCCGAGCTCCGTCTTGATGACGTGAAGCTCATCAACTTGATCACGGACGTCTCGCTGACCGACGGACAGATCGCGTCCGGCGGCTACGTTGTCACGTCCCGTGTCAGCGACGCCACCAGCGGTATCGCCGTGAGCAATGCGTTCGCCCCCAGTTACCTCATCCTCAACCAGCTCGGCAACCTCGTGGTCTCGAACACCTTCACCACGCCCTTCGCAAACGGCGGAGGCCTGACGCTCACATCGGTGTATTCGACCGCCGCCGCGGCTGTCAGCACCAACGTGGTCACGTTGGGGATCTATACGACAACGGTCTATGTGACGGACGCCGATGCGGACCGGAACGGCGACCGACTTTCCAGCACCGGCACGCCGTTCAGTTTCACGGTGATCGATGATGACACGAACGCGCCTGTTGTTTCGGCCTTCCAGCTTGCGGGCGGCACAACCAACTTTGACCTGAGCCTTGGCTCCATCGCCATAACCGGTCTCCTGACCGATGCATCGAGCGTTCAGTACGGCGGCCTCACCCACATCCTGCTCCTCGACAACACCGGAGGCATTGCCCAGAGCAACAGACTCTTCGCCGGCACTGGCTCGGCGGCTACCGGCACGCTGTCCGACGCCGGACTGAACTGCGGCAACATCTATACGGTCCGGCTGTTCGCGGCGGACGCCGACCTTGATCGTCCCGCGGACCAGCTCTTCGTGACGAACATGGCCCTGGTGATCCAGACCACAGGCACGGGCGGTCCCGCAGACTATCCGATCGCGAGCAACCTGCTGGTAAGCGGCTCCACGGCGGCGCCGACGACCACGGTATTCGACGCAACCATTCGCACGGGCGGTTGGAGCCTCGCCATGAGCCTGTCGCATCCCGTGGGCGTGTTTACCAATGCGACATCGCCGTCGTTCCGTGTGACCAACCTGGTCGCAGAGGTTATTGCGTTGATGCCCTGGAGCAACGCGGTGCAGTCGGGCAACACCTACTTCTTCACGAACGCGCCGCTGCCCGGCGCGGCCTACGCATCAGTCAACACGGGCATCCATTTCGTGGTGTGGTCCGCCAGCAACCAGGGCTCGTGCGTGGCCAGCATCATCGACCGTCCCGTCATCACCGGTGGCACGAACGTATTCGCGGTCGTGGATGAAGACGAGGCCGTGCCGGTCCTGAGCGGCTTCACGCTCCCGGGCGGAGGCAGCACAGTCTCTGTGGCGACTGCGTTCTCCGGATTTGCCATCACGGGCCTGATCCAGGACGCGGGCAGCGGCGTGGCCTTCACCTCGCAGCCGCCCTATGCCCTGTTCTATGACGTCAGCGGAAGCGTGCTGGCGAGCAACGCGATGCTTGGCGGAACGGAGGGCAATGGAACGTCGCCCGTCGCGTTCACCAACTGGTTCTCCGGCATCACCCTGAGCT
The DNA here is from genome assembly GCA_964503335.1 of uncultured Verrucomicrobiota bacterium. Taxonomy (GTDB): domain Bacteria; phylum Verrucomicrobiota; class Kiritimatiellia; order CAIVKH01; family CAIVKH01; genus CAZCZZ01. The sequence continues at coordinate 101,622 of CAZCZZ010000002.1, forward strand.
GTGGAAACTTCTACACGGTGCGGGTCTTTGCGGCGGATGCGGATAATGACCGCGCCAGCGACCGGACCTCGGTGAGCACCAATGTCATGGTCGTGGCGACGGAAGGATCCGGCGGCGATGCGCCGACAGCGCAGGACCTCCTCGTCAACAACACGGCCGCATCGTCTGTAACGCTGTACGACGAAACGATCGCTACAGGCGGATGGCAGGTTGCCCTCGTCATGTCGCACTCCTCGGGCAATATCGTCACCAACGGCCCGAATGCCCCTTCGTTCCTCGTCCAGAACCAGACAGGAACGCATGTCTATTCCACCTCTCCGCTGGTCTGGAGCAACATCGTGAAGTCAGGCGTGACGTACTACGCGACGAACACGCCGATGCCCGCAGCCAACACAAACTGGATTACGACGGGAACGTACAGCTTTGTCTGGTCCGCCCAGAGCGACGGTCTCTGCTTTGGAGTGACCAACGGAAGCGGCAATATCAACCCCGGGACGAACAAGTTCCTCGTGGTCGACGACGATGTGATTCCGCCGAACATGTCCGGCATCAGCGTGGCAGGGGGTACAGGCTCGGTGAGCGGTGCCTCGGACTGCGCGGACCCCACGGCGACCAATCTCCTCGCGGGAGACATAGCGATCTATGCGATCAATACCAAGACAGGGTCGGGCACAAACAACGACAGCTTCGCCTTTGTGGCCCTCGTCGATATTCCGACCGGAACGCAGATCAAGTTCACCGACAACGGATGGAAGAGCAGCACCGCATCGTTCCGCAATAACGAGGGCACGATTACCTGGATGGCGACGGGCTGTGTCCCTGCGGGCACATCCATTCGCTGGATCGCCACGAACACGCCGCTGGTGAGCAGCGGGCAGATCATCGCCACCAACGGAACGTTCGCCCCCAACATCCAGGGCGAGCAGATCCTCGCGTATCAGGGATCTGAAAGCAGCCCGAACTTCCTGTATGCGGTCAACGACCGCCTGAACGGCATCTGGGACGTGGACGCGGTTGACTCCCATTCGTCCGCGATTCCTCCCGGCCTGATCGATGGCTACACGGCTGTAGCCGTCGGCGAGTTTGATAACATCATCATCAACACGAACAACCTCACGATCACCGGGGATCGAGACCAGATCCTCTATTACATTGGCGACAAAGACAACTGGATCGGGTCCGACACCAATGTGTTCGATCTTCTCCAGTTCAACTTCACATTCCCCGACGCCAACGCGGGCGGTGGCGCAGTAACGGACCAGGACATTCTGTTCGGCGGCTGGAGCATCACGGGCCTCGTGCAGGATGTCGGGAGCGGATTGCTCGTCAGCAACGGTCCCGCGCTTCGCTATGTCGTCCTGAACACGAACTCCGGCGTCGTGGTGTCCAACTACTTCTACACGACCTTCACGAATGGCACGAAGGTCGAGCAGAACCTCTCCAATGCGGTGAGCGCAGGCAGCTACAGTCTCAACCAGCTCGGCACCTTCACGGCCCAGCTCTACGCGGCGGATGCCGATGTGGACCGGATCGCAGACCACGCCGAGCGCAATACGAACGTGCCGTTCCAGGTTGTTGATGATGACACGGACTACCCGCAGATCGGCTTCTTCTATATCAACGGCCAGACCACGATCACCAATCCGGCTGAACTGAGCAGCGTTGTCCTTTCCGGTCAGGTGCGCGACGTGACCAGCGGTATCGCTTTTACGTCGGAACCTCCGACCTACGCCATCCTGGATTCAACAGGCGGAGTGGCCGCAAGCGGTGGATTCACCTACGGCCCGACCAACGAGGGCGCCGGATTGAATTGGACCAACCTGTGGACGACGAACCTGAACCTGACCGGGATCGCCGACTGCGGAACGTACACTGTGCGCGTGACGATCGCAGACGCCGACAATGACCGACCAGTGGATCGCCGTGAAACGAATCTCACTTTCCTTATCAGCGTGGCGAGCGGAAATGGGTCCGCCCCGATCGCGAGCAACCTTCTGGTTAATGCGACGGCGGCAAGCGCCGCCTCGATCAGCGATGCCACGGTGGCGGCCGGCGGGTGGTCGCTTGCGGTCAGCATGTATCATCCATCCGGTCTCCGGATCGACGCTCCGTACACGCCCACGTTCGTTCTGCGCAATGCGGCAGTGACGGGCGTGTCGACGCAGGAATGGACGAACATCGTGACGGCGGGCTCGAGCATGTATGCGACGAACAGCAACATGCCGGCCATCGGCTATTCGAGTATCGATACCGGCTACTACACCGTGGTCTGGTCCGCCCGCAGCCAGGGCTCCTGCTTCGGCGAAACGAATTTCTGCCCGTTCATCAATGGCGATACGAACCGATTCCTCGTGTTTGACGACGACGTCACGGCGCCGGCCAATCCTTCCAACGTCGCATCACCCGCGGCCTACTGGACGAACCTGGCGAACGTGCAGGTTTCATGGCTTACCAACAACATCTCAGACGCTTCCAGCATGAGCTTCTACATCACGACCAACCGCACGGTACCGGTGTCGACGGCGGGCGGCGTGACGCTCGGCATGACCAATGCCTACATCTTCACCAACGCGGCGGAAGGCGTGTACACGAACTGGGTCTTTGCGGCCGACGCCGACAACGACCGCGTGAGCGACTCGCTCATGAGCGCGATCACGAGCTTCGTCATGTACGTGGACCGCACGGCGCCGACGCAGGTTGTGTCCTTTGCCGCAGTTGTCGGCGCCAACGACAATACGTCGGAAATCGATCTCAACTGGGGCCCGCTGGCCGACGCAGGCAACAGCAACCTTTCGCCGTGGGCCAGCTACATTGTGTATTACACGGACGAGGCGACCGGGCCGTTTACGACCAGCAGCTATGTCACAGCGATGAACGGTGGACCTGCCGGGTTGGGGACCAACACGACGAGCAGCATCACGCTGCAGAATTTCGAGTTCGACACGACCTATCGCGTGGCGATCGCAGGCATGGATCGAGCCGGCAACATCGGGCCGATGTCCACGACCCAAACCGTTACGCTTGGCGTGTTTGCCCTCACGCAGGGTCTCGCCGCTGTCACGGAGGACGTGGATCTCTACCACACCGCCGTCACGGGCAAGCAGTACGACCTGATCTATGTGGATGCCGTGACCTTCGCGGATTCGCTGACGAGCTACTGGAACCTGGCCCAGAGCGGGCAGGGCACGTATCGCTACGACACGGGCGCTGCATCGCGCGTTCCTCCGATCGATCTCGGGGGCGCCACGATGCGGTTCTATCGCGCGGCGCAGGAAGGTCGCTGGACCATCACCAACGTCCCGAACCGCGTTGCGAGCGTCGAGGTGTATGCGGCAAAACCCCTCACGTTGTCGCCGGGGCAGAACTTCGTCTCGCTCTTCGCGATTCCCGACACGAATCGCGTGGACTTCATCCTCGGCACGAACAAGCTTCCCGCCGGCGGCACGCTTGCCACGAGCACCGTCGTATCCTTCTATGGCGTCTCGACAAACGGTCACCCCGACGCCGTGTCGATCTGGCTCAGCGACGGAGGCTATTGGTTGTACAGCACGGGCGGCTTGGCGAATCACCAGTCGCTTCCGCTGTACGAAGGATTCAACATAGCGCTGCCGACCAGCGCTTCGACCCAGAAGGTCCTGCTTGTGGGACGTATTCCGACGAACACCGTCGTGCAGTCGCTTTCGCCCAACGCGTACAATGTCGTGAGCTACACCGTGCCGCGGCGGATGAGGGTATCCGAGCTGGGGCTGCGTGAGGCAGGACTCACCACGGGAGCGACACCTTCCACGGCCGACGAGATCCGCATCCTGCAACGCGGCCTCGGCTCCCTCACCACGCCGAAGGTGCGCATCATCCACAACGGCACGAACTTCGTCACATGGCCCGCGAAAACGAGCGCGAATAACTATATGATCGAAGCTGACGACGCCATTATCATCTACCGCCGTCCCGGCAGCACCATGAGCTGGACCAACAAGCTGTATTACACACCGCCTGTGCGGAACATGAATCCGTAGGGCATCCGTCCCCCATTCCAGGAGAAGATATGAAAAACATCGCAGTCTGTATTGTCGCCATGCTCCTGGCCCTTCACGACGTTGGAGCTGCCCAGATTGGCATCTACACATTCACCGGTGCCACGGGCGACGAGGCCACGTTGCCTGTAGACACACAGCCCAGCAACGCCGTCTTCTCGGTCATGAGCCGTGGGTCGGGATTGACCGCCTCAGCCGCGGCGAACACGTTCAGCGCATCGGGTTGGACCACGGGCGCGCTGGACACGAATGACTACTACGAATTCTCGATTACGCCTGCCGACGGCGCATCCGCTACGTACACAAATCTCAGCTTCACGGAGAGGCGGTCCGGCACGGGAATCGGCTCGTGGTTGCTTGCCAGCAGCCTTGATGGCTACGCGAGTGGCATTACAAACTTCACGGTGCCGGATAACACATCGGACCGGAATCACTCCATCCTGTTAGGGCCGGCATTTGCCGGTCTGTCATCCATCGTGACCTTCCGCTTGTATGGGTTTACCTCCGAGGCAGCCGGCGGGACGTGGCGCGTCGATAACGTCGCGTTGTCCGGCGACATCACGGGTGGCGGAGGCGGACCAGCAACCAATGTACAGTTCACAGCCTCGTCAGCATCCGTGAGCGAAGCGGCGGGTTCGTACACTGTCACGGTGTTCAAGACGACCGCGGACGGCAATGTAAGCGGGGAGGTCGCGATAAGCGGCACAGCCACCCAGGGAATCAGCGACGACTACACGATCGACACGACGAACTTCACCATGAATGGCGCGACGACATCAGCGACGTTTGTCGTCACACTCAACAACGATACGAACACAGAGCCGTCGAAGACTGTGGGCCTGACCCTGGCCAATGTCACCGGCGGTACGATCGTTTCGCCTTCCGTCTTTACGCTGACGATCACGGATGATGATGTCCCGCCGGTCCCCGCCGAGGGCATCGCGGCGTTCCGCTTCACCTCCGGTCCGCATCTCGCCGTGACGACGAAAGAGACGAACATCACTGTAACGACAGTCGCGTTGTCGAGTGGGACCATTGAAACCAATCAGACGACGGGCACGGTGTTCCCGAATGAGCCGTTCATTCAGGAATCGTCCTGGACAGCGTCGAGCCAGGCGTCGGCCAAACGGTTCCAATTCACAATCACGCCTGATTCGGGTTACCAGGTGTCGGTCACCGGCATCAGCTTCCGCGCGCTTGCCACGGGTTCCGGGCCGACTGCGTTTGGCTACGACATCGGAGGGCTCGCCAGTTTTGCAGCGAACTTCACGAACGATGTACTCGTCGTTGTGAGCCAGTCTGTTGCGGGAGTTGATAACCAGACAGGTCCCGTCCTGATCCAGATTCAGGGCTGGACCAATGGAACGCGTGCTTCCAGCGGCGTGGGCGATTTTCGTCTCGATGATGTCGTTGTTTTCGGAACCATCGAAACCGCCGCAGTGACGACGAACGTCCGCTTCACGGCGTCATCGGCCACCGTCGGCGAAGCTGCCGGCACGCACAATGTCACCGTCTTCAAGAATCTTGCCGACGGGAACGTGTCCGGCGAAATTGGCCTGGGCGGCTCTGCCACGATCGGTGGCGGAAACGACTACACGATCAACACCACGAATTTCGCCCTCAACGGCGCCACAACCTCCGCGACCTTCACGATCACCATCAACGACGACGCGGCGGTCGAATCGACGGAAACGGTAGTCCTGACCCTGGCCAATGTGACCGGTGGCGATGTGGCGTCACCCTCAGTCTATACGCTGAGCATCACGAACAACGATGTGGCCCCCCCACCGTCATTCAACGTGTGGATCAATGAGCTGCACTACGACAATCAGGGTCCGGATACAGACGATGGGTTCGAAATTGCTGGCGCATCGGGGACAGACCTCTCCAGCTACAACCTGCTCCTCTACAATGGCAGCGTACCTGGTACGATTGGCCAAGTGTACAGTAACCGTGTGCTGTCTGGAGTCATACCCAATCAGTCGAATGGCTATGGTGCGGTGTGGTTCAGCTATGACAATGGTGCCGGAAACGGTACTCAGAACGGTCCGGATGGCGTAGCCCTTGTCGTAAACACCACAACCGTAATTCAATTCCTCAGCTATGAGGGGACCATTCTCGCCGTCAACGGGGCGGCATCCGGAATGACATCCGAGGATATCGGTGTCGTGGAAGCCGGGACAGGGACCAATTTGACGGTGCTGAACAATTCACTCCAGTTGTGTGGTACCGGCACGAATTACGCATCATTCGCATGGGCGACGAATTCGCCCAATACCCGCGGTCTGATCAATGCCTGCCAGTCGATTCCCGGCGGCGGTGGTGGCACGGATGACGATGGCGACCTGCTGCCGAATGACTGGGAGACGCAGTATTTCGGCGGCGCGACGAATGCCACGGCGAATGCGGACAACGACAGTGATACGTACCTGAACATCGAGGAGTTTGTCGCGGGCAGCGTGCCGACGAACGGCTTGTCGTATCCCCGCGTGAGCGTGGTGACCGGGGTGGCGGCGGGTCAGCAGGTTCAGTTCCCATCCACGACAGGTCGCTTGTATTGGGTCGATTACCGCACGAACCTGCTTGCGGGTGACTGGCAGAATCTGCAGTCGAACGTGGCCGGATCGGGCGCGACGCTGCTCATCACCGACACGAACGGTGCACCGCAGAACAGCTACCGCTTCGGCGTGAAGATGGCGCCCTGATCCGGCCTCACCGAGGCCGGCTACAGGGGAGAGGGTTGCCTCGCCGCCGGCGCATTCGTGGAAAAGAAGGCCTCGGTGAGTTCGCCGTTCAAGGTCGCGGCGCGCTCGCGGGCCTTCGAGGCTGCCACGTCATTGCCCGCGAGCGAATAGGCCTTGCTCAGCCAGAGCCAGGCGAGCGGCGCCTTGGGCATCCTTCTGGCGGCGATCTCGAGCGGTTCCACGGCCTCAAGGTGGCGTCCGAGTTGGACACGGCAGACGCCAAGTCCCATCCATGCAGTCGCCATCGTCGGGCTGCCGTCCACCAGGATTTCATACAGAGCCTCCGCTTCCCGGAATCTGCCGAGGTCCTGGAAGAAGCTTGCAGCCCCCGCGATGCGCGGCGATGGCGCAGGATAGGCCTTCGAGCGGACTGCCTTTGCGTAGGCCTTGCGCTCGTCTTCAAGCAGATCGAGGCCCCCCTGCTGAAGTTCCTTGTTGGCGAGGAGCACCGTCCATGGGGAGGGATTCGCGACAAAGAGAGCGGACAGGCCGTCGAAGTAGGCGAGGATCCACTTTCGTGAAGCAAGCAGGTGCCGCACGATCATGGTCGAGCCCGGTGATGCACAGTTCAGTAGAACGGCCTCCGGTGCACCGCCTGCCTCCAGGATCTTCGTGCTGTCCACATCGCCCATCAAAGCCTTGGCAACAATGGAGTACGCGTTTGCGCCAAGCAGGGCCGCGCGCTGGTCCAGCATCACCTTCCTGCCCGGCGTGGACCAGAGCAGGAAGCCTCCGTCATGCATCAGGTTGATCGTCCTGGCCGTAAAGGACGGCTGTCCGACGAGCTTGTCCACGACAGCGGACGGGAAGAGCGATTGCGAAAGGCCAATGCCGAATGAAGACGTGCTTCCGGACCTGTTCAGGTAGCGGTTGCTCATATGGGTCGCCGCCCCCGTGAGCAGAAGTGCAAGCAGGGCGATTCTGGAATACGTGCCTGCCTTCTCCCTCAACGCCGTTTGTGGCAGGGATGCGGCCAGGATGTCCCCCAGCGAAGCCAGGCTCAGGCACAGGAAAGGAAACACAAGGACTGCGGCCGCATCGGCAAAGTTCGGCGACCGAAACGCGAGAAATGCGCCGCACGCGCCCAGCGCGGTGTAGGCGAGCGGGAGGCGATGGCGGCACGTGACAAACGCCGAGGCAACGAGGGCGACGACGGCGTAGCGTGACCACGTCCCGGTCGATGTGCCGAAGTAGGGATACAGCATCGATATCCAGTCGTTGGCGATCGTTGCGACAGGCGATGTCAGCCCGCTGAACGCCGCGGGAAGGAGACGAGCCGCATACGGATTGATCAGGGCAACCACGAGGCACGCTGCTGCGATGGACGCGCGCTTCATCATGGCGGACGGCGAACGGCTCTCCCCGTCAAAGTATCTCGCCGCGGCGAACACGATGCAGAGCAAGGGTCCCAGGAGAAAAGAAGGATGCAGGTTTGCCCAGAGCAGTTGGACGGCCAGAATGGCCGCCAATCTGCGCTTCGAGATGACATCGCAGTCCAGAAGGAGAATAAAGAGAGCCAGTATCGGAAGTGTGAAGAGGAATGGGCCGACCCCGAGAAGTGGAGCGATAAGCCAGCCACTGATCCAGAGAGCCCAGGGAATTGCTGCCGACCACGCTTTACGGCTTCCCGCTATGCGCGCGAGAAGGTAGAAGGCAACACCGACCGCCAGCGCGTGGGTGAGTACTATGCCGCCGGGTCCCGTCGTACTGAAGAGTGTGTAGAGGATGCGGTCGTAGAGCCAGGACGTGTTGATCCACGGCGTCCCTTCGGGCACGGACAGCGAAAAGGGGTCCGTAGCGGGAACGCCGTGTTCCGCAATATAGCGGCCCGACGCGAGATGAAGCCAGAAGCTGGGTGTGCCGACGGTGCGGAGACCGGCCAGGACAATCACGAGAAGGCCAAGCACAACCAGGGTGCGATCAAGAATCCGGCAACGCTCCGATGAATCCGCAGCAGCTTCCATGGGCACATCTTCCTCTCGAGGCTGATCAGCCAGCCCTGCGCATTCTCGTTAATCTCCCGTAAGGGGCAAGAGACAAAATGGGTGTCGGCCTACCTGCCGGGATTATCGAGCAGGGACGGGGCACGCAGCGGCTCATCGTCCTGCATCCCTTGGCCCGTCTCAGGATTCAGCGCATCAGAACGCAAATCCTCACCCGTCGTGGTTCCCAGGCGGAGCGGGGAAACTGTCGCGCTGCTGGCATCGTCGGCCGTCGAAGCCGCATCCGCGGCATGGGTTGAAGCCGCCTCTCGCGCCTTCGGGGCTAAATCGTGGAGCATCTCGCGAAATAGGCTCGTATAGCGGATGCGGTCAAACCATGGAGAATGAACCCAGAGCTTGAATGCTTCCGCGTTCATTTTCCGATGGGCTCGACGAAGCCAGCCGACGCTCTCGGGTGTACTTCCGTCCCCCGCGTAAAGGGCGGCCAGGGCCATGGCGGGTTGGTAACCTGAACCCTCGTCGCGTGTGGCGCGCAAGAGATGTCCGACCGCCTCAATGAGGTCGCCGCCGCGCCATGCACAGACGCCGCCCACGAGCGCGACATGCCAGTCGGTTGTCGCCTCCAGAACTTCCCGCTGCGCGATGGCGCAAAGCGAGTCCAAGGCCCCGTCATCCATCCTTGCCTCGACGACTGCCAGTGCGAAGGCGGAGGTTGCGACGCCTTCCGGCGCTGGAAGGAAATCACCATACCGTGTGGGCGCTGCAGCCAGCGGTGTCACATACCCGAACAGCGCCACCGGAAGGACGAGAATCAGGCTCTTCATTGCGGTCTTGTCAAATCCTCTTGCTGAAATCGACGGTGACTTCATACCATGCCGCCCACCGCGCGTAACGGCGAAATCCATGAAGATCCACGAATACCAAGCTAAAGAACTGTTCTGTGCCTACGATATTCCCACCCAGGGCGGTCGTCTGGCCCACACCCCCGATGAAGCCGCAACGGCGGCTCGCGAGATGGGTCGCATGGTCGTCGTCAAAGCCCAGGTCCATGTCGGCGGCCGCGGCAAGGCCGGCGGCGTGAAGCTGGCGAATACGCCTGACGAGGCGAGGGAGAGAGCCTCGAAGATCCTCGGCATGGACATCAAGGGCATCACGGTCCGCAAGGTCCTGATTGCCGACGCGGCCGACATCGCGAAGGAAGCATACCTCGCCGTAACGCTTGATCGCACGAACAAGGGCATCCTCTTTATCGCCAGCGCCGCGGGCGGCATCGACATCGAGGAGGTCGCGGCGACCCAGCCCGAGAAAATCCTCCGCGTCTCCACGCAGTCCAAGACCTTTCCCGAAACCGATGCACGGAAGGCCGCCGCAGCACTCCTCGGCGCGGAGCACGAGGCCGCGGTGCTCGATATCATGCGGAAGATCTTCAAGCTCTTCGTGGAGAAGGATTGCTCGCTCGTGGAGATCAATCCGCTCGTTCTCACACCTGATGGCAAGGTCGTTGCCGTCGACGGGAAGATCAACTTCGACGACAACGCGCTGTTCCGTCATCCCGAAATCGAAGCCCTGCGCGATATTGCAGAAGAAGACGCCAACGAACTCGAAGCCAAGGCGAAGGGCCTCAGCTACGTCCAGCTTGATGGCAATATCGGCTGTATGGTCAACGGCGCCGGACTCGCGATGGCGACGATGGACATGATCAAGCTCTTCGGCGGACAGCCCGCGAACTTCCTCGACGTCGGCGGCAGCTCGAACCCGGAGAAGGTCGTGAGCGCTTTCCGCATCCTGCTCGGCACCGGGAAGGTGAAGGCCGTGCTCATCAATATCTTCGGCGGCATCACGCGCTGTGATGACATCGCACGGGGCATCCTTGAAGCCTTCAAGCAGATGACGATTTCCGTTCCCGTGGTTTGTCGTCTCACGGGCACCAATTCCGCGGAAGGCCTGGCCCTCTTGAAGGGGTCCAGCCTGATCCCCGCGGCGACGTTCTCCGAAGCCGTGCGGCGCGTCGTTGAAGCTGCAGGCGGACCGGTTGTGGAGGATGCCGATGAGCATTCTGATTAATCAAGATACGCGCGTCATCGTACAGGGCATCACCGGACGCGATGGCTCCTTCCATGCCAAGGGCATGCTCGACTACGGCACGAAGGTGGTCGGTGGCGTCACCCCGGGCAAGGGCGGCCAGCAAGTTCACGGTGTTCCTGTCTTTAACTCCGTCAAGGAAGCCGTGGCGGCCACGAAGGCCAATGCGACGGTGATCTATGTTCCCGCGCCGTACTGCAAGGCAGCGATCCGCGAAGCGGCTGACGCGGGCGTCCCGCTGATCATCGCGATCACGGAAGGTATTCCCGTCCTCGACATGATGGATGTCTATCACGAGGTGCGTGCCAAAGGGCTGCGCCTCATCGGCCCGAACTGCCCCGGCCTTATTTCACCCGGCTCATGCAAGATCGGCATCATGCCCGGCTCGATCCACAAGCCGGGCCGCGTCGGTGTGATTTCGCGCAGCGGCACACTGACGTATGAAATCGTGCACGCGTTGACGTCGCTCGGCATCGGTCAGTCGACCTGCGTCGGCATCGGTGGCGATCCGATTGTCGGCACCGGTCCTATGGATTTGCTCCCGCTTTTCGAAGCCGACCCCGGCACGGATGCGATGGTCGTGGTCGGTGAAATCGGCGGCGACGAAGAAGAACGCACCGCCGCCTTCATCAAGCAGCACATCAAGAAACCCGTCTTCGCCTACATCGTCGGCATCACCGCCCCCGAAGGCAAACGCATGGGCCACGCCGGCGCCATCGTATCGGGCGGCAGCGGCACCGCCGCCTCGAAACTCAAAGCCTTCTCCCACGCCGGCGTCCCCGTCGCCAACACGATCGACGAGCTGGCTGACCTCGTTCACGACGCCCTCAAGCGATAGCTGAGGCAGAGAGGAAATCTCTTGGTAGGGACGCGACTCCGCTCGCGTCCGCTCTTCGGCCCGGAACGGAGTCCGGGCCCCACCAGGAAGAATGCAGCGATTCAATATAACTTAGGCGTCGTCGGGCTATTCCGGCAAGGACCCCATCTTGCCGCTCTGAAAGTCGATCATTGCCTGGCGGAGTTCGCCTTTTGTGTTCATGACGAAAGGGCCTTGGGCGGCGATGGGTTCGTGAATGATTTCACCGTTGAGCAGGAGGATCGTGGAGTCTTCCTTCGCGTCGATGCTCACGAGGTCACCGGCTGTATTCAAGATCGCCATCTCGGCGTTGCCCATCGGCACATCGCCGCAGACGGTAACGCTTCCCTTCAGCACAAACACGGCCGTCATGTAGCCTTCGGGAACGGTGAGCGACACCGTCTTCCCCGCCTTCAGCCGGATGTCCCACAGGTTGATCGGGGTAAACGTTTCGGCGGGTCCCTTGTGACCGTCATGCGATCCCGCGATGATTCGAATCGTTCCGCTGTCGTTCGGCAGGGTGACTACCGGAATGCTCGCGTTCAAAATCGACTGGTAACGGGGCGCGGCGGCTTTGTCCCGTGCGGGTAGATTCACCCAGAGCTGCACCATTTCAAACAGGCCACCGCGCCGGGCGAAATCGCGCGAGTGGAATTCCTCGTGAAGGATGCCGGAGGCGGCGGTCATCCACTGCACGTCACCGGGTCCGATCACGCCGTGATGGCCGACAGAGTCGCGATGCTCCACTTCTCCGGCGTAGACGATCGTAACGGTCTCAAAGCCTTTGTGCGGATGTCCGTCGACGCCGCGTCGCTCTTCGGTCGGCGTGAACGTCGCGGGTCCCGCATAGTCCATCATGAGGAACGGACTGATCGACGGTGTGAACGAAAGCTCGCCGAACATGCTGCGCACGGGAAACCCGTCGCCTACCCAGTGGCCGCGTGGTGCTGGAATGCGTGTGGCGATCGACTTGAGTTTGCCCTGGTTCATGTGTCCCACCTTATCCGGAATCGACAGACCTCACTTCTGGAATATAGTCTACGCGATACAACGGTGCGAGTGGCACCTGCGAGGTGATCGATGCTGAAGCCGTCCTATCCTTACTACCTGGCGAACAAGGCTGTATCCCCGAACACCGATCTTGCCGTGACCGACAAATTCTCCGGGGAGGTGGCCACACGCGTCGCAATGGCCGATACGAAGGCGATTGATGCGGCCATCGCGGCGGCGGTAAAGGCCGAAGAGCCGATGCGGAACCTGCCGGCATTCAAGCGGCAGGCGATTCTGAACCACTGCGTGAAGCGGTTTCAGGAACGGGCCGAGGAACTGGCTCAGGCGCTCTGCATCGAGGCGGGGAAGCCGATCAAGGATGCGCGTGGTGAAGTGACGCGGCTGATGGACACGTTCCGCTATGCCGCCGAGGAGGCGGTCCGGTTCGGCGGTGAGATCCTGCCCCTCGATATCTCCGCGAGAGCAACCGGCTACTTCGGTATGTGGAAGCGCGTGCCGGTCGGGGCCTGCTCGTTTATCTCTCCGTTTAACTTCCCGCTGAATCTCGCTGCGCACAAAGTCGCGCCAGCGCTCGCCGTCGGGTGTCCGTTTGTCCTGAAGCCGGCGAGCCTCACGCCGATTGGCGCGTTGATCATCGGCGAAATCCTGGCGGAGACCGATCTGCCGGAGGGCGCATTCTCCATCCTTCCATGCCACCGCGAGGGGGCGGATCTGTTTACGACGGATGAACGGTTGAAGTTGCTCAGCTTCACGGGATCGCCCGATGTCGGCTGGGCGCTCAAGGCGAAGGCGGGGAAGAAGAAGGTCGTGCTGGAACTGGGCGGAAACGCGGCGTGCATTGTCGATGCCGATGCGAACCTCCCGGATGCCGTGGCGCGCATTGTCTTCGGCGCCTTCTACCAATCGGGCCAGAGCTGCATCAGCGTCCAGCGCATCTACGGCCACGCGTCAGTCTATGATGCCCTGCGCGACCTGCTGGTTGCCGCGACGAAGAAGCTGGTGATGGGCGATCCGAAGAAGGAGGAGAACTTCATCGGGCCCATGATTTCAGATAAGGAAGCGCAGCGCATTGAGCAATGGATTGCCTCCGCAGTGAAGCGCGGTGCGAAAGTCCTGTGCGGTGGACGGCGTCAGGGTGCAATGGTCGAAGCGACGCTGCTTGAGAATGTCCCGACCGACGAGAAAATCAGCTGCGAGGAGGCCTTCGGGCCGGTCGCCGTGCTGGAGAAGTTCAATGACTTCTCCGACGCACTACACCGGGTCAATCAAGGGCACTTCGGCCTGCAAGCGGGCGTGTTCACGCGCGATATCCACAAAGCGCACCGCGCCTGGGACGAACTCGAGGTCGGCGGCGTTGTGATCAACGATGTGCCCGCGTGGCGCGTCGATCACATGCCCTACGGCGGCGTGAAGGACAGCGGGTTGGGCCGCGAAGGCATCCGTTTCGCGATGGAAGACATGAGCGAAATCCGGATGTTCATCCTGCGACCGTCGGGGGAGAAGTGAGAAGCGAGATTTGAAATGTGAAATTCGAGATGCGAGTACGAAGGCCCGACCTTCAAAGTGTTTCTTATTCAAATCTCGAATCTCTAATCTCGTATTTCAAGTAGACTACCCTTCAATCGGCAGATCCAGAATCTGCTCGTTGTCGCGGCCTTCGACGGCGGACGAGGTGAGGTAGTCTTTGAACTTCAGCTGTGTGGCTGAGTTGAACTGGCGGAGCAGGTCGCCGATGCGATCCACGGCGCGTGTGCATTCGTCGAGCATCTCTTTGGTCAGGACGTCCGAGTCCTTCAGGTGTCGCTGCAAGATGCTCATGCAGCTCACGAGCACCGTGGCTGGCTGGCCGATGTGATGACAGGTCGTGGCGAGGCTGGCTACCATGGCCCGCTGGGCTTCAGCCTCACGTTTGGCCTTCTCCGCCCGATGCTGGTCCGTGGTGTCGATGAAGGAGAGAACCATACCGGTCACGACCTGGTCTTCGTTGCGATTGCAGGATCCGGTTACATGCTGGAACGTGTTCTCTCCGTTGTCGGCACGACGCATCATGACCTCGACTTCCCAATGATCGAGACCGGCCGAAAGAGAACTCATGAGCGTGGTCATCACGGATCTCGGTTCGAAGAATTCGGATAGGGGTCGACCCACCACATCCGCATCCGAATCGCCGCCCCACATGCGAACGGCCGCGGGATTCGCGTAAACCACGTTGCCTTGAACGTCGCAGACGGCAATTCCGCTTCGTGCATTGGTAATTGCGTTGTAGCAGGTGCGCAACATTTCCTCGGATTGGCGCCTGGCACTAATGTCGCGGACAAAGAGACAGAATCTCAATTTGTCAATATCGAGAACGCTGGCGGTGATCTCTACGGTGATCAACTCGCCGTCTTTTCTGGTGCAGCAGGCCTGGATGACGATATGGCGGTCGGCTATCACGGTGTCGCGAATCGTAGACGCCAGGTTATCGTCTGCGCCGGAAATCAGGTCGCGCAACTGGAGTCCTCGAAGCTCCTGCGCAGGATACAGCAGGAGGTCCGAGGCCCGCTCGTTGCAGTCCACAATCGCCCCGTCGCCATTGATGATGACAACGGCGTCGTAGATGCGTTTAAGGGCACTTGGAAAGGAACCTGTGGTCGAATGGGTCTCGTTCTGGCTTGCCCTGGGATTCAGGCGGATGAACGGGGTGGGGCGCTTCTTGGGCAGCTTGGCGCCCAGTTTCGCGGCCGTTTCGGCCTTGCGAACCAGTCCGGGCGGAATATCGATCCGCATCGTCGTAGAGAAATCGATCGGATTATTCATTTCCGTTAAACCTGCAGTTCAAGCGATTTAGCAGATTTTGTGCCGGGATGAATTGTTAGGCGAAGATTTCCAGCAGATTCAAAAAATGAGGTTTAGCCGCAGAGTGCGCGGAGCTCACAGAGGGATTTTCTTAACTGCGGAAGGAACCTCTGCGTTCTCAGCGCCCTCTGTGGTTAAGCTCTTCCGCCTTCAGATATGCAGGGCTCGGCCGTCCACGGCCAGGGCAGCTTCGTGGAAGGCTTCGGACAGCGACGGATGGGCATGCACAGTCCGCTGGATGTCCTCGGTGCTTGCGGCAAACTCCATCGCGACCACCGCCTCGGCGATCATTTCGGAGGCGTTCGGCGCGATCATGTGGACGCCGAGAATGCGGTCGGTCTTCGCGTCGGAGATGACCTTGACCATGCCGGCTGTTTCGCCCATGGCCTTGGCGCGGCTGCTCGCGGATAGCGGGAAGGAGCCGGTCTTGTACTCACGCGCAGACGCCTTCAGCTGCTTCTCGGTCTTACCGACCCACGCAATCTCCGGCATCGTGTAGATAACCCACGGCACCGTCTCGTAGTTCACGCGAACTTCCTCGCCGCCGATCCGCTCGGCTACCATGACGCCTTCCTCGGACCCCTTGTGCGCGAGCATCGGTCCGCGAACGACATCGCCGATCGCGTACACATTTGGAAGATTCGTGCGGCAGAACTCATCCACATGGATGAAGCCGCGTTCATCTATGAGCAATCCAACACCCGTGGCGTTCAGCCCTTCGGTCTGCGGTTTGCGGCCGACGGCGACGATGAGCTTGTCGACGTTGAGTGTCTGCTCGCCATTGGCATCCTGGAATTGGACCTGCACGCCCTTCTTGGCGACCTTCGCGGACATGACGCGGGTGCCGAGGCGGATATCGAGTCCCTGCTTTTTGAACTCCCGCATCGCGGTCTGCGCCACCTGCTCATCCACCATCGGGAGGAACGAATCCATGGCTTCGAGTAGGACGACATTGGATCCGAGCCGCTTCCAGACGGAACCAAGCTCAAGGCCGATCACACCCGCGCCGATGACGCAAAGGTTCGCCGGGACTTCCGTGAATTCGAGGGCGCCGCTGGAGTCGACCACCTGCTTGCCGTCGATCGTTACATTCGTCACTTCGCGCGGCGTGGAGCCCGTTGCGATGATGATGTGCGTGGCCTCGACCATTTCCGTGATCGCCGCCTCGCCTGAATGTTTCACTTCGAGCACGTTCTTCGGGAGCAGGCGCGCCTCGCCGGCGATCCATACCACCTTGTTCTTCTTGAAGAGGAATTCCACGCCCTTGGTGAGGGTCTGGACGACCTTGTCCTTGCGGGCCAGCATCGCCTGTACGTCGAGCGTGACGCCGCTGACCTTGATGCCGTGCTCCGCAAGCCTGCCGCTGGACTGGTAGTAATGTTCCGACGATTCGAGGAGGGCCTTCGACGGGATACAGCCCACGTTCAGGCAGGTGCCGCCGAGCGCGGGCTTATCATCCTTGCCGACCCACTTGTCCACACAGGCCGTGGAGAGTCCAAGCTGGGCGCAACGAATGGCCGAGACATAGCCGGCGGGGCCGGCACCAATGACAACGACATCGAACTTTTTCATGGCGATTTTCGATTTTCGGTTTGTGAGTTTAGATTTGGAGGAGGAGGCGGGCCGGGTCTTCGATGGCCTCTTTCACGGCGACGAGGAACAACACCGCATCGCGTCCATCGATAATGCGGTGATCATACGATACGGCGAGGTACATCATGGGGCGGATTACGACCTCGTCGTTTTCCGCGACAGGGCGTTTCTGGATCTTGTGCATGCCGAGGATCGCACTCTGCGGCGGATTGATGATCGGCGTGGAGAGCAGCGACCCGAATACGCCGCCGTTCGAGATGGTGAACGTGCCGCCCGTCAGCTCATCGAGCTGGAGCTTGCCTTCCTCGGCGCGCTTCGCGAAGTCGGCGATCTTCAATTCAATATCGGCCAGCGATAGCCGGTCCGCATCGCGCAGGATGGGAACAATGAGCCCGCGCGGTGAGCTGACCGCGATGCCAATATCGAAGTAGCCTTTGTAAACAATCTCATCGCCGTCCACGGACGCGTTGAGGATCGGCATCTTCGAAAGCGCCTCGACCGCGGCCTTCACGAAGAACGACATGAGGCCCAGCTTGATGCCGTGCTCCTTCTCGAACTGCTCCTTGTAGCGGGCGCGCAGGTCCATGACGGCCTGCATGTTCACTTCGTTGAACGTGGTCAGGATCGCCGCGCTGTGCTGCGCCTGCACGAGGCGCTCCGCGATGCGCGCGCGGAGGCGCGTCATCTTCACGCGCTGCTCCGGACGGTCCGACGGTGCGGCCTCTGCGGCAGGCTGCGCGATTTCGACGACCGGCGCGACATCGCCGAACTTCGTTTGCAGGTGCGGCGAGTGCTCGAGGAAGCGCAGCACATCCGCCTTCGTGACACGACCATCGCGGCCTGACCCGCTGATTTCCTTCGGGTTGATCTTGTTCTCGATGATCAGCTTCCGCACGGAAGGCGGAAGGTCGTCGAGGGGAGGGGGAGGTGGTTCGGGGGCCGCGGCGACAGGCGCGGGTGGCGGTGGTGGTGGCGACTTTACCGGAGAAGAAGGAGGGGTGGAACGAGGGGGGACGGGATTATGATTATGAGCAGGAGTGGGCGTACCAATGGGAGCGGCGGGGGCCGGCGCGGCTGGCGCGGGGGCTTTGCCGGATGAATCGATGGAGGCGATTACATCGCCGCGCTTCAGGATGTCGCCTTCCTTCTTGGCGATGCTGGCGAGCGTGCCGGTGCCGGAGGCGTTGATCTCGATGACGATCTTGTCGGTTTCCACGTCAGCGAGCTTTTCGTTGGCGCGCACGGCATCGCCCTGCTTCTTGTGCCAGCGGACGAGGGTGCCTTCCTGCACGGACTCCGGGAACTCCGTGACTTTTACATCGATCATCATGGACTCATTCTCCCAACGGATTGGTCATCGCTTTTCTTCAACGAGCAGCGGCTGCGGCTGGGCCGCCGGCTTTTCGCGGATCGTCAAAGCGTCATCCACCAGCTTCTTCTGGCGTTCAAGGTGCTTCTGGTAATCGCCACCGGCAGGCGCGGCCATCGACTGGCGGCCGGCGTAGAGCAGCTTCTGCTCGGGACGCAGGCAGTAGCGGATCGCGTCCTGCACGGAATACCAGGAGCCCTGGTTCTGCGGCTCTTCCTGGGCCCACACGACTTCCTTCGCGCACTTGAAGATCTGGAACTGGCGGATCAGGTCGGCGGCGGGGAACGGATACAACTGCTCCATGCGGATGATCGCGACATTCGTGATGTTGCGCTCGCGCCGCGCTTCGAGCAGGTCGTAGTACACCTTGCCGGAGCAGATCACGAGGCGGCGCACGTCCGCGGGCTTGATCGGATCCAGCTCGCCGATTACGGGGTCAAACCGGTCATTCGAAAGATCTTCAAGCGTCGAGAAGGAGATCTTGCGGCGCAGCACGCTCTTCGGCGTCATGATCACGAGCGGCTTGCGATAGGGGCGGATCATCTGACGTCGCAGCAGGTGGAACATCTGTTCCGGCGTGCTGGGATAGCAGACCTGGATATTGTCCTGAGCGCAGAGCTGCAAGAAGCGTTCAAGTCGTGCTGACGTGTGCTCCGGTTTGACC
>CAZCZZ010000003.1:0-119223 GCA_964503335.1 uncultured Verrucomicrobiota bacterium
CCACTTCAGAGAAACACATGACAAAAGGAAATAGATGAGTCGGAAAACAGTCCGTGTGGACATGCACAAAGGTAGTCCGGAAGCGCTTCTCCGCCTCGCCAACGATATCGTGGCGAAGCATATCGGCGACGGGGCAAGCAGCCCGTTGTCGCAGGCGAAGCTGTCACGGTTGCAGGAGCTGGTGAACGCCGCGAATGCGGCGAATGCCGATGCCCGAAACCACGATGCCGAAGCCCAGGCGCGTCGGCAGCAGCGCGATAATGTGCTGGGTCTGGCGCCGGGCCAGACCGCGGTCAGCCGGGACACCGTCCTGAACCTGGTCTCCTATGTGCGCGATTACCTGCGCATTCACAGCGAAGGTCATGAGGATACCCTAGAAAAGTACGGCTTCGGAGTCGTCGTCGGCTCCGCCAAGACCCCTCGTCGCGCCGCAGCGCAGGAAGGTGTTGCAACCACCTAGTCACGGGCTGATCCCCCCACCCTCCGACTCGTACTCGTGTTCCCTCACAGGGGCACGGGTGCGAGGAGGAGAAGTAGGCGATGGATTCTTGGCTATCCCAGACCCCTTGCTTCGAGCGCTTTGGCCACGTACTTGCCGAGCATATCGGTTTCGAGGTTCACGCGGTCGCCCGTCTTGAGGTCCGACAAGGAGGTAACTTCCCATGTGTGCGGGATCAAGTGCACCGAGAAGGCCGTTTCAGACAGGTCCACAATCGTCAGGCTGACGCCATCGATGCAGATCGAGCCCTTCTTGACCATGCTTGCGGTGAATTCCTTGCCACAGGCAATTGACAGGACCCAGTCGCGATCAATCTGGCGAACGGACTCAACCACGCCGGTGCCATCCACGTGGCCGGTTACGAAGTGCCCGCCAATCGCGTCGCCCACGCGTAGCGCTCGCTCAAGGTTCACGGCAGAACCGGACGTCTTCTCGCCCAAGCTCGTCTTCAAGAACGTCTCGTCCAGCACATCGAAGCGGAGCACGTCACCCGACATTCCGGTGAGCGTGAGGCAAACCCCGTTGATGGCAATGCTCTCGCCCACGGCAACCACGCCGCCCCATGCCGGTGCATTGACGGCAAGCTTCCCGTGCGTGCCGCTGCGCTCGACCGTGACAACGCGCCCTTTGATCTGAACAAGTCCTGTAAACATGATTAGCTCCGTTTGGCCCGGATCAAGATATCGCCGCCGATTCGCTCAACCGCCGTCACTTCAAGCACCGGCGCCTGGCCGAGCAGCCAGCCTTCGCCGCCGATCGCAGGAATCGCTCCGGCACCGCCAAGAAGCTTCGGCCCCATAAAGAACAGAAACTCATCAACGAGCTTCTCCCGCACAAGCGTTGCCGCAAGTTCCCCTCCACCCTCACACAGGACATGCATAATGCCCATTCTTCCCAGCTCTCGCATCAGCGCACTCAAAGCAACGCGATCCCGGACCGACGGCAACACAACCACCGCAGCACCCGCCTTGCGCACAGAGGTCACAAACGACGCCTTCGCCCTCTTTGTGGTGGCCACGACCGTTTGCCCGGCATGACCATCCCTCAGACACTTCGACCGAAGCGGCAAACGACCGCGCGAGTCCACGATGACGCGGTACGGCTTCCGGCCGCGCGCCGGCGCCGGCAACAGCGACGGATCGTCGGCGATCGCCGTCCCGACACCCACCATGATCGCATCCACGCGCCGCCTCAACGCATGGACATTCATCCGCGCCTTGCGACCCGTGATCCATCGCGAACCGCCCTTCCGGTCAGCAATCCGGCCATCGAGCGTCATTCCCAACTTCAAGGTCACGACGGGCTTCTTTTGCGTTATCCACTTTCCGGACGCATCGATGAGCGCTTTCGCTTCCGCCTCGCAGACACGATCGACGACAGCGATGCCCGCGTTCCGTAAGATCCGGATCCCCCGGCCAGCATGGGCCGGATTGGGGTCGCGACAGCCCACGATGACACGGGCAAGACCCGCCGCCTTGATGGCGTCCGTGCACGGCGGCGTCCTTCCCCACGTGGAGCAGGGTTCGAGTGTTACATAGAGTGTGGCGCCGCGCGCTTTGTCGCCTGCCTCGCGCAGGGCGTGGATCTCCGCATGGGCATCGCCGGCTTTTCGATGGAAACCGCGTCCGACCACCCGTCCATGGCGAACAATCACGGCGCCGACCGGAGGATTTGGTCGGGTCAGGCCTTCAGCCCGTCGCGCCAGCGCGAGGGCCTCAGCCATCCAGAATTCATGTCCGCGCTTCGGCATGTGAAACCTCGGTGCCCTCGGCATCCAAGCCGAGGAGCGCGTCGACGAACGACACAGGCTCGAACGGCGCCAGGTCGTCCATGCCTTCACCCAGTCCGACGTAGACGATCGGAATGTCCAACTCGCGCCGAAGGGCGAAAATAAAGCCGGCCTTCGAAGAGCCATCGAGTTTTGAAACCACAACACCTGTCAGCGGAACAGCGCTGTGGAATGTGCGGGCCTGATTCACCGCGTTCTGTCCCATGGAAGCATCCAGCACGATCCAGGTTTCGTGGGGTGCTCCGGGATGACTCTTCCCCATCGCGCGCTGCACTTTCTGCAGCTCCTGCATCAACGGCTCCTTCGTGTGCATCCGGCCCGCCGTGTCAAAGAGCACAACATCGCAGCCGCGCGCCTTCCCCGCGGTCACCGCATCAAAGGCCACCGCCGCGGCGTCGCCACCCGACGCACCGGCAACGACAGGACAGCCAACGCGGTCAGCCCAGATGCGCAACTGATCCGATCCCGCGGCGCGAAACGTGTCGCCCGCGCCGAGGAGCGGCTTGCGACCTGACTTCTTTGCCAAATGGGCGAGCTTTGCCGAAGTCGTTGTCTTGCCCGACCCGTTGATGCCGACGAGTAGCACGACGAAAGGGTTGCCGCCCCTGTTCCAGTCGAAGGCCGGGGAAGTGCCGAGCGCATCGATAAGATGCGTCCGGAGAATATCGCGAATCGTCACGTCGGGCTGTCGCTTCCTCTTCTCCACATCCGCCATGGTCTCCATGACGAGGCGGGCGGGCACGTCGGCTTGCATCAGGACCGATTCAAGCTCCTCGAGCGTGGCGGGATCGACGGCGGAGGTCCGACGGAAGACGCGACCAAGCGCCGAGGCGATGGTCTTGCGGGTGCGGGCGAGTGCGTCAATCCAGGAGGCCATGGCGATCTGCAATCAACTAAGGTGTCTTTACGTTGGTTGAGGCCCGGGCAGGCCGATCAATGTCCCGGCGTGCACGATCGAGAATGCCGTTCACGAACTTCCCGGACTCGTCGGAGCTTAGCTCCTTGGCGATTTCGACCGCTTCATTGATGGAGACGATCGGGGGAATATCGGGTCGCTTCAACATCTCGTACATCGCCACGCGCATCACATTGCGGTCCACTGCGCCCATGCGGCTGAGGTCCCAATGCTCCGCGTGCTTGTGGATGACCTCGTCGATCTCCCCCCGCATGGATTCGACGCCGCGGACCAACTCCTCCGTGAACGCCTGCATCTTCGACGAGGCTTTCTTCTCCAGCCAGAACTGTTCCAGCGCGGCGACGATGTCGCCTTCGTTGAAGTCGCGCTGGAAGAGGATCTGTACAGCCCATAGCCGGGCTTCATGCCGTGTATTCATGTCAAATTCGTTTCAATAAGGTGGCCATTTCAAGCGCTGCGAGCGCGCCATGCCAGCCCCTGTTCTTCTCTCGCTCCCCTGCCCGCGCCTCGGCCTGCGCCCAGGTCCTTGCGCCAAGGATCGTATCAATGACAGGCAAATCGAACTCCCGCGCGATCAGCGTCAGCGAATGCGTGACCTCACCGGTGATCAACTCCGCATGCGACGTCTCGCCTTCAATCACCGCACCGATTGCGATAAGAGCCGAAACATCACCAGCGCGCGCCAATCGACGCAGCGCCACGGGGATCTCAAACGCGCCGGGAACCCACGCGATCACAACGTCGTCTTCCCGCACGCCGTGCTCCAGAAGGCCCGCGACGGCTTCGGCAAGAAGCTTGCGCGTGATCTGTTCGTTGAAGCGACTGACGACGATGCCGAAGCGATGACCGGATCCGTCCAACGAACCGTGGATCTCGCGGACGCCCGGGACGCCGAGTCGCACCTGGTCGATATCGGAGCGAATGCCTTTCACAGCATGTGCCCCATCTTGGTGCGCTTCGTTTCCATGTAGCCTTCGTTGTAGATCGTGCTCGGCTGAATCAGCGGGACGCGATCCTGGACATCGATATCGTAGTCCTCCAACCCGGTCACCTTGAGGGGGTTGTTTGTGATCAGGCGGATCTTGTGGATGTCGAGATCGCGCAGGATCTGGGCCGCGATGCTGTAATCCCTCATGTCCGCTTCAAAGCCGAGCTGCTCATTGGCCTCGACCGTATCAAAGCCCTTCTCCTGCAGCGCGTAGGCCTTGATCTTCTGCTCCAGGCCGATGCCCCTGCCCTCCTGCCGCAGATAGACCAGGACGCCGTGGCCCTCGCGCGCGATCATCTGCATCGCTTCGCGGAGCTGGGAACCGCAGTCGCAGCGGAGCGAGCCGAAGGCGTCGCCCGTTAGGCACTCGCTGTGCACGCGGCAGTAGGCGCTTTCCTGCGTCCAAGGCTCGCCCATGACCAGCGCGAGATGATGCTTGTCGTCGATGTGCGACCGGTACATGCGCAGCTTGAAGATGCCCAGGTCGGTGGGGAAATTGATCTGTTCCTCGAGCGTGATCAACTTCTCCGTCTTCTTCCGGTACGTCGCTATCGCGGAGACCGAAATCATCGGGACGTTGTGTGTACGGGCAAAGTCAAAAAGATCAGGCAAGCGCGCCATGGTCCCATCATCGCGCAGGACCTCGCAGATCACGCCGGCCGGTTTGAGTCCGGCAATGCGCGCAAGATCCACTGCGGCTTCGGTGTGGCCGGGCCTCTTCAGCACTCCGCCGGACACCGCTTCGAGCGGAAACATGTGGCCGGGCCGCACGAGATCAGCCGCCGTGGAGTGATTGTCCATGAGGACACGCACCGTATGAGCGCGATCGTGAGCGCTGATACCGGTCGTGATGCCGTGCCGGGCATCGACGGATTCCATAAACGCTGTGCGATAGATATCGCCACCTGTATGAGGAACCATGCGGGCAAGGCCGAGGCGAGCGAGGCGGTCGGCCTCCAGCGCGACGCAAATAAGGCCGCGTCCGAACTTCGCCATGAAATTGATGGCCTCGGGCGTGACCTTTTCCGCGGCAATGATCAGGTCGCCTTCGTTCTCGCGGCGTTCGTCGTCGGCGACGATCACCAGCTTGCCCTGTCGCACCGCTTCAATCGCCGACTCCATCGAGGTGAATTGGCCCGAACCATCGCTTTTGACTTTTGACTGCTTGCCCATAAACAAAAAATCCGAAGACACTACGTCTCCGGGGCAAGGCACACGTCACCTGTCATAGACCTTCATTTTATCCAGACTTTACTGTCGGCTGCGGGTATCGATCATCTCGATTACCGCTATCCACCCCACAGTCCTTGTTCAGGAACCGCGGGGGTCTCGGGCTTTCACCGCCGGTCAGGAATTTCCCGCCACATCCATGGGATATGGCCGGATCACCTAGCCCCGAAGATCTCTATGGCAAAGAACATAGGACCGAAACCGTTCTGATTCAAGCGGTAAGGTTTTGGGTCATTTTTCAGAGGGAAACGACTTCTTGAGGTCCACTTCGACCATTTCGTCGAAACGATCCACCGATAGGGCCGGGCATGTTACGAATGTGATGCCTGTCAGTCGCGACAGTCCGATGGCCGCTTCCATGGCCTCGCGCACCCCCGGAAGGTTCACGATGAGGCAGAGGTCATGGGGCCCCAGGAGCGCGTACATGGCCGTGACCTGTCCGTTGAGCTTCTCGATGAGCTCCACAGCCATTTCCGTACGGCGGGCCGTGATGCTGCGAAGGGATTCCTGTGAGTACTTACCGAGCATGAAGAAGATCGCCATGTTCGCCTCCGAATCGATTATGGTTTATGGTTCGTTGCGAGGACAGTCGCTCAATGCTTGTACTACCAACACTATACACCCTCCCGGTCGACCGTGGAAGTTGCGCGTGGGCAGAATACTCCGGGTAACTCATGTGCGGTCGCTTCACCATTGCAACGCGGCGTGAGAAGGTCGAGAAGCTCATCGCCGGGCTCAAGATCGCGGAATGGCGCGAGCCGCAATACGACGTGCGGCCGACGCAGGATGTTCCCGCCATCCTCAACCACGCCCCGCTCGAAGTCTCATGGATTCGATGGGGCCTGGTGCCCCCTTGGGCAGACGACCTGAAGATCGGATCGCGCTTCATCAATGCGCGGGCCGAGACGCTGGCTGAGAAGCCGACGTTTCGCAAGTCGCTCAAGTCGAAGCGCTGCGCCATCGTGGGTGATGGATTCTTTGAATGGCAGGAGCAGGCCAGTTCGAAAAAGAAGAAACAGATGCACTTTCACCTGCCGCAAGGTGATCCTTTTTGCTTTGCCGGGTTGTGGGACGTCTGGCGCAGCCCGGACGGGCAAGAGCTCAAGACCTGCACCATCATTACGACCGCGGCGCGCGGCGTCGTGTCTGGCATCCATGATCGCATGCCCGTGCTGCTATCGCCGTCGCACGTCGAAACGTGGCTTTCGCCCGATCCGCTTTCCGACGAAGACCGCATGGTGATTCTTACGGGAGGACTGAATGACGCGCTTGTGGTCGACCCGTGGCAGGCTTCAACAACGGACTTGGAGCTACCGGGTTTCTCATGAGCATTGATACAGGCAAGCAGTACGGACTTCGCGAATGCCCGTCGTGCGCGACGGAGGTTCCGGAGAATGAGAACAGGTGTCCGATCTGCGGCTATGAATTCCCGGCGCGCACGAAACCGCACGCATCGTTTCTCTGGCTTATCGGCGTGACCCTCATTGCCCTTTTGCTCGGGTTTTCCCTGAGGCTTCTGTAGAAAGACGAAGGGCGGTCACATCGTGACCGCCCCTTCGCAATTCAAGTCGACTTGGAATCCGGACTACGAATCCGACTTCTTCGAATCGCAGCTGGCACCGCTCTTCTTGCACTTTGCAGCGCAAGCTTCGTCGAACTGGGCCTTCTGCTCATCCGTCAGGAGATCGCGCATCTGGTCCTTGTACTTCGCGCAGCTTTCCTTCGAGCTACCCTCGGCCTTGCAGGCTGTCTCAAGCTCGGAGATCTTTGCCTTCTGCTCATCCGTGAGGTTCATCGATGCGAAGATGTCGCCGCACTGGGACATCTCAGCTCCCTGACTCTTCTTCTTGGCACCGCAGCAGGACGAGCCCGCGAACGATGTACCCGCCATCGACACAACCGCCAACAACGCAATGACTACAATAGCTTTCAAGACAAACTCCTTTGTTAATCCCAATGACGCGTCAGTATACGCCACCTTGTCGGAAAAATCAAAATCCACCGATCACCCCCCTGCTCGCGCATGGCACCGTTCGTGCTTAATGGTTCTGCGTGAAAACACGATCCGACCGCTTCAAGGACCTGCTTAGCCGGCGCCGCCTGGTCAGCCATGTGACGGCCCTTGTATTCATTACCGCCGTGTTCGCAGTATTTTACGGGGTTGCACGCCGGGCTGTGCTGGACGAGATCAGGGCCCAGGCCATGGGGGTCGCCTCGGCTACGGCAGGATCAATTCCCCCGGCCATCCTTGAACAAATACGGACGCCTGACGACATGGCAAAGCCTGCCTTTCAAGAAGTGCAGAAGCTGATAAGCACCATTTCGACCTTCAATTCGGACGTCCGGTACGTATACGTCATGCGGCGTTCGAGCGCCCCGGATGCGTTGCCCTCGGACTATGAATACGTCGTAGACCAGATGGCCACGGACGAGAACAAGGATGGCCACATCGCAGAGGACGAGCAATCCGAGCCCACGGGCAATCCGTATGACGCGTCGGAACTCGAAGCGATGGTAGAAGCGTGGAACCATCCGACGGCGGACAAAGACATCACGGCCGATCCTCCCTACCCCGACCTGATTTCGGGGTACGCACCCATACGCGACGCATAGGGCAACACGATTGCGATTGTGGGCGCGGACATCACGGCCGGGACCGTGGGCCAGAAGCTCCTGGTCGTGCGCGTTGTCGCAGCCGCTGTATGGGTCATCATGGCCACAATGGTCATCCTGCTCATGCAGTTCTCTTTCGAGCAACGAACCCTGCTGCAGGAGCGCGAATGCCTGATCAATGACCTGCGCGAAGCGTTGAGCAGCGTAACAACCTTGAGCGGCTTGCTGCCGATTTGCTCATGCTGCAAGAAGATCCGGAATGACAATGGATACTGGGAGCAGGTGGAGCAGTATTTTGCCGAGCGATCGAATGCCGATTTCACACACAGCATTTGTCCGGAGTGCATCACGAAGCACTATCCTGAAGTCGGGGACAGCTCGGACACGTGTTCGCATCATCACGTCAGCGTCGCAGGGTCAAAAAGCTGAACGCGAATGCGTGCTTCTCGTCGGCCGGATGAAACTCACTGGCCTCGACAACCCATCCCGGTCCCAGCTCCGGCAGCTCCACATCACCTTCCGCGACGGTCTGCACCCGCGTGAGGTACACCGAATCCGCGTGGGGCAAGGCCAACGCATAAACCTCCGCGCCGCCGATGACCATCAGCTCATCGGTACCCGCTGCGAGTGCGACGGCTTCATCCCATGTCTTCACCCATTCCCAACCATCGCCCGCGGGTGGTCCCTTTCGAGACAAGACCAGGTTCCTGCGATTCGGCAACGGCTTCCCAATCGACTCCGCAGTCTTCCGACCCATCAGGATCATCTTGCCGCTCGTCAGCTTCTTAAAGTGCTTCAAGTCATCGGGCAGATGCCACGGAAGCTTCCCCCTGTTGCCAATTACGCCGTTCTCTGCCGCCGCGACAATCAGTGAAATTCTCATGGGACTAGACGGCGATGGGCGCGGGGATCGCGGGATGCGACTGGTATCCATCATGCCGGAAATCTGAGAATTCGAAGTCGAAGATGGAGCGAACGGCCGGGTTCAGGTGCATGTGGGACAGCGGGAACGGCTCGCGGGTGAGCTGCAAGTCGGCCTGCTCAAGATGATTCAGGTAGAGATGCGCGTCACCCAGCGTGTGGATGAACTCACCGGGCTTCAGATCCGTGACCTGCGCAATCATCATGGTCAGCAGGGCATAGGAGGCGATGTTGAAGGGTACGCCCAGAAAGACGTCGGCGCTGCGCTGGTAGAGCTGGCAGGAAAGTTTCCCGTCGGCAACGTGGAATTGGAACAGGCAATGGCATGGCGCGAGCGCCATCTTGTCGATCTCGCCCACGTTCCAGGCACTCACGATGAGGCGACGAGATTCCGGGTTCTTGCGGATGGTATCGACGACGTTCGCAATCTGGTCGATGTGCCTGCCATCGGACGCCGCCCAGGAACGCCACTGCGCACCATAGACAGGACCAAGGTCTCCGTCTTCGTTGGCCCATTCATCCCAGATTGTGACCTTGTTCTCCTTCAGGTAGCGCGTGTTCGTATCGCCTTTCAGAAACCACAGGAGTTCATGAATGATCGACCGCAGGTGCAGCTTCTTGGTCGTAACGGCCGGGAAGCCCTCGTCGAGGTTGAATCTCATCTGGTATCCGAACACAGCCATCGTGCCGACGCCGGTGCGGTCTTTGCGGACGACGCCATGGGAGCGAACATGCCGGAGAAGATCCAGATACTGCTTCACAGCGTACGCTACTTCCCTTTTGCCAGGTTAATCGCAGCGGCGATCGCGATATCGATCGCACCGCGGATGTTGCGGTCCAAGGACATCGCATCCTGGCCCGGTGACGACCACGGAGTGCGATCCGACACGGTGCAGATTGTTCCTGCCTTCAACCCGAACAGATTGGCTAGCGTGAAGATCGTGCCGGACTCCATCTCGACGTTCAGGACACGGGCTCGCTTCCAGTTCTCCACAAAGCTGTTGCTCCACGTCTGGTCGAAGCCGCCATAGGCCATGGAAACGATCTTGCCACCCTCGCCCACCACTTTGTTGCGCGCGTAGAACCCGTCGACGGAAACCGTGATGCCCGTGTGGAAGCGACCACCCGAAGCGCGCGCTGCGGCGACGAGCGCCGCGACCACTTCATAGCTCGCCACGGCGGGATACTCAGCCGGGACGTACGACTTTGACGTTCCTTCGTCACGCACGGCTCCTGTCGAAATGACGTAATCGCCCAACTGGACTTCATCGGCGATCGCGCCGCTGTTGCCGATGCGGATGAACGTCCGCGCACCGATCTTCGCGAGCTCCTCCATGATGATCGCGGTGGAGGGGCTGCCGATGCCGGTGGATGCCGCAGTCAGGCGGACGCCGTCCTTCATGCCGGTGTGCACGACGTACTCGCGGACGCGGCAGACTTCCTCGACGTTCTCCCAGCCTGCGGAAATCTTCGGGACGCGACCGGGGTCGCCCGGCATGAACACAATCTCGCCGACATCCCCATCGCCGAGCCCTGAAATGATCTGTGCGTTTTTCTTTGTCATGCCTTCTCCACGCGGGTGCCCCTTGACCACACCTGCAATGCCCGTATTCTTACGCCATGAGTGAACCGGAAACAATCTCGCTTGAGCAATGGGTCTGCACCTGCTGTGGTTATGTCTACGACCCGGTAGTCGGTGACCCGGAGCACGGCATTCCCGCCGGAACTCCCTTTGATAAACTGCCTGCCGACTGGGTTTGTCCCCTGTGCTACGCCTTGAAGAAGGCCTTCGAACGGGCCTGACGCCTTATCGGCTCCTACGGATTTCGCCAAAAGCCGCTGTGAGCCCGCATAAGGTCATCCGCCGCTTCGGGCCCCCACCCGCCGGGTGAATACGTTGCCATGGGCATGTCCGCCTCGCTCGTCCAGGCCTTCAGGATCGGGTCGATAATGCGCCACGCAGCTTCGACTTCATCCGAACGCGTGAAGAGCGTCGAGTCGCCCCTCATCACATCGAGCAGGAGTCGCTCGTACGCCTCGGGCAGCGATGTTTGCCATGTTTCCGAGTAGGAGAAGTTCATGGCCACGCTCTCAACCTGGACCTGGAGTACAGGGCGCTTCGCGGAGAAGTGGAGCGAGATGCCCTCGTCCGGCTGGATGCGAAAGATGATCTGGTTCGGCTTCGCCTTGGTCATGTCGCACACGTCGCCCACGCATTCCACGGTCTGGAAGAGCTGAAGCGGAGGCGTCTTGAATCGCACCACGATCTCCGTGGCGCGTTTGGCGAGGCGCTTGCCCGTGCGCAGGTAGACGGGTACGCCGGCCCAGCGCCAGTTGTCGATAAAGAGTCGCATCGCGACAAACGATTCCGTCATCGATTCCGGATTCACGCGTTCTTCGGACCGGTAACCCTTGACGCCCGGGGCATCCGCGTACTGCGCGCGCACGACGCGATAGCGGACATGGTCCGGGGCCGGGGGCGTAATGGATTGCAGGACCTTCAGTTTCTCGTTGCGGATCGCCTCGGCCGTGAGACTGGCCGGCGGTTCCATGGTGACAAGGCAGAGCAGCTGGAGCATGTGGTTCTGCACCATGTCCCGCAGGGCGCCACTCGCATCGTAATACGCGCCGCGGCCGCTTTCCATGCCCACCGTCTCGGCAGCCGTGATCTGGATGTGGTCCACAAGGTGGTTGCTGAAGAGCGGTTCGAAAATCGCGTTCGCGAAGCGGAACGAGAGGATATTCTGCACCGTTTCCTTCCCGAGGAAATGATCGATGCGATAGACCTGCGATTCTTCCAGATGCTGCCGGACCGCGTGGTTCAACGCGATGGCGCTGGCAAGATCGTGGCCGAACGGCTTTTCGATCACGACACGGGTCCAATGGGGTGAACCGTGTGCGGCGATCAATCCGGCCCCCTTCATGCTCTTCAGTGCAACTTCGAAGAGGTCGGGCTTGATCGAAAGGTAGTGAAGGTGATTGGGCGGGAACGTCGTGAAATCGAACAGCCGTTTCCGCAGTTCGTCGTACGACGTTACGCTCTCGATGTCGCCCTGATGGTAATAGACCTTTGAGATGAAGGACGCGAGCTTCGCCTCTTCCACGGGCATCCGGCAGAACTTCCGGATCGCGTCCGCCATCTGCGCCCGGAAAACCGAGTCGTCGTATTCACGGCGCGCGAAGCCGACAATGGCGAAGTCGTCCGGCAGGAAGCCCTGGATGAACATGGCGTAAAGGGCCGGGATAAGCTTGCGCTGTGTCAGGTCGCCCGACGCCCCGAAAATCGTGATCGTCAGGGGGTCCCTGACCCGCATCGAAGGCCTCGGCGCTGCGGGTTCGTCCGCCAGCCGCTTGACCTGTATATCCTTGGTTGACATGGGCGCGGACAATACGACATCGGGTTCACGTCGTCACGCGAAAGCCTTTGAGAGATGGCGCGGGTGTGATAGTGTCCGGCGAATTTGAAACCTGCCCTGATACGGTCGGTCCGTTTCCTGTGCAGGTCGGAAAGGGAGCATGAAAATCTACTTCCCGCGGGAAACGGTCCCGGGCGAGACACGCACGGCACTGATCCCCGCAGTCGCCGATAAACTCTCCAAGCTTGGCGCCGGGGTTGTCGTGGAAGCAGGAATCGGATCCAGCCTCGGGATACCTGACGCCGACTACCTCAAGGCCGGCTGCAAGGTAGTCTCCCGCACGGAAGGTCTTTCCACCTCCGACGCCATCGTCCGCATTCGCAAACCGCCCCAAGAGGAAGTCGCAGGCTTCAAGACGGGCGCCATCCATATCAGCCTCCTCGATCCATTCCGGGAAAAGGAACTCATCCAAACGCTATCGAGGGCGAAAACGTCTGCGATCAGCCTGGAGATGATTCCTCGCACCACCCTTGCTCAGAAGATGGACGTTCTCAGCTCCCAGGCGAACTTGGCCGGTTACGAGGCTGTCATTATCGCTGCGGAGCGCCTGCAGAAAGTCCTGCCCATGATGATGACGCCGGCGGGTACCATCTCGCCATCGCGTGTCTTCATCATCGGCGTGGGCGTGGCCGGCCTGCAGGCCATCGCAACGGCGAAGCGTCTCGGAGCCGTCGTCGAAGCCTTTGACACCCGCCCCGTGGTCGAGGAGCAGGTGAAGTCGCTCGGCGCCAAGTTTGTGAAAGTCGATCTGGGGGAAACCGGTCAGACGAAGGATGGCTATGCCAAGGCGCTCACGGAAGACCAGCTCAAGAAGCAGCGCGATGTAATGGCAAAGACGTGCGCCAATGCGGACATCGTGATTACCACCGCGCAGGTATTCGGCCGCAAGGCCCCGGTCATTGTCACCACGGATATGGTCAAGGCGATGAAGCCGGGCAGCATCGTCGTGGATCTGGCCGTGGATACCGGTGGCAATGTGGAATGCGTGACACCGGGTGAAGAGACGGATGTAGGCGGCGTTCGAATCATCGGCCTGAGCAACCTGCAGGGCCGCGCAGCCGTGCACGCCAGCCAGATGTTCGCCAGCAACGTGCTGAGTCTTGTGGAACACTTCTGGAACAAGGAATCCAAGTCGATGGAGTTGCGACGGGACGACGAAATCATGAAGGGCTGCCTGGTCACGCATGACGGCGCGATCGTCAACGAAACGATCCGCAAGCTTATCGAAGGAGGAACACCATGAACATGATCTTCGGAATCGCCATCACGATGCTGATGGCCACCCCTGCACTCGCGTCCGGCGAAGCCACGCCGCACGGCCAGGCGAATATGGGCCTTCTCTGGTTTGTGTTCGCCTTGGCGACCTTCCTCGGCGTTGAGCTGATCAACAAGGTGCCCTCGAAGTTGCATACACCGCTCATGTCGGGTTCGAACGCGATCTCAGGCATCACGATCGTGGGCGCGCTGATTGCCGCCGGTACCGAAGCGTCGTCGCCCTTCACCATTGCCATCGGCACGATCGCCGTGACCGCGGCGATGATCAATGTTGTCGGTGGCTACTTCGTCACGGATCGCATGCTCGCCATGTTCAAATCGAAGGATGGGA
The DNA here is from genome assembly GCA_964503335.1 of uncultured Verrucomicrobiota bacterium. Taxonomy (GTDB): domain Bacteria; phylum Verrucomicrobiota; class Kiritimatiellia; order CAIVKH01; family CAIVKH01; genus CAZCZZ01. Next base: position 13,979 of record CAZCZZ010000003.1, read on the forward strand.
AATAGCCGTGAATCTATCCGGATTGATCGACTTCTCGTACATCGTCGCGTCTGTCATCTTCATTCTCGGCCTCAAGATGCTGAGCAAGCAGTCCTCGGCGCGGATGGGAAACATCCTTTCATCCGTCGGAATGCTCATCGCGATCGTGGCCACGCTGCTCCTGAAGGGAATGGCTTTCCAGTGGATCATTGTGGGCATCGTCCTGGGTTCTGCAATCGGCGCGATCTCGGCCTACCGGGTTCCCATGACCTCCATGCCCGAGATGGTCGGCTTGTTTAACGGCTTCGGCGGCATCGCCAGCCTGCTTGTGGCCTGGGCCGACTACCTTGCATACCCGGACAGTCCCATGTTCACCCGCGTAGCCACGATTGCCGCAGTGATCATAGGCGGCATCACCTTCACGGGCAGCATGGTCGCGTTCCTTAAACTGGCGGAGAAGATCTCCGGCAAGCCCATCATGTTCAAGGGGCAACAGATCGTGAACGGGCTGCTGCTGATCCTCACGTTGGCCGCAGCGATCGTGTTCTGCCAGGACCCCGCCAGTGCGACAGGAAATACCGCGCTGATTGTTGTCGTGGCTCTTTCCTTCGTACTCGGTGTCATGGTGGTCATACCGATCGGCGGAGCCGATATGCCCGTGGCAATTTCACTTCTCAACAGCTACTCGGGGATGGCCGCATCGGCGGCCGGTTTCGTCCTGCTGAACAACGTGCTCATCGTGGCAGGATGCCTGGTTGGAGCGAGCGGCATCATCCTGACCCAGATCATGTGCAAAGCCATGAACCGGTCCCTTGCGAACGTGCTCTTCAGCGGCTTCGGCAGCGGCGCCGGATCATCCGGGCCCACCACGACACACAAAGGCGAAGCGAAGGCGATCACTGCGGACGACGCCTATCTCATCCTTGAGGCTGCGTCTTCCGTGGTCGTTGTCCCGGGATACGGCATGGCAGTCGCGCAGGCCCAGCATGCAGTGCGCGAGTTGGGTGAGTTGATGGCGGCCAAGGGCGTCGACGTGAAATACGCAATTCATCCGGTCGCCGGGCGCATGCCGGGCCACATGAACGTTCTGCTGGCAGAAGCGAATGTGCCTTACGAGCAGCTTGTTGAACCCCATGACATCAATCCGATCATGTCCACGGTCGATGTGGCCATCGTGATCGGGGCCAATGACGTCGTAAATCCCGCGGCCCGCGAGGACAAGAACAGTCCCATCTACGGGATGCCGATCATCAATGTCGATCACGCGAGGACGGTTTTCGTGCTGAAACGCAGCATGGCATCCGGCTTTGCCGGCGTGGACAATCCTCTCTTCTTCGCGCAGAACACGCGCATGCTGTTCGGGGATGCCAAGGCCACGGTATCGACGCTGGTCGCGGAATTTAAGGGTGGCTGATCCGCATCAACCGAGCGCACGCTTGAGGGTGTAGGTCAACTCGCCCAGCGTGTACGGCTTCATCACCATGCCGATGAATCCGTACTTCCTGTACTTCTCCATGACAGGGTCGTTGGCATAACCGCTCGACACGATCGCCTTCACGTCGGGGTGTTTCGCGAGCAACTGGCGCATCGTTTCGCGCCCACCCATTCCGCCAGCCACGGTCAGGTCCAGCATGACCGCATCAAACGGCTGGCCCTTCGCGAGCGCCTCCTGATACTGCTTCAACGTCTCCTGGCCATCCTTGACGGTCACGACGTGGTACCCGACGCTCTCCAGCATGCGTTTGACGAGCGTGCGGATCGACGCCTCGTCGTCCATGACAAGGATTCGCCCGTTGCCGCGAAGGACAAGGGGCTGGCCCTTGCCCAGCGTCGGTGCAGCTTCGAGTTCAACGGCCGGAAGATAGATGAAGAACGTCGTTCCGCTCCCGATTTTCGACTCCACGGTCATCAATCCGTCGTGCTTCTTGACGATCGAGAAGCTCGTGGTCAGACCCAGCCCGCTCCCCTTCTCCTTCGTCGTGAAGTAGGGCTCGAATATGCGGCTAAGCACATCGGCGGACATACCCGGACCCGTATCGGCCACGGTGATCTTGACGTAGCGACCGGGCTTCAACCCGAGTGTCTTGTTCTCCGCCGAAATGGCGATGTTCTCGGTTTGCAGCGTGATTCTTCCACCATCCGCCATGGCCTGGTCGGCGTTTATGACCAGGTTCTGGATGACCTGACTGATCTGTCCCAAATCAACATTGGCTGGCCATGTGTCATCAGCCAGCTTGATTTCACAACGCGACATCGAGCCGCGAAGGACGAATTCCGCTGAGTCACGGATGATCTCTGTCAGCGATGCAGCAGTACGCACCGGCGCGCCACCCTTGGAGAATGTAAGCAACTGCCGCGTCAGCTCCTTCGCGCGCAGCGACGCGTTTTCGACTTCATTGAGGAGTCCGGGCAGCTCATCCGGCGTCTCTGTAAGTGCCATCTGTGCAAGTGACAAGTTGCCCAGCACTGCTGTGAGCAGATTGTTGTAGTCGTGCGCGATGCCGCCCGCGAGCAAGGCGATCGACTCAAGCCGATGTGCCTTCATCCGTTCGTTCTCGGTCCGCCGCTGTTCCGTGATATCGCGAAATGCGATCACGACGCCGTTGATCTTGCCATCGACGTCAAAGATCGGCGCACTGCTATGAGTAATCGGCCGCTCCTGACCTTCCTTCGATGCAAGAATCAGGCACTTTGCGCCCGACTCCTGCGCGCCACCCGCCATGACACGCTCGAGGATCTCCGTGTACTCTTCGCCGGTTTCCTCGTCACTCACCTTGAATACGTTGTAGAGGTGTTTGCGGAGAGCTTCCTCCTGGGACCAGCCGGTCAACTGCTCTCCCACGCGGTTCATCAAGACCACCCGGCTGTTTGAATCCACCGCGATAACACCGTCGCCGATGCTACGCAGGGTTGTCATCAGGCGTTCTTTTTCTGACGCAAGTTCAGCCTGCGCCTGCTTGCGATCCGCGATCTCCGTCAGCAGGAACTTGTTTGAGTCGGCCAGCTCACGTGTGCGCTCCTGGACGCGACGGTCGAGGTCGTTCCTCTGCCTGGCAATGTCCACTTCCATCCGGCGCCGGTTCTCCTGCTCATGCTGCCGGCGATGGGTCTCGGCTTCGAGCTGCAACTCAATCTCGAGATTCCGCCTGAGAACGGATCGGAGAAACACCGCGATGATAACCGTGAAGAAGACGCCCGAGGCGAAGACGACCCAAGAGGTTCTCTGGAACTGCGGGGGTTCGCCTTTCGAGTGCGATACGAGAATGGCCTTCTCGGCCATCTGGAGATTGAGGAAGGCCGCTACCGTCAGCGTAAGGCCTAGCACAACCACGACCCACACCGCCGCGTATCGCTTGCCGTCAGAGGCCTTGTCCGTCGCCTTGGCCGATGCCCCATTCGCGGCCGGTGCCGGCACATCCGACTGTGTGTCATCTTTGATCTGCAGCTTCATGCATCGGGCGCTTGGCCTACTAAGTCCCCCATAGTCACAACCTGCATTCAACTAGCAACTTCCACACCATATCGCAAATCACTTCCAATCACCGCTAAATTAACCTACGGTCATCAGGATGACTTCAGGGCAGAAACCCCTAATCGCTTGTGGTCGAATGATTAAGGCAAAACAGTTCAATGATGCGGAAGCCCTGGCGCAGGCTACAGTTGAACTGCTCGCGAACCAACTTTTGTTCAAGTCTGCACAGGCGATCATGCTGGCGGGTGGGAGCACCCCCATGGAAGCTTACAGGCGACTTGCCGCCCTGAAACCGCGCCCTGCGGGCGACCTGCACCTCTTCTTCAGCGACGACAGGCATGTACCTCCGGACAGCCCCAAGAGCAACTACGGCAATACGAGGCACCTCTTCAACGCGCTAGGCCTTGGACCTGAGCAAATTATCCGGGTCTACGGCGAACAACCGCTGACTCAGGCCGTTGAGCACTATGACAGGGATCTCGCCGCCCTAGTGGAACAAGGGCCACGATTCTCGCTGGGTCTGCTTGGGCTGGGCGCCGACGGGCATACTGCTTCTCTCTTTACCCCTGCTCATGTCGCGCAGGGGCGTGGTCGCAGCGCCATTGGGGTTGACCGACCGGATGGCATGCAGGGTGTATCGGTAACCTCCGACTTCCTCCTGCGTATCGAGCGCTTGGTGTTCCTCGTAAGCGGTGCCGACAAGAAGCCGATGACCGATGCCCTGCTTCGCAATACACTGTCCATCACGGCCGGGCTTGCCACCGCACAGCATCCGAATGTTGAACTGTGGATGGACAAAGCAGCGTGGCCGCTCTAGCACTGTGCAACTGAAACTTACGATACGGATGCGTTTCGAAGCTGCTCTCGCCCGCTTGGGACTCCTTTTGATTCCCCTGCTTTCCCGCCGCTCGATTCTCAAGTTGGCAAGCATCCTGGGGACGATCGCATTTCTCGTTTCTCCTCACTTGCGCAGGGTCGGTCGAGCCAACCTCGATCTCGCTCTCGCGGGCAGTGCCAGCGATGACGACAAACGCAGGATTCTCCGTGCGTCATTTCGATCCTTTGCGCTGACCATTCTCGACACGTTCTGGTTCTCACGCGATACGGCAAGCCGCATCGATCGGTATGTCAAGTTTGCGCCGGGCGGCGAGCGCGTCCTTGTCGAAAGACCGCAGATCTGTATTACGGCGCACCTGGGCAACTGGGAGGTGCTTGGCATGACAATGAGCCATCGCGGCTTCCCCCTGCTGAGCGTCGCAGCGCCTCTTTCCAATCCCGACGTGGACACCCTTTTCAACCGCCTCCGAGTCGTCTCAGGCCAGCGTGTCATGTCCAAGCACGGCGTCGTCCGCGCGTTGCTCAAGACGCTGAAAGACGGCGGCAAGATAGCACTCGTACTGGACCAGAACACAAAGCCCTCCGAGGGCGGCATCTTCATCGACTTCTTCGGCCTTCCCGTCCCCGTGGCATCCGCCGCGGCAGGGCTCTCCATCAAGACCGGCGCCGAAGTCCTGGTCGGCGGCTGTCTGCCGCAGCCCGACGGGACGTACCTTGTGCCGGAGCCCCAACCCATTCCAATGCCGCCCGTCGGCGGAGACGACACGATCTCAACCCGCACCCGCGCTATCACAGAGGCAATCGAACAGTGGGTGCGAAGATATCCGCAATGCTGGCTGTGGACGTATAAGCGCTGGAAATACGTAGCTCCCTGGCGCAAGCGTGAAGAGTACCCGTTCTACGCGAAGGAGCTAAGCGAAGCGGACAAGGCCGCCCTCAACGCATACGACTCGTGATCGCCAGGAGATCGCACAATGGAGGGACCGGCTTGCCGGTCCATGTCGGGGAATGGGGCCGGACAAGTCCAGCCGTCCAAAAATCTCACGGGGAACCGGCCTTACCGCGGCCGGCTGCGGAAGACATCACAAGCGGGTACCGGAAGGGATTACGGCGCCTTTGGGGATCACGATAATGCCGTCGTGAACGCTGTAGGTCGGCGTCGTGGTGCCGTCTTTCTTTCCGTCGGGCACTATGTAGACGCCGTCGCCGATGCGGGCATTCTTGTCGATGATTGCATTCTTGATGTAGCAGTCGCGTCCAATGCCGATCCTCGGCATGCCGTGCTCGGGCTCATCGCGCTCGTAGAAGTCCGCGCCCATGATGACGGAATCCTCCACCACGGTCCCCTCGCCCACGATCGCGCGAATGCCGATCACGGAATGAAGGAAGCGATGGCTGGACAGAATGCAACCCTCGGAGAGCAGGCAACGATTCAGGTCGCAGCGGTTGATCTTGGAAGGAGGAAGGTGGCGCATATCCGTGTAGATCGGGGCGCGCGGGTCGTAGAAATTGAACTCGGGATTCGGGTCCGTGAGGCTGAGATTGGCCTCCCAGAATGAACGGATGGTCCCGATGTCCTTCCAGTATCCGTCGAAGATATAGCTGTAGACCTTCTTGGTCGTGATGGACTGAGGGATGATGTGCTTGCCGAAATCCGTGAGATCGTTGTTGAGTACATCGGCAAGGGCGCCCGGGCTGAAGATGTAGATGCCCATGCTGGCCAGGAAGCGTTCCTCTGCATACATCGGCGCTTTCAGGTCATCCAGCGCCTTGGTGTTACCCGGCTTCTCGACAAAGCGAACAATCTTCTTGGTCTCATCGGTGTGCATGATCCCAAGCGCACCGGCCTCTCGGCGATCCACGGGCTTTGTGCAAACTGTAAGATCGGCACCCGTTTCCTGATGCTGACGAAAGACGTCCTGAAAATTCATCCGGTAGAGCTGGTCACCGGAAAGGATGACGACAAGATCCGGATCCTCCTCCATCACGTGCCGCATACACTGCCGCACAGCATCCGCCGTCCCCTGGAACCAGCGCTCTGACGTGGGCGTTTGCTGCGCCGCAAGAATTCGCACAAATCCGTGGGAGAAGGTGTCAAAACGATAGGCACGCTGGATGTGCCGGTGCAGCGATTCGCTGTTGAACTGCGTCAGGACATAGATCTGGCGAATGCCGCCGTTGATGCAGTTGCTGATCGGAATGTCGACGAGACGGTATTTTCCCGCGATAGGAACCGCAGGCTTCGAACGCTCTTGTGTAAGCGGTAAAAGCCGGGTTCCCTGGCCGCCACCAAGGATGACCGCAATCGCTCTCAAGCGAATCTCCCGGTACTAGGGTGTTTCTGCAGGTGTTTGAGTCGTGAATACCACAGTGCCTATGCCACCCGATGAAAGGGCATCCACGCTTCCGACCACGCCACCCTTTTCAACCCAGCTGCCTTCAAGCCGGAGTTGCGTGTTGTTCTCGGTGATCTGGTAAACCGTCGTCGCTGTTGAGCCGCTGACGCTGGAAGAACGACTGCTGCTGCCCTTCGTTGTCGAGACAGTGCGTCCAACTTCCGCGCCTGAGGCGTTATCAATCGTGACGACTGTCGTTGTCTGCTGGAAGAAGGGATCGCCTTCAACGCCTATCGTGACGACGGTTGTAACTACTGTATTTGAGCCGTCGTTTACTGATGTGGTGTAGCTCTTCGTCTCCGCATCGGCTGACGTGCGCGTCGAGCTGTTTGTTGAACCGTTGCCCTTCACCGTCGTGGAGCCTTTGATATCAACGACCGACACAAGGTGGACGACACCGACGAACTCAATGTCCTTCGCTGAGACGCCATCCTTGCCGGAGAAACTGATCTGAGATTCAACCACCGTTGCGCCGGGAGGAAACGTTCCGTCTGCGGTAGGCTCAGAGACAGCACCGGGTGAACCGACCGTGCCGCTGTATGTCGAACCCTGGTTGTCCCGAACTTGAAGTGTGTTGCCGGACTGGGTGATCGTCAGGCGCGTGATATTGCCGGCCGATGTCGGGGAAACCGCGCGACCGCCACCGAGATTGCCATCGTAAACACCCGTATAGTTGACGTTGACACCCGCCCCCTGCGAGGAGTTGAAGCTGTCCGATCCGCCTCCGCCTGACCATTCGCAACCGACACTCAGCATGAGGCCTGCCGCAGCGGCAGACGCGAGAAGGACAGACAGACGATTCCTGATCATACACAGCTCCTTAACGTGAGCAGGTGCCATTGCACCCGCAAATGTGCCTAAACTCTATGCTCCACAAAATGTCCGGTCAAATCCTAAACACAGGTTAGCACAACCCACGCTCGAATGGCGGTCGGATCGAGCGTGAGTCATAACGGCATCCGGGCTATGGCAGGTTTGTCGCTGCGACCCTGTAGTACGTTTCGACCGTGGCAAAGATATCCGTGAACGATGCCGTCGGGCTGACTCCGCCTGTGACCACTCCGATCGGTGTCCACACACCACCCATCAGGTTGGTTGTGCGATCCACGCGGTATGCAATCATGTCCTCTGCGGTCCACGTAATCACAACGGGCAGCGTTCCAGCGACTGCTGTGAACTCCGGTGGCGCGAAGGGCTGCACATCGACGTCCAGTTCCGGGCCGGCTAGGACAAACGGTCCATTGGTCAATCCGGCAGACACGATCTGGTAGTTGCCGAGCGGCAGGAAGCCGAAGTCAAACAGCCCACCGTTAGCTGTCGTTGTCGCCTGGACGTTGTTGTTGAAGTTTTCACCCAACAATTCGACCTGACCCAGTCCATTCGAGCCGTGGATTTCGTTGCCCTGCAGGATGGCGATATCGTCGATGTACCAACCACCCGCAACGCCATTCGTGTCCGTTTGCATGGTGAACCGGAGATACAGATTCGACTGGTTGCCGGCGATTTCGATAGGCGTCACGACCCGGCGCCACTTGCCATGTGTATTTGCCTGGTTGTTGCGCGGCGGCAGGATCGGGATATCGGGCCGATCAAGACCCGCCACACGTGTTGCTATATCTGCAGGCGTGCTCGGACGGACAATGTCGACTTTGATCACGTCGTTCGGATCAGCCAGATCGACCCACTCGTGGAAGAGCAGGAAGAAGCTGTTAAGATTGTTCGTATCCGTTGACGTGAGCGAAGGCAGCTTAAGGTCAAAGATCGGCGAGTAGAGTTCCATGAGCGCATTGTTCGGATAGCTGCCATCGAGGTCCGTACCGTACACCCAGCGTCCGCTATACGCATAAGGTGGCGCGCCGTTCGTTCCGACAGCAGAGTTGTCAGGCCTGCCCAGCTGCCAGACATCACGATTGTCCTGCGGATCGCCCACCCCATGGCGATGGAACCACATGTTCGTCCAGTCAGCCGAGTAGGCGTCGACACCCGTGATATACACGAACCGGTTCGAATTCGGTTCCTCGACGGGGAATTGCGTTTCATCCCCGATGTTGTAGTACTCGTTCGTATGTGTCGTTTCGAGCGGGTAACCCTGCCACGGCATATAGTTCTTGCCGTATCCACTTCCCATACGGAAGCCATGCAGACGCTCCTGATAGGACAGTGCTTCAAGGTCTGCTACAGCCGGCCGACGAGGTATCGGCAACGCACCCTGCCACGTACCCAGTTTCTTGATCGAATAGGGAACCGTCTCGACTCCGTTGGACGAGTTGTAGAGTGCGTTAACCCTGGGATCGCGTCCTGCCGCCACACCACCCAATTCGAACTCCTGTCCGTCATCCACGAGGTCGCGATCGGAATCCTTCGCGGTCGGCAACGTTCCCCTGCGTCCGCCAAAGAGGTAGACCGTCGCTGAGGCCCTTCGGACGGAGTCCGCGTCTATGCGGGCAAACGTTCCCAATCCAAGGAGGTCCGGACTCAAGCCGCCGTTCTGGGCGTAAACCATGGTGGCAAACGCACGCGGATCCGGTCCCTGAGATTGTTCACCGCCCGGATCTGCGAGTACCCAGCGGCTCTTGTTCGTCGTCACGATGTCCTGGTGATCTTCTTCTTCGTCGTAGTACCAGGTGTCGTTGAAGTACGTTTTTCCATCGGTACCACCGAAGATGACGATCTTGTCGCGCTTGCCGGTGCGGTAGGACTCGCCTGCGCCACGTTCGTAGAAATGACCACCCGCGAATACCATGCCGGCTCCGCCACGAGGACTCGGGCGCTGGTTGTCCTGGAAGTCGACGATTTCTTCCCAACGCGAAGCCGAGACATCCACGGTCACATTCGTTACCCCGTTCGTATCAACCACGCTATTCGTCACGGGAGTGCCGACGTAGTACGCCCACAGATCGTTCAGCGGTTGGTTGTCCTTGTCGAAACCACCGAAGAGCACGATGCGTTCATTCACGTCGTCGTAGACCATGGAGTGACCCCAGCGCGGCGACGGCGCCACTTCGGGGAAGTTTCGAATCCAGCGAACGAGGCGGACTTTCCGGACATCGTTGTTATCCGAAATCGCCTGACCGAGCGGGATCTCCTCGTCTTCCTCACCGAAGATCGGCACGCCTTCATAGGTCTCGCCAAACACCTGGCGGCCATTCATGCCGCCAAATACCACGATACGTTCGTTGACGTAGTCGTAGACCATGCCGAATGACTTGCGCTGGCTGGGCACTTCAACCTCGCCGGTCTGCAAACGGGTGCCGACGTGCCATTGCGGTGGAACGCGGTAGGAGGGATTGTGTGTGATGCGGAGGAACGCGCTGTTCTCCTTCATGAGGGCAGATTCAGTTTCTGCCACGTCGTTCGTGATGACAAAGCCAACAGCGCGACCTTCCCAAGCCGGTGACAAAATGACTTCCTGCAGGACAACCGTCACGTCGATGGGCAATTCACCCGTGAAGCCCGCTGGAATCGTGAACTGAGTCGAATTCGTCGAGACGAAGGATCGGCCTGCGGCTCGTTCAAGCGGTGAGCCCGTAGGCACGCTCTGCTCTTCTTCGTCCCACTGATATTGCTCAGATGCAGGATTCTCCAATCCCTGGTTGAATTCCGAGCGGATGAAGAGGTCCAAATCATTCGTCGGGGCATCCGTAACCTCTATCACCAGTTCAGCCAGGACGAGGCGATCGCAAGGGAACTTGAAGGGGAACTTGTCGATACGGATCGCCGTGGCGACGTTCGTTGCGAAGGTCGAAACACGCAGGTTTTCCGTTGTGGCCACCATCACCGGCACGAGTCCAGAGCCAGCCCGACCCAGCGGGACGCGTTCATTGGAACCACCGTCTTCGAGACTGGTACGCTCCTCAAACTTGACCGAGAGATCAGCGTAGGTTCGCGACCGGTTGTCCGTTGTTCCTGCTGATGCGCCATTGGAGATGACCACGCTTACGCGCGACTCTGTCGATTGCCACACATCGTGCGAGCCCACGTTGTTGTTGTAGGCTTTGCTCTCTTCCACGATATCATTCAGATCGTCGGATGACTTGTAATAGATGGTATCCAGCGGTTCGTTAAAACCATACCACCGGTCGTCGTTCCAACCGCCCAGAATGTACGTCAGGTCATAGCTGGAGTCCTGATATCCATTGTCCCACGGGCGGTTCTTCGGCTCACCGAACGAGATCCCATCTGCGTTGTAAGACTTATCCTGAGTGTCGCACAGGGGGTTCTTGGTGTTGGAGTAACCCATCAACAGGATGGCTTGATGCTCGCTGATTCCGGACGCGAGTTCGGGCTGGAAGTGACTACTACTGGCTGCGTCCACCAGGGATGTGGTGACCAGGGTCCACTGATTGGACTTGATCCAGTACTCCCACACATCGCTGTGCCGCTCCGCGCCATCGCGACCGCCGATAACCACCAACTTGCGGTTATCCAGCAAGATGTGCGTGCCCTCGCCGAGGTGAGGATCCTTACCGTCTCGCTGATCCTTGATCTCGTAGCCAGGCACATAGGTCATCGTATGACCCCATCGGGCGGGTGGAAGCGCGCTGTTTGTGTCGACCTGGACCTTGACCCAATACGGCGCACCGAGTCCGGCATCGTTGGCAAATCCAAGTGCCCAGATGTCGTTGAACGCTCCGTCAAAGTGGTTGGTTTCGACAGTGGCAGTCTCCCATTCAATGACATAGCTGTCGTAGACCGGGTTCGTCCAAATTACCGCAGAGAAGACTCCGTTCGTTCCTATGCCGACACCAAAGCCGTTCGTTTCGGCTGGAGGTAGGACCGGCGGCAGATTCGTGCCGAAGAATTGGAACGCCATGGGTGCATAGGAAGCCCCCGCCGTGAGATACGAGAAAATGCCATCCCGCGGATTGTCGAACGCGCCTATGGCCAAGTTGGTGCCTGTGCCTGCGCTTACTGCAGCCATGACATCCAGCATCTCACGCGAAGACGCGACGGAAGCGAGGTGACCGGCGACTGTGGGATCATCCGGACTTGCGATGGCCTGCGCGTCAAAATAGGCGTCGAGCCATGTGCAACCTGGGCAATCGATGACCTCAAAACGGTGACGAAGCCTGGACTCCACTTCGCCCCAAGTGTTTGTCAGTGCTGTTCCATCCATCAGGCGATCGCCATCCGTGTCTTGCAGCACGGGCGATGAAAGCATGGCGTGGTGCTCGTCACCGTCGGAAACGCCGTCGCCATCGCTATCTGTCCGCCACGGGTGCGTGCTCAGCCCAACAAGTGCGTTTGTGCTCGCGCTACCGTCGAGGGCGAAGCGAACCTTGAATTCGAGGTCGTTCCACAATCCGTCATGATCCGGATCGCCATAGATGGACAAGGGCTCGAACCGCACGAGCGTGTTGCCGTTGACGGCGATCGGGTCGGCCGGGTGCAGGCCATTGACCACTTCATATCCATCGGGCATTCCATCATCGTCGGTATCACTGTCAAACGGATCCGTTGCGTAGTCCCAAACAGGGTATTCCGGGGCATACGGTTTCGTCGCAAACACCCATGTCGCCTGGACAGGTCCATACCACGAGAAGTTGAAGAGGCTAAACGATCCGGGGTGATTTCCGAATAGGGCATCGCGAACCAGATATTCCTCCAAGTTGCTCAAACCGTCGCCGTCGGCATCTTCATTACCATCCGTGGGATCATAAGGATTTAGCGTCGGCTCGCGTATCTGACCCAATGAATTGAGCACTTCGAAACCGTCCGGCATTCCGTCGCCGTCCGTATCCCAGTCCGTAGGACCGTCGATCGAGCCGTCGTTGTCCAAGTCGGCTCCGTTCCAGTTCGGGAAGAAGCCGCCATCCTGCACGCCATCGAGGTTACGATCCCAGACTTCTTGTCCGTCAAGCAGTCCGTCACCGTCCGTGTCGGGATCCGTCGGGTTGGAGCCGAAGGTCACCACATCGGCGAAGTCATTTAATCCGTCAGCATCCGTGTCCGCGAGCGTCGGATGCGTTCCGACAAGGAATTCGCCAAGATTGATGAGTCCATCGCCATCGACATCCTCGAAGGCATCCACAGGGTCCAATGGATTCAATGCATACTCGTACTCCCAACCGTCCGGCATCGCATCCCCATCCGTGTCGCTGGAGATCGCGCTGGTCCAGTTGGTGTCGGCGACATAATTCGGGCCGAGGAATTCGTTGGCGTTGCTGAGGCCGTCGCTGTCCGGGTCCTCGTCTGCGCGCGCCGCTTCGATCACGTCGAGCATGGCAACCGTCGACAGCCCGAACTGGAATTCGAAACCGTCCCACATCGTGTCGCCATCGGAATCGAGCCGGTCCGGTATGCCATCCGCAAGTGCTTCCCGACCCGTCGCGTGGCCGACACCGATGGCCTTGTCAGACGGGAATGAGGGAATGTTCGTAATGACCGTCAACGCCGGATCCGCATTGGGCACGGTCACAAGCGGATGCACGACAAGACCTTCGAAGCGGTCACCCTCGACCGATACCGGCTTGACGCCGCTTCCGAAGTTGTCCGAACCGGCCAGGTAGCTGCCCACGAACTTGAGACGGGCATACGTTGCAAACTGGACGATATTTGTATCCAGCGTGGTCAGCGCGATGCTGTTCGACACGCCGTTGTACGAAACTTCGTCTCCATCGAGCATGCCGTCCCCGTCTGTGTCCGCGGCAAACGGATTCGCCAGGACATTGAACAGGCGGAACACGTCGAACTCAAACAGGTTGCTCAAGCCGTCGGCATCGGGATCGTTGTCACGGTGGTAAAGGAATACATTGGTATACCCGAGGACTTCGGTGGAATCGCCGACGCGGTCATACTCTTCATCGGAAGTATACAGAACAAACGTCTGCAGATTTGTGACACCCGCGAAGATGGTGACGGTGCGATTTTCGGACGGCTGGTAACCATTCTTCGCCACCGTTATCCGGTGTTGTCCCGGCAGGAGGCTCGTCAGCACCGTTGGGGTGGTCAGGGACGCCGAGGCGGAAACGTCATTCGTCGTAACCGCACTGCCACTGATGAAGATGCTGGCTCCCGTGACGACGTTCCCGTTGACGTCCGTTGTCCGGATGTCGAGCATGCCTGCGGCTCCACTGACCTCAGCCGCGCTGAACGTAATTCCTACACGACCACCGACAGGCACGATCGCGCGCTTTGGCGCCACGCGACGCGTTGAGCCTGTGACCACAGGCACTACTTCGTGCGGCCCGGCGGTAAGTGTCAGCAGCGCAGGCGTAAGGTTCGTCACAGCTTGACCATCTACGCGGATACTGGAAAGTGAGCTGCCGGTCACGGTCACGAAGAGGCGTCCGGATGCCTGATTGGTCGACAGGGCCAGTATCGTTGTCTCGCCCTCGCGGATATTTACTTCGGGCAGCGGGTAAAGAACGAGGTTCGTACCGACATACGGCCTGTGATCCCCGGGAGCGACATCGCCGAGCAGGGTGGGACGAACTGCGTTGGTCAACCAATCGGGACGATTGTTTGTGATCGATGCGGTCACGGATGCCACATAGGTCGTGAACGCTGCGCTGCCGTTAGTCAGGCCATTCCAAACGCGAGCCATCCGCCCGTCGACAAAGACGGGCAGGTTTGTTGAAGCGGCACCGGGCAAGGCCACGCCAAGCAAGCCACGTCCCCCGCCCCGCTCCAATTCAAAGTGAACATTGGTGAGGGCGCCCGGTGACAGCAACGACACGACTCCGTTCGTCGTCACCTGGTCACGCAAAGGCACGCCGGGCCGGAAGCCGGAAGCGAATGCATACACACCCGTGAACAACTGGCCGTTGTAGAACTCATCGATATGCCCCGAAGAGGTCGCCTTCAGGTAGTAATTGCCCTGCGGGAGCCCCTTCATCTGGTAGCTACCGTCCGCGGCCGTAAACGAGTCGGCGAAGATCTTTCCGGGATTGATATACTTGTGGCCGAATATTGCATTGGTCACTCCGCCACGCCCGAGTGCATAGACACGTGCTCCCTGCACGGCCCGGCCGTTGTTGTCTCGGACCCAGCCGCGAATGGTCACGCCTTCGTACACACGGACGTCATCGACCCACCAACCCTTGTAGGAATTGTTGAAGTTGTTGATGACGTTGAAGAGGAAACGAACCTGCACATTTGTATAGCCGGCGAACGCGCTGATATCTGCAACGCGGGTTGCCCAGATCGCGGAAGAAGCATCGTTCGCGTTGGTGATACCGCTCTTTCCAGACAAGGATGGACTGACATTAACCCAATTCGTCGATGTTCCACCGCGCGCCTGCAGCTGAACGAAGTCCTGCCCGGCTTCGGTCTCAAACCATTCGTTCCATGACACGAACAGGTTGGTGGAAACCACGGCGTTGGTGAGTGCAGGGCTTTGCAGCGCCATGATGACCGCGCTACCGATGTGATACGTTGCATTGACGTTCGTCTTGGTCGGGTCCAACGCGGCACGGTAAGCCGTGCTTGTTGAGTGGTCATCAATATAGGCGATCGTATTCGACTTCGGTGACGGTTCCGCCGTTGTCAGGTGCCAGAAGTCGAAAGGTAATGCCGCATTCGGAGCGTAATGCGTCCAAGCGCTTCGAGTCGTCGAGCTGGCTTCGAACGTTTCGTTCAGGAACACGCGCAGGTTGCTCGCGGCTCCGGTCGGATTCAGTCCGAGTTGATACACATCGCCGTCGCTTACCAGGCTGTCGTTGCTGTCGGCATCCCTCGGGTTCGACCCGATCTGCAACTCGAATCCGTCATCGAGTCCGTCGCGATCCGTATCCGCAAGGGCCGGATTTGTGAAATGGGTCAACACTTCGGCGCCATCCAGCACGCCGTCGCCGTCACTGTCCGTGTTCCGCGGGTCGGAGCCGTTCTGGTATTCCTGAAGGTTGTTGATTCCATCGCCATCGAGATCCGTCAGCGCGTCGCCAGCGACCGTGGGATTCAAGGCGTTGAAGATCTCCCAGCCGTCGGGTATCCCGTCGCCGTCTGTGTCGGCCTTCGTGGGGTCAGGACTGATGCGATTTGTCGGGCTTCCCGCCTCGCAGAATCCGGCAATATGTGTGAATTGCAGCCACCATTGGTGCTCTTCACCCGCGGAGGCACCGTCACCATCAATATCTGCTTCAGGCAACTGGTCCTCGTTGCCATCGTTTGATGCGAGGGTACGAACCCGGTCCGTGCCGTTGTCGAGGGGATCGAGATGCAGGGCCGCCGGGTTCGTGAAGGAAGGATGCGCCGGGTTGTTCGTGGAATAGGTCCACTCCCATCCGTCTTCCATCCCGTCGCCATCCGTGTCCTTGATGCAAGGCTCTGTGCCGATGGCGACTTCAATGTTGTTGGCCAGGCAGTCCGAATCATTGTCGCCGGCTCCCGTGACAGGGCCCGCGGACCTCACCACCTGGTTCAGTTCAAACAGTCCGTTCGTGTCGCCCGCCCGCACGCCGAAGCAATAGACCAATCCATTGGCCAGACCAGTTACATTGAACGTTGTGACGTTGGTCACCGTTGCGATGAGATTCGAGAACACGGCTGGCTCGTTGCATGTCGGCGTGGTGCCGCAGGCAAACGTTTGTGTGCCTCGGTAGATCCGATAGATGATAGTAGTCGAGAGATCATCCACCGCGGCGACCCACGACAGGTTGACATTGAGGTTTGTTCCACCCGTAGCCGTGACAAGACCACCGAAATTCGGCGGATTGCGATCGCTGACGATGGTATAGGTCAGCACTTCGTCCGCACCGCTCCCGGTGTTCTGGAACGCGATCACGGGAAGATTCTTCGAGTCCACGACCATATCCGGCTGTGTTGAAACACCCGAGTTCCTCGAAATGCCGGGTGTTGTATCCGACCCGGCGAGTCCTACCCACGTCACGCCGTTGAACCGGCGGACAAGGATTGGATTGTTCGCGTTGGTGCCCGATTGCCAGGAAACGATCGGCAGTCCATTCGGCCCGACGTCGATCTTCGGACTACGCGTTCTCGTGGTCGAACTGGTCGAGAAGCTGATGCCGGGCGGATTCGTCGACCCACCGAGCTGCGACCACACGCCGCTCTGGAACTTCGAGACGTAAATCTGGTCGTAGAAATTGCTCCCTACCCCGTTCGGTGTCTGCTCCCAAGCAAGGAAGATCTCACCATTGTCGCCGGCTGCGAGCGACGGCTTGCCCGCGTACGGGGCCAAACCCTGGGCTCCGAGGTCGGCCCATGCCGCTCCATTCCACCGACGCACCTGAATCTTCTGTGTGGTCTGTTCTTCCATGGCCACTACGGGGAAGCCGAGGCTGTCCACGATCATGTCGAAGCTGGCGACGACTGACCCGCTGAGACCCGTTGAGCTCGAACCGTTCAGGCCAACCCAGTTTGCGCCATCGTGAATCGCGACATAAACCTTGGTTCCCGTGAGGACATTCTGGCGCCAGCCGACAATGGGGAATCCAAGCGAACGAACCACTTCCATGACGGGGTCTTCGGCATCGTACGTCTGCACACCGCTTATACCCGTCCCATGCGCGGAGTTGTTCAATTCAACCCAGTCGGAGCCGTCAAACTTCCTCATGTAGATGCGGTCCGGTGTGCTCGTGTCAAACGCATTCGGTTCCTGCACCCAGGCGACAAAGATGTTCGTTCCGTGGATCGACACAGAAGGATCGCGCGACGGTTCGAGCGAGCGGCTGATACCCGTCAGGGACGCCGAGTTGCGCATGCCGAACCACTGGTCATCCAACCGCCGCCACGTGTTCAGATCCGACTCATCGCCGTAGGGACCCACCCATTTCTTCACGAAAATCTGACGGCTGCCACCATCATCCACATCAGAATAGGCCACGACCGGAAGGTCGTTCGTGTCGAGCGTGACCGAAGGACGATCGCCTTCGGTACGACCTTCAATGCCTGTGCCCTTCATAATGACGAGCGCATAATCCTGAGGGCCGTCCGCCACAGCAAAACCGACCACACGGATCGTGTAGGTGCCGATCGGCGCGTCCTTGATGAGGACCGTCTCCACGTTGTTGTCCTCGTCGCCGAAGGCAAGATTCGCTGACGCGAACTTGCGAGAGTGAACGCCGTCGAGGTCAAACTGGTTGCCGAAATAGGCTCCACCGCCGGGGGGAAGGATAACGAGGTCCAAGTCGTTCACCAGTTGCTTGGCATTGCCGGGCGTGCCCGCAGGATCTGTCCAGACAAGGGCGATCTTCAAGCCACCTTCGTTTGCGCCAACTGTGACCTGCTGCTGGAATGTCTCCCCGGTCGCCAGAGGCGTCGTGTCGTCTTCCTCAAGGATCAGAAGTTGGTCCGAGTCGTGAATCTCAGGGCCTTCCACGGCGCGGCGGACGTCCAGCAAGCCAAAGCCCTGGTCGACCTGCGCTGTGAGCTGGCTGTCGTACGGAAGCTTGTAGAGGACTGAGTTCACCATGCGTGCTCCGACAACAAGCAGGGCTTTCATGACCGCCGGACTGGGTACCACGCCATACGTGTTGGTGTAGTGCTCAAAAACAAGCGCGGCACCGCCTGCAACAATCGGTGTGGCCATCGACGTGCCGCTCAGGAACGCGAAATTCGTTCCGGAGTTGAGGTTCCCATAGCGATAGTCGCGGTTGGGAAGGAATGGATCCAAAAGGTCGTCCGGGAAGGTTTCACGCGATTGGACGGACAGGACATACGAGCCGGGCGCCACGATTTCAGGTTTGATTCGTACGTCCGTGGTGCTTACTGGACCGCGTGAGCTGAAACTCGAAATCTGCCAATCACTGTCTGTGCCGACATCAGCACCAGGGAGGTTGTCCGCGTAGCGTGGCTGCTCCACAGAACCGACCGTGATGACGTTCTTTGAGTTGCCGGGTTGTCCAATCGTTCCGGGCACGCCGCCCGTGCCATCGTCTACGCCTGCGCCGGCGTTACCCGCCGAGAACAACGTGATCATCGCCTGTTCGCCAGCAGCATTGGTATCGGCGTCAATGACAAGCGAGTCCCAAACCGCAGAGAGCGTGCCGTATTCAAAAATGCCTGCGTCCGAAGTCCCCCAGCTGTTGTTCTGGATTCGCGCACCCTTGGAATAGGGAATTGAGGTGAGCTCGTTCTGGTCAAAGCTGTTGAAGTCTTCCAGCACCACCAACTTGGCGCGAGGAGCCACACCGGCGAATTGATTCGTCGTGTACGGGGCGGTGCCGGACCCGGGCGCTGCCGGGACAGATTGTGAAAGTGCGCCGTTGCCCGCGATGGAGCCGCTGACATGTGTGCCGTGGCCCTCGTTGTCACCGGGAATACCGTCGGAGGTAGCTCCGCCCGCGCGCGATTCGTAGTACGTGATGCGGGAGTTCAAACCCGTGGACGTGGGCAACGAAGGGTTGTCCGCAAATCCCTGATTCATGAAATCGATACCGGTGTCGTTGACACTGACGATGACACCCTCGCCCGTCAGGCTCGGATGTAGTCGCTTGAACGAGGTTGCGCGAATCCGGCGGTTTGCCAGGTCGTTCGAAGGGGTCGGCTTCACCTTGGTCTCGACCCATTGGACAATTTCATTCTTCAGAAGCGCCGGCACTTCACTGGCCGTGCATTCAACGATAACAATTTTACGACCGTCGACCGTTTGCGACCCCTTGACCGTGACGCCAGCCTGTTCCAGCGATGACAGGTCCTCCACGCCGCGAAACGTCATGAGGTTGAATTCACCCTTCTCAATACGCGACTTTGCCTTGTCGGAAGCCTGGTCCGTGAAATAGGCGAGAACGTCCTCGCTCATCTTAAAGTACGGATGGAAAGGTTCGATGTGCTGTATGCCGGGCAGAGCACGGATCACCGAAATCGTCTCTGCATCCGCCTTCACGGCGTATGCGTTGTTCGGCACGTAGTGCGAGATGGTCGCACCCGCTTGTTCAAGCGTGGCACGGTCGGCGTCCGATATGGCATGATCAAACTGGACGATATGATTCTGTGTGTCCGGTGAGGCACGGAACTCTTCCGGAACGTCGATGAGCGATGAGGACAGATCGGATACCTCGGTCTCGATGATTGCATTCTGCAGGAGAATCGCCTTGGAGCTTCGGGATCTGAGGGCTGCGACTCCCTTGTCGCTATTCGTAAGGCGTCCCTTTCCGAGACTGTGCGTCGCGGGCTTCTCAAAGTTCTTCGAGCTTACAGCGGCCTGCTTCGACGCCACACTGGCCGACGTCAGTGTATCGACACCGTTGATCTTCTCGTAAACAAATGCCTGACCGGAGCTGACCGACTTCAGGATATCCTCCGCAGATGCCGCCTGCAGATGCAGGGTGACCTTCCGGTCAAGTTTCGGGTCGAGCGCGATACGAAGTCCACCCACGCGGCCGAGTTCGCGGATCACGGCGGAGAGGTAGACATCATCAGCATCAACCCGGTAGCCGGATGAAGTCGCCATGACTTGCAGCGGCTTGGTCCCCGGACCTTCGCTGGGCGGGAGAGCCGCGGCAGCAAATACAGTCCCACATATGAGAGCTCCCGCAGCTAGTGCAAATCGTCGGGATAGATCAGTCCATGTCTTCACGGGTCACCTCACCATCAGTGTGTAAATGAGTCAGCAGCAACAACCAAAAGAAGCCTAGGGTTGCACTGCGCCTTCAACGCCGACCGCTTTCAATTCGTTCACAATCGCCTGCTCAGTCGCTCGCAGGCTCTCTAAATTCCGGAACAGTTCCGTACGCTTTGCGTCCAATTCCTTGAGCTTGGGATTCAACTTCATCCGGAGCTGAAGTTCCTTCCGCTTCTCGATCAACTGCTTTTCAAGGACCACGACTTCGTCCTTGAGCTTCTTGGTGTCAGGATCGGAATACTCTATTTCATTCTGCTGCCTGAGGATTTCCTGGCTTTGTTCTCCGAGGGACGTCTGTGCTGCCGACAAGTCGGACCGCACCTTCACGAGTTCCGCATCAAGCCTCGCCACCTTCTCTTCCGCGGTCTCAGCCCATACCGAAGCGTTGTACGTGAAAAGACTTAGTGCAAATACGAGCAGGAGACGGAGGCGGGCGGTGGTCACCATAGAGTCGATCCTTGGAGTTGGCGCAAGTGACGATACACGACGAACATGCCTTTCATGGTATAGGAGTGTGATTACCCCATTGCAATCGATAAATTCAATACGGCCACCTTATTGAGGCCGCGTCATGGATCCAGTCTGGCCTTGACGCGATATCTCCGCTCGGATCCGCCTCCCGGATCGGTTACCGACGACTCCACATTGCTTCCCGCAGCGTTGGTTACGATGGGCAACCAGACACCAGCCACGAGGTCCGTGCTTGCCTCCAAGGTGTAGAGCCGTCCTGTCATGGAAGGAAAGAATACCCGGATCGGAGGAACTGTGATCGCTGTGGCAGCAAGATAGGAAAGTCCATTTGTCGGGTTGGTTCCCGAGATGTACTCGTCAATATTGAGAAATCCATCGCCGTCCGGGTCCAGGAAGGTGTCGAGGAAGATGGGGTCCGACGGGGGAAACCCGTAAAGCGTCTCCCAGTCGTTTGGCAGTTGATCCCCGTCTATGTCCGGATCGCACGCGTTGTCGATGTTGTCCGAGTCAAAGTCAGCGCCTGAATTGAAGTTCGTGGGACAACTGTCGCAGGCGTCGCCGAAGGTGTCGTTGTCCAGATCGGATTGAGACGGATTGGCCGTGCCGGGACAATTGTCGCATGCATCGCCAAACCCGTCGTTGTCACCATCGGCGCTCGGGAATGGGTCCGATGGGCAGTTGTCGCACACGTCCCCCAGCCCATCGTTGTCAAAATCCACCTGGGATGAGTTTGAATTCGTCGGGCAGTTGTCGCACGCATCGCCCCTGCTATCCCCGTCGCCATTCTCCTGTCCGGGGTTCGAAGAATCCACACAGTTGTCGAGTACATCCGAAATCCCGTCTGCGTCCCGATCAATCTGGATGATGAACCCGTTGGTATTGTTCGCCTCATTCAGGTCGGCGACCGCACCTTTGACACGCACAAGGTTCGTGATTGCGCCGCGCGCCGCCGCATTGACCGTCGCGACAACGGTTACGGTGTCGCTACGCCCGACATAATAGTTACTGAAGATACAGACTACGGTTCCGGTCGCATGAAAGCACGTGCCCGATGGTGAGAATGCGGAGAAGAACGTCGTGTTGGTGTCCAGCGTATCGGTCAGCGTAACAGGCGAGACGGCATCCGGCCCCGAATTCGTAACCACCATGGTGTACGACACCTGGTTTCCAGGTGAGACGACGAGTGGCGTCCCGGTCTTCGTGACACCGAGATCGGCCTGCGACACGCGATAGACACCTACTCCGCCAGCCACACCGCCTGCGGCGAGATACCTCCCGGACCTCGACCACCGCACCGCAAGCACGTTCGCACCCGAGTGGGTTTCACCAAGCAGCTCCATCGTTTCCGTTTGAAGGTCGAACCGGAACTCGCGGATCTCTGTATGCGCGCCGCTGACAAGTCCCACGGCGAGGAGATTGCCTACGGGCGACCAGTCCACGGAGAACACCGTGTCGCCTTCACCGACATTGGCCGTGGTCAGATGAGTAAAGGCATTATTCGTGGGAGTGAATTTGAAGATGCGGATTGTTTCGGACATGGATACGCCATTCAAGCCGACGGCCACGTAACGGTTCGATGGATGCCATGCGACGGCCAGTCCCGCACTGCTAAGGAAGGTTTCGCCCGCCTTCTTCGTTAGTACGCCGCCGCCCAGGCCATAGACCTCTACTTCGTCGGCATCGATCTCAAGCCCCACTGCAAGGTTCGACCCGTTCTGGGCCCACTCAAGCGCGTTCGACTGCACGTCGCGAGAGCCGCTCATGTTGAGCGAGGTAAGCGCTGTGACTGAGCCGGGTGAATAGGTGTAACGTCGGATCTCTGCTGCGCTGTCGTCCGTCCCCACCGCAAACTCATTCTCGTTGGATCGCCAGGCCAATGCCTGCGCCGCCGTTCCCAGTTCGATGAAGTTGGTGGATGTAAACCTGGCGTCTGCTGAATTGACCGCATATACGCGCATGTCGGCGCCCGTCAAGCTCGAGTCATGACCAACCGCCAGGTAGTACTGCTGTCCGTGCCAGCGGGTGCAGATCGCGTCGACATTCAGGTCGAGGTCCACCGAATTGGTGACAGGTATGCTGTTCGTCCGGAACTTCAGGATGTTCAGCTGATCCTTCGCCGCCGCATACGCCGACGCAGTGGAAATGAACGTATCGTTGGGCGACCAGTCGAGGCTGTTGACATCGCCGCCCACATCATTCGTGGCAACCTGAACAAGGACTCCCTCGCAGGCCAAGGGGTATCCCATCAACAAGATGGCCGCACAAATCGGAACTCGCTTCACCTTGGAATCATGCGGAAATCCAGCGAGGGTGTCGATTCCGAACGACAGAACTAACAAAGGCTTGTCAGATATCCACGACTTCGACTTCACACTCGGGAAGCGAAGCGAAGAACTGCTTGCCGTACCACTTGGTCCGGATGCGGGGGTCGAGCACGACGACGATGCCCTTGTCGGTCGATGACCGGATCAAGCGACCGACACCCTGCCGAAACTTGAGGATCGCCTCCGGCAGGCTGTAGTCGCGGAACGGGTCACCGCCCTTGGACTTGATCCTGTCCATCCGCGCCTTCACAATCGGCTCATCCGGCACGGCGAACGGCAATCGCGTGATGATGACGTTGCTTAACGCGTCGCCCCGCACATCGACACCCATCCAGAAGCTGTCGAGGCCGAAAAGGACCGAGCCCTCGCGCTCCTTGAATTGCTCCACCATCCGGTGACGCGACAGGCCTTCGCCCTGCACATAGAGTGGATAGTCTTTCGCCGCAAAGTAGTCCCTCAGCGTCTCTGCGGCCTTCTTCATCGCGCGGTCGCTGGTGAAGAGTACGAACGCCGAACCCTTGGTCATATCGACAAAGTGCTTGATCGCATGGGCGGAAGCGTCGGCGTAGGCCGCAGTGTCGTTGGGATCCGGCATGCTCGACGGAATGAGGATGCGCATCTGCCGGCCGAAGTCGAAGGGAGACCCGACGCTCAGCGTCTCGGCATCCCGCGCTCCGATCCTTTCCTGGAAGTACGAGAGTTCGCCGCCGACAGCCAACGTCGCGCTCGTGAGCACGACGGACGGGATGATCTCGAACAGCGTCGACTCCAAGGCGTCGCCGACTTCGATTGGCGCGGAATGAAGAACCACCTGCTTGCGGCGCTGCCCCGTCGTGTCGACCCAGTACACCTGGTCCGGAAGTGTCTGCCGCAGGAAGGCATCCAGATCATCCCTCATCTTGTTGCCGCGAATTCGGGCAGAGTTCAGCTCAGCTTTGGTATCCTCATCCTCGATGTCCTCCACCATTTCCTTCAACTGCCGGGAGAGCTGTCCCATCAGCGTTGGAACCTGTGTCTCAATCGGAGGCGGACCCGACACCATGTGCTGGACTTTGTCGCGTCCCAGGCCGGCCCACGTCCGAATGTCCACAAAGAGCCGCTCCACGCCCTCCCACAGCTGCGTCGCGATATGCGCCGCGTCGCCTTTCTTCAGATGGGCCAGGATCCCCTTCCCCGTGTCGGCGACATACAACCGCTTAAGCCAGTGCTCGAACATGTATTGTGAAAGACGCAACCCGAGATGGTCGCTGGCGACGTTCTCCACCTGGTGCGCTTCGTCCAGCACGACGGCCGAATACTCGGGGAGCAAATTGACACCCTGCACGCGAAGGGCCAGGTCGGAGAAGTACAAGTGATGGTTCACCACCAGCAGGTCGGCGGTCTGCATCTGCGCACGCGCTTTCATATAGAAGCAGCGGCTGAACTCGGGACACTTCTGGAACATGCAGTTGCCGTGTTCGACACAGACCGAGCCCCATACATCGGGCGATGGCTGCTCCTGCATCTCCTGCACGCTCCCGTCCAACGTGCGTTCGGCCCACGAGCGAATATCTTCAAGGTCGCGCTCTTCCTGCTTCTTGAAAAGCTCCGGCGCCATGTGGTTTGTGCGCGCCAGCCGGCGCAAACAGAGGTAGTTGCTCATGCCCTTCACGAGCACGGCCTTGACATCAAGCGCCCCGATTTTCCGGAGGAAAGGTATGTCCTTATGGATGAGCTGTTCCTGCAGGCTGATGGTGTGCGTCGCGACGACGACCTGCGTCTTCGTCTTGCGCGCATGCAGGATCAACGGGATCAGGTAAGCGAAGCTCTTCCCCACCCCAGTCCCCGCTTCGACTGCCAGATGACGCCCGCCCTCCAGCGCTTGCACGACGGCAAGGGCCATTTCCAGTTGCTGTGGTCGTGTTTCGTATTCGAATCCAGCGACCCGTCCCGCTTCTTCCAATACGCCGCCCGGCTTGAAGAAGTCATGCACCTGGTCGCGCAAGGGCACACCGGGTGTACTGTCGATCGGATCTGTGCGAGGAGCAATCAAGGCGCGAAACCATCGCAGCGGATTGGAATCCGGTCAACGTAGGAGTGAGGATCAGGTCGACTTGCCGGTCGTGTCATCGCGCTTCAGCCCGACGGGCAGTGCATAGCCGACCAATCCGGCAATGACCGCCATGAAGAGTCGACCACCGCCGTCCATAAACGCCTTGAGCCACTGCACCACTTGGTACCATTGCTCCACGTGCTGGAACGCGGCCTTGTTGGCATCGGTGGGTGCCATGGCCATGCCGGGCAGCCATTCCGTTCCAATGACCCGCAAGGCCGTTGTCTGCGACTCGGCTGCAAGGTCAATGGATGCCACGAACGCCGCGGCAAGCAGGATCACAGGCAAGGCAAGGAGCCGCCTGCGGACACGCACAGCGGGTGCAGCCCAGATCGCCACGGCAATCATCAGGACGTTCAGAGTCTGTCCCCCATGCTTCTGCCATGTAACAGGCAACGGGGGAAGCTCCTTGCCGCTTGCGTGCGTCATCTCGACGTGAAGCCTGCCCTGCAACTCGATCATGGCATCATCGCTGCTGACCTTCATCGCATCGATATAGGGACAGCTCGCATCCGCGACATAGGCGACGAAGGGCTCGACTGCGTTCAGCCAGAGACCGGGCCACGTAAACAAGAGCCCCGCGCAAACGACGTACGCAACAACCATTCGCACCAACATGAGGATCACGGGACGCGGTTTCACGTGGTCGGTTCCGAAGCTGCGGGTGGGGTGCGTCCGGGATCCGACCAAAGCAGCACAAACGCGGCAGCGGCCAATACGATCAGGCTCTGCCAGACCACGCCGTGGGCCGTGTCGAACCAGGACATCTTCTTCAGCCCGATATGAAATAGCGTGACGATTCGCAGGATATTGAGCGACCAGATCATCAGGGTACCCAAGGCAACCCCGGACCACCGCCTGCGCCAGGGCATCGGGAAGACCAGAAGCGCCGTAACCAGCAGAAGCCAGGCTTCCACGCCATCGCAGCCTCGCAGGATGTTCAACTCGAGCATCGGGCTCCGTATGGTCGTTTCGCCGTGATGCAACGCAACACCGGGCAGCGTAAGCTCAAGGATCCAGTAAGCCGGAATCACCTGCATACGATGGATCATCACTTCACGGGTGACCGGGTACGTCACATTCTACAGCGTGACGGATGCTGAATAGAGCACGAGCCAACCCAGAAGCGCACACAAAAGTCGACGCGCGGGAGGCAGCGCCACACCTCGACCCGTTTCGTCCGGCTTCATAGGCAAATCATTAAGCTCTCGATGGAGAGCCCACAGGGAGTGGAGCGGGAGAAGGGATTTGAACCCTCGACATTCACCTTGGCAAGGTGACGCTCTACCACTGAGCTACTCCCGCAAAAAAGAGTGGGGCGAAATGTAGCGGGCTGGCCTCAAATGACAAGACTTTTGTGGGGGAATCCTCGAAAGCGGCTTCGTGGGGCTCTCCACGCTTCATGGGCTTGAATCTGCGACCCGGTTGAGGAATGCTGCTTCCCTGTTGGGCGCGTGGTGAAATGGCAGACACGCAAGACTTAGGATCTTGTGCCGCAAGGCGTGGGGGTTCAAGTCCCTCCGCGCCCACCCTTCGTCCCGATCGCACCTCGCGTCGGGACTGCGGGTGGTAAACCATATTCAGGAAGGGACAAATGCCGTGGTTCTAATCACACAGAGTGGACCCGAAACACTCCCGATCGGGACACCAGTCCCCGACTTCTCGTTACCGGCGACGGACGGGAGGACGTACAGCCTTGCGTCGTTTTCAGGCAGCAAGCTGCTGGTTGTCTCCTTCACCTGCAACCATTGTCCTTATGCCAAGGCGTATGAGGATCGCTTTTCGGCGCTGGTTCGCGAGTTCTCTCCCAAGGGCGTTGCGTTCCTGGCAATCAACCCGAACGACGCCAATCGTTATCCGGATGACAGCTTCGACGCGATGAAGGCCCGCGCGAAGGAAAAGAATTTTCAGTTTCCCTACCTCTTCGATGAGTCGCAAGCCACGGCAAGGGCTTACGGTGCAGTTTGCACCCCTCACCTCTTTGTCGCCGACCAGCAACGGAATCTGGCCTACGAGGGCCGAATCGACGACAGCTGGAAAGATGAAGCGGCGGCAAGATCCCATGACCTTCGGAACGCCTTGGAAGCACTCCTTTGCGGGAAACCCGTGCCGGCGACCAACACGAATCCCATGGGCTGCAGCATCAAGTGGAAGTGATTGTTTCGCTTGCATTCAGGCCGCTCAACGTCTATACCGACCCGCTCGAAATCGTCCTCGGGGAAGATTAGCTCAATTGGTAGAGCATCTGACTCTTAATCAGAGGGTTGTGGGTTCGATTCCCACATCTTCCACCATTCGACTCGCATCCGCTCGCTCATGGCGAGGCCCTTCGACTTCCACGCGCAACTTTCTTCTCGAAGTCGGCCGCAACACTTCGCAGCATACTGTTCCAGGAGTTTCCCTATGAAGACTTTGCTGTTCTTGATTCTACTGGCGGCGCTTTCGTGTGAAGCGAATTCGGTCACGGCAAGTGACGGGCAAAACGCGCCCGTATCCATTGGCGCGGGAGTCGACCCGTCGCTGGCAAACGAAGCCAGGGCGGCGATCTCCAGGGGCGTGAAGTGGTTGCTGGCCAAACAGAGCGAGGGCGGCTATTGGTCCAACGAGGATTTCCCCGCGCTAACGGCTCTCCCCCTCTGGGCGCTGGTCAAGAGTGGCAGCGCCCCCGAGGATTCCATCGACAAGGCCGTTGCGTACATTCAGGGCGCCGTTAACGACGACGGTTCCATCTGCCGTGTTCCCAAGGAAACAATCAAGGGCGGTGGACTCTGCAACTACAACACGGCGCTTTGCATGGTCGCACTGCATGCGACAGGGCGACCCGAACTGATCCCGGCGATTCAGAAGGCTCGCAGCTATGTCGCAGGTTCGCAGCACTTCGGAGACGATCTTTATCGCGGTGGAATGGGCTATGATCCGTCGACCGGTCGTCCCTACGCAGACCTATCGAATTCGTATCTCGCGTATGAAGCGATGCGACTGACTGAAAGCGTGGAAGACCTGCGCGCCGCCGGTGACGCGCGCGCCGATCTCGACTGGGAAGCGGCGCAGCAGTTCGTCCAGCGCGTCCAGAATCTGCCGGGTCACAACGATCAAGCATGGGCTTCGGATGCACCGGAGGAGAAGGGCGGCTTCGCCTACCGGCCCGATGCAAGCATGGCCGGCAGCGTAACCAACGAAGACGGAACCGTCCGCTTCCGTTCCTACGGCAGCATGACCTACGCAGGACTGCTGAGCTTCATCTATGCGGAAGTTGACAGGGACGACCCGCGCGTTGCATCGGCTTTCGACTGGTCGCGCAACCACTGGACCGTTGCGGAAAATCCGGGCATGGGCAAACAGGGCCTCTACTACTTCTACAACGTCCTCTCGAAAGCCCTCGCTGCTTACGGACAGGATGTGATCGAGAAGGCAGACGGCACGAAAGTGAATTGGCGAGATGAGTTGATACGAACGTTGGTCGGGCTGCAGAAGACTGAGGCAGAAACAGGCCATGGATTCTGGGTCAACGATGAAGGCCGCTGGTGGGAATCCGATCCCGTGCTGGTCACTTCGTATTCTCTCCTTGCTCTCGAAATCGCCCTTGGCGAATAGGCACCGGCCATCACGCGCCTCATGAAACCACACTATTTCGGAACGTTTTCAGAACTGGGCATCGGCCAGGTCACGCCACGCGGCTGGATCCGGGAGTTGCTTGAGCGTCAACGCGACGGACTTGGACGAAACCACGCCGTATCCGGGTATCCATACGACACCCGTCTCTGGACTACAAAAATCCCTTCTCTGAATCCAAAGGGCAAGGGCTGGTGGCCCTACGAACAGACGGGCTATCTCGTCGATGGTTTACTGCGGCTCGGTCGCCTCGTCGGCGACGACTACCTCGCAAAGCTCGGGCACAAGAACATCGCTTATGTGCTCGCCCGCCCTCACCCGAATGGTGCGCTGGGTCCACGTCACATCGGACCAACGCAATGGCCGAATGCGGTCTTCTTCCGGGCCATGATGGCGGAGTACTCGGCAACGCGGGATCCAAGGATCCTCAAGGCGATGCAGCGCCACTTCCGCTCCCTACCCAAGGACTTCGGCCACGATCGCAACGTGTGTCTCGCGGAAGCCATGTGCTGGCTGTATTTCCAGACGGGTGACCGCAAGACGCTGGAAATCGCGAAGCGAGCCTATGCCACTTTCGAGGCCAAAAGGCCTCGCACCTGCACGGTGAACCTGGTGTGCGACCATGCCATGGATGAGCATGGGGTCAGCTTCAATGAGATGGTGAAGATTCCCGTGCTGCTCTATCTGGCGACCGGAGAGCGCGCTTATCTCGAACCTGCACTTCATGCGTACCGGAAGGTGGATCGTTATCACATGACGGCGAGCGGACTCCACAGCGCCCGGGAGCGACTCGAATCGCGATCCAGCCGGGAACTGCATGAGACATGCTGCGTGACCGACTATACGTGGAGCCTCGGCTACCTGCTCATGGCCACGGGCGACGCCGACTGGGCCGACCATATCGAGAAGGCCGTTTTTAATGCGGGCCTGGGTTCCATCACGAAGGATTTCAAAGCGCACCAGTATTTCTCGTCGCCGAACCAGATGATCGCCACCAGCACAAGCAGCTGGGAAACGTTTCATCACAAGTCACGCTGCGCCTACAAGCCCGGGCACGAAGTCGAATGTTGCACGGGCAATGTACATCGATTCCTTCCGAACTACGCGTCGCGCATGTGGATGAAGACATCGGATGGAGGCCTCGCCGCAACGCTATACGGACCATGCGAAGTCAGCCACGACGGCATCTGGATCGTCGAGTCGACGAACTATCCGTTCAGCGACGACATCTTGTTCCATGTCCATGTCACGAAACCGCGTCGCTTCCCCCTTCATCTTCGCATTCCGAAATGGTGTGATGCATCCGAAATTCTCGTGAATGGCCGGCCACTGCGTGCAAGGCCGAAACCAGGTTCATTCGAAGTTATCGAACGCACCTTTAGCGACGGCGACCTGATCACGCTGCGACTTCCGGCTCATATCACTGCACACACTTGGCCGCGTCGAGGATTGTCGCTCGAACGCGGACCGCTTGTATTCAGCCTGCCTGTGGAGTCTACGACGAGACGTTCCCGCGTCGCTCCGAAGCAGTCCAGGGAACTCCCCGCCTGGGAAATGACACCGAAGTCGGCCTGGAATTTCGGACTGCCTGTGGAACCGGCTGTTAAGGCGCGGCTCAAGCGGGTCAAGACGAATGGCTTCCCGTGGGAGGTGTCTCCCGTGGAGATTTCGGTTCCCGCCCGTTCGATCCCCAACTGGAAGTTGCCGGCCGACGGAACGGTTCCCGATCTGCCCGAGCGCCCCAAGGCGGCCAAGGCAAGAAAGCGCATCAGACTGATTCCTTACGGCGCAACGACGCTCCGCGTCACCGTGTTTCCCACGGCCACCTAGCAGCCTACTGGTCTCGCGGCCTCTTCGCATTCCAGCCGATGTCGACGTACTGCCAGTCGACACGGTCTTTGCGGAGCGTCAGTACGCCATAGCCCTCTTGCGTCCCATGCCACGGACCGCGCCAGTACTGCGCGCAGACTGCACCACCCGTGATGAATGTCGTCCTTCCCCACCGAAGCATTTCATCCACGTGGAGATGACCCTGCAGGACGAGCATAAGATTATGCTTTGCGAACAGGTTCAAGACCTCGCGATTGTTCACAACGACACGGTTGGCGGGTGCCGGCTCCGTCGCAGCCTTCGTAGCCATGAAGAAGCCGGTCATCAGGGGAAGATGCGACATCAGGATGATGGGCGTCACTTCATCCGTGCGGCTGAGTTCGTCTTCGAGCCAGTCCACCTGCAGTTGGTTTATGTAGCCGCGGTATTTCAAGTCGTCGGACGTGATCTCGATCGAATCGAGGATGAAGATGCGGTAGCCACCAGCGTCGACGCTTCGGTAAGTACGGTCGAGCTTCATACGAGAGAGGAAGCTGCCCCGGGGCTCGTCCGCCGGCTTCGATCCGTCATCCGGCTGCACGGCGACAAGGTCATGATTCCCGAGCATCGCTTCGACACGCGGCTTGATCTGGTCGTGCAGCACACTCATGTAGGCATCCCATCGTGGCTCAACGATTGACGCGGACGACTGGTATCCGTCCGTAATGAGATCTCCACCCGCGAGAACCAGATCAGCAGACTGTTCATTGATCGAACGCGCCGTCATTTCCATGGCAACCGGGGTGTCCCACTCCGTCCGGGCATGAACATCGGTGTAGAAGACCAAGCGCAGTGGCGAATCGACGCCGGACGTCGCGGCCCAGGTTGCAGACACCGGCAAGGCGGCGTGGGCAGTCACAGCCAGGCCCGTTGAGTGGAGGAATCTACGTCTTGTCCACATGGTGAAACCTCGTTCGCACCGCAGCGCGCTCCAACGCGAAGATAGCCGCGATAACGAGGAGCAACAAGGCCTGAAGTTCACGCTCGGAGAACGACGTGATCAGATGGCCGCTAACGGGACTTGTGTACTTCGAGGATGTATCCGCGAACGCTGTCACGGCGGATTGTATCTCGGGCTTCCAGGCGTAGGCGGTAGCTGCGGCGAAGGTCTGAGGCATGAAGGTGTCCACGATCTGTTGCTCGCGGTAAGCGATCGTGGCGTGGTACTTCAGCGCTGCTGCATCGGCCATCGTGCGCTTTGCGCTCGCCACATGCATATCGCGGCGAAACAACCTGACCCTCAGCTCGTAGAGAAACGGATCGCTGAGCGGCCCGTACCGGCTGAGCATAACGTCGTATCCCCGCCGGTTCTGGTGCTGGTTGAGAAGTTCACCTCTCCACGCGGGTTCGCGTCCGTCTTCCTGCCGGATCTGCTCCAGGCTCAATCGTGATGAAAATGCAGCTCCATCGATGCGATGCCTGTAGCCATATTCCGCCATCAAGTCGCCATCGGCGACCTTCAGCCACGCCGGAAGCCATTGGGTCTTCGCGCATTGATCCTGCCGTTGGAGGGTATTCGAACTGAACGCAAGGAGGATGGCGAAGAAGACCATGCCCAAGCGGGCCGTTGTACGGATTGACTGGACAGTCACAGGACTTCCCCCGCATTTCGGGCGGAGGCCCAGTGCGAGGGCAAGCTGCATGAGGACGCCTCCCGCGACATTGACCCAGATGTCCCGGAAGTCAAAGAACCGCCGCGGCACAAGCCACTGGATCATCTCATCGATCGCCCCAAGGCTGGCACATGCGAACGAAGCAGCAACGAAGACCAGCACATTTCGATTGCGGTGTATGAGTGCGCGATAGAGAAGCAGGCTCAACACGCCGTACTCTACGAAATGCACAGCTTCTTCCGGGTTATGTCGAAGGTGATACGTCCCCGCGCCGTACGCGCACGCGACGGCAGCCAGCGAAAGGATATTCCTGAAGTTTCCACCGCCGCCTGCACGCAACGACCTGAAGGCCAATGCAATCCCGGCCGCGATGCTGACGACAACGAAGATGAGAAACGCATCCCGGCCCCATGTCGCATAGACAAAGCGCTGAATCTCGCGACCGAAGAATATCGTGACGTAAATGACCAGCGTCCAGATGGCAACGAATAGCCACGAGGCCGTCCTGTTCTCGCGCGGTGGAAGATCAAGCATGGGCGGCGTGTGGCGGACGCAACTTCCACCATGCGGTGACTGACAGGACGAGGAGTGTGGCCAGCAATCCGACGAGGACTGCTTCCGACATCACCGTGATCAGGTGTTCCCCCACCGGGCTCACGTAGTGGTCATCGCTCTTCATGCCGTCCCGGATTTGCTTCCGCGAGTGAGGCGCGAATACAGCGCCCGCAGCGGCCAGTGTGTTCGAGAAATACCGTTCAAGGATCTGGTTCTCCTTATAGGCCACCATCATGTGGAACTTGTACATCTCATTCGTCGCGCCGTGTTTGAACGACGCAAGGTAGTAGTGGTCCCTGCGGTAGAGGCGCACACGGCATTCGCGCGCAAATGCATCGACCGCCGGTGTATAGCGCCGGAGGAACCCATCGTAATCCCTTGATTTGATGTTCTCCGCGAGCAGCAGTCCCACCTCCGCGGCGCGTGCCTGGTCCATCGCGATCACCTGGTCTCGCGTAAACCGGGAGTAGAAGGTGCCAATGTCATCGTCATGCAGCTTATAGCCGTACTCCGTCATGACGTTGTTGTTATCGGCGAGGTAATCCAGCGGCGGGAATTTCTGCGTATACCAGGCGATGGCTTGAGGCGTGTTCGAAAGGCAGGCCATGAAGAGCGCTGTGTGCAAGGCGATGAGACCGGCCAGGATCCGACACGATGCGCGATCCGTCCGGAGTCGGATGAACGGAGGGCGCACACCGAGCGCGATGGCGAGCTGAGATAGGCACGCCGCCGTGGCGTTCCATCCGATGTCGCGCAGGTCATAGATGCGCGTCGCGTTCACCCACTGGAGGATTTCGTCGTACGTCCCGATGCATGAGCACAGCAGCACGGTGCAGGGATAGATGAGTACGTTGTGGATTCTGTGGCTGAACGCCCGGAAAGTCACGAGGCCAAGGAAGCCGTACTCAAGGAAATGAAGCGACTCCTGCGGCGACTTGATCTTGAACAGGCTGAAGTAGGCGAAAAGACCTACAATGAATACGAGAGCTGTCAGACGCGATTTGGACAATCGTCCTTGCTGGAGGACGTTCAGTCGGATGGCCACGGCCGCCGCGATGACGGTGACCACGACGGTGATATAGATCAGGACCCGCTTGTCCGTGGCGTCGGCCAGTTCACGCAGCAGCGGGCGCGTGAGCGGCGCGATAACGATGATGAATACGCTCCACAGCCCGAATACCAACCAGGCCAGCCATGGCTTTTCGCGTGGGTGCTCCTGAAACACGACATCACTGTCGCCTCAGTCAACACACTTTGTAAAGCAAGGACGACTGCTAGACGCGTCGCGACTGTTCCGCGAGATGACGCATGAGCTTCACCATGTCGGGAGTCAACATGTCCCACGTGAAGCGCCAGCGCCAGTTGTTGCTGGTTGTCCCGGGAACATTCATGCGCGCTTCAGTACCAAGTCCCATGACATCCTGGAGCGGCACGACCGCCGTATTGGCGTTCGAGCGGAACGCCAGCGCGATCATGTCCCAGTGGATCTGCGATCCATCCGTGCCAAGATAATCGAGGATCTGGCGACGCTCCTTGTCGATGTCCGCTTGACTCCGCGTCGTCCCTGCCCCGGCCTGGCTGTTGAACCAGCCGACCGTTGTGTCGTTGTCATGGGTACCGGTGTAGACGCAGCAGTTGGTCGGGTAGCTCTCCGGTTTGTAGTCCGCCGCCTTTGCATCGTTTCCAAACGCGAACTGAAGGACGCGCATGCCCGGGAAGTGGAAATGGTCGCGCAGGGCCTCGACCGGAGGCGTAATGATGCCAAGGTCCTCGGCAATGATCGGCATCTTGCCGAGCGCCCTCTCAAGCGCCACGAACAGGTCGGCCTCCGGACCCTTGACCCACTTGCCGTTGATTGCCGTCTCCGCGTTACCGGGGATTTCCCAGTACGCTTCGAAACCGCGGAAATGGTCGATGCGAACAATGTCCACGCTGGCGAGGACATGGCGCATGCGGTCGATCCACCACGCGTAGCCCGTTTCCTTGTGCTTGTTCCAGCGGTAGAGCGGATTGCCCCAAAGCTGGCCTGTGGCACTGAAGTAGTCCGGCGGCACACCCGCCACGACGCTGCACGTTCCATCGGTCTCGATGTAGAAGAGTTCCGGCCGCGCCCAGACATCGGCGCTGTCGTGCGCGACAAAGATCGGAATGTCACCGACCAGCTTGACGCCCTTGCTGTTCGCATAGGCGCGAAGACGCTTCCACTGGCTGTCGAAAAGGTATTGCTGGATCTTGGTGTAACGAATCATCGTCGCATGACGCTCGCGAGCAAGGGCCATCGCATGCGGGTCACGGCGAACGAGGCCAGGCTCCCATGTGTGCCAGGGATGCAACTCGTGCGCTTCCTTCAACGCCATGAACAGGGCGAAGTCTTCCAGCCACGCCTTCTGGGCTTCGCAGAATGCCTCGAATTCCGCCTTCTGCTGCGCTGAGGCATGACTGTCGAAGGTGCGGCATACGGTCTTGAGGACTGCCTTGCGCGCCGGAATCACGTTGCCGTAGTCCACCAGGTAGTCGTCGAACTTCGGGAACCGCGCCAGGCGCGAGCGGTTCAACAGGCCATCATCAACCAGCAGGTCGAAGCTGATCCAGAGCGGGTTGCCCGCAAATGTCGAGAAGCACTGGTACGGCGAATCCCCGTATCCCGTCACCCCGTTCGGCAGGATCTGCCAGAGATGCATGCCCATTTCGACGAGTTTATCGACCCAAGCATAGGCGTGAGGACCCATCTCCCCGATTCCATACGGGCCGGGGAGAGACGTGGTGTGACAAAGAACGCCGGCGGCGCGGGAGAAGTTCATGCGAATGGGTACTCCTGGTTAAAAATGACCGCGTTTCGTACAAGGCTTTGCAGGCCTTGTCGATACGATTTTTGGCATGCGGGAAAGCCTGATGGCGGTCGCTGGCACCCGTTCCAACTAGTGCTCGAACGACAGGCGGACGCCCCGTCGCATGAATGTCGGTATGTCCAGGTCCTCGCCTTTGTAGACCGTGGGCTCGACGCCTTTGAAGCGGTCCTTGTCGAAGCGCTCAAAGACGAGTTCACCCTGCTCTCCTGAAGCCTTGCCACTTCGGGGCACGGCGGTTGCGATGCCGTCGAGCAGCGGCTCCGCAGGCTCGGAACCCTTGGTCTTCGGCGCTGCGGCACGCTTGTTTTCAAGCCAGTTCTCGGACACGAGCACGGTGACTGAGATGCGGTCGCGGAACGCCGGATCGATGATGGCGCCGAAAAAGAAGTGGCAGCCCGGCCGGACCATGCTCTGGATCTGGCCTGTGAGTCCTTGCATATCCGCAAGCGTCAGATCCGGTCCGCCCGTGATATTTACAAGCACACCGGATGCCTCCGCGAGGAGGCGTCCCTTCTCCAGTAATGGATTCTCGAGGAGCTGCTGCAGCACCACGGACCCGCGCGCGGAACCCGTCGCCTCGCTGTACGCATAAGCACACACGCCCCCGCTCCGCTCAGCAAGCGTGCGAACGTCGGCGAAGTCGAGGTTGATCACGCCGGCCTGTGACAGCAGCCGCCACAAGCCATGGATCCCCTTTCCCAGCATCTCATCGGCGGTGCGGAAGGCCTCTTCTACGCCAGCCTGCTGATCCACGACTTCGATCAATCGGGCATTCGGGAGACAAACCACGACATCTGCGACTTTCTGCAGGCTCTTGAGGCCTTCTTCTGCCACCCGCCTGCGGCGGTCGCCTTCAAACGGAAAGGGCATTGTCACAAAGCAAAGGGTCAGGATGCCCAGCTTCCGGGCGGCATCCACCACGACAGGTCCCGCACCTGTTCCCGTTCCTCCGCCAAGCCCGGTGACGAGAAAGAGGAGATCCACCGAAGCGAGAAGCTCCTGGATTGCCTCAAGGCTCTCCTCGGCCGCCAAGCGACCCACCATGACTTCGCCGGCCGCACCAAGTCCGTGCGTGGTTTCCTTGCCGATCGGGATACACCGCTGTGCAGTGCACGCGGAAAGGGCCTGCGAGTCCGTATTCATCGCGATGACGGGCGGGCCCTGCTTCCACGTCTCAGACATGCGCGCGACGGTATTGCAGCCCGCCCCGCCAAGGCCAAGCACAAGGATGCGGCAGCGCGGTGTGACACTGGAAACGTGGAACAGTCGATCAGGTGTTTCGGGACCGGGCATGGTCTTCTCCTTACCGTCCAAGCAACTTCCGGATCAGCGCGCCGATCGGCGTCTGGGGTTCATCCCTTTGCGCTGTACGTACCGCGTAGCGAAGCATGCCGATCGGTGCCGCATACTGGGCGCCTTCCGCGCCAAGGGTAAGGCCGCTGATATCACGCGGCTTGCCCAGCTCGCAGGGCAAGCCGAACGTCTTTTCACAGAGGACCGTCATCCCCTTGAGGTACGCTCCGCCTCCGGTCAGCACGATACCGGAGCCAAGGTGATGCAGCAGGTCGCGTTTTCCGGTCTGCTCAATCTGCTGGCGCACCATGTTCAGGATTTCTTCCGCGCGGTAGCTCGTGATGGTCTGCACATCACCGAGCCGAACCATGCGCCGGAGGGATCCGGTTTCGCCCAGCAACTCGATCTTCTGTCCCCGCGCTGCGGCGTCGAGGATGGCCGCCCCGTATTGCTCCTTCAGCGTCTCAGCTTGCGGCTGCGGTATCCGCAAGCCGCGCGCGAGGTCGTTTGTGACGTGATCACCGCCAACGCCAAGGCAACCCGCCGCGGCGATTGCCCCGCCTGCGTATGCCAGATAGCTGACCGTGCCTCCGCCGAGGTCGATCACGAGGACGCCGTTTTCCTTCTGCTCAGGATCCAGGACGGCAAGACCGGAGCACAGGCCCGTAAAGGAGACATCGCGAACATCGACCGATACGCTGCTCGCCACGCGCACAAGGTTCTTCATCCGCGCACGAACGCCGTGCAGGATGAGCATGTCGAGCGAAAGGCGTGAGCCTTCGAGGCCGATCGGATTCACCACGCCGGCCTGGTCATCGACGTAATAGTGCTGGCAGATCGTGTGCAGGATGGCGCGGTCCGACGGCAGGTTGACCGTGCGCGCCGTGCTCATCACGTGGTCCATGTCCTCGCGGGCAATCTCGTGCGGCTCGTGGAGGATCGGAATGCTGCCGCGGTTCACCGTGCTCTGGAGATGACCACCCGAAACGAGAAGGTACACCTCGCTGATGGTCGTATTGCTGTTCTCCTCCGCGTTCTGGAGCGCGATTCGCACGCTGGCGACGGCATTTTCGAAATCGACAATCTCGCTTTTGCGGATGCCGCGCGAGGCACATTCGCCGAGGCCGGTGATAAAGAGGTGATTGTCGTCACGCGGCCGCGCCACCAGCGCCCTGACCTTCGTTGTGCCGATTTCCAGCGCGACGACGGGTTCGTCGTCCATGTGTCGTTGGATCATGGGAAGGATCTTCTACTGAACGGGAAAGTTTCGATCAACCGTGAGGTCCGCCACGGCCCAGGTCGTGCCCGAGTCGCGACGCTGTCGCGCGATCTCGGCAAGGGCCTCCAGCTTCACCCTCAAATTCTCTCGCGAGATCAGCGCGCGCTGTCCCGTGGAAAGCCGTGCCTCGATATACTCGGGATGCGAAACATCGAGCGTCGCGAACTGGTAGATCTGCCCGATGCCGGGGCTCTGCGTAATCTCGATCGCCAGCAAGGCGTCGCCAACGGCGGGGTCCTTGATCTGGCTGCCCGGTGACAAGCCCTTCTCGCGGATCCCGCTGATCGCAGGAAGCACCGTCGTGCGGGAAGCCACACCCAGGATGTAACCCTCGCGATCCACCGAAAGATCCGCGGGCCAGTCCGGCTGCTTGATGCGCGCAATCGCGCTGCGCTCCGTCACACGTACCACCAGCGTGTCGGGCAGCTTCCGCCGCACCTCGGCATGCCGGACCAGCGGCACGCTCTCCAGGTCAGACCGGACCTGGTTGATATCGACAGCGAAAAGATTCAGGCCCTCGCTGAGCCGCGCGTACTCGCGGATGTTCGAGGGCTGCAGGCGGCCGTTTGACTCGATGTCGAGATGCCTGATTTGGAAATACTCGTTCTCGGCGAACATCCAATTGTTCATCGCGTTCACGCCGACCATGCCGGCCCAGACGACGCCGGCGAGAGCGATGATGAGAAGGGCAATGGCCCCCAGCTTGTGGGCACGATCGCGGCCCGCTCCGGCAGAGCGAGCCTGTACGCGGAGGATTTCCTGACGGTCATGCGCGCGATACGCCTTGCGTCGTTTACCGGACATGGACTCGTCGTCTCGAAACCACATGATCGAAGCAATCCTCCCCGCCACGGATTGTGTGCCGTGAAAGCACTTCGTCTATCACACGCGTGCGTCGAGTCCAGCAAGATTTAGGATCATCTCACAAAGTTGCGGAAACTCGATGCCTGCCGCACGCGCGG
Source organism: uncultured Verrucomicrobiota bacterium (assembly GCA_964503335.1). Classification (GTDB taxonomy): domain Bacteria; phylum Verrucomicrobiota; class Kiritimatiellia; order CAIVKH01; family CAIVKH01; genus CAZCZZ01. Next base: position 53,104 of record CAZCZZ010000003.1, read on the forward strand.
CTTTCGGCAAAAGACTTGTCTCCGTGAACCCCGGAATCGTGTTGATCTCCAGCACAAACGGCTCACCGTCATCGGTCAGCCGGATATCCACGCGCCCCATCCCGCGACAGCCCAGGACCTCAAACGTGGCCCACGCGATCTCCTGGCAAAGCCTGGTCTCTTCGGGCGTCAGCGGCGCCGGCACGAGATACTCGGTCATGCCCTTCGTATATTTGGCTGTGTAACTATAGGAGCCGTCCGGGGCCCTGATCTCAATCACGGGAAGCACCTGGTTCCCCACCACACCCACCGTCAACTCCCGTCCTTCGATGTACGCTTCAACGAGCGCCTCGTCGTTCAAGGCCAGCGCTGTCTCCAGTGCGGCAGGCCATTCTTCTTCCTTCGTGACTTTGCTGACGCCGACGCTCGAACCCTCGCGCGGCGGCTTCACGACCACTGGAAGCGATAGCGTGCGGGGTTCCCCCGCCTTCAAGACCTCGTAGCGTGCCGTCGGTATCCCATGCTTCTCAAAGAGCCGTTTGCTTGCCACCTTGTCAAAGGCCGTCCGGCTTCCCTCCACGCCGGAACCCGTGTACGGAACGCCTCGCTCCTCCAGGATCTGCTGCAGTTCCCCGTCCTCCCCGAATGTGCCATGCAACGCAATGAACACGGCGTCGGTCTCCGTCGGTAGATCAAGCGTGCGCGAGGTCATATCCACTTCCGTGACGCTATACCCGATGGACCGGAGCCCGTTCGCTATGGCCGCGCCGGATCGCAGCGACACCTCGCGCTCCGAAGACGGCCCACCCTTCAACACCACCACCCGCTCAAACTTCTTTTGCATATGCGTCATCCCGAAAAAAGAGTTCCACTCGTCAAGGCAGCCTTTGCCCGGAAAGCCAGCTTCTCGACATCACCGGCGCCGACAATCAAAAGGACATCACCCGGCTCAACGGTAGACCTGATCCAATCCCATGCCTCGTCCAGCGAGTCCGCATACCGTGCGGGCGTCTCGCCAGCGCGTTCGAAGTATTTCATCAGGTCACGCGACGTTCCACCCTTTATCTCGGGTTCCGATGCGGCATAGACCGGCACAAGGAGGAGTTCCTGTACGCCGCGGAAAGAACGCGCAAAGGCATCGCCCAGCGCCAGTGTTCGAGAATATCGGTGGGGCTGAAATACGGCCACGAGCCGACGCCCGAGCAGGACGGCTTGTGTCATCAGGGCGCGGATCTCTGTGGGATGATGGGCGTAGTCGGAAATCACGAGTACACCGAACTGCTCCGCGATCTTCTCGAAGCGTCGCCTCGCGTTGGAGAATGACGCCAGGGCCGCGGCCATGGCATCGAACCGCAGTCCCAACTCCGTACCCACGACGAGCGCGGCAAGCGCATTGAGCACGTTGTGACGGCCGGGCACAGGCAAGGAGACGGACCCCAGCACCGCGCCGCGGAACTGGACTTCAAACCGAATGCCCCCGGCATCCTCACTCCGGACCACTCCTCGCATATCGGATCGTTCGTCCATTCCGAACGTAAGCGCATGGTGAAGGCGGCGCGATAACGCAAAGGATTCCGGGTCATCCGCCCCGCAGATCACGCGGCGTCGCGTCTGGCCCGCGAACGTCGCAAAGCAATCGCGGAGCGCCTGCATGTCCCGGAAATAGTCGACATGGTCCAATTCCATGTTGGTGATGACGGCGATTTCCGGCTCGTACAGCGCCAGCGTGCCGTCGCTTTCGTCCGCTTCCACGACAAAGGCACGGTCCTTTCCAGCGACAGAAACGCCGCCCAAGGCGTCCGCTTCTCCGCCTACCGCGTAGGATGCATCGACACCGCACGTCCTCAGGAGGTGCGCGATCATCGTTGTCGTGGTGGTCTTGCCGTGGGTTCCGGACACGGCGACGGCATTTGCATCCCGTAACAAGGCAGGCAGGACCACGCCGCGACGAAAGACCCTGAGCCCCCGCCCCATCGCGGCCTTCACCTCCGGCTCATCGTTGCGAACCGCGGGACTTCGGACACACCAGGCCACGTCAGCGGCGAGATGGCTCGCATCGTGGCCGACAGCGACCGGAATCCCGCGCTCTCCGAGCCAATGGGTCACGCTCCCGAGCGTGGCGTCGCAGCCGGACACTTTGAAACCGCGACCCTGGAGGTGCACCGCGACACCGGCCATGCCGACACCGCCGATGCCAAGCATGTGGATATGTCCATTGCGGGCTGACAGCAGGGCGTGGACCTCGCCCACCTCGGCGCGAAGCACCGCCAGATCAGACGACCCCTGCATAGTGCTCCGCCCCTGTCTTCTCAACGAGCTCCGCCAAGGCATCCGCACCGCTCTTCGTGGCCCGCGCCCTGGCTGCGTCATGCAACCGCTGCAGTCGCGCACCAGAACGTGCACTATTGGCGAGGTAACCGACAAGCCACTCAGCGTTCAAGTCGCGCTCCGGTATCACATCGGCCGCGCCGACTTTCTCCATCGCGCGGGCATTCAGCATCTGGTGATTGCGGACGGCAGACGGATACGGAACGAGAAGCGATGGAATTCCGAACGCCGACAGCTCGGCGCAGGTTGCCGCCCCCGCCCGGCAAATCGCTACATCGGTTGTTTCGTAAACGGAGGCCATGTCATGCACAAAGCTAAACACCTCGTGCGGTACGCCAGCTTCGGAATAGACCTGCCGGACGTGGTCCACATCCCTGGTGCCCGCCAGGTGCTTCACCTTCAGGAGATGCCCGCGACGATGCGCCTCGCACACAGCCTTTGTGACGATCTCGTTCAATGCGTGGGCACCACGGCTACCGCCCATGACGAGGAGTGAAAGTGCGGGATCACGCGACGGATCCCATTGATGCTTCATCGCGCGTTCCTCGAGATCTCGGCGCAGGGGCATCCCGGTCAGTTCGATTCGGCGTCCGCGAAGGTAGAAGCGCGACTCATCGAAGCACACGCCCGTCGCCGCGGCCCAACGCGAGAACAGCGAGACGGCTCTTCCAGGAATTGCGTTCGATTCATGCAGGACGAACGGAATCTTCAGCTTCATCGCGGCGGAGACCGGCCCCACGGACGCATAGCTTCCCATCGCGAGCAGCACGTCCGGATTCTCCTTCCGCATGATCGCACGGCAGGCGCGGGATGCCTGGATCATGGAATACGTCGACGAAATCACCTTGATGCCCAGCCCTGTGGGCAGTCCTTGGGAGCGCACGGTGATGACAGGGCCTGACCAGCCCTTTACGGCCGACGCCTCAACGTCCTTGCCGGCCAGCCAGAGCGTCACGTCATGGCCGCGGCGAACCAGGGCTTCTGCGGTGGCCAGCCCGGGGAAGATGTGTCCGCCGGTTCCACCACATGCGAGGGCGATCTTCATGGAGTTGCCTGCGGAAAGGCCATGGCATCACATGATCGCGCGGAAAAGCATGAAGCCGATCAACAGGACGACGACGGCCATGATGATCGCCTTGTTTCGCTGGATCTTGCGCTCATGGGTCAGCGGGCGCGATTTTCCGAAGCTGCCGCTCGACAGGTAACTGGCGAAGCGCTCGGTGTTGGGAACAACGCGACGTTTCGTATCAACGGACAGTGGCCGCTGCGTCTCTGCTACCGTTCCCAACTCTTCGGGCGCAAACAGTTCGCCCGTCGGCGGCGGCGTGCGGTTTGTCCTGCCGGCAAACGTCTTCTCCAAGGCGCGGCGCGCGCTGTCGGTCGAAGCGGTCACATCACGACTCGCCGTCGCAGGCGTCGACTGAACTGCCGGCGGAGCGTCCGATGTCTTCGGCGCGTCATACGCTGACGACACCAGCGTGGGCATTTCACCGGCGCCGGGCTTCTTCAGGACGCGCTGCAGGCTGCGAATATCCTTCTCGATCAGCGACGACTGCTCCTGCAGCTCGCGAAGCCTGCGCTCGTACAGCGGGTTCTTCTTGTTTTCCGGCATGCTTCTCCGTGCTCGCTAGATCAGGGCATTCACGTGCGCGACGTAGTACACGATCGCGATAAGGAGCAAGGTGATTACCAGCGGGAGCGTCACGCCAACACCAACCTTCAGCCAGTAGCCGAACGTCTTCTCGGACTCGTGCGCGTAGCCGTGATCTTCAAACATAACCGTCGGGGCGGCGGCGCCGGACGGCGGGGCCGTCTTCGTCTCGCCTTTCACGGCTTCGATCTTGGCGAGCGACTTGTTGTACTCCATCCGCGTCTCTTCGATGATGCCGAGGCTGCGGACGAGGTTGTCGCGAATCTCCTCCTCGGGCCACTCATCTTCCTTGATCTCATCGATATCGGACAGCATCGACTTGAACCGCTTACGCGTGGAGCTGAGCATCTCGACCATGCGCTGGCTTTCGACTTCCTGGCGTTCCAGGGTCACAAGGCTGCGCTTCAGGTGTTCGACGATCTCACGCTTGCCGCGCTCGTAATCCTCGTGCTTCCGCTGCAGCTCTTCGAACTGGCGCTTCTCCTGCTCAAGCTGCTCCTGGCGCTTCTTCAGGCGGTCGAGTTCCTGCTGGGCCGCCGTGGTCTGCTCGGACGCCTCGGCTTTGTGTTTCGCCATGCGGGTCAGGTTGAAGTCCGACACGGGGCGGACAGGCACTTCGTCACGCGCGCCCTGCTCGCCGAGCGTTTCCACCGGCTCGTCACCGGGAGCCATGCGAAGCCGCTTCGCATTGTCGCGCTGCCGCACCAGGTCATCGTCAAAGAAATCCGTACCGGACATATCAACCTCCTGTAATCGCTACGTCGAGGGAATGGTCAACGTCTGTCCCACTTTCAAACTTTGTGGGGTCGTCAGAATACCTCGATTGGCCTTGTAAATCACTTCCCATTTTGACGCGTCGCCATAGACACGCGTGGCGACACGCGACAGCGTGTCGCCCGCCTGAACCACGTAGGTCTTCACAAGCACGGGCTCGGCAGGCTTCGGCGGCGGAAGCGTCGTATCGCGCTCGACGGCCGTTGTGGCGGGAGGCGCTGCCTGGGCCGAGGTTGCCGGAGGCACAGGCGGCGACACGGCGCGGGTTGCCTGCTGGTTCGTGAGCTGCTGCTGCAGCGTCTCGACTTCACGCTTCAGCAATGCGATCTGCTGCACGGCTTCGTTGGGACGGTCCGGAAGCGACGCCGCAAAGGAGAGCCGCGCGTGCTGGATCAAGTCCTTGACGAGGGTCGCCTTCTCCGCCGTCGGCCTCATCTCAAGGTATCGCTGGTAGTGATAGATGGCCCGCACGTAGTCTTCCTTGTGCTCATCATAGATGAAACCAAGTTCGAGGTGGGCCATGGCAAGGCCGGGCTTCCGCTCCAGGGCCTTGTTGTAGAGCTCAATCGCGGCGTCGTAGTCCGTCTCGCGCAGGCGCTCCTGCGCCTTGCGATATATGGGGTCGCGCTCGTCCCGGTTGTCGAGCGCTCCGGCGCCGCCGCAGCCCGCCATCGTTCCGAGGGCGGCTGCACAGACGGTCAGGGCAAGAAAATGTTTGCAACGCATGCGTTCCAAGTATCACGCGACCGAGGACGCGTCAATCTTGGCCGAGCCCTTTCGGTGTCCTCGTCAGGAAGGAAAGAACCTTCCCCATGAGGCCGTTGATGGTGTTGTACTTATGCATGGAGGCGGAAAGGATGTCCGGCCCGGCCTGCACGTAAGTGTCCGGCACAAGTTCATGCCCGCAATGGCGCACAAGATCCGCGGCGGTTTGAGGCGTCGTTTCAAGGTGAAACTGAAGGCCGATGGCCGTGCCGCCAAGCTGGAAGGCCTGGTTCCGGCAGGCATCGTTTTCGGCCAGCAGAATTGCCCCATCGGGAAGGTCAAAGGTCTCACCATGCCAGTGGAAGACTTCAACGGATTCCGGGAAGGTGAATACGTCGCGGGAAGACGCATGAAGCCCGCGTACGGGAAACCAGCCGATCTCCTTCTTCACATTCGGATACACGCGCGCACCCATGGCGCTGGCGATGAGTTGGGCGCCAAGGCACACCCCAAGGACGGGCGTCCCTGCTTCAATGGCCTGCCGCACGAACCGCTTCTCGTCCACAAGCCAGGGCAACTCGACTTCGTCGTTCACGCTCATGGGACCGCCCATCGCGATCACGAGATCAACGTCGCGAAGTTCAGGAAGTTGCGGCCATTCAAAGAAGCGCGTGGCGGTGATGGTGTAACCGGCCTCCATCAGCCACGGGATCATGCTGCCCGGACCCTCGAAAGGCACATGTTGAAGGACGTGCGCTCTCACGGTCCGACAAGGCCCGCGGCGCGGAGAGCAGCTTCCGCCTTGGGCACGTCATCCGGTGTATCGACGCCAAGCCCGAAATCCTTCGTCTGCGCCACGAACATGCGCGCACCCAGATAGAGGGCGCGGAGCTGCTCAAGCTTCTCCGCTTCTTCCAGCGGACACGGCGGCGTCTTCACCAGCGTGCGGAGGAAGGAGGCCCGGTAGGCATAAATGCCGATATGGCGCCAGTGCAGTCCACTCGCGTTCGCTCCCGGATCCCGCACGTGTGGAATCAACGAACGCGAGAAGTACATCGCGCGACCGGATTGATCCCATACCACTTTGACGACCGCGGGATTCGCGAGGTCCTTCGGATCAGAAAGCGGCGTTGCCGCCGTGGCCATGTCCCACGACATGTCGCTCTTCATCTTCCTGCCGAGCGAATCGATCAGAGCGGGATCAATCAACGGCTCATCGCCCTGCACATTGATAACGACATCGGCGGGTACCTGCCCCAAGGCCTCGGCGATGCGATCGGTCCCCGTCGGATGATCCGACCGCGTCATCACCGCCTTGCCCCCGAATCCCTGAACGACAGACCGTATGCGTTCGTCATCGGTCGCCACGACCAGGTCGTCCAACACCGTTGCCTTGCGCGCCCGCTCATAGACCCACTGAATCAGCGGCTTGCCGCAGAGCGTGATGAGACTTTTCCCGGGAAGCCGCGTGGACCCGTATCGCGCTGGAATAATGCCGATGATGGACATGGTGACCTAGACCATGGACGCGATGTAGGCGATCAATTCTTCCTGCGTGCAGGTTGCGGTGCCGAGTTTGCCGACGACTACGCCGGCGGCGTAGTTTGCGATCTCGGCGGCTTCGACGTGGTCGGCCCCGGCGGCGAGGGCGAGGACACAGGTCGCGATGACGGTGTCCCCTGCTCCGCTGACATCGTACACCTCACGCGCCCGAGTTGGAACGTGGCGCGGCTTTTCTTTGTCGGAGACAAGCAGCATACCGTGGGGACCGAGCGTGATCGCGAGGAAGTCCGGCTTCCATCGCTTGAGGAGAATGCGCCCGACTTCAAGCAGCGCTTTGTCCTTAAGCGGATTCGCTTCGGGCCGCGTTTCATCGCGACCAGCGCCCACGAACGCTTCCTTGCGGTTCGGCGTGGCGACCGTGATGCCGCCGACGCGCAGCCGTTCGTTATCTTTCGGGTCGAGGCCGACAGGGATTCGCTTCCGGCGCGCAGCTTTCAGGACCGTGTCGACCACGAACTGTTGGACAACCCCTTTGCCATAGTCCTCGATGATCACGCCGGAGCACTTCCGCACCTCGGCATCGACCTTGCGCGCAAATGCCGCACGGGAAGCGCGGTTGAACGACCACGACTTCTCCCAGTCGATTCGGACGATCTGTTGCCGGTCGGCCAGCACCCGGGACTTCACGATCGTCGGAATGTCCTGGAGCACCGTCACGCCTGCCGTGCGGATGCCATTCTGCTTGAGGATGGAAGTGAGTTCCGTCCCCGCGTCATCGCGTCCGATCACGCCGCACACGGAGGCGCCGCCGCCGAGCGCGCGAAGGTTCAGCGCGACGTTGGAAGATCCGCCGGGAACGGCCCGTTCGCGATCGACATGGACCACCGGCACGGGTGCTTCGGGCGAGATGCGGCTGACCGACCCGTGGATGTAGCGGTCGAGCATGAGGTCGCCCACCACCAGAATGCGCTGCTTCCTGCAGCGGCGGAGTATGTCGCGTACGCGGTCAAGATTCATAAGGACACCTGAATGGGCCTTACTCTTGGATTCCCAGCCGCTTGCGTCAATCCCGATCCTTCACGGGCTTGACCCACAGGTCGTCGCCCGGACCGAGCACCTTGTTCAAGCTCAGGCGGATATTGGCGACCGGCACCTCGGCCATCATGCGCGCACACAGGCGGCGCTCATCCTGGCTTACCCAGAACGTGACCTTGCCCTTGCGGACAAACAGGCCCTGAAAGGCCGCTTCGGGCTCAACGCGAATGGTCTCAATCTTGCCGAAGCGGTCGAGCTTCACCGTCTCGATCTTCTTCGGCTTCACGAACACCTCGTACAGTTTCTCGTCGGCCATGATGCGATGGACCGTCGTCCCGCCGACGTTAAAGCCATCCTTCCGGAGGTAGTACATGAGTGAAATGATGTCGCGCGTGTCCTCCGCGATCGCAAATTCCTTCTTCTTGCCGCTCTTGTGGGATTCCCATTTCGCGATCTTGTTCGCGTGGTCAAAGAGCGTGACCTCGTCCGCCCTGTACTTTCCCTCACTCAGCTTCTTCACAAACCGCAACGGTAGGAAGGTCTCTGGATCAACCAGGCTCTCGAGCAGGTCGTTCACGGGATAGATCGAATCCATGAGGCCGTAGGTCTTCGTGCGGAAGCGGATGGCGATGACCTTGCGGCCTTCGAATTCCTCCCACGACGTCGTGACGTGCGTTTGTCCGATGTCGAGGAAGCCCCACTCGATGTCGTAAATCTGTTCCTCGCCGACCTGAAACCAGAGATTCGTCGGCTGCTCGCCCTCCGCACGTGCAGGCCCCGCGCTGGTGATGATCACGAGGACGAGGACCAGCCACCGCAGCTTCATGCCGCCTCCGCCGATTTGCGCTGTGGCTTGAGCCAGCGAATGATCGCGAGTTCAAGGAGTAGCTCCGGCGGAACCGAGCTGGATCGCACCTGCTCTTGCAGTGACAGGATGTCGTTCTTGAGCGAGAGCAGTTCCTGCATCGAGAACTTTGCAGCGATCTCGGCGGCTTTCGTCACGCGGAATGGATGCATCTTGCGCGGATCGGGATCAAGCATCGACAGCATCCGATCCACCGCAGGGTCATCGCTCCACTCCGGGTTGCCGTAGCGCGCGGGCGGACGCATCCAGCGCCGCTGGATGCAGTCCTTGATAATCAACCATTCGCGCGCGCTCTTCTCGAGGAATGTGAGCATCAGGATGGGATGCTGTCGCTGCGCCAGCAACAACCGCAACTGCTTCAAGGCTTCGCGCAGGTTTCGCTCGCCGACAAACTGCGCCAACTCCCACGGCGGAATCTCGCGCGTCGGGGCGACCATCGTGAGCACATCCTGCAGGGTCACGTCGCGGCGCTTCTGTACATACAGATCGAGCTTCTCGACCTCCTGTCGAAGCATCCTGATGTCCGGCCCAACCCGCGCCACGAGCGCCTGACGGGCCGACTCCTCCATCCGCAAGCCGTGCTGCTGAATCAGGTCGGCCAGTGCTTCCCTCGTGAACGCGTCCGCCTCGCGAGCCTTGTCGGGCACACTGAATTCGCGCACCTCGGCAGCGGTCTGGCAGGCCTTGTAGAACGCGGAACGTTTGTCCACCGCGGGCGAACTGATGACGAGCTTCTGTCCATCCATGACGCCGCGCTTGATCTCATCGACCAGCTCGCCGACCTTCTTTTTTACTTCCTCGTACTTTCCCGGCTCGCCGCTGCTGAGGAAGCTGGCGTCCTTCAGCCAGATCGTCTTGCCGGCGCCGAAGAAGCCGACGGTCTGGACGGCGAGAAGCGTCTTGGACACGGCATTGACGGCCTCGTCCACGGTGTCCACGGCCCCATCGATGACATCCAGGCTCAGCGACTGCTGGTCCTGCGGACACAGAGAATTCACAAGCTCCCGGCACGAGGTGGACACCTGGTCGGCATCGTCCCCGAAGACGAGAAAGACCGTCTTCGCTGTTTCCGCCTTCTTGCTACTTGTCGCCATGATCGTTGCTTGCCCGCCTGTACGTCACCATGCCATCCAGCATGCGATGCAGCTTTCGAGATTGCTCCGTTGTAACTCCGAAACGATCCGACAAAAGGCTCAAGAAATCAATGTCCCGTCCGTCGCAGGCCGCGCGAATCACGTCCGGGAACACTTCTTCGCCCAGTTGTTGAACGGTCCACGCCACGACGGCCTCGGTTGTCGCATAAAACGCCCGGGCCTGATACGTATCGGGTGGATACGCGTTCTGCCGCTCTGCCTGCTTGAGCGACATCGCCCGCACTTCACCGCGGCTGAACGACTTGTCCGCGTCCTCTCCCTGCTTCTCCAGGAACTCCCTCTCGACCTCATTCCCCAGGTAGAGCGCTGTTCCTTCGTCCAGCCAAAGCGGCAGGTTGTCCGCGCACAACTCGCGCACGCGGACATGAACCAGCTCGTGCACCACGCGCCGCGCCATGTCCCCGTCTGCCCTGGCCGTCAATACGAAGAGCTCCCTGCCCAACTGCATCGCCAGCCCATCCGGACGAAACCCGTGCTTCTGAATCAACTTCTCCCACTGCTTCTCGTCGTCGATGAGAAAGACGTGGATCTTCTGTGTGCGCGCCGGCAGGTAGAGCTTGCGGCCGATCTCGTCCACGGCGAATCCCGCTGCCTGCGCCGCGGCATCGACGCTCCGGATCGATGCGCCGTGACAGATCGTGCGGTCACCCTCCGCGTGAAACCACGCGGTGCCACCCGACTCGAGCACCTGCCTGCCCAGGGCGGAGAGCTCACGGTCCGACACATCAAGCCACGCCTTCATCCGGTAGACCGGCGCATCTTCCCCGGCGCGCGCGATGCCAGCCGCGACGAGCAGGCCACAGAACATCCGGATGATGGGTCGAAGCATTCTCACTCTTGCTGACGGTAGAGTCCGCAAGCTACCTTGTCACGAGTGAACCCGACCGCTTCCCATTCGATGTTCCGAGAGCATGTCGTGCGTGCCCTGCGCGCCACGGGACTGCTGCAGCTTTACGACACCGCAAAGTTCGGCGCCTGCACGCTGTCGGCGCAAAATGCCAACCGTGCATTCATCGCGGAGCATCCCACCCTGGCCCTTCCGCCTCTGTCTCTTATGTATGACGCCTACGGCCACGTACAGTATTCGGTCTATCACGAAGGCGGCCAAGCCCACGCGGCATACATCCACGGGCTTGCAACGAAGGTCCTCGGGCAGCCCCCCACGAGCATCCTGGAGTGGGGCTGCGGACCGGCCCGCGTGATCCGTCACATGCCGCTTTCGCCCGGACACCGCGTCATCGGCACGGACTACAATCCCGACACGATCGCGTGGTGCCGAAAGGCCGTGCCCGGGATTGAGTTCATCGAGAATGGCCTTGAGCCCCCGCTCGCCATCGAAAGCGGAAGCGTCGCACTGGTCTACGCGCTATCCGTCTTCACGCATCTTTCCGAGGCGATGCACAAGGCATGGCGCGACGAATTATTCCGCGTCCTGCGTCCCGGCGGCATCCTCATCGCCACGTTGCACGGCGACTTCTACCGCGAACGGCATCTACTGGATGACGAACGCACGACCTATGACGCCGGACGCCTTGTCGTCCGCGGCGGCGTCCGCGAAGGCCGCAAATGGTTCGCCGCCTTCCACAGCCCGAAATACGTGCGCGAATCCTTCGCCGGCCCCTTCGAAGTTATCGAACACCTCCCCAGCCCCCTCCCCAACAGCATCGAACAGGACATCTGGGTCCTCCGCCGCCCTGCATGATCCTCGTCAAATTCTCAATCGTAATCGTAATCTCAATCATCCGCTCGTCATTATCCGTAGTCCTCTTTCCTATCTTTGGAACGTCGACCAGCGCCCTCCTGCCCTGTAGTCCGCCCCCGGCGTCAAGCCTTCCAACACGATCCCCCCTGTATCATTCACCGCAGGCTGCCACGTGAGAGTCGCTTGCCGCGCCTCACCGCGGTCGCGCAATGATGATGCGACACTGCCGCATCAAACGGGGCGTCACCACGTTCGAGCTGGCGCGCTGCAGCCGGTCATGCACCGGGCGCGTGGAACAAACCATCGGGATCATATTTCTGTCGCAGTTTCCCAAGCTGCTCCCAACTGGTATCGCTGAAGGAACGGCGCGTGCGCGACGCGTCGGCGTCAAGGTCTGCTTCTCCGACATAGTGTCCGATGGTCGCTCCCGCAAAGGCCGCGCTGGTCTTGCGAAGCCAGTCCAGGTTCGCGCCATCCGCCGTCTCGTCGTCCCAGATCGCATACGTATTAAGATAGACCGGGCCGACTACGGAGAACGCACAGTTCGGAAGAGGTGGCGCATCGGGAGGAGGCGGCGGCATGACCACGCCAATCATGAGCGCTTTGCTCGACGGCGATTGCCGGTACTGCCCGGCGGCCGTCTTGAACAACTCGTCGGGATTGCCAGCCAGCCACAGCGTGTCCGATGCATAGCGCAGGCCCGGTTTGAAACTGCTGTCGATCAGGTCAAAGAGCGTGTCAAGGGGCGTGGCCTCATTCATCTTCTTTTGGAGAATTCCCTCCACGGGACACGTAGCGAAAGCCCTGAGAGCTTCGACCGCTTCATCATGCGTCGTCGAAAAGGCCGTGGCCATAACCACGCACACCTGCGCGCCCTCCGGCCCGGCGGCAAAAGTCATGGTTGCCTCGACATTCGTGCGCAATGTCGCGACGGCGCCTGCCATCCAGCGCACAATTTCCTCCGTCTTTTCGAGCGGATAAACGAGCGTGGTCGTCTCGATCGCAGCCGGCAAATCGTATGCACGGAGGTGGTACGCGACCACAACGCCAAAGAAGCCGGGCCCGCCGCCACGCGCAGCCCAGAAGAGGTCTGCATTCTCCCGTTCGTCGGCATGGAGCAGTTGACCGTCGGCCGTCACGATATCCACTGCAGTCACGTTCCAGCAGGCCACGCCCCAAGCGCCGGCATTCCAGCCGAACCCACCCCCGAGGAGATAGCCCCCGATGGTCACCGTCGGGCAATGGCCGCATGGGAAAGCGAGCCCCTGCTCCGCCAGTTGTGCAGCCAGCTCTCGGTTCTGGATACCTGGCCCTGCGACAACGGACTTGACCGCGCTATCGATCTTCACGTCGCGCAATGCGCCTACGTCGATCAGCATGCCGCCGTTGCGCACGGCCGTGCCGCTCATGTGGTGCCCGCCGCTGCGCACCGACACCCTCATCCCCTCCTTGCGTGCATAGTCGACTGCGGCCCGCACGTCATCAACCGAACCCGCCTGCACAATGACGTCCGGGACACGCTTTGGCTTGCGCCCGTTCCACAAGAGTCGATCCAGCGCGGAGCCGAAGCGCGGGTTGTCTGGCAGGATCAGCTTTCCATCGAGACCACCGGCAAGCTCCGCAGCTTCCGCGCGCCCGTTCATCCTTGGCGCATTGGGAATGACCGCTGCGATGGCACCGAGCAAACGCGCCAGTGCTTCGCGGCGGGATAGAAGTGAAGTCCTGAATTCATGCAACATGCCAGCTTCCTTTCTCCAGTTTGCCCACGAGCCTCTTGAAGCGGTGAAGGACGAAAGCCGTGAACCGCCACCGCGGACTTTAGCAATCCGACGAACCAGAATTCAACGGCGATGAGGATGTCGGGGTCCGACCCACGCCCGTCAAGATCCCCGACAGGTCATGCGGCGTATGTCGTACTTCAAGACCTGACACCCTTCATGGCGCAGCGCGTTGTTGAAACGCTTCAGGTCCTTTTCTTCCTCCGAGCAAGCAAGAGTTGTTCTGCGAGATCGGTGATGAACCACTCCTCCACGATCAGGTTGTCTTTGAATCTACTCGTAATCATCTCCCGCCACACGACTCGGCGATTCGAAGGCGGGAACCCCTTGAACGGGCCACGGTGCGTGGCCCGGATCGTTCTCTGCCAGGCCACTCGGTCACCCAGTTCCACCAGAATGTCGAAGGTCATCGTGATGTTTGAGAAGGCGTTGTGGTACAGGGTGACCACCTGCCGAATCAACTCGTGTCCGCCCGACAAATCCTTTCCCGTCACATGCGCCACGTATTCAGGGGAGAAGTAGTTCGGAATGGAGCCGGCCTCGCCACGCTCAAGCAGCGCCCTGCTCGCCCTCCTTATCCGCGAGACATTCGTGTTCTTCATGACAGGTGCTTCCCGACAGGTCGTTCGCCGTAGTTCATTGCATCATCGGATTCGCAGCATGACGACCACCAACATCACAGCCGTTATGAGGTAAATGAACCCGAAGGCTCGAATGTAGTTGGGTGTCCATTTCTCCGTGTACCATTCGCGCGTGGGCTGCTCGTATTCCCAGTACCTTATCCACCACTCCATCAGCATGCGGATCCGTAGAGGGAACAAGATCATCGCGACGGCTGAGCAGGCCAGAAGGATCGACAGAATCAAAATCGCTTGAGTGCTCATATGCATCACCTCGCGGTCGAACGTTCACGCTGTGGATGCGAGGTCCGCCGCGGACCGAAGCTATCCACCGGCGTGTGGTTGGCCATCCCCTGCCTTGTTTCCCAGAGTTCCCCAACCGTCCGAATAGCCTCCGAATGGTTTTGCCATCTCGTCGAGGTCATCTTGTGCCAAGATAATTGCCTCATACGCGGGGACCATTTGTTTCGAACAGTAGCATGTCCAGGTTTGCGATTCAGAGTCGCGTTCGACTTTGGGTTCGAATCCGAGTGTCCTAACCCGTTCAGCGAATTGTCGACCTGTCCTTTCATCTGGCACAGCAACCATGAAGTCGACCAGCATCGGTTTGGTCATGTCGGACCCGTCACCCGCCACACGTCTGAGTGCATCTCCGTCCGCATTCTCAGGATAAGACATCATCGTATCCATTTCGGCCAACGTCTAATCTACCGCATGACACTTTTGCTGGCGACGCGCCTTGATTTGTCGAAAGTGAGCAAAAATTCGTCCGGTTCGTGGGCCCAAGCCTAGCAGGGCGATGCCTTTGGGTAAAGTGACCAGCGGGATGGATTAGCGTCGTGAGTTTCCGTGCGCGTGCTTGACCCACAGTTCCGTTCTGTGCGGTATATCATGGGTCTTCGATTCAACTTTGCCTCCCAGATGCACAAGAAGATTGCGAAGCGGGTGGCGGACGATTGATGCGAACGGGTCCGGGGTCGGCGACCCCGGCCACAGACGAGGGCCAGGAGTTTCCAATCCTTGGAAAGGTGCGCGATGAGGGCTTCCAAGGATTGGAAAGGACGGTCGGAGTATCCGTTGCGGAAGGTTTCCTCCTCGCTGTTTTGTGTCATCTCACGGCTGTTCTGACCGGGGAGTCTGCTGTTCTGCGCGGGAACAGCCTGCTCCGGGCAAGAACAGTGCTGTTCCGGGACAGATCAGCGCTGTTCCGTGTCAGGACACGCTGCTTTTCGACAGAACAGCGTTGTTCCGGGTCGGAACAGCGCTGTTCCTGCTCATCGCAGCGAGTACTTTTGCAAGAACAGCGAGCTCCCGACACACCGCAGCGTGTTCCCGGGTCACCGCGGTGAGGCATTTCAGAGCGTCGCTCGATGTTCTATCGAGAGCACGAGATCACCCCACGGGGCATTTGACCGTGGGGCTGATCGCGCTATTGTTTGAGCCGGTTACTGTATGACGGAAAAGACACTTCATTTCGACAATCCGCGCGAGGCGCAGGATATCTCCGGCAAGCGCGGCGATCTGCTTCCCCGCATTGAAAAGGCTTTCGGCATCCACATCACAGCCCGCGACACGTGGGTGCGCCTGGAAGGCGAGGCTGAGCCTGTGGAGAAGGCAAACCGGTTCTTCGACCTGCTCCGGCTGGCCCGAAACCAAGGCGTGGTGCTGCGCGAGCATGGGGTGCTTTTTGCACTGAGGGCGTTTCAGGATGGACGCGAGGACGCGCTCGAACGCCTGTATGCGGACCGGATTGAGGTGGGACAAGGCAAGCCGCCGATTTTCGCCCGTACCTTCGGCCAGCTCCTCTACCTCGAATCGATCCGGCAAAAGGATTTCGTTTTCGGCATCGGCCCGGCCGGCACCGGCAAGACCTACCTCGCCATGGCGATGGCGGTCGCTCACCTTCTCCGCGGCGACGTCAGTCGCATCATCCTGACCCGGCCGGCCGTCGAAGCCGGCGAAAAACTCGGCTACCTCCCCGGCGACTTCCAGGACAAGGTGCTGCCTTACCTGCGTCCGCTCTACGACGCGATGTACGACATGATGGGACCCGACGACATCGAGCGTCACATGAGCCGTGGCGTCATCGAGGTGGCCCCCCTCGCCTACATGCGCGGACGCACGCTGAACCACGCCTTCGTCGTTCTCGACGAGGCGCAGAACACGACGCCGGAGCAGATGAAGATGTTCCTGACGCGCATGGGATTCGATTCCAAATGCGTCATCACCGGCGACCTGACACAAGTGGATCTGCCGCCGAACAAGCTCTCCGGCCTCCTCGAAGCCAAGCGCACGCTGGGCAACATCGAAGGCATCGCGATCATTGAGATGAGCGACGCCGACGTGGTGCGTCACCCGATGGTGCAGCGCATCATCCAGGCCTATCGCGTCGGACGCGACGAAGCGCAGCGGAAATGAAGATCGTCGTCCGCAACGAGCAGCGCGCCTATCGCGCATCAAGCCGGGCCCTCGCGTCGCTCGCGCGCTGGCTAACCGAACGGGCATCGCTTCAGAAGGATCGCGCCTGGTCCAGCATCACCGTCACCCTCCTCGATGACGCCGCGATGACCGCAAAGAATCGCGAAGTGTTTGAGAAGGACCACACGACCGACGTCATCACGATGACCTACGCCCCCATTCCCGGCGATCCCCGCTGGCAAGGCGAAGTCTTCGTCAACGCCGACTGTGCTGTGCGGGAAGGAAAGCGCCGCAAGGGCACGGCCCCCGAACTCGCCCTCTACATCGCCCACGGCATCGATCACCTGACGGGAGCCGATGACACAAAGCGGACCAACCGCGACCGGATGCGCCGCCGGGAAATGAAGTGGCTTCGCGAAGCGAAGGCGGAAGGGAAGATTTGAGAAGATGCTTTGCCCACGGAACACACGGAATACACGGAAGGACGAAGAGACTCTTGGGGGGCTGAAAGCTCAGGCAATCGCAAATCTAAAATCGGAAATCGGAAAGTTCCCTCGCTGTCCGTGTGTTCCGTGGGCAGAAGCTCTTCATCGCTTATCCATGATTGAAAAGACAGAGGCTATTGCGGTGCGGATGGAGGCGTTTTCGGAGACGTCGCGTATTGTCACATGGACTACGCCGTCGCACGGGCGCATTACCACGATCATCAAGGGGGCGCAGCGGCCCAAGAGCGCGTTTCTCGGCCAGTACGATCTTTTCTACACCTGCGAGTTGCTCTATTACGTTCGCGACCGGAGCGGCCTACGCATCGCGCGCGAGTGCGCCCCGATCACGATGAGGAACCGGCTGCGCTCCGATTGGAAAGCGTGCGCCATTGCTTCCTATGCATCCGATCTCACCCAGCGCGTCATGCACGAGGACTCACCGCAGGAAGAGGTCTACACGCATCTGGCGGACACGCTCGATTTCCTCCAAGCCAATGGATCGAAGAACGGACTCCTGCCGTGGTTTGAGATCCAGTTGCTCACCCTGCTCGGTCTCGCGCCTCGCTTGAAGACGTGCCTCGGCTGCGGGAAGGACCTTTTGCCGGCCACCGGGCGCGCTCGCTTCTCGCTGTCGCGTGGAGGCACTCTCTGCTCAGCCTGCGCCGGGAACTCCACCGTGGACTCCATCTCCATCGCGCCTGATGTGCTCGCCATTCTTGCCGGCTGGCAGCGATCAAAGACGGCGCGTGCCGCGGCGACGACCGTTGTCACGCCGCGCCAGGCGGACGAAATGAATGAGATCCTCGGCGCGTTTCTCGTCTATCACCTCGATATAGTCCTGCCCGGACGGAGCGCCTGTCTCGACATCCTTCGCAGGGCCTCGGCTGGGAAAAGTCTTGAGTCACCCCAACGCGGCTCGTAGCCTTTCAACATGTCCCCCACACCCGCTGTGTACCAGTTGCTGCGGTTCCTGCGTAACGCAGCCCGCGTTGTGGCGATTATTGTCATCGCGATGGTGCTGGTCGAATTCGTGCGCATCGGGCTCCTCCTCCACAGGGCAAATCCCGTTTTCGTCTACGTCTATGCCGGAATGATGGCTGTTCTCGCCATCTATGTGGCGATCCGGCTTCTGGCTTACCTCGCGGATCGCAATACCCTCAAGGCGCCGTGGATGCCCGGGACAGCATGGGACTTCAGGGACTACAAGGCGCAGTGCAAGTACCTGGTTGCCGTCCTGAAGCGCATGTCGCGCCTGGATCACCTGGATTCGGAAGCGCGGAAGAGCCTTCGCCAGAGCGCGTACGACGTCGAAGAAACCCTCGGCCACCACCCATTGCGGGAGGACCTTGCACGTCTCGTTGAGAAGGCGGAAGACAAGTATATCGGCGAAATCCATGATGTCCTGCGCGCGAATGCCCATCTCTACATTCGCGACAGGATGAAATCCGTGGTCGAATACGCCGTCGAACCACCGTTCCCCGTGATCAATCCGTTCGTGGTGCTCTACTCGCAGGTGGTCATGGTCACCCGCATCGTGGACCTCTACGTGGCACGGCCCGCTCTCTTCGAGTACTACATCGTCCTGCGCGACGTATTCCGCGTCATCACCGAAGGCAACTTCTTCAAGCTCGGCCAGCGTCTTTTCGAGGGCGTCTATGCCAACAGTCCGCCGATGGGCAACGCGATCGACGATCTCGGCCAGGCGCTTACCTCGATCTGGCTGACCCGGACGGTCGGCGAGGCCGCGATCCAGCGTTGCGAAGCGTTGACCCCGTGGACCAGCGAAGGCGCCATTGCCGAACTGGAAGCGCAAGCCGTCCCCTGTCTTACCGAAACAAAGGAATGCCTCGTCAACGATGCCTTGCCGACGCTTCGCCTCCGCATCCGCCATTCCGCGCCGATAGGCGTCCAGGACGTCGCCGGCTTCAGCGAATCGATCACCAGCGGAATCGCGAAGGCCGTGGATACCGTGGTGAAAGTCGTCGCCAGCCAGTCGCCGGAGACCGCCATTGCGACCGCGCGTCGTACGCATTCGGATTCCTCCCCGTCCTGGGCCAGCGAACACCACGGAGTCGTCAAGCGCGTACGCCGTCGCCGCCACTCCTCCGACTCGCGTGTCTTTCGTGTTTTCAAGACCTTCGGCCAGCGCGTGAAATACTCCGTGATGGGCCGGCCCAAAGAATGATTTGTTGTCCCCCTCCCCATCCATGAATCAGCCCACTGCCCCGACCGAATCCCCATCCAGCGCCCAGCGCAACGGCCACCTTCGTCCAAGCGTACCGATTCCTGTTCCTTACGGTGCGCATGTGGTGAAGGACGGCGTGCAGTTCACGCTCTTCTCGCGGTCCGCCACGCGCGTCTGGCTGATGATCTTTGACCAGGCGGACGCGGCCGCGCCGATTGAGGAATTCGAACTGACTCCGCGCCAGAACCGCATCGGCGATGTCTGGCACATCCATCTGCGGCGGGTGAAAGCCGGCCAGTTCTACCTGTACCGCCTCGAGGGCCAGGCGCCCAAGGGCCACAAGAACTACTTCGATCCCGACCAATGGGTGCTCGATCCGTATGCCCTCGCGGTCTCGCGTCCCGGAGGATGGGGCGACAATGCGGGCCTTGAACCCGGCTTCCACGTCAAGAGCGGCCCAGCCTTCCCCAAGGGCATCATCGTCAACGACGAGTTCGACTGGACCGGCGATCACATGCCGAACATTCCGCTCAGCGAAACGGTGATCTATGAAGCGCATCTGCGCGGCTACACCGCCCACGCCTCGTCGCGCGTGAGTATGCCGGGCACGTTCCGCGGCTTCCGCGACAAGATCCCCTACCTCGTGAAGCTCGGCGTCACGGCGGTGGAGCTGCTGCCGATCCAGGAGTTCAACGAGCTCGAGTACTACCAGGAGAACATCAAGCGGACACACCTGCGCAACTTCTGGGGCTACAGCACCCTCGCCTTCTTCGCGCCGAACGGACGCTATGCCGACAATGCGCCGGGCCAGCAGGTGCGCGAGTTCAAGAAGCTCGTCATGGCGCTACACCGCGCAGGCATCGAAGTGATCATGGACGTCGTCTTCAACCACACCGCCGAGGGCGGCGATGGCGGGCCGACCTACTCCTTCCGCGGCATCGACAACTCCATCTACTACATGATGGACGAGAAGGGTAAGCACTACGTCAATTACTCCGGCTGCGGGAACACGGTGAACAGCAACCACCCGATTGTCCGCGACTTCATCCTCGACTGCCTGCGCTACTGGGTGCTTCACATGCATGTGGACGGATTCCGTTTCGACCTCGCCTCCGTCCTCACGCGCGGCCGGAATGGCGAGCTGCTGCCGAATCCGCCCATCGTCGAGCACATCGCCGAGGACCCCGCCTTGCGCCACACGAAGATCATCGCCGAGGCATGGGACGCCGCCGGCACGTACCAGGTGGGCTCCTTCCCCAGCGAGCGCTGGTCGGAATGGAACGGACGATTCCGCGACGACGTGCGCCGGTTCTGGTCTGGCGAACGCGGCACGATGGGAGCCTTTGCGACACGCATCTGCGGCAGCTCCGATCTCTACAACAAGAACGGTCAAACGCCGCTGAAGAGCATCAATTTCGTCACCAGCCACGATGGCTTCACGCTCAACGACCTCGTCTCCTACGCCGTGAAGCACAACGAGGCGAACAACGAGGGCAATCGCGACGGCGACAACCAGAACTTCAGCGCGAACCACGGCGCGGAAGGGGTCACGAACGACCATGCGATCAACACCATCCGGTATCGCCAGCAGAAGAATCTCCTGGCCACGCTCTTCCTCGCGCAGGGCGTTCCGATGCTGCTGGCAGGTGATGAATTTTCGCGCTCACAGGGCGGGAACAACAATGCGTACTGCCAGGACAACGAGACGTCATGGGTCGATTGGTCGCTCGCGCTGAAGCACAACAACCTGCTCGAATTCACGCGGTTCCTTATCGCATTCCGGCGCCAGCACCCCACCCTGCGCCGTCATTTGTTCTTCACCGGCAATAGTCAGGGCTCCGGTGGCAAAGCAGACATCCGCTGGTTCGGCCCGCACGGCAACGATCCGGACTGGAATGGCGGACTTTCACTCGCCTGCTTCATTGACGGTCATGCCAGCCTCTCCGGCGCGACGCATGACGCCCCGAGCCTGTTCCTGATTTTCAACGCAGACCAGAACACGGAAAAGTTCAACCTGCCGGATCACCCCGGCAAACCCTGGCATCTGGAATTTGTGACACAGGACGAGAAGCTAACCTGGGAAAAGGGCCACCGCTCCGTCCAGGTGCTGGGCCGCACCGTCGCCGTCTTCTCTTCCGAGGTCCTATAGGGGCGTCGCTTGCAACGCCTCTACGCCGGACATTGAACTAACCGCAGAGTCGCAGAGGACGCGGTGAAGAAGCTTTTCAGGAACTCACGAAATCAGAAGAGGCCGGATTCGTTTCCGGTTCCCGAGTCCATGAGTTCCAAATTGAATCTGTCTTCTCCGGGTCCTATGCGGTGAATCCTTCGGCCTAGACTGCCCGCCGGCGCTGGCCTGCGATCCCGACGAGGGCGAAGAGGCAGGCTGTAAGGCCTGCGGCTTGCGGAATCAGGGACACCCGGCTCGGCGCGTAGTGGAGAATGACTTCGTGGAGACCGGCGTCCACGTAGACCCCTTGGAAGAGATAATCGCAGCGACGCACGGCCGTTTCCACGCCATCCACCCTTGCTTTCCAATCCGGGCTGAACTTGTCGGCGATGCGCAGCATGGCCGGGCGGTCGGCAGAAACGCCGAGCACCACACGGCCCGGCCGATAGGCTTTGACGGTTACCGTGCCCGCAGGTCCCAAGCCGTTCCCGACCGGAAGTCCCTCGCTGGTGGTCGGGGACACAGTGACCTTCTCGAAAAGCGGCATGGTAGCGTCGGTGAGTCGTCGCAACGCCTCTGAGTCCTCCGCGACATCCCAACCCGCGATCAACCGGAAGCGGCCCGGCGGCGCAGCGCTGCGGAGGATGCCGTGCTGGCCTGGCTGACGCTCCGTCGCGGGGATTACGTTCACACCCCCGCCGGGCGTACCGGTGACATTAAACGCGAGGACAGGCGTATAGAGTCCCTTGAAGCGCGGGTCCGCACCAACCTGCTGGAGAATCTGGCCGGGGCCGACAAGGTGGCTCACGGCGCAGAGCGGCCACATACGTTCGGGCTGATTCTGCATCGCGCCGAGGAACTGCTTATAGTCATCCGGCATGCGCATCTGCGTCACATTGAAAGCCGGCAATTGGTGATACGGGAATAGATAGGTCAGCCAGAGATTGTAGAAGCCGCTCTGCTGCAGCAGATAGGGGCGTCCGTGATCACGCTGGGCCGCGAGGGTCTTCACCACCTCGTTCTCGTCGATGAACCCCTTCGCCTCCATCGTCTTCACGTAGTGGCGGCTCACCACGAGCAGGTCCAACGCCATCACCACGGCACAGACCCAGGGCGCAAAGGTGCGGACGCTACCGCTGCGGCTGCCAAGCGAGAGCATGATCACGATGAAAGCGCCGGCGAACAGCGTCAACACAGCCCCGTGGGTGAGCCCACCCACCATGTTGCTGACGATGACAGGAGCTGCCTGCCCCCAGCCCTCGCGGTTGAAGCGACCGACCGCCTCGGGCGTCGATGAAGCGAGTCCTGCGGCCCAGAGCGCGAGGAGGAGTCCGAAGCCGAGCACAGCGTAGGCGTACTTGCGGAGCGCGCGCTTCGTTTCATCAGTCGCCGCGAGGAACAGGGCGTGGACGCCATACGCCGCGAGGATCGCCCACGCCATCTGCGCCACCTGCATGAACTTCACGGGATTGCGGATCGAGCTCATGCCGGGCAGATAGTAGAAGAGCCTGTAGAGCGGGAAGAATTTACCGAGGGCCAGCAGGTAGGTCACAAGGGCCACGGCTCCCCAGAACAGGATCTCGCGGCGCGGCAATCGGGCGTCACGCTGCGAGGAGAACGCGGCAAACAGTGCGAGGAAACCGAGCACCATCGGGATGGCGCCCATGTAGAGCGTCTCCAACTTGAAGTTCTGGAAACCCTGCTTCGTCCTGTCCCACTCCGCCGAACGGCCCATGCGGCCCCAATAGGGCCCTTCGGGTTCACCTGATCGCCAGCCCATGTATCCGGGTGCAATGAACTCGATCGACTCCTCCGGCGGCCAACTCCACTGCGTACAGTAGTCCCAGTTGGCATCCCCGCCTTCCTCGACAATCCCCGCATCGCTCCGGTCGAGGGCGTAAATGGACTGCGCCATCAGGATGGGCCGGGCTGCAAGGGCACCCGCAACGAGTCCCATGGGCACAAGTATCCTCAGGTATGTGCCGAAATCCTTCCCGTGGTCCCGCCATAGCGCGAAGAGGACATAAGGCCCGATACCGAGCGCAAAGAACAGCCCCACATCCGCCTGCTCAATGATCATCGAGCCCACGGCAGCGCCGGCGAGAATCGCATAGGCTACACTCCTGCGCTGAACAGCCAGCTCGATAAGCGGAAGTGCCAAGCCGGCGAACGCCACCACACCAAACTTCCCCAGATGCCCCGCATAGATAAGGAAGAACGTGCTGCCGAACCAGCAGAAGGTCATCCCCGCAATGATCGAGGTGGTCGTGGAAAGCCCGCGCATTCGGAGAAAAGAAAACAGACCCAGGCTCGCAATAAAGAGATCTATGGCATGAATCCAATTCGAGTAGAACCGAAGAGGCAGGATCCAGAGCAGCACATTCGACCAGGAGATGTTGACGATCTCTGGAGTTCCCACCAGCACGGTGTCGAACCACCACCCCAGGAACGAAAACGGCAATGCACTTTCACGGTAGGCAAGAGCACCGATATTGTCATCCGTCGTCAGGAGCAGTTGCCCTGGTACAAGGACCGCGCGAAAGACCAGCAGAGCCAACACGGTGAAGAATACGACAACCTTCAGTGTACTCCGCTGTTCGTCAGGCTCCACGGCCTGTTTCGCAGTCAAAGAAGAAACGCTTGAAGCTAGCTTCATATGGCTGCGAAGCGTAGAGGCGCGCTCCTCAAGGGGCAAAAACAATTTACACTGAATGTCACAACCAGATAGGCTCGCAAAATGCGAACCTTCATCAACGCCTTCCATCGTCTTGCCGCGTCTGTGATTGTCGCGACCGCGCTATGCAGTTGCGCGGGCAAACCGTCGACATCAGCCCGCCCGTGGAGAGACTTCGTTCGGGAACTTGCTGACAAGGGAAACTTCCCCCGGCTTGATGTACCTGGCACCCAGCTGATTTCCTCCTATGACCGGAAGGGTGGCAACGACGACTTCAACAACTTCCAGGGACCGGGCTCGGAGCCAGGATGGGTTACGCTGGCTGACCTCAAGGGACCCGGCGTAGTTCGTCGCTTCTGGACCACGGGCGCGGATCCAGGGCACGAATGCCGGTTCTTTTTCGACGGCGAGAAGAAGCCCCGCATCCAGGGCGCAGTCGATCAAGTCTTCGGGAATCAAGAGCCTTTTGTGGAACCTCTCGCCCGCTACATGAATCTCTGCATCTCGAGCTTTGTGCCCCTCACGTACCAGAAATCGCTCCGCATCGAGATGAGGTCCCCCACCACACACCCGTTCTGGGGACCGCGCCGACTGTTCTTCCAGATCAACTATGAGAGCATGCCGTCCTCGACGGAGCTTGAGACATTTCCTGCAGTCCGTTCAGCGGAGGATTCACAAGTCGTCGCCGAGGTTTCAGCGGCGTGGCGCGATTCGGTGAAGTGGCCTGAGGCAGCCTTTGACAGACCCCATATGTCCATCCCTGCGGGGACGTCCGCCGTTGTGCTCGAAGAGGCTGGTCCAGGTGTGTTAACTCGACTGGCACTTCGCGTCCAACCGGCCGATACGAACGTATTGCAGTCAGACCGGGAAAGCCTGCTGCAATCCGTTCTGCTGAGGGTTCGCTACAATGGGAATAGCTTCGCAAGCATGGAAGTGCCTCTCGGAAGCCTCTTCTGCAATGCTTGGAGAGAGCGACATTTCGCAGCACTGGCAGTCGGATCGGGCACCAATGGATATGTGCTTTCGATGCCAATGCCTTTCCAGACTTCGGTCCAGATCGAACTGCAGAACGATTCACCGCTGGACATTGCAGCATCGGTCCAAGGCGTGACAGAAAAGTCATGGGACGACAGGTGGGGGTATCTCCATGCGGAATGGAGGCGATCCGGTCCACAGCCGGGCATTCCACACACCTTCTGTGACGTCAAAGGTGACGGGAAGCTGGTGGGAACCTATTTGGGTGTCACGGGGATGGGACAGGACTGGTGGATTCTTGAAGGAGATGAATCCTGCTACGTAGACGGGAGTGCAACGCCCTTTTGGCGCGGTACGGGCCTGGAGGACTACTTCAACGCCGGTTGGTATTATAGAGGCGCTGCCTTTGCGGCCATGCATGGGATCTTCGACCGTGCTCCCTTCCGTGTCGGGCAGTATCGATTTCACCTCGTTGACCCGCTTCGCTTCACCAAATCGCTCCGCATGACCATCGAACGCGGTGACCAGAACGTAAGCCCGGGCTACTTCGAGAGTGTCTCCTACCTGTATCTGCGCGAGCCCGCGAAGGTCGCCGCAGTGCCAGCCGAACCGGGGGCACGCGCCGCCGTGGAAATGACCTACTTCCGACAGACCTTCATGCTGCAGCTGGTCGAACTCGAGCGCATGAACAACTTCAGCAAGGCTGCAGACCTCATCAAGGAGTATCTTGAGAGGTTTCCGGATGCGACGGAATGCGGCGTCTACCGTTTACGATGGATCGAGTATCAGCGTTTGCTGGGACGGGAATACGCATCATCGGACTACGAGCCGTTCCTTCGTGGTGACCACGGTCCGGAAGCCCAGGAGCAAGCCAAGCTGTTGGTCTGGTTCCAGGAAAGGCCCGGCAGAGCCCTTGTCGGTCTGAACGCCAATGCCAAGGCGTCGCTTGTTCTAGACGGCAAACAGATACTCGCCGGTGACCACCCCTATCAGCTCTTCGTGACCGGCGTCGAGTTGTCAGATGGCCCGCACGTCCTGTCGTGTACCGCAGAGATGGTCAGGCAGGAACCCTGGATTCAAATCGGCGTGCGTACGCGCGACGGATTTGCCGGCACGGGAATCGGTACATCCTTCTCCCGCGTCGCCTCACCAGGGTGGGATCAGCCTGGTCCAATGAATCCAGCGTGGGAAGTAACGCTCCCCATGAACGTGCTGCGCGGAACACCGGATGCACCGATGATCGGTGGTGTGCCGAACGCCTTCATTCTCCTACAGTCCAAGGCGTATTCCATCCGCTCCATGGACTGGGGATACTATCGCGGCACGGCGTATTTCCGCCTGCCCTTCGAGACGCCCCTGCAAGGCTGGCCATCGTTTTCTTCCGGCCTTACAGGTCTGCCGCGTTAAGGGCTAGAGCTTGGATGAGATAACGATCATCTCTTTCGAGAAGCCGGGTCGGATGGATGCGGCGATGCACTGCAGCCAGAAGAAGATTTTCGCGGCGATGCGAGCGCCGAAGGTTGTGTGAATTGGCAGGTTCGTGGTGTCCTGAATCAGCCAGATAAACTCCTCCACCTTCAAGCCACTCTTTCGCATGAGCCAATGCATGTTCTTGCGTGAGAATGTCAACGTGTGATCGTCGTTGATGTGTTCTTCACCCCACACAAGCACTTCGAGGAAAAAACCAAAGCCGTACGCGTGCGGAGTTGTTATCAGGACGCGCCCGCCTGGGGCGAGGTGCCTTGCGGCCGAACTGAGGAATCCGCCCGGGTTGATGAGGTGCTCAATAACCTCTGATGCAAGGATTACGTCAAAACCCTCGGGCTGCTTCTCCCGAATGTCAAACGTCTGGCAGTCTGCCGACACGATATCCCAGCCCTCTTTGTTCAGCTGGTCCACTACATCCTTCTCGTAATCCAAACCGACTAGCTTTGAGGCAACCTTCTTCAACTGCGCATGCCGCCAGTCCGGCAAGCGCGCCGCGTCAAGGTTGTGATTTACGCATCCGACATCGAGAACGCGTTTTCCACGGCAGAAATCGAGAATGAACTGGTCTTTTTCCGTTCTAAAGCGTGCCATGCGTTTCCTTCCGAGACGTCGTATATGCGGGCGTTCCTGCCCGCGACAGGGTTCCGAATCGCCTCCAAGGCGATGACAAGCCGGTCATACTGCGCAGACGTCCGCGTAGTTTCAAGTCTGTAGCCTCATGCTACCAGACCACTCACGACGTAGCGGGCCGCGAATCGTCTTTGCATGGCGGGTGGTCAGGGCTTTTTCGTGGCCCTGATTCGGAGATAGAGCTGTCTCTCTTCGCCGAACCCGTTCGTGTAGCCCATGGTCACCCCTGTGCCGGGGACATTCTGGAACGCCGGGCTGGGTGTCCACGTCGCAAGATTCGTGGAGGTCTCGGCGGAGTAGACGCTGTCTACGCCGCTCTGCCACGAGATGACCGAGCCCGACAGTTCAGAGTTCAGGGTCCCCAAGTGACGGGCACCCAAGCCGGGGCCACCGCTTGTCGTGCTCGAGAGCCCCATACTCAGGAAACTGTCCGCGCTGTTCGGATCCGTGCCTGCAAGCTCTTCGTCCCTGTTCGAGACGCTGTCCCCATCGCTATCCAGAGCACCCTCATCGACAATTTCAGCAGGCGGCGGAAGGTCGCTTGACTCCTCGCTATCAACCGCGACGCCGCCCACGCGGAGCACCACGGTCTTCGGCCCCAACGTTGTATTGAAGAAGCTTTCGCGATTCGCCTGCGCGACACCGGAGCCGCTCTCGTTGGTCGAACCAACGACTTCCCAGATAAACGCGACATCGTTCGAAAGAGGGTTTCGCACCTTCCAATAACCGTTCCACATTGCGACGAGGCGAAGGGAATTGCCCTGTCCGTAGTTGACGACTTGTTTCGCGTAGTTGCCCATGCTGTCGAAGGCCATGATCGTTAGCACGTTGTATGTGCCGCGCACGCCGGTCACGGTGTAGTGGTATGTGTTTCCGCCACTGTGCGTAGCCGCCTTGCCATTGACCGTGACGCTGACGACAGCGACGTCATCCGTGGCAATGATCGTCATTGGAATCTGATTTCCGTTGCTAACATGGCCGTCCGGCGGTGCGATGTGCACGATCACGGGGGGTGTGGCGTCGGAAGCCGTCGGGATGTACGTGCCAGTGACGATGACGTTTGATCCTGAGCCTAGCAGGACCGCGATATCCGCTGGTTCGCTCCAGGCGGGTATGTCTGCAAATGCGACCGAGTACTCGCCTGTCGGCAAGTAGACCGTCTTTCCGCTCTCAAGCCAGTCCGTCTCTCCCGCGATGCGCCACTTCGCACCGACCTCGCGCGCTTTTGCGGGCTCGAGGTGACAGGTCACGCTGGCCTTCGAAATAGGAATGGCATTTGTTTGCAGCTCGAAGCAGCCCATATCGACGAGGCTGTCAACGATCCGCGAGTTCCCGTCAAGATCGGTGTCCGTCGCCATCCACTCCTGATTCGTTCCAGCGTTCGCGCACGTGGAACCCGGCTGCAGGTGATAGTCGGCGCCGCCCACGAACGAAGGATCATTCGTCAGATTCCCGTCGAGCCAATGGACAGGGCCTAGACCGGAAGTCAGAATTCCATTCGTACCACCTTTGACATCCGAGTATGAAACGGTCAGCGCCATGCCAAACCAACTCGTGTTGAAGGCCACCTCTTCGCTTCCATTGCCCCAGACGATCGAGTTCAGCAACTTCGGGTGACTGCTATAGGAGACGGCAAGACCCGCGCCCTTTGTTGCAGGCGCGATATTCCCGACGATCGTTACACTCTCAAGCAATGGACTTGAGGCATCGAAGAAGAGGCCGCCACCCTCGCCCGATGTCTCATTCGCCCTGATGAGCGAGTTCCGGATACTTGCGTCGCTGTGATAAAGAAGCAGTCCGCCTCCGCCGTCGGGGCCGTTATTCTCTTCAACGCGGATGTTGGCGATTTCAGGTGCCCCATAAGACACGCGAATTCCTCCGCCATTCGCTGCGAGATTGCCGCGGACAGACACATTGCGCAGGGTCGGCGAGGAATGAGCCATATAGATTCCTCCGCCCTCCTGATCGGCGCGGTTGCCTGCGATCACGAGATCCTGCAAGCGCGGTTCAGCCGAGAAGCACCCGATACCGCCGCCGTGCCCGCCAGGCGCGGCGCCTTGCGCATAACCGTTCGTAATCGTAAAGCCAGCAAGCAGGGTATCGGGGCCCTCGCCGCCCGAGAAAGTCACCACACGGCCCAGATCACCGCCGTCGATGATCGTCTGGGAGACGTGTGACGCGTCCCCGTCAAGAGCAAGACGCGAAGCCAAACTGATCGTCTTGCCCAGGAAGTTGATGCGTTCGGCATAAATCCCATCGTCGACATATATGCTGTCGCCACTCGAACTGATCGCTATTGCATCCTGGATGTTAAGGGCAGCCGTGGCCCAGTTGGTATAGGGCGGGACTGCTGTTCCCGTCTTGGCCACATAGCGAACCGTGGGAACGGACGGAGGTTGAACCGTGACCAGGGTTATCGTGTCGGACCAAGCCGACAATGCCGCGGCATTTGTCACGCAACGCGCCTGTGCGCTAATCGCAAAGATTCCAGGCTCCGTCCAAGTGTTTGAGCGAATGGCGCTGCCCCAATCCGACAGCGAACCATCGCCCCAGTCGAAACGGTACTCGACATCACACCCATCACTGCTCGTCGCGCCGCTTGATGCAAAGGCGAGGGTTTGATACACCAGTCCCGTGGCGGGACCGGATGGGACCTGCGGAGGGGTTATCGTGACCGGATATCCGGCAAACTCGTAGGCCCCCATGTCCACGATTCCATTGAGAATGCGGCTATTCCCGTCGAGGTCGGTGGGCTCCGTCGCCAGCCCGTTGTTTCCTGCGTTAATGCATGGAGAGCCTCCCGCCAGCCTGTACTGCGAGTCACCAAACAGGGGATCTGTGGAGATGTTGCCGACGCCGGCAGGAAGAGGTGTCGTATCGCAATACGTATAGTTGCCACCGCTCCAATTCCCTCCGTTGTTGCCGAAGATGATCGAGTTGCGAACCGACGCACCGTTGATCACGTAACCCAGTCCCCCATAGACGGGCGCACTGTTTCCCGCGATCGTGCAGTTCTCGATAAACGCTCCCTGACTGCCCCAGTCTACAAATACGCCACCCGTATTCTGCGATCCGGTATTGTCGGCAATCAGACAGTTCTGCAGTCGGCCCGAGTGGTAGATATGCACCCCACCTGCGTTCGGCGAGGTGTTCCCCACAATCCGACTGTTCCGAACCGCGCTGGCACCTGCATCCGTGAACCGCACACCGCCGCCACCCGCGCTCGCATAGTTGCTCTCAATCGCGGAGTTAAAGGTGTAGCCGCTGTACAGAATGTAGATGCCACCGCCTTCATAGGCGCTGTTGTTCTTCACTACGCAGTTGCTGATCGATGCGCCACCCGTCAGGTAAACGCCGCCGCCGTTGCGCTCATAGGGGAACGTACCGCTGAGGAACGTGCCACCGCCTGCGATCGTAAAGCCTTCGAGCCTTGCCCCACCCGCAAGGTAGACGCCGCGCACAGCCGATGCGCCCTCGGGCCCCTGCCCCTCGATGACTGTCGAGGCTGGCCCATTGACACTGCGAATAGAAATTGAATTCGTGGCAACGACTCTGTTGGGCAACCCATAACCGGGCGTCAGCGCCGCACCCACTGAATAGACGCCATCCGTTACCACGACCGCGTCCCCGCTGATGGACACATTGATGGCAGCCTGGATGTTCGTCGCCGCCGTGGCCCAGTTGGTGTACGGAGGCACAGACGACCCTGTGAGTGACACATAGTGTGTCTGGATCACCGGTGGCGGAGACGTAACCGTTACCAAACGATTGTCCGACCACGATGACATCGCGAAGACATTTGTGACGCAGCGGGCCTGAGCGCGCACAGAATAGCTCCCGGAGCTCAACCACGCATGCGAGTTGGTGGAGGAACCCCACGACGAATAGCCCCCATCACCCCAATCGAATCGGTACTCCACAGCGCTGCCGTCACTGGCTGACGATCCGCCTGACGAGTACTCTTCAATGGCAAACACGAGACTGGTTGTAGCACCCGATGGAACAGCCGGCGTACTCACCGTGGGACCGCCTCCCCCGACTTCGTATGCACCCATGTCCACAACGCCGGATACGATTCTGCTGTTTCCATCGAGATCGGCATCACCGATCACATAGCTGTTCTGACCGGCATTGGCGCACGGCGAAAGCGCCGATATCCGGTATGCGCCATCGGCAAAGAGCGGGTCACCGGAAATGTTGCCTGCGCCTGACGGGAGCGGTGTCGTGTCGCTGTAGGAAAATGAACCAGCACTCCAATTCCCGCCGGAGTTCCCATAGATGATCGAATTGCGAACCGTCGGACCATTGACCACGTGGCCAATGCCGCCGTAGACCGGCGCGCTGTTTCCAGCAATAGTGCAGTTCTCGATAAACGCACCCTGGCTGCCCCAGTCGACGAAAACGCCACCCGTATTCTGTGATCCGACATTGTCGGCAATCAGACAGTTCTGCAGTCGGCCCGAGTGGTAGATATGCACCCCACCTGCGTTCGGCGAGGTGTTCCCCACAATCCGACTGTTCCGAACCGCGCTGGCACCTGCATCCGTGAACCGCACACCGCCGCCACCCGCGCTCGCATAGTTGCTCTCAATCGCGGAGTTAAAGGTGTAGCCGCTGTACAGAATGTAGATGCCACCGCCTTCATAGGCGCTGTTGTTCTTCACTACGCAGTTGCTGATCGATGCGCCACCCGTCAGGTAAACGCCGCCGCCGTTGCGCTCATAGGGGAACGTACCGCTGAGGAACGTGCCACCGCCCGCGATCGTAAAGCCTTCGAGCCTTGCCCCACCCGCAAGATAGACACCGCGCACCGCCGACGAGCCTTCGGGCCCCTGCCCCTCAATCACAGTCGACGCCGGGCCGTTTACGCTTCGAATCACGACACCGTTGGTCGCGCGTACGCGGTTCGGCAGCGTGTAGCCGGGCGTTACGGACATGCCGACATTGTAAACACCATCAGTAACAATTACGGACTCACCAGGATTTGCTGCATTGACCGCAGCCTGGATATTCGTCGCCGCAGTAACCCAATTTGTGAAGGGATAGGCATGAGCACCCGACAGTGATACGTAGCGATCCCCAGATACGGGAGGAAGGCTCGTGATCGACACCGTCAAGGCAGCAGACCAGCTCGAAACCGCGGCTAGATTCGTGATGCACCGAGCCTGGGCCTTGACTACGTACGACCCCGCTTCGGTCCATGCATGTGAATCTGTGCCGGAACCCCACGTCGAGTAGCTGCCATCGCCCCAGTCAAAGCGGTATTCCGGAGCACCACCATCCGAGCAGATCGACCCGCCCGTCGCGAACGACAGCACCGACCCCACCAACCCCGTGACAGGTCCCGAGGGCGAATCCGGCGCACTCACTGTAACACTGCCGCTAGCCGCAAACTCATAGGCCCCGATGTCCACGGTATCATAGAGGATGCGATCGTTACCATCCAGGTCGGCCGTTCCCACTGCCAGGCCGTTGGAGCCTGCGTTCACACAGGGAGAGCTCGCACCGATACGGTAGTCTGCGTCGGCAAAAAGTGGATCATTGGTCGAATTTCCCGCTCCAGTCGGCTCTGGTGTGGTTACACAGTACAAGAAGGAACCTGCGCTCCAGTTTCCGCTCGAGTTGCCAAAGATTATCGAGTTGCGAACCGTCGGACCGTTGATCACGTGGCCAATGCCGCCGTTGATCGGCGAGCTGTTTCCCGCAATTGTGCAGTTCTCGATGAATGCACCCTGGCTGCCCCAGTCGATGAAAACGCCACCCGTATCCTGTGATCCGACATTGTCGGCAATCAGGCAGTTCTGGAGTCGCCCTGAATGATAGATATGCACACCACCAGCGTTGGGGGAAGTGTTCCTGATGATACGACTGTTGCGAACCGCGCTGTTCCCCGCATCCGAGAAGCGAACTCCGCCACCGCCAGCCGTAGCATGGTTGCTCTGGATCAGGCAGTTGTCGGCGTAACCGCTAGTGAGAATATACAATCCCCCGCCCTCCAGCCCCGTATTGCTCTCCAGAACGCAGTTGCTGATCGATGCGCCACCCGTCAGGTAAACGCCGCCGCCGTTGCGATCATGCGGGAAGGTTCCACCCGTCATCGTGGCGCCATCGGAAACTGTGAAGCCTTCCAGCCGCGCTGCACCGGTCAGATACACGCCCCGAACGCTGCCAAGACCATCGATGGTCGTCACGGCTGGACCGTTCACACTTCGAATCACAACCGCATTGCTGGCCACAACCCGGTTCGACAACGCATAGCCAGGCGTCAGCTTCGTGCCCGCGCTGTAAACACCATCGGTCACGATCACCGTATCGCCAGCCGCTGCCGCATCAACCGCATCTTGTATCCTCAATGCCGCCATCGCCCAGTTCGTGTAGGGAGGAACATTGCCGCCCGTGGGTGATACGTAGCGAGAACTTCCATCCGTATAGCTGGCAAGGGAAAACACCTCATTCGAAGACAACGCACGATTGTATACCCGGACATCGTCGAGCCTGATTTTCGTAGGATCTCCCAATGTCCTTGAATTAGATAAAACCATTCTGACTGGCGATATCAATGGCCAGCTCATTGTTGCTGTTGATACCGCAACTCCATCCGCGTACGTTTTGGTGCTACTATTCGAGATGACCGCAACTACATGTCGCCAACGTCCGATCAGATTCGAAACGCTGCTCATGATCTGATTGGAATTCACAGGACTACCGCAGCTGTGAAAATAGATATTCGAGTAAACTTGCGCCATTTGCGGGCCACCGCAAGTTGTACCAATGGACAACTCCCCAATTGCTGCACCTACGTCATATCGCTCCAAGTACATCCAGAAAGCGAGCGTGTACATTTGGGCGCTATTCACGGGTAAGTTGCTCACAACAAGCGCGCCACCGTCAAATGCATATGCCGATACCGCATCGCCGAACCTGTTAGACGTAGGAGAGTAGACCCCAGCAAGGACACCATTTAAGGCATTTCCGCTGACATCGTTGGCATTGCCATCAAGTGGGTAGCTTGCGACAAGGCCGTCATTCAATTCTCCTCGCGCATTGAACAGCCCTGTTGCGGCGATACAGAACATGAAAACCGATGTCATCTTCTTCATTTGGCTACCTCCAACTTGCCTTTCGGCCCGACCACATCATCAACCGGCTTGCCAGATTACACACGCAAGGTATCAAAGGGAACAACGACCACGCCCACACTCATTACTCAAGCGCACAAAGCAGGCTACCACCATCACCGAGTGTCTCATTTCATAGATAAGTCTACATCCCGTAGATGCTTCGGGACACTCCTTTTTTGTAAGTATTGATCCCCTACCGGACTATAGGGGATCGCACTACGCTAAGCACAGCAGACCGGCCAGAAACATCGCGTGCGAGTCCCGTGGACAAGTTAAATCAGAGGGTGACTTTGCCCTTGGAATCCTACCGATTCCCACACGACATACAGGGGGCGCTTCTTCGATTCTTCGTAGATCCGGCTGACGTACTGGCCTAGTAATCCGAGTGAGACGAGTTGGATGCCGCCGAGGAAGAGCATGAAGGCCATAATGGAGGTCCAGCCTGGCACAGACTCGCCCCAGCCGAACATCTTACCGAGCACGACCCGAAGCGCAAAAAGCATGCCGGCGGCGCTTATGAGCAATCCAATGCCCATCATCCAGCGCAGCGGCGCGCCGGAGAATGATGTCAGCGCGTCCCAGGAGAGCCGGATGAGTTGCCACATCGGATATTTCGTGCGGCCTGAATGACGTGCAGCCCGATCATAGAGCACGGGGCACTGGCTGAACCCTGTCCAGCACGTGAGCCCGCGCAGGAACCGGTGAAGCTCCCTTATGCCGCGCAGGGCATCGACCACCTTGCGATCGATCAGGCGGAACTCCCCTGCGTTCATCGGAACCTTGACCCCGGCAAGATGATGGAACAGTCGATAGAACGCAGCGGCCGACGCCTTTTTCAGCCACGTCTCCCCTGCCCGGCTCCTGCGGACAGCGTAGACGATCTCGTAACCTTCCCGCCATTTCGCGAGTAGTTCGGCGATGAC
Organism: uncultured Verrucomicrobiota bacterium; assembly: GCA_964503335.1. Classification (GTDB taxonomy): domain Bacteria; phylum Verrucomicrobiota; class Kiritimatiellia; order CAIVKH01; family CAIVKH01; genus CAZCZZ01. The sequence goes on from CAZCZZ010000003.1 coordinate 88,267, forward strand.
TTCGGGCGGATCCTGCAGGTCGGAGTCGATGATCACGGCAGCGTCGCCGGATGCATGATCGAGCCCGGCGGTGATACCCATCTGATGTCCGAAGTCGCGTGACAGCCGGATCAATTTTACGCGCGGGTCTTCCTTGGCCTTGCTCTTGACCCATGGCACGGATCCGTCCGAGCTGCCGTCATCCACAAAAATCAGTTCGAAGTCCTCGGGCTGGGCCTCCATGACCTTTACGATCCGCTCATACATAAGCGGAAGGTTCTGCTCCTCGTCCAGGAACGGCGATACGATCGTAAGAAGCTTGGCCATAGAGTCCTATACCACGTCGGCCGCGACGCTACCAAGCGTGCCGCGAGACGCCAAGCGTGGAGTCACGACGGCTTCCGGCGCTCTTGACCGGACGCGTGAGGCTGGCCATTCTCTGCCGCCATGTCGAACAGCGTACCTAACGCAAATCCAAGCGTGTCTGTTGTCATTCCCGCCTACGGTTGCGCGCGAACCATCGCAGCAGTCCTGGATGCCGTGCTCGCACAGACGGTTCAGCCGTTGCAGGTTATCGTGGTCAACGACAGGTCCCCCGACAGCCTTGACGAGGCTGTGAAGCCCTATCTGGACCGGATCGAATATGTGACCAATCCGCGCAACTTCGGGCTCGCGAAGACCTGCAACGAGGGCCTGCGCCGGACGAAGGCACCCGTCGTGATGACGCTCCACTCGGACTGCATCCTCGATTCGGACTACATCGAGAAACTGCTCAGGCATCTCGACTCCGACCCGAATCTCGGCGCGGCCACCGGACAGTACCTCTTTGAGAACTACGAATCGCTGGCCCTGAGCGACCGCCTGTTTGCATCCCTCAACCTTCTGCCCGTGGAGACCGACCGGAGCGATTGCTCCGTTCATTATCTGTCCTTCATCGAAGGGAAGGCCGATGTATTCCGGCGGGAGGCGATCGAGCAATTTGGATTCTTCTCCGAAAACCTTACCCTCACGGCGGAGGATCAGGATCTGTCGGCCAAGATGCGACAGAAGGGCTACAAGATCCTCCAGGACGCCAGTTGCAGGTTCCGCGTCATGTTTACGGGAACCAGCGATTCCCTTTGGAAGGTTCTCCGAAAGCAGAGAACCTATGCCCGCGGGCAAACGTATGTCGTAATCCGTTACGGCCTGGGCATCCTGGGCGACACGACACCGAACCGGAAGTTTCGCGCACGTCACCGCTTCGGGCAGTTGCTCTTCGCGGCGGTGCTTCCACTCACCATGATCGCTCCCCCTCTCAACCCGTTCTTGTGGTGGCTTCCGCTCGCATGGATCGGACTGCGGATGATCACGTACGGATTCCTGGCGCACAGGTTCGCGCGATCCGATGTCTTGCTGACGGCTCTATTGGGTCCTGTTGCCGATGTGCTCTATTTCGCTGGCGCCATTGAAGGCACCGTCAAGACGCTGCTATTCAAGAAGACCTGAAGCGGTCAGCCGCCCCAGGACGGCGGCAGCTTCTTTCGGATTTCGATGTTCTTGAATTCTACTGGTGTCGTCGACCCTACACGCTTCGCCCATTCCGCCATGCGTCCGATGCCTGTTCGCAGATCAACCGGTTGCTGCGCCCCGAAGACCTGCTTCACCCGCTCGTGGCTGGCGAAGGCATGGACGACTTCGTTGCGCGCGGGAAGATGCGTAATATTCGGCGTCACGCCAAACGCGCGGGCCACTTCCTGCGCCAGCTCCAGGACGCTGTGCGCCTTGTCCGCACCAACGTTGAAGACATTTTGATAAGACGCTTCGACCAGCGGCGCCCGGGCGATCACCGGCGCGACATCGTCGACGTGGCTGAAGGCGCGGGTCTGGGCGCCATCCCCGAATACGGACATGGCTTCGCCCTTCATCACCTGGTTCATGAAGATGCCAATCACATTGCGATACCGGTCCGCGAGATTCTGTCGCTCGCCATACACGTTGTGCGGACGGAAGATCACGTGGTTCAGGCCGAACATGTGATGTGCCGCCTTGAGATCGAGTTCGACGGAGTATTTTGCGATTCCGTACGGATCCTCGGGTTGCGGAACAAGCGACTCCGTCATCGGCAACTGGTTTGTGCCGTACACCGCGATGGAACTCGTGAACACGAAGCATTTCACATCGTGCAGGACGCTCTGATTGATGAGGAGAATCGACCCGAGGACATTGTTCTCGTAGTTGAAGTGCCGGATAAAGTGGCTCAAGCCTTCCGCGGCATACGCGGCGAGATGGTACACGTAGTCGAAGCGACCGTCGGCCCACAGCGATGCGACGAAGCCTTTGTCGGCCACGGATCCTTGACGAAAATCCACGCCGGCTGGCACGTTGCGAGCAAAGCCGCCGGACAGGTCGTCGACACCGACCACTGCGAAGCCCTGCTTCAGGCAGTGCTCCGCCACGTGCGACCCGATAAAGCCACCGACTCCAGTCACCAATACACGCTTCATGTTGCTAATCCTTCGCGGCGGGCAAGAGCTCCGCCGATTCGACCATCAAGGCCGTCTGTTCGTTCCTGACAAGATCCCTGAGCGTGAATTCCCGTTCGCCGGGTTCGAGGCGAAAAGGGCCGACGGTGTGTTCCATCGGGCGACCCGCGGTAAATTCCACGGTCTGCTGTCCGTCCAGGTTTACGATCTTGTTGCCACCCACCGCGACGGCGCGGAGACGAAGCTGCACGTCCCTGGCCACACCGGTTGTATTGATCAGCCGCAAGACGCCGACGTCCTCCAGCTGGCGGTAGTCGTCGAAGCGACCGGTTTGCCGCCACGGCTTCCAGTAGCCCCAGCCCGAGCCATAGAGCACGGGCATGGGACGACCGCTAGCGACTGCATTTCGCATGGCGTTCGATGCTGAATTGAAGTGAATGTTCACAAGGAGGCGATTCGTCGTCGCCGTGAAATAGTCCTCGCGATTGGCCAGTCCGTAGTCGCGCAACTTGATGCCCGCGGTGTTCGATATGACGATATGCTGGTCGAAGAATTCGTTCGGCCAATCCCATCGCCCTACCCCGGGCTTCTCCCAGTAGTTGCGCGCAATCTCCATGTAGGCCGCATCCGGGTACTTTGTGAAGAAGGCTTTCGCCGTATCGCGCCACTTGTTGGCCACGAATTGGTCGTAGGGTTCGTCGGGTACGGTGAATGTGACAAAGACATTCGTAGGAGGATAGAGAGCGAACTCATTCCACGGCTCGTACCAGCGATCAACGAGAACCAGCGTGCCTTTCGGGAGGTTCCTGTCGAGCCACGACACGATGTCCTTGTATGGCGTCGGCTTGCCCCGAAGCTGCGTGGACAACCATGCGGGATACGTCAACAAACCCGCGATGACAGCCACCATCGAGGCTTGCAGCATGACGGGCGAACGCGAAACGCGGCGGGAAACGGCAAGCGAAAGCTCCCCCAGCCCTACGACGATCAGGCAAAGGTAGAGCGGAAGATACGCCAGCACATAGCGCGAATAGAATCCCGCGCCGGTCGCTTCGCGCGACAGCAGGAACGAACCCATGCCGAGGGCCATGACAACGGGCACGACCAGAAGCCATGGACGCTCTCGACGCTGCCGTATGACGCCGACAAGGCCGAGCACCAGGAGCGCGGCGGCGAGTCCCCCGCGCAGCCAGCCCTTGCCAAGGAAGAACGCCGTCCCGGCCGTCTTGAGCATCTCGACAAGCGTGGGTCCTCCGCCGAAGACGCGGCTGGCCCACGCCCTCATTTCAGCGGAAGAACTCTTCATCAGCTGGGATACGCCCCAGTCCGCAAAGAGCACCGGCAGTCCGATGATGGCGGTCGCAGCGATCATCCCGACCACCCGTCCCCTGACGACCGGGACCTTCATGGCCTGCCAGAGCGAAGCGCCTGCACTGACGGTCACAAGTACAAAGGCACAGAACCAGCCGGACGGCTGGCTGTAGATCATCAGGAACATGCCGGCGAGATGCGCGGCGATCCGTGTCCCCGAAATCCGGTCTTCGCGCAGCCACGCCCCCCGCAACGCATCAAGCGCGGCGATCGGCAGCAGGAAGGAGCCCAAGACCATGGGTGGATAGAAATAGGCCTCGCGCGCTGTCATGATGAGGTAAGGACCGAAGGCGGCGAGTGCCGCCAGGGTGAACGCGCCGCGAAAGCCGGATAGTCTCCGACCCAGGCACCATGCGGCAGCAACCGACGCGATGCCCCAGCACGCCGCGGGAAGTCGCATCGAGAGATGCCCGGGCTCCATGCCCGTCACCTGGACAAAGAGTTTGGTGAACGCGAGCGGGAAAGGCAGCTGGGCCGATATGCCCATGAGCTCGAGCCAGTGTCCGAAAATATACGTCCAGTTCGGCGTCGATTTGCAGATGTTGAGGAACAGGTATGTATCCGCGCGGAAGGCGGGCTCGGCAAGATGGTACAGCCGGAAGAATGCCGCCACGGCAAGCAGAACTGCAAGCACACCCCACTCCATGCGGGTGGACATCTGTTCTTCACTTTTCGACAACTCAGGTGGCATCAGGTTTTCCGGAGGATGAGGCTGCGTGTGCCGTCAGGATACAGATGCGACCAGATCATCGCCAATGGTAGAAACGCGAGAAAGAGAGGGTGACGATATCGGCCCGTCCAGCGGATGGAGATGCTGGCCGACATCGTATTGGGAAAGGGCACAAACGAAACCTTATCAAGTCTCAGCCCGGCTTTCACCATGAGGGGTGCGAGCTGGCTTTCCGTCGGGAAGCTGATGTGCCGCGGTGCATCGAAGCCGTGCCACTTTCCGCCGAAAATCCGGAACTCCCTGCTGTCAAGGTTCGGCAGCACAGCGTAGAGCATTCCGCCCGGCTTCAGGAGATCGCCGACAAGCCGTAGCGTTCCAGCCAAATCAGTCAAGTGCTCCATGACAAAGTGCATGGTAATCACATCCAGCTTCCCATAAAGGTCCGCGCGCAAGTCCTCGAAGCGGTGATAAACAGGAAACCGGACCCTGCCCGCGACAGCTTTCGCAAGTTCCTCGGTGGGTTCATAGCCATAGGCTCTGCCCACGCGACCCCGCGCGTGGTCGAGGAACCAGCCATCCCCGCACCCGTAGTCGAGAATCGCCATGTCCGGCCGCAGTCGATCGAGATCGAAGTAGACCGGCCGCAAAACAATCCGCCGGGTGAATTCATGCAACCACGACTTTGAGGCATGCACCGGATATGCCGCGTAGAAGGGACTCACATCCAAAGGCAGCGGGTGCTGCTGGACCAGACCGCAGCTATCGCATTTCGCATAGCTCGCCAGCAAACCCGTGGCCAGATAGTAGTCCGCTACGGTGGAGAGGAACGAAACGCCGGCGTTTGAACCGCAGCAGAGACATCGAAACTCGACTCCTGAAGGATTTGAAACTACCGCAGCCATTGTTGACAGATCCCCATATCGCATTCTCCTGTAGCAAGATGCGGTGTCAATTGGCAAGCGACTGCGCGACAACGCAGGCACCCATTTCGCGGCGAGCAATGGTCTCAGCCCTCACTCGAGCAATGTCAATGACTCGACCCGGGTGCGCGTAGGACTCGATCAGGGTTCTCCGAAAGACTGTGACGCCCAGATAGAGACAATTGGCCAGCCTATTGTCCAAGTCCCCGGCGTGGCGAACAACGAGGCGGCCTTCGATACAGGTGCGGCTGCGTCCAGGATCTCGATCACGTGGTGCGACAGCCATGAGGGCTTGGACACCAAGATCGCGAAACTTCCTGACGATGGGATACGGGTCGATATCCCCTGCCCATTCATCATCCAGCACGACGAACTCGTGGTACAGGAACGGCAATGCCTCTATCAGGTCTCGCGCAACTGCGGTCGAGCCGAAGCCGCGACCGACATGCAGGATATCACTTGAAGCTGCTGGGATTGAGGCCCGGCGACGAATCATGTGCCGAGAAGAAGACTCCAAGCCATCTGAGAGCGTGTGCAGGATGACAATCTGTATGGGCTCGTCGGTCATTTGGAGTCGTGAGAATAGCGACAAACTGAATTGTCTCAACGTGGATGTTCATGGCATCGTTTAGCTGCTATTCCACACCAAGACGGGGCAAGCAATTAAATGGCCGATGCGACCACACCGAAAGCAAGTGTTTTCAAGAAGTTGACTTTCTCGCTCGTTCCGTTGGTTCTCCTGTTGGGCTTAGGCGAAGTGACTGCACGCCTCTTCCTGCGCGGTGACCTGCAGAGCCAGCGACTCTTCTACGTTGCGGGAGGGCACGAGGAGTACTACGGAACCCGCAAGATCTTCATGCCTTACAGGACGCTTCCTCCGTACTACTGGACAGGTGTCCCGGGCGCAGGCTTCTACAACAGCGCTGGATTCCGGGGACCCGACTTCCCAACTGGCAAAGCATCCGGCGTCACGCGAATCGTAACCATGGGCTGTTCCTGCACGGCCTGCGGTCAGGAGGCCTACGCAGAACGCCTGGATCGGACGCTGCGTCAAGCGATCCCGGGAGCCGGCTACGAGGTCATCAACGGTGGCATCGGCTCCTTCAGTACCTACCAGGGCATCCAAGTCCTTGAGCAGACGCTTCTCCCTCTCAAGCCGGATGTCGTGACGATCTTCTTCGGCTGGAACGACATCTGGGTGCACGACGGCAGGCGCGATTCCACGCACCGGCTTCCCGGCGCATCCAGCACGAAGATGCGGGAATGGCTGTCCGGTTCGCGCCTCTTCAAGGCGATGGTCGTCTTCGCGGAGCGGATGCAGGGCGACCGCAAGTCGCACCGCGTTCCGCCGGATGAGTACGAGAAGAACCTGCGACGGATCGTCAGGATGTGCCGCGACGCGGGGGCTCGACCGATCCTGCTTGTCACGCCGGACGGTCTTCCAGAGAGCAGTATCAAGGCGCGCTTCACCCTCGACAAGAACCCGCGAGACTGGGATGCCGACCTCTACTCGATCTATGCCGACAAGTACCCTGACGCCCTGTCCTTCTGGGCCGCCATGCGCAAGACGTATAACGACATCGTATGTAAAGTCGCCCGGGAGGAGAAGGCGGACATCGTCGACCTCGACGGCCTTGTCAAGGAGCGGCGATCGCTGTACGAGCCCGACCTGCAGCTCTTCAAGGATGGTGTCCATTTCACGGAACTAGGACTCCAGGAAGTGGCATCGATCCTTGCCACGACCGTCGTCGCGCAGGCCGACCAGGCCGCCGTGACGGCCTATATGAATTCGGCACCGTACTTCGTCGACAATGCGGCCCGGCTCGCGGCGCAATTCCAGTACGGCGCCGCCGAACGCTATCTGAACGAGGCCGGTAAGCGGGATCCCGGTTCCCTGGCGGGTCAAGAGCAGCTGCTTGCCACGATCCAGAGCGAGCGGCCGTTCTTCGACCGTTACGATTTCGGACGCATTCAGCTGTCGAACCACGGCGACAAACAGAAAGTGCTGCAGGCATGGCAGGAATGCCTGGCCCTGAAGCCCGAGAACGAAGATGTGCGTCTGGATATTGCCAATCTCCTGAAGGATCTGGGCCGGCATAACGAGGCCCTGCAGTTTGCGCTCTCATTTAAGGATTACACGCCCAACGCGCTTCACCGCGCGCTTTGGATCGGGGTTGAAAGCGCGGGCGCAACCGGGCAGCGCGATCTCTTCATTCAGTTGCTGCGCGATCTGGATCGCCTCTTTCCGCAAGACCCGCGCGCCCGGCAAACGCTGCTCCAGATGCAGGGAGGCCGACGCTAGCAGCCGTCAGCGGATCGGCTGTGCTTCGGCGGAGTAAGCAAAGAACTGCGCCCCCATCGCATTGGGATTCGGCAGGACGTCGAGGGTCAATTCGATCGTGCCCGGAGCGAGGTTCGGGATGTCGAAGCCGAACTCCGTGAGACCCGCGGGAATCTGCATACTGTCCAGCAACTTCACGCCGTTCTGCAGGTACACATTCAGCCTGCATCCGGACGGGGGCGACATGCCCTTCATCGTCACACGAATGCTCTGCGGCCGCGCATCGATATTCCCGACGAACAGCCTTGCTGACTGCGCCGTGGCCAGCCAGTCGTTCATCTGCTGGTCCTTCACGTAAGCCCAGTCATTGCCAAAGTAGTGGAAGACGGTGCGTCCCTGCTGCTTTGCAAGGGCGGGCATATCCTCCGGTCTGTTGAACGAGATATGGTACTTGTCCATTACCGGGGACTCCCACTGTGCCTCGCCCAGGGGCAACGTTTTCAACTGCACCATGCGTTGATACACGGGGTCGGAAAGCCAGATCCGGTTCCGGAAGAGTTCGGAGCGCGAGATCGCCTGCACGTTTGCCCGTTCAGGAGCCACAAGATCGGCCGGAGCGGTCTCGACGAAATAGGCGGTCGGGAATCGGGTGAAGAACGAGGTCAACCGCTCCCGGATCTGCATGTTCCTGTAGTCCTCCGCCGTGCTCCACGCTGCGGGATAGGACAGGTATCGACCCGGCGTCGGATACACCACGGGTACTCCGCGGGCATCGTAGACATTCCAGTAGCTATAGATTCCGTTCTCCGGAATGTTCTGCGTGATCCACTTCGCCACGCCCTTGTAGTTGGCGCCCCTTGCTTCGAGCCGCATGACAAGCCATGCATTGTAGCCAAGCCAGCCGCAGAGAAGTGTGCCCGCGATGGCAAAATAGGCCACTGCAGTCCGCGCCAGATTCCTTCCCTGCAGCATCGTCCAGATCGCATGGAGACCGAGCGCCGCAACGAGGATGAGGCAGGGCATCAAAGGCGAGTAGTAGCGAACTTCAAATCGACTAACCCGAAGCAACCAAGACTGCAGCGCGAGGTAGGCAAGGGTTTGAAGTACAATCCAGACCACCTTGTTGCGATGCGCACGGTCAGCGCTGGAAATGCCGAACCACGCTCCTGCGAAGACGAACAGCGTGAAGGGCGCGACACACCAGAAGGACTCACCCCACCCCATACGACCGAGAAGCGCAACAAGACTTGGTGTGGTATTCGCCAGCGGATTCTCCTGGTTCACCCATCCACCGCCGAGCAACTTGAACACAAAGGGCAGGAAGCAGAAGAACGGGGCAGCAAGGACGGGAATCCAGACCATCCCGCGTTTCGCATCAAACAGGCCCTTCAGGCTGTGCCGACGTAATACCGCGACGCCAATGATCACGCTCCACGTGGTCAGAAAGAGCAAGCCAGACAGATGACTATGCAGCAGGCCAATGGCCGAGACGACATAGGCCAGTCCCATCGGCCAACTGCGAACACCGCTGTGCTCGCGGCGCTGCCAGTATTCAAGCGCGCAGCCGATGGTGGCCATCGCAAAGAACATCGTGGTTGAGTAGTCGTATGCTTCTCTAGAATAGAAGATGTGAAAGGGGCTCAACGCGACGAGCAGCATGGCCCAGAGGCCCAGCCTTGCACCACCAAGCGATCGACCTATCCAGAAGCACAAAGGAAGGGTCAGGGTACCGAACAGCGCAAAGGGAATACGCGTTATCCACTCGCTGGGGAAACCTTCCGGCGAGCCAAACCATGTGATCGCCGCCTTGATCAGGATCACAAGAAGCGGGAGCCGATGCCAGAACAGGAAGCGGTCAAGCTCGGTCGAGTATGCAGTCAGTAGCCCCTTTTCCTGGATGGCCGACTGGATCATGTTGATTTCGTCAATGTGATACGAGGCCCGGTCCAGGAACATGACGCGGAGCAGGAAACCGGCGATCAAAAGAATCCAGAAGATGCCCTTTTGCGCACTGGTCATGACGTCACCGGGTACCGCCCGGATCGTCGGTTGTTCGTTGGTATTCATCGACTGAAAGCTGCGCATCGTGGGGAGACGGCCAAGCCGTGTCAATGTAGGTTTGTCATCGAAAGAGATTGCGTCAATCGCAAGCCCGCCTATTCTCCCACGTCGATGAATGCCCCCAACGTTTGGCCCAAGACATTTCCTCCGCTTACGGACGAGCAGAAACGCATCAGCGACGACTTCATGAAGCACTGGCATGAAGTCCTGCCGAAGAGCTACAGCGCGGCCGACCACTTCAATCACACCTACGCAATACGCAATGCCCCCCGCACTTTCCTCAGCACGCTGGAGATCGGCGCCGGCCTTGGCGAACACATCACGTATGAGAACCTGAGCGCCGAGCAGGCGAAGAACTACTATGCGGTCGACATACGCGCCAACATGATCGAAGAGCTGAAGCGCCGGCACCCTCATGTCAACGCGACGCTGGCGGATTGCCAGGCGCGGATGCCATTCCCCGACGGACACTTCGACAGGGTGCTCGCCATCCATGTGCTGGAGCATCTCCCGAACCTGCCCCTTGCGATTCAAGAAGCTTATCGCCTCTGCAGGAAGGACGGCGGGGTCTTTTCAGTTGTCATACCCTGCGAAGGCGGGCTCGCGTATGGCATCGCGCGCAGGATTTCGGCGCAGAGGATTTTTGAGAAACGCTACAAACAACCCTACAAATGGTTCATCGAGCGCGAACATTTGAGCAGGCCGGATGAGATCATTACGGAACTTGAGAAGTACTTTGAGATCACCCACAAGGCGCTGTTCCCTCTGGTGGTCCCGATCATCACGCTGAACCTCTTCATCGGTTTGACGCTGAAGCCTAAGAAACTCGACTAGAGCTGGATCGGACGTATTCGCGCCGGCAGCAGGAGCCGCTGTCGCCACTTGATGGCCAGCAGCTCCATGAAGATTCGCAGCGTTCTCGCGAAATTGTAGGTGATTCGGGAATCCTCATCGTGCGTCCAGCGCACCGGCACTTCCGCAACACGCAACCCTGACTTCACTGCAAGGACAAGCATCTCGACGTCGAAGATCGCGGTGAACCCCGTCATGGGCCTGAACACCTGCTCCGCGGCCACAGCCGTCACCGCCTTGAACCCGCATTGCGTATCGGCGATTCCCGTCAAGACCAGCAGCCGGCTGCACAGTCCGAATAGGTCACCAGCCATGCGTCGGGCACCGCTCTGGGCGGCCTCGATCTTCGCACCACCGATCTTCCGGGAGCCGATCACCACATCAGCCCTTCCCTCCTTCATCAAAGCCCAGAATCGATCCGCTTCCTCGATGGGTGTCGCGCTGTCGGCGTCCATGAAAATGCGGTACCTGCCCGAGGCCGCGAGCATACCTTCGCGAACCGCAAAGCCCTTCCCCTGATTCGTTCTGCAGTCGATCACGCGGAGGTACGGCATCGCCTTCGCCTGCCCGCGTGCCCAGTCCCCGGTGCCATCCGTACTGCCGTTGTCAGCCACGATCACTTCGGCCTGCACACCCCTCTCCGCAAGGTAGGCCTTGATCGAGTCGAGCGTGCCCGGAAGCCGCTGACGCTCGTTAAAGCAGGGTATGACGATCGAGTATTCGGGAGTATCAGGCATGCAATCCCTCGGGAGGCGATAGCGGTCAGGGCCTCGTTGGCGTAGAGGGATGCCAGCGTCGTCGCAGCGCCTCCGTCACGACGTGCATGAGCATGGCGTGGACAGCTTCCGACTGGCACATATCGTTGAGCGGAACGTTCACGCCGATGTGCGCCATCTTGTGTAAAGCGCCGCCACCGAAACCTGTGATGCCCGCCAGCACAAGGCCCTGATCAAGGGCGTATTGTGCCGCCCGGATTACGTTGGGACTATTCCCCGAGCCGCTGATAGCAATGAGCACATCGCCGGGGCGGGAGAACTGGCGCAACTGGAATTCAAAAATGCGATCATAACCCAGGTCATTCGCAATGGCGGTAATGAACGATGTGTTGTCGGTGAGGCTCAACACGCGAAAGCGTTTGCGATCCGTGTCCTCCAGGCATCCTTTGCAGAGATCTTCGGCAAAGTGCGATGAGTTCGACGCGCTTCCGCCATTTCCGATCACAAAGACAAACCGATCCTCACGATAGGCCTTGTCGAGCGCATCGATCAATTTGACCAGAGGCTCTACCGGTGTCGCCCTCGCCGCGGCGGATATGCCATCGAGATACTGCCGAATCATTTCCATTCGTAACCCTCCACATTGAAAATCACCCTGCTGCCGAAACGTTCCAGGAAGAAGGGCATCTCTCGATACTCCGCCATGGCCTTGCGCAAGTCCGATTTCCTGTTCCGCGCACAATACGTCATGAGAAATCCGCCGCCGCCCGCGCCGCAGATCTTGCAGCCCAGTGCGCCTCCACTGGCAGCCTGATCCACCATCGTGTCGATTTCGGGCCTGGAAATGCCTCCAGCGAGGCCCTTCTTCAACTCCCAGCTCCGGCGTAACACCAGGCCGATCGTATCCAGGTCACCTCGCCTCACGGCGTCGCGAACTTCGTTGGCCATGGCTTTCAACTGGTCGAGTTCGGCGCGTTTCTCGTCCGACCGCCGAGTTTGTTCCTTCAGGATCACATCCGCCTGGCGGGTGATGTTCGTATAGAAGAGGAGGAGCCGCGCCCCGAGTTCCTGACGCTTGGCCCCGGTGAGCGGAAGCTCTTCGTTCGTCACACTTCCATCGGGCAGGAACTGGTAGTACCTCAGGCCGCCATAGGCTGCGATATACTGGTCCTGCTTCCCTATCGGTTTGCCGCAAACCTCAATTTCGATCTTGCACGCCTCTGCCGCCAATTGCTCCGCCGGTGCCTGCACGCCACGGTAGGTGTAGAAGGCATTCAACAGCCCGACGGTCAGGCTGCTCGATGAGCCGAGGCCTGATCCTTCGGATGGGATGTCAGCCATGATTGCGATCTCAACACCGCGTTCCACACCCGTCATGCGCATCGATTCCCGCACGAGCGCATGTTGGATTTCGTCCACGCTGTCGACGATCTCCTTGCTCGAATAGCTGATATAGATCTTCTCGTCGAAGCGCCGGTTCAGGATGACGTAGACATACTTGTCGATTGCCGATCCCACGACGGCTCCGCCTGCCTGGTTGTAGTATGCTGCGAGATCCGTGCCGCCGCCCGCCAGGCTGACGCGCAAGGGTGTTTGTGTGATCAACATGTCGTTCCCAATCCAGGCCATTCACGCTGGGCCTTTTCCAGACGCTCCGGCGTGCCGATATCCGTGTAAAATGACCGGATAGGATAGCCAAACATGCGACCTGCGAGCAAGGGGAGAACATCGAAGCCGAAATCGAGGAAGTCGCGCTGCGGTGTGACATCAAAGAGTCCCTGATTCGCAACGTACAGCCCCCCGTTCGCCAACCGCCCCTTCGGCTTCGCAGGCTTCTCGACGAAGGAGAGGACGCGACCATCCGCGTCGACCTCCGCGATGCCGCATTGCTCCGGATACTCTGCTTCGAACAGTCCCATCGTAAAGAAGGCGTCCTTTGCGCGATGAAACCGGATCAAGCCGCCGAGATCCATGTCGGTCAGGTTGTCGGCATAGGCCACGAGGAAGTCGGGTTCGCCCCTCACAAAATCGCGATTCGCCCAGACTGTGCCCGCGCTTCCAATCAAGGTTTCTTCGTGAAAGAGCGTCACGCGAACGCCCGGAACCGGGTCCGCTTTAACGAAAGCGCGAACGGCTTGGGGCAAGTGATGCGTATTGATAAGGACGTCCGTGATTCCCGCGCGCCGCATCAACTCGAGCCAGATCCCCAACAGAGGTACACCTTTGAACGGAACGAGGCATTTGGGTGTGTGGTCGGTGAGCGGCCGCAGCCGGGAACCCACCCCCGCGGCTAGCAGGTAGGCCTTCATGGCGATCCGACGCTGCGCACCACGTTCAGGGCCTTCATGCGCTGTTCGGCATAGGCCAGGATGTCTTCCACGTCCGTTTGCGCACGCAGGTACTCCGCGTATTCCCGGACGCTATCGACCGGAGTCCGCGTCGGTTTCCAGCCCAGCGACTCCAGCGCTGAAATGTCAGAAACAATATGCCGCGTGTCACCAAAGCGGTAGGCACCGGGCAGGCTGGGCTCGCCCTTCCGCTCAAAAACCTCCATGACGATGCGAGCGAACTCCATGACGGTCCATGGCTTGCCACCGCCCACGTTGAAAGCCCGATAGTCAGCTCGATCGTCCTCGAGCACTCGCAGATTCGCGTCCACGACATCATGAATGTTCACGAAGTCGCGGATCTGTCGTCCGTCTTCATAGACGACAGGGAGGCGGTCGAAAAAGCAGCTCAAGCTGAAGATGCGGCACGCACCCGAGTAGGCATTGTAGAAGGACTGTCGCGGCCCCTGAACAATCGAATAGCGCATGGCCACGCTGGGGATGCTGTACCGACGACCGATGTTCAGCGTGATCAACTCCTGACTGACCTTGCTAAGCCCGTACTGGTTCTGAGGGTTGCTCACGGACTCGGGCGTCGGTTGCCATTGGGCAGGAAGCCCCGTCTCATCGCATATCTCCCACTTCCCCTCGCGCAATTGCCGCTCGCTGCGAATATTCGGGGTGAAATACCCACCGTTCGCGCCGCGATACAGTCCCTCTCCAGCCACGGCCTGTGAAGATGCCACGATCACTTTGCGTATCGGCAGCTTGTCCTCAACAATCAGCTCGTAAAGCAGCGCCGTACCCACCGCATTGACGTGAAAGAACGTGCTGAAGTCCGGGAGGTAATCCTGGTATGCGGCGAAATTGTACACGGCATCGACACCGTGCAGCATCCGGCGCAGCGTGTCCTTGTCGCGAATGTCCCCCTCAACGAACTCGACATCTTTCGGCAGGTAGGTGGGCTTGCCCTTTAAGTGGACGGGCTTCTGCAGGCAATCGAGGATGCGAACCGCGTGACCGCGGCGCATGAGCGCGTCTGTGGTGTGCGATCCGATGAAGCCGGCTCCGCCTATAACAAGTACCTTCACGAGTCACTCCTCTAAAGTTGCCGCCGAAGTAGTTCGGGTAGATCGTCCATCGATTCAATCCGGAATTCAGCTGTACTTTCCGGATGCCCAGTATTCACCAGAACAGTCCTGCAGCCCGCGCGTTTCCCCGCCAGCACATCGGTTTCATGGTCGCCGATCATCCACGACTTCGACAAGTCGAGGTGATGCTTCTGGGCGGCTTTGAGGATCATGCCGGGATTTGGCTTGCGATCCGGGTGATCCTTTTCGTCCACGGTGCAGGAGTAGATATCGAGGAGGAGCAGGTCGTGACGCGCCAGCTCCGCGAGCAGGTTGCTGTGGATCAGGTCCAGCGTCGCCATTGTCATGATTCCACGGCCGACGCCGCGCTGGTTGGTAATGATCGCCGCGGCATAGCCCTTCTCGTTGGCGACGCGGAGCGACTCCAGGAACGCGGGGATGAGGTGGAAGTCTTCCCAACGTTCCACATAGCCCGGACCGGGTGAAACATTGACGATTCCGTCGCGATCAAAAAAGACACACGGCCTCTTGTGCATGGCAATACGCCGCCGGACTAGGGAGGACCACCCGCGGTTGTCGAAGCCGCGTCATTGAGTTTCCGGTATTTCCAGAATCGACCTACGCCGACAGTAGCGCCGATCCAGAAGCCCTTGTCGGTCAAGGTATAGGTCCCGTCGCTCTGCGTGTAACCCATGTCATGCTTCGCACTCCCGTCTTCCTTCGTCTTCGCGGCGAGACCGATGCCGCCCCCGCAACCCCATCCCGAATCGAGGAACTGCTGCATGCTCTCCACGGTATTGAAGATGATCAGGTTCCGGTACACTTGGAAACCAAGGGCCAATCCGATGTCGAATTCAAACATCTTCATGTACGTGCTCTTGCCGGTCTTGTTGTTCACGACCACGCCGTAACCCTTGCGCGTGCTGATGTTGAGCGATAGTTGTCGCGACCGGAACACCGCGTAGCCCGGTGCCTTCGCGATGAGCTTCTCCAGCTCCGGATTGTCGCGCTTGATCGAGACCAGCGTGTTGTTCCGCATCGAATCCACAAATGCCCGCTTGGCTTCCGGCGTCCCCCCCTTCGGCGCCATACACCCCGTTGTAAGACTCACGAGCGCCACGACCATCACCAGCGAACGAATGACCTTCTTCATGCCCCTCCATCTACCACAGATACTCCCACGTGGGAACTCCCTCGTGCGTCAATCTCAAATTGGAAATCCAAAATCCAAAATCTCACACGCCCCTTGACTCCGCCGCCGCTTCACGGTGAGCTATCGCATTTCCTCAAGGGGCATGAAAACAAGCATCGTCATACCGCTGTACAACGAAGCCGGCAATGTCGCGCCGCTCGCGCAGGAACTGTCTGCCGTGCTTCCGCAGCTCGGCGAGGCCGAGGCCATCCTGGTGGACGATGGAAGCCGCGACACAACTTGGGCCGAGATCGAAAAGGCGGCGCAAAAGCATCCTGGCATCCGCGGCATCCGGTGCGAGCAGAACGGCGGACAATCCTCCGCCATGCTGATCGGCCTGCGCGCCGCCACAGGCGATGTGCTTGTGACCATGGACGGCGACCTGCAGAACAATCCGGCCGATATCCCGAAAGTCGTCGCCCTCCTCGACCACGTGGATGTCGCCTGCGGCTACCGCGCAAAGCGACGCGATACCTGGTCACGCCGCGTGGCCTCGCGGATCGGCAACGGCATCCGCAACGTGGTCACAAACGACGGCCTCCGCGACACGGGCTGCAGCCTCAAGGCCTTTCATCGGAAATGCCTCGACGATCTCCCCTCGCTGAACGGAACCCACCGCTTCATGGGTGCCTACTTCCGCCTGAACGGACGCAGCATCGAGCAGATCGCCGTCGACCACCGCGCGCGGACGCACGGCGTCTCCAAATACACCAACCTCAAACGCCTCCCCCGCACCGCCTTCGACCTCATCGGCTTCCTCTGGTACCGCAGCCGCGTCCTGAAGCCGATCAAGACCACCACGACGCGCTGATCCCGGTTCGCGCACTCGCAAGTTCTTCCAACCATTGGAAGTCTCGCTGGGAGAAGTTCCAAGGATTGGAAATCGATCTCCTCCTTCCGCCATGACAACTCTTTGACATCGGCGATACCGGATGCTGACACCTCGCGCAGCGCTTCGGCGCAGGATCACACCAACAAGACCACACATGGTGTGTGGAATGGGAGATCATCATGAAGAGCATATCGCAAGTAAGTCTGTCCGCACTCGTCGTTGTTGCAACAACCCTGAGTGCACAGGCCAGAGACGAAGCCAAGTGGCGGCCCGCCGTCGACCCGAAGCCGCTCACGGAGCAGGTGAACAAAGGCCTCGCCTGGATCATCGAGCACCAGAACGGTGATGGCGGCTGGAACCAGGGAGAGGAATCACGGCATATGCAGTCCGCCAGCCAGACTCCGTCCGAGCCGTCCAATGTCGGCGACACCTGTATCAGCGTGCTCGCACTCGTCCGGTCGGGCAGCACAGCTTCATCCGGCGATTACGCCAAGGCCATCCGGCGCGGCGTGGACTTTGTCGCCGGGAAGGTCGAGGCGGCGGACAACGACTCGCTCTGGGTTACCGACCAGCGCGGCACCCGGCTGCAGTCGAAGCTCGGAAACTACATCGACACCTTCATGGCGTCGCTCATGCTCGCCGAGGTGAAGGACTCAATGCCCGATGATGCCGCAACGACGCGCGTCTCCAACGCGCTCGCAAAGGTCATGCGCAAGATCGAAACGAACCAGCGCGACGATGGCTCCTTCGGCGGCGCGGGCTGGGCTAACGCGCTTTCGCAGTCCATCGCCGGCAAAGGTTACAACCGTGCCGTGCAAAGCGGCATGGATGGCGACGACGGTGTGCGACGCAGGCTCGAGTCCAATGCGGCTTCCAAGTACGACGCCAACTCGGGCCAATTCGCCGCCACGGATGCCGCCGGAGTGGATCTCTACGCCTCCGCGTCAACCCTTGGCTCGCTGCAGGAGTCCGACAACTCCAATCAGGGCGCAAAAGAGGAAATCCGGAAACAGGCCGCCAGCGCGCCCACCGCCGAGGGCCGGACCGAAGCCGAGAAGAAACTCAAGGACATCGAAGTGAACGAAAAGAATCTGCGCGATGTGCGCCAGGCCGTCGTGGCCAAGATGAACGATGCGGGCTTCACCTCCGGCTTCGGATCCAACGGCGGCGAAGAGTTCTTGAGCTACATGAACATCGGCGAGAGTCTCGTCGTGAACGGCGGACCCGAGTGGGAATCATGGAACAAGAACATCATGGCAAACCTCAATCGCATCCAGAACAACGACGGAAGCTGGACCGGTCATCACTGCATCACCGGCCGCAACTTCTGCACGGCGGCCGCCCTGCTGGTCCTCATGACCGACCGCGCTCCCGTCCCGATGTCAGCCAGTCTCTCGCGCCGATGATCCCTCGCCTCCTCACCCTCGCGCTTGCCGTCGCACTCCCCGTGCTGGCGGCAAGCGCTGCGCCCGATCCTGAACTGCTCGCAAGCATCGAATCCTCGCTGCGATCCGCCGCGACCTATCTCGGGGCGGCGCAGGATGAGGACGGCGCCTGGCGTTCAGGACACTACGCCTTCCTGCGCGACGGACTCGGCATCACGCCGATCGCTGTCACTTGCATGCACGTCCTCTCGCAATACGGCTTCGCTCCGATCGAGGTTCCCCGCCGCGGCGCCGATTTTCTCGTCCTTGCTGCAAGAACCAACGGCGCGGCGCTGGACTATCCCGTGTACACGGCCGCAGCCTCAAGCTGGGCCGTCGTGCTCGGTCAGCGCACGGAGGAAACGCTTGCTGCGCAGTCCGCTTGGCTGTCGTGTCTGCGCACGCTTCAACTCGGCCCCGATCTCGGCTGGACAACGAATGACACCTACTTCGGCGGCTGGGGTTACAATCCACGATCGCCGCAACGACCCGCCGAAGGCGCGCCGGGCCCCTACACCGCCAACCTTTCCGCCACGCTTTTCGCTGTAGGCGCCCTGCGCGCCGTGAACGCGAGCGATCCCGCGCTTCAACACGCGCGGACCTTTGCACGTCGCTGCCAGAACGCCGACGGCGGTTTCTGCTTCAATCCTCTGGATGCCGCCTCGAACAAGGCCGGCGCGGAAGACGAGAGCGACGCGGACCATCCGCGGTTTCGTTCCTATGGAACTGCGACAGCTGACGGTGTTCGCATCCTGCTCGCCTGTGGCGTGGCGGCGGATGACCCGGACATCCAGCGTGCCCGCGACTGGCTTGTCGCAAACTTCAACGCAACGATGATCGCCGGTGAGTTTCCAGCAGAACGCATCGCACTACGTGAGTCCTACTACTTCTACTACGCATGGACGCTCGCCCACGCACTGCACGTCTTACGAGATGGAGAAGTCCAGATATCGGGCGAGAAGCTGCATTGGGCCATTCCGCTGGCCCGCGAACTCATACGCCGCCAGTCGCCCGATGGGTCATGGATCAATGCATGGACCGATGCCCGGGAAGACGATCCTCTCGTAGCCACGCCCCTCGCCGCCTCCGCCCTGGCCGTATGCCGGAAAGCCCTGCTTGCGCATGACCTCCCGCTGGAGTTCCCCGCGCATGGAAGCCGGACACCGTAGCCTGCCGTCTGCATCATCTTGCGATACGCTTCCGGAGTGTCAGCGGAAACTTGCGCGTCCCCCGTGACCGCGACTACATTCGGGATCATGCATCGCCGAAGATGGATTCTTTGGATTCCCGTGACGCTCTGGGCCGGGCTGATCTTCTACGAGAGCAGTCAGCCGGTCGGCCCCCGTCCCTCCTGGTGGTTCAACCATGCGGATAAGGTCATTCACGCGGTCCTGTTCGGAACACTGGCCTTGTTGACGTATCTCCCGCTGCGCAAGGCGCACGCGTGGCGCCCCCGTCATGCGGCGATCATCGCCTTCATCGCGGCTGTCGCATACGGCGTGTCCGATGAGTTCCACCAGTTGGCCACGCCGACCCGCAGTTCCGACCCATGGGATGCAGTCGCTGACGCTGCGGGGGCCTCGTCCGTCTTCATCGTCGCTGCCTGCTCAAGGTATCGCGCGCCATGAAAGCGAAGGAACGCATTGAGCAACTCCGCCGCGAGCTGCGGCGCCACAACCATCTCTACTACGCCGAGGCGCGTCCCGAGATCTCCGACCGCGAGTACGATCGCCTGTACCGCGAACTGGTGGACCTCGAAAAGGCGCATCCCGACCTGATCACGCCCGACTCCCCGACGCAGCGCGTCAGCGGCGAGCCCCTGAAGGAGTTCAAGAGCGTCAAGCACGCCGTTCCAATGATGTCGCTCGATAACACCTACGACTACGACGAGCTCCGCGAGTTCGACCAGCGCGTCCGCAAGCTGCTCGCTTCCGAGAATGTGGTCTATCTCCTGGAACCCAAGATCGATGGCGTCTCGATCAGCGTCCGCTACGAGAACGGCAAGCTCGTTCGCGCGGCGACGCGGGGCGATGGGACCACGGGCGACGACATCACGGCCAACGTCCGCACGATCAAGTCCGTCCCGCTCCAGCTGAGTATCCCAACGCCACCGCCCGTCCTCGAAGTCCGCGGCGAAGCCTTCATGACAATCGAAGGCTTCAAGAAGCTGAATGCCCTCCGCGTGGAGAAAGGTGAGGAAGCGTTTGCCAATCCCAGGAATTCTGCCGCAGGTTCCCTGAAGCAACTCGACGCGCGCCTCGTGGCAGAACGACCGCTGGGCGCGGTCTTCTATGCGCTGGGCGAAATGGATGGATTCAAGAGCCCGTCGCAGGAATCAACGCTCAAGACCTTCAGGGAAATCGGCCTCCCCACCCCGCAATTCTGGTGGGTCTCCAAAGGCATCGACGACGTCATCCGCCACGCCGAAGAACTCCAGTCGAAAGAAGGCCAGCTTCCCTATGAAATCGATGGCGCGGTCGTGAAGGTCAACGACTACAGCCTCTGGCCCCGCCTCGGCTACACGGCCAAAGCGCCCCGATTCGCCATCGCGTTCAAATACTCGCACGAACAGGCGGAAACCGTTCTAAAGGACATCACCATTCAGGTTGGTCGGACTGGCGTCCTCACGCCTGTCGCCGAGCTCGAACCCGTGTTTCTGGCCGGATCCACGATCGCCCGCGCGACGTTGCACAACGAGGAAGAGATCAAGCGCAAGGACATACGCGTCGGCGACACCGTGATCATCGAGAAGGCCGGCGAGGTCATTCCCGCCGTCGTCAGCGTAGTCGTCGCGAAACGATCGAAGTCGTCCAAGGCATTCGATCTCGCGAAGCATATCAAAGGCGCATGCCCGTCCTGCGGCGGTCCCATTCATCGCGACCCGGAATTCGTCGCATGGCGCTGCGAGAACATCTCCTGCCCCGCCCAGCTCAAGCGCACGATCGGACACTTCGCCGGACGCAACGCCATGGATATCGAGAATCTCGGCGAGGCGCTCATCGAACAGCTCGTCGACAAGAAGCTCGTTCACGATGTGGCTGATCTCTATTCGCTGAAGGTCGAGCCGCTTTCGGAACTCGAACGCATGGCGGAGAAGTCAGCAAAGAACATCGTTGAAGGCATCGAAGCCAGCAAACACCGCGAGCTCTGGCGCCTGATCCACGGACTCGGCGTTCCGCATGTCGGTGAAGGCGCCGCAAGGAAACTCGCGGACCACTTCCTCAGTATAGACGCATTGATGAACGCATCACAGGAGGACCTGACTCGCGCGCGCGACGTCGGCGACATCATGGCCGAGAGCATCCATGACTTCTTCCACAACGCGAAGAACATTGCCCTGCTGGAGAAACTCAAGAAGGCCGGCGTGACGATGAAGCAGGATGCGCCCTCCGCCGTGGCGGCGGGTGGTCCCTTCGCCAACAGAACTGTCGTCGTCACCGGGACGCTCAGCGCCATGTCACGAGAGGAAGCCAAGGAAGCGCTTCGCATGAAGGGCGCGACCGTGACGGACAGCGTCAGCAAGAAAACAGACTTCCTCGTCGTCGGCGAAGATGCCGGATCCAAGCTCGCGAAGGCCGAGAAGCTCGGCGTGCGAACACTCGACGAAGCCGCGTTTCTTGCTATGCTTCGCGAGTAAGGAGAACGCACATGGGATTCCTCGCTCGCCTTTCCGCCGCCATCGGCGTCGCCATCGCCTTGCTCGGTATTGTCGGACGATTCAAGGGACCACCGACGGTCTCCTTCTATGGCGACCAGTTCGCCGCCTCCTCCGTCCTTCTCACCGCCAACACGTTCCTTCTCCTGGCTGTCTTCGCCGCGCTGGCGCATCGACGCAACTAGCTTCGCTCGTCTATTTCCTCGCCGACGAACGCGCAGATGCCGCGTTCAGACTTCTCCACAAACTGCCACAGCTCGCTGGCCGGACCCGTCGGGAATTCCGCTTTCATCCGATCCACGGCCTGCGAACGATTGAGTCCTGAACAAAACAGCACTTTGAATGCGCTCCGGATCGCAGTGCGATCGCCAGGCGAGATGCCGGCGCGCTTCATGCCTACGATGTTGAGTCCCGCAATCGTGCTGATGGTCGCGGACCGGGTAGAACAAAACGGTGGAACATCCATCGCCACGGCCGACAACCCCGCGATCATCGCCAGCCGGCCGATCTGCACAAACTGGTGTACGGCCGCATTCCCGCCGAAGAACGCACCGTCGCCCGCCTTCACATAGCCCGCGAGCGGAACACTGTTCGCGATGATCACCTTGTTCCCGATCACCACGTTGTGCGCGAGGTGACTGTACGCCATGAGGTAGCAACCGTCGCCCATGACCGTCGACGTACCCTCCTTCGTGCCGCGGTTGATCGTGACGTATTCGCGGATGACACAATCCGAGCCGATGCGAACGAAGCTCTCCACACCCTTGAACGCAAGGTCCTGCGGCTCCCCGCCGATGACCGCCCCGGCGTGAATTTTCGTGCGGTCGCCGATATCAACATGTTTGAAGATGACTACGTTCGGGCCGATTTCGACATCGGCGCCGATGCGCGCCCCCTCTTCAATCCATGCGCTCGGATGAATCTTCACCGACCGAACTCCACAAGTCCGCTCTCCCGCAGGCTCAGGAAATCCTTCGCCTGACCCTCAACGCGTCGGCCAAGGATCACATGGTCCAGCACGTCGATCTCCATGATGCGTCCCACTTCGACGAGCTTCCGCGTCAGCCGGATATCCTCGTTCGACGGCGTGGGATCGCCCGACGGATGATTGTGCGCTATGACAATCGCCGCGCTGCAGGCACGGATGGCCTCACGGAAGACTTCGCGCGGGTGAACGAGGCACGCATCGAGGATGCCTTTTGAGATCTCAATCGGAGGGCGACGAAGACGATGCTTCACATCCAACGCAAACATCCAGAACGACTCCTGATCAGCGTCCGGAACGTGGCGGCGAAAGAGTCGCGCTGCCTCTTCGGGCGTGCGGACACTCACCGGTGCGGGATCGGAATGCGTCGCGTAACGACGGGCGAGTTCAAGCGATGCCTCGATGATTTGTGCTTTCACGCGTCCCATGCCGTGAATCGCCGCAAGGTCGTCCGCTTTCGCCCGGGCCAGTGAGCTGATCGAGCCGTATTCGGCAAGGAGCTTGTCGGCGAGATCGACGACGCTCGTGCCGCGCACGCCGCTGCGGAGGAGAATGGCGAGCAGCGTGCGGTCGCTGACGTTTGCCGCGCCATCACGGTCGAACATTTCGCGCGGACGTTCCGCTGCGGGCAAGTCCTGCATGCGGCGGGGCGAGATCGTGTAGAGGATTTCTGTCTTGGGTTGGTCGTCGACAACGCTGCTCACGGGGTCTCCTCAAAGACCTCTTCTTTTGCCATGTGAGTTCCCGCGACGCAATACTGCGCACACGCCCCGAACAACCGCTCCGGCACCGACGCATCCATCAGCACGTCGTCATCGCCGTACTCCTCCGAAAAGATGGAGGCACCCGTGCGCAGCGCCGAGATCAGCCGTCCCTCTTTCATCGGAATGCGCAGCGTGACGCGGCGTCCGCGATGGCGCAGCAAGTCGGCCAGCGCATTGGCGAGCGACTCCAGCCCGATGCCCTTCAGCGCCGAGACCGAGACACAGGGCGCAAGCCGCTTTTCAATCCGGGCCCGCTGCAGATCCGCTTCCGGCAACTCGATTTTGTTGAGGACGTTCAGCACGGGTTTGTCGCCCACGCCGAGATCCTGCAGCACGCGCACCACCGCATCGATCTGCTTGTCGACCGCAGGATGTGACGCATCAATCACGTGGATCAACAAATCCGCCTCGATCACTTCTTCCAACGTGGCCTTGAACGATTCCACCAGGTCATGCGGAAGTTTCCGGATGAAGCCCACGGTGTCCGTGATCAGCGCCGGCTGATGGTTCGGGAGCTTGAGTTGCCGCGTGGTCGGGTCGAGCGTGGCGAAGAGTTGATTCTCCGCCAGCACACCGGCGCCGGTCATCGCATTGAGCAGGGTGGACTTGCCGGCGTTCGTGTAGCCGACGATGGAGATCAGCGCCCAGCCGTGGCGGCGACGACCGCGACGTTGCTCGGCGCGATGCGTGCGAACCTGGTTGAGGTCGCGCTTGTATTTCACGATCCGGTCCAGAATGCGGCGACGATCGGACTCGAGCTGTGTTTCGCCGGGACCGCGAAGACCGATACCGCCCTTCTGGCGTTCCAGGTGAGTCCACATGCGGATCAGTCGAGGGAGCAGGTACTCGAGCTGCGCGAGCTCGATCTGCATCCGGCCTTCGCTCGTGCGCGCGTGTTGGGCGAAGATGTCGAGAATGAGCTGGGTGCGATCCAGGACCTTTACGCCGACGATCTCCTCGACGTTGCGGCCCTGCGCCGGCGAGAGATCGTCGTCGAACACGAGGAGGTTCGCCTCGTGCTGTTTGATAAGTTCCGCGATCTCGGTCGCCTTGCCTTTGCCGATATAGGTCGCCGGGTTGGGTCGCGGCATCCTGCAGATGACGCGTTCGGCGACTTCGGCTCCCGACGTGATGCAAAGCTGCGCCAACTCGTCGAGGGATTCCTTGGCTTCCCAGGCCTGGTCGCGGCCCTTCTGGACCCCGACGATCACCGCGCGTTCCGGCACGGGTTCAGATGAGTATGTTTTGTGTCCCATGTTCCTGCATTTTCGCCCAGACGGCCCGGGCCACTTCGACGGGCTTCGCCCCGTCATCCACGTCCACCCACTTCGTCATCAACTGGTGCCGGAACCATGTCATCTGCCGCTTCGCCAACTGGCGCGTCCTCGCACAGATCCGGCTTCTCGCTTCCTTCACGCTCGCCGCACCATCCAGCACGGCCCACGCTTCTTCGTAACCGATCGCCTTCGTCGCCGTGGCAGACAGCGCAGGATGCATTTCGCGAAGGCGACGCGCTTCATCCAGCAGGCCATTTTCGAGCATCCGGTCGACACGCTGCTCGATGCGCGCCTTGAGTGTATCCGATGCCAGCCGTAACCCAATGACGATATGTGGAGGTCTTTCCTTCCAGCCGCGGGAAGGAATGCGCCCGGACCATGCGTGTTCCAGGGCGCGAATCAACCGGTGCGGATTCTGCGGGTCGCTTAGCTGGCTGAACGTCTCCGGCGACACCTTGCGCAATTCATCGCGAAGCACTGCCGGCCCGTCCGCCGCCAGCATCGCCTCGGCGCGCGCGCGCATCTCGGCGTCCGGCGGCACAACGTCCTCCAAGCCATCGAGCAGGCAGCGGACATACAACCCGGTTCCACCGGTTACCAGCACAGGCCCACCCCACCCGTTCGCCTGCTCCGCGGTCCTGCGCAGGTAGAGGGCGACGTTGAAGTCCTCGGAGGGCTCCGCGAGATCGATTCCCGCGTAGGTCACGCCTTCACGCTCCGCCATCCCGGGCTTCGCCGTCCCGATATCCATGCCGCGATACACAAGCATGGAATCAGCAGAGATAACCGGAAGATTGTGCTGGCGCGCCAGGATATGTGCGACGGCAGTTTTGCCGGCCGCGGTGGGTCCCACGAGGACGTATCCTTGGATGGACATGGATTAGGAGGATGCCGGCGGTTCGTCGGATACCGACTTGGTCGCGGTGTCTTGCGTCGACATGCCCGTCTGCTCGTGTAGCGGATGGGAGTTCATCCAAAGCGTGGATAGGACGTAGATCCCGACCCCGGTGCAGATGCCCGCGTCGGCGATATTGAATGATGGCCAGTGCCAGTCGCCCCAGTAGAAATCGAGAAAGTCGGTGACCCAGCCCAGCCGGATGCGATCCAGCAGGTTCCCGACGATTCCGCCGATCATCAAACCGAGCGCGAGACGATGATCCCACGTGTCACCGAGGAAGGACCTGCGGAAGATCAACATGAAGCCGAGCATGATGATCGAGAGGATTGTGAGCCACGTGTTCTGTCCGCCCATCATGCCCCACGCCGCACCGGTATTGCGGACGTAGGTCAGGTTGAAGAATCCCTCGATGACGGGTCGCGCCTCACCGAGATAGAAATCGGCGCGAATCAGCTCCTTGGTCCATTGATCGGAGACGGCGATAAAGGCAGCAACAAGCAATGGGAGCATGATGTCCCGAAACCTCTTCTCGACTACGTCGAGCTTTCGGTCTCAGCAGCCTGCTGGATGCTCACGCGCTTGAAGGGACGGAAACGCGGCTTGCCGCGTTCCAGTTCCGACTGCACGAGAACGGAATGCCGCGCGAACGGAAGCGCCTTGAGGCGCTCCTTCTCGATCGGCTTGCCGCTGATCTCGCAGATGCCGTACGTGCCGAGGTCGATGCGGCGCAGCGCTTCGTCGATCTCGTAGAGGACGTCCTGCTCGCTCGTCAGAAGGTTGGCCGCGAACTCGCGGTCGAAATTGTCCGTGCCCTGGTCGGCCATGTGATAGCTGTAGCTCGACAGGTCACCCGAGGAATCGCGGGCCGAGCGGTTCAGGTTGTCGTTCGCCAGGAACGAGATTTCATCGACGATACGGTCACGCAGCTTGAGCAGCATGTCCTTATAGTCCTTCAGGTCTTTCGCAGGCAGCGGCTTGAACTTGGGCATGACATCGGGCGGCGTGAGGTCGATTTTCGAAGCGGAGCCAAGCGGTCGGCGTCCCGTGACGAGTCCCTTGGGCAGCGGAAGCTTTGCGGGGCTTTTTGCCTCTATAGCCTTGGCTTTCACGGGCTTGTGCGCCGGTTTCGCTTTGACGGCCGCCTTCTTCGTCGCCTTGGCAGCACTCTTGACCGGCTTCTTTGACTTTTGCGCCATAGTTTTTACCTCAACCTATCGAGTCGATGAATATACCCAATTCTGCCGAAAGGGGCGCGTCAATAGCACTTTGTGTAACAAAATGTCAATCAGGAGTTGAGAATTGGACAAAGGGCGAGCCGGACTGCTACGTTCGGACCAATCTATGGACAATCTTTCCATGTTCAATTTTGTGGACGCGATCGTGGGCGTCATCCTTCTTTTTGGCCTGCTCGGTGGTCTCAAGCGCGGGCTCTCCGGTGAATTATCACGGGTCATTATGTATGTCGTGGCAGGCTATGCAGCCTGGAAGTTTGCATCGCCCGCCGCAGACAAGCTCATGGAGAGCGCCTCGATGACAGTCGAGCGGGGCTACATCACCGCATTCATCGGCATCCTGATCGGCGCGTTTATCGTCATGTGGCTCGTCCGGGTCATCCTGCGCAACATCTTCGAATTCGCCTTCAAGGGTAAGATCGAACGCATCGGCGGTGCGCTTTGCGGACTCACCCGCGCGGCAATCTTCGCCTCCGTCCTCCTGATCATGGGCGGATTCATTCCCCAGGCGGAAATCAGGAACCTCGTCGCAGAAAAGTCCTTCTTCGGTCGCCTCGTCCAGGAACGCCTGACGCCCCTGCTCGATTCCATGCGCGACAAGATTCCGGGCCTGCCCTCGACAACCTCACCTTCGATCGCGGACGATGATACCGGGATGACCGGGGACGGCGAGCTCGGTGAGTACCAGGAGACGTACGACCAGCCTGCCATCGAGATCCAGGACGAGCCGGAGCCGGAAGGCGTCGTCGACCCGTTGTCGCCCTGATCAGGGGATGCCATGGGCAAAATCATCCCGAAGCAGGTGCTGGAGCAAATCCGCAGCGCGAACGATATCGCCGACGTGCTCGGCGGTTACCTTCAACTGAAGAAGTCCGGCACGGGCTTCATGGCCCTCTGCCCCTTCCACAAGGAGAAGTCACCCTCCTTCCATATCAACCAGCAGCGACAGATATTCCACTGCTTCGGTTGCGGCGCGGGCGGCGACGTCTTCAAGTTCATCATGCAGCAGGAAGGCGTGGATTTCACCACGGCCGCAAAGATGCTCGCGCAGAAAGCCGGGATCCGGCTGGAGTTGGAGGAATCGGACGGCGCAAGCGGCGAAAGCAAGGAAGTCCTCTTCCGCATCCACGAGGAGGCCGCAAAATTCTACCACCGCATCCTGCTCGATCATCCGTCGGCCGCCGACGCGCGGGCCTATCTCAAGAAACGCGATCTCGGCCCCGAGGTCATCGAGAGCTTCCAACTCGGCTTCGCGCCGAACAGGGCCGATGCCATGACGCAATGGGCCAACGCGAATAACTTCACGATCGGACAGGTCGAAGCGGCGGGCCTGATCGCCCGCAGCGCCGAGCGGGGCGATCTCTACGATCGCTTCCGCAGCCGGCTGATGTTTCCCGTGCGCGATGAGCTGGGACGCGTCATCGCGTTCAGCGGTCGCATCCTCGAAAATGACGACCGGGGGGCAAAGTACCTCAACAGCCCCGAAACACCGCTATTCCGCAAGAGTCGTGTGCTCTACGCCATGGACAAGGCCCGGAAGGCGATCCTCGAAAGCCGGACCGCCACGCTGTGCGAAGGACAGATCGACGTCATTCGCTGCCACATCGCAGGACTCAACACGACCGTCGCCGGACTCGGCACGGCGATCACCGAGGAACACGCTCGGCTCATCAAGCGCTACGCCGACTCGGTGGTGCTCGTCATGGACGCCGACACGGCCGGACAGAATTCCGCAATCCGCTCCGCCGAAATCTTTCTCGCGGCGGGTCTCACTGTGCGCGTCGTCTCGCTGCCCGAGGGCGAGGATCCCGACTCGTTGATCCGGAAAGGCGGCGCGCAGCCCCTGCTCGATCGCATCGCCCAGGCACGTGGTGTCGTGGAGTTCCAGGTCGATGTACTGACGGGTCGCGAAGATGCCGGTGATGAAGCAGGCCGACTGCGCATCGCGAAGGCCGTGCTCGAAACGATCGGCAAGGCGCCGACCGCTGTGCAGCGCGACCAGATGACGGCGGTCGCGGCCAAGGCGCTCGGATTTTCCGAAAGCGCGCTGCGAAGTGACCTCTCCAATGTCATGCGCAAGACACAGGCGAGAAGTGATGCCGCGAGCAAGCCCGTCGAGAAACCGCCCGTCCGCGTTTCGCACCCGCACGAGGAAGTGGAAATCCTCCGGGTTCTCATTCACCACCCCGAGCAGCTTACGATGGCACGGGCGTATCTTTCGCCGGACCACTTTGCGTCCCCACCGTGTCGACAGCTCATCGAACACCTCTTGCACGAAGGCGCTGACGATCTCGTCTCGGCCATTCCCGCTGAAGACGATGAGTGTCAGCGACTGACCGCAGAAATCCTCGCCGGGCCATCCAAGGTCGGCGCCAGCGAGCGGCCCGTTGCACACGCCTTGCAGGATCTGATTCTCGGCATCCGCCGTCGCGACCTCGAACGCCGCCGCAAGTTGCATGAAGAGAAGCGCGCTGCAGCCACGGGCGATGCCTACGGCCAGCTTGATGCCGAACTCAAGCAAATGGTTCTCGACTTGCGTACGCTCCGCGAGGGGTGGGACAAAGCGCAATGGATCATCGGATTGTAGTCAAATTTCGATGACAATTTGTCAAGGGGTACGCGCATTCCGACCAATCCCGCATTGACTTTTCGCAGTCATGCGATTTAGTTAGAATGTGTTGCTTGACGGGAAACGGCGAATTACGGATAGTCGCGCGCTTTCTCGATCACAACGTAGAATTTTCGTCTCTGGAACTCGCATGGCAAAAACGCGCACCGACAAGAAGCCCCTCAAACCCGCCAAGAAGTCACCCCAACCCGCGAAGCGAGGCGAAAAGGCCTCGGCCCACAAGGACGCCAAGAACGCGGCTACAAAAGAAAGCGCGAACGAGGCGGGGATCAAGCTTGAGGCCGGCAAGGACGACCGCAACGCCAAGATCAAGGATCTTGTCACGCTAGCGAAGGAACAGGGATACGTCACCTACGACGATATCAATGAGATCCTTCCCGAGAGCGTACTGAGTCCTGACGAATTTGAAGGCATCCTGATTCTCCTCAAGGGCATGGACGTCGAGGTCCTGGAAGAGCATCCCGAGGAAGGTGCCAGCCCGAAGGCGTCCGCCGCCGGCAAGGAAGAGAAGGTCAAGGCTGCGGCGCGTGTCGACGTGCTGGACGATCCGGTTCGCATGTACCTGAAGCAGATGGGCCAAGTCCCCCTGCTCACCCGCGAACAGGAAGTCGAAATCTCGATGCGCATCGAGGAAGCGGAAATCAACGCCCGCAAACTTTTCGGCATCTTCGGTTACGCGACAAACGCCTACCTCGCGGTCATTGAACGACTGCAGAGCGGCAAGGAACGCTTCGATCGCATCATCAGCGACAAGCATGTCGAAAGCCGCGAGCGCTACCTCCGCACCTTGCCCCGGACGACAAAGACCGTGCTCAAGCAGCACATGATCGTCGGCAAGAAGTACAACGAGTGGCGCAAGGGCAACCTGAGCAAGAAGGAGCGCGACCGGAAGCGCCGCAGCCTCGATGAGCAGCGCGAGAAGCTGGCCGAGATGCTCGATTCTCTTTTCTTCAAGCAGAAGGCGATCGAGGACTTTGTCACCAACGCCGATGAGCGTTCGCAGTTCCTCAAGGGCCTGCAGGACCACCTCAAGCGCTACGACTCCAATTCGCGCGCGAAGAACAACGCCGAGCTCGCCAAGGAAACGCGCAAGCGTATCCAGCAGTTCGAAGAAGAAGAGCGCATGCCCGTCGAGGAGTTCGAGGCGACCTACAAAGAGCTGAAGATGTGGCTCCGCAAGGGGCTCCGCGCCAAGACCGAGATGGTCGAGGCCAACCTGCGACTCGTTATCAGCATCGCCAAGAAGTACACGAACCGCGGCCTGTCGTTCCTTGACCTGATCCAGGAAGGCAACATGGGCCTGATGAAGGCCGTCGAGAAATTCGAGTACCGCCGCGGC
>CAZCZZ010000004.1:0-56117 GCA_964503335.1 uncultured Verrucomicrobiota bacterium
CGCGGCGAACACATGGCGGCGTGGTTCTACGTGGCCGGATCCATCGGCGCGATTTACGCTGGCGACCTGCTGACGCTCTTCCTCTTCTGGGAACTCATGGCGTTCTCGTCCGTGTTCCTGATCTGGTATCGCGGACGCCGTGAATCGCTCAGCGCCGGTTACCGCTACCTTCTCGTCCACACGGCCGGTGGCCTCTCGCTGCTCGCCGGCATCCTGCTCCACTACCAGGCCACGGGCAGCCTCGCGTTTGACGGCTTCGTCGTGCAAAACATGACGCTGTCGTCCTGGCTCATCGTGACCGGCTTCATCCTCAACGCCGCAGTGCCCCCGCTTCACGCATGGCTGCCGGACGCCTACGGGGAAGCCACCTTCAGCGGGTCCGTGTTCCTCTGCGCCTTCACAACCAAGACTGCGGTGTACGCCCTGATCCGCGGCTTCGCCGGCCTCGACATCCTTATCCCGCTCGGCGTCGTGATGGCGCTCTACGGCGTGGTCTATGCCGTGCTCGAAAACGACTGCCGTCGCCTTCTCGCGTATCACATCGTCAGCCAGGTCGGATACATGGTCGCCGGCGTCGGTCTCGGCACGGAGATGGCGATCAACGGCGCTTGCGCCCACGCCTTCGCACACATCCTCTACAAGGGACTGCTCTTCATGGGCTGCGGTTCGGTATTGCACATGACGGGACAGAGCAAGTTCACGGAGCTCGGCGGTCTCTGGTCGAAGATGCCCTGGGCGTTCCTCTTCACGCTGATCGGCGGACTGTCCATCTCCGCGTTCCCGCTGTTCAGCGGATTCGTCAGCAAGTCGATGATCGTTGCCGCGGGTTTCGAGGAACACCACCTCTGGGCCGCATTCCTCCTGATGCTCGCGTCGGCGGGAACGTTCCTGCACACGGGCCTGAAGGTGCCGTACTTCATCTGGTTCGGAAAAAACAACTGCTCGCCTGAAACGTGGGACCGCGCGAAGGACCCGCCGTGGAACATGAACGCGGCGATGGCGATTGCCTCGATCCTCTGCATCTTCATCGGCTGCTACACGCCGTATCTCTATCGCATGCTTCCCTACGCCGTGGATTACCATCCCTACACGTCGTATCACGTGTCGGAAACGCTCCAGGTTCTCCTGTTCACCGCGCTTGGCTTCTTCCTGTTGCTCAAGAAGCTCACGCCCGAGCCGACAATCAGCCTCGATACGGACTGGTTCTACCGCATGGGCGGACGCGCTTTCCTGTGGCTCGCGAAGAAGCCGATGCAACTCGTGGACAGCGCGGTCGGCGAAGCCTACCGGCTCGCAGGCCTCGTACCCCTCATGTTCTCCGCCCGCGTGGCAGGCCGCTTTGATCAGGATATCATCGATGGCGCGGTGGACGGGATTGCGCGCTCGGTCGCCGAGACGGGACGCAAACTCCGCGTCGCCCAGCGCGGTCGCATGCAGCAGAACCTCGCCGTCGCATTCCTCGTATCCGCCCTCATCGTTCTCATCGTGATCTTCCTCTCCAAGCGAGGTGCACCATGATGGACGCCTCGTTCCCCTGGCTCAGCGTGCTGGTCTTCAGCCCGCTCGTCGCCGCGCTCGTGTCGCTCTTTCTGCGCAGCGATTCCGCGCAGCGCTGGTGGGCGCTCATCAGCACCACGGCCATCGCCGCGGCGTCGCTTCCGCTGTGGTTCCTCTTCGACTCCGGGACGGCCGCGTTCCAGTTCGTCGAACACCGCCCGTGGATCTCCGCCTTGAACATCCACTACACGCTCGGCATCGACGGCATCAGCTTGCTCCTGGTCCTGCTGACCACGCTGATCACACCGCTGTGCGTGCTGGCGTCGTGGAGCTATATCAAGACGCGACCGAAAGAGTTCATGATCTGCCTGCTCGTCATGGAATCCGCCATGACCGGCGTGTTCTGCGCGCTGGATTTCATCCTCTTCTTCGTCTTCTGGGAGGCGATGCTGATTCCGATGGCGCTGCTCATCGGCGTATGGGGCGGACAGCGACGCGTCTATGCTTCGCTCAAGTTCTTCATCTACACCATGACCGGCTCGATCTTCCTGCTCGTCGCCATCCTCGCGCTCGGCTTGCACGCAGACACCTTCAGCATCCCCGCCCTCATGGGCAGGAACTACT
Organism: uncultured Verrucomicrobiota bacterium; assembly: GCA_964503335.1. Lineage (GTDB taxonomy): Bacteria > Verrucomicrobiota > Kiritimatiellia > CAIVKH01 > CAIVKH01 > CAZCZZ01. Next base: position 2,122 of record CAZCZZ010000004.1, read on the forward strand.
CAACAGCGTTCCAGTGCTGGGTGTTCCTCGCGTTCTTCCTGTCGTTCGCCATCAAGGTCCCCATGTTCCCGTTCCACACATGGCTGCCCGCTGCACACGTGGAAGCTCCCACAGCCGGCAGCGTGATCCTTGCCAGTGTCCTTCTGAAGATGGGCACCTACGGCTTCCTCCGCTTCGCCCTGCCGATCACGCCCGTGGCGACGCAGGTCTTCATGCCCTACGTGTTGTGGTTGTCGGTCATCGCGATCGTCTACGGCGGACTTACCGCGCTGGCACAGAGCGACCTCAAGAAGCTGGTGGCGTACTCGAGCGTGGGCCACATGGGCTTCGCGACGCTCGGCATTTTCGCACTGAACACCGAGGGGCTTCGCGGCGCAGTGCTGCAAATGATCAACCACGGCATCACCACCGGCGCCCTCTTCATCTGCGTGGGCATCATCTACGAGCGACTTCACACCCGCGACCTCAACGCCGCGGCGGGCCTCGGAAAACAGATGCCCGTCTTTGCAGGTTTTCTCGGCGTGTTCTGTCTGTCGTCCATGGCCTTCCCCGGCACGAACAGTTTCATTGGCGAATTTCTTGTTCTCGTCGGCGGCTTCGCCATCTCGTGGAAGCTTGTGCTCTGCGCCGTGCCCGGCGTCGTGCTCGCCGCGGCGTACATGCTGCGCATGCTGCAGCGCGTGGCGTACGGACAACCTACCAACCCCGATCACTCCGGCATCAAGGATTTGAACGCGCGGGAGGTCCTGACGCTCCTTCCCCTGCTCGCGTTCGTCTTCTGGATAGGATTGCATCCCGGCCCCGTGGTCCGCGTGATGGATGCCTCCATCCAGCGCATCGTTGAACAGGCCCACACAGGAGCGAACCTGCCATGACCATCGCAGAGCTTATCGCCTTCCTGCCAGAGCTCGTGATCCTTGCCGGATCGCTCGTCCTGTTCATCTTCAGCACGGGCGAAAAGCGTGACGCCGCGGCCCGCGCGACGTCCTTAACCATGGCCTGCGCGCTGGTCGTGGTGTGCGCCCTTTCTCTGGGCCAGACAGGACTGCTGTTCGACGGCGCATATCGGATCGACGCGTTCTCGCAGATCCTGAAACTCGCGCTCTCTCTTGGGTATCTGTTCGTGCTCGTCGCGGGCAATTCACTGCCGGACATCAAGAAGGATGTCCGCTCGGAGTATTTCCTCCTGCTCGCCCTGAGCGTCACCGGACTGCTCATGCTCGTGAGTTGCGTGGAGATCATCACGCTGGTCATCGCGCTTGAATTGTCGTCCTTCCCGCTGTTCCTCATGGTTCCGATGCGTCGCGAGCGCGAGGGCCACCGCAACCAGATGGAAGCCGCGGCGAAATACATCATGTTCGGCGTCGCCGCGATGGGCGTCATGTTCTTCGGCCTGAGCTACCTCTTCGGCCTGACCGGCACACTGCATCTGCCCGAACTCCTGACGCGCCTGCAGCCCCATCTCAACTCGCCGGTGGCCATCGTCGGCCTCGCGCTCACGTTCTGCGGCATGTATTTCAAACTCGCCGTCTTCCCGTTCCACTATTGGAGCCCGGATGTCTACCAAGGCGGCGCGAACGAGACCGTCACCGCCATCGCCTCGCTGCCCAAAATCGCAGTCACTGCCGTGATGGTGCGTTTCGTCTCGCTGGTCACCCCGGATCATCACGCGATCGCCCTGATGCTTGCCGGTGTGGCCATTGCCTCCATGTTCTACGGAAACCTCATCGCGCTCGTGCAGAATGACGTGAATCGCATGCTGGGCTTCTCCGCCATTGCCCACTCCGGCTACGCGATGATCGGCTTCGTTGTCCTCGGCGCGACCGGCTTCACCGCCACGCTCTACTACATGCTCGGCTACGCCGTCATGATCATCGCCTGCTTCACCGTCGTCGCGCGGGTCTCACGCGATGGCGAAAACGTGTCGCTCGAAAGCCTCGCCGGACTCCACCGCCGCTCGCCTCTCCTCGCCTTCACCCTTGCGGTCGGCATCTTTGGCCTCGCCGGACTACCGCCGCTGGCCGGCTTCATGGGCAAGCTGATGATCCTGAAGGCCGCGCTCGGCGAAGGACAACTCACCCTCGTCGTCATCGCCGTCATCAACTCCGCCCTCGCGATCTACTACTACCTGCAAATCATCCGCGAAACCTACTTCAAGGACCCGGCCACCCAGGACCCCATCGAACTGTCACTCCCGACCCGCCTCCTGTGCCTAACCCTCATCCTCCTCACCATCCTGCTCGGCGTCGTCCCCGGCCCCCTCCTCGACGGCCTCTCCGCCGCCATCCAATCCACGATCGCCGCCGTCCCGTAGTTCGCGGACAAACATCTTTCTGGTCTTGTCCCCATCGGCTCGGCAATCTCGCCATCTCTTTATGACCACGCTTACCGACAAGTCTTCTATTCGTGACACACTGCAGCGGGTGTTCGGATTCGACACGTTCCGCAACCACCAGGAAGAGATCGTCGAAACGATTCTGGCTCGACGCGATGCGTTTGTGGTGATGCCGACCGGCGGCGGAAAATCCCTCTGCTACCAGCTCCCGGCTGCGTTGATGCCAGGCACGTGTATCGTCGTGAGCCCGTTGATCTCGCTGATGAAGGATCAGGTTGATGCCGCGCGCGAGATCGGACTGAAGGCCGCGTTCCTCAACAGCTCCCAGACCGAGGCGGAACGATCCGTCGTTTGGCGTGAGCTGATGACGGGACGCCTGAACCTCCTCTACGTGTCGCCCGAACGCTTCGCGATGGACACCTTCGGCGAGGCCTTGAAGCAGATCACCCTATCGTTCATCGCCGTGGACGAAGCGCACTGCATATCGGAATGGGGCCACGACTTCCGTCCGGAATACCGCGAACTGTCGCGCATCGTGAAGGATTACCCGGGCGTGCCGGTGACTGCGTTTACGGCCACGGCGACGATGAAAGTGCAGCAGGACATCATCGCACGTCTTGCGCTTCGCGATCCGCTCGTGATCCGGGCGTCTTTCAACCGTCCGAACCTCTTCTATCGCGTAATGCCCAAGACCGAGCCCGGCAGACAGATCGTGGACTTCATCAAGACCCGGAAGCGCGACGCCGGCATCGTCTACCGCACGACGCGCAAGGATGTCGAAAGCACGGCCGCACAGTTGGTCGCCAAAGGCATTTCCGCGCTGCCGTATCATGCGGGGCTGGACGACGTCGTGCGCGCCGCCAACCAGTCGGCGTTCAACGAGGACAAGGTGCAGGTCATCGTCGCCACGATCGCGTTCGGCATGGGCATCGACAAATCAAACGTCCGCTTCGTGCTCCACGGCGACCTGCCGAAGAACGTCGAAGGCTACTACCAGGAAACCGGCCGTGCCGGGCGCGACGGTGAGCCGGCGGACTGCCTGATGCTTTTCGGCTACGGCGACATCCCGCGCATGCGCTATTTCATCGAGCAAAGCCAGGACGTCGAGGAGAAGGCGCGACTGAATCGCTGCCTGCAGCAGATGGTGAACTACGCCACGACGAATGCGTGTCGCCGTCGTCAGCTCCTCAAGTATTTCGGCGAGGACTATCCGGACCCGCAGTGCGGCGCGTGCGATGTCTGCGCCGGAGAGGTGGAGGTGGTCGATGCCACCCGCGATGCGCAGATTGTGATGTCTGCGATTGCCCGCACCGGCGAGCGCTTCGGGATGAATCACATCATCGAAGTCGTGACCGGGGCCGACACGGATCGCATCCGCCAGTTCGGGCACGACCAGATCAAGACGTACGGCGTCGGCAAGGACCAGGACAAGCGCCACTGGCGCATCGTCATCGACAACCTGCTCGCGCAGGGCTTGATTACGCGCACCGACGACGAGTTCCCGGTCATCCAACTCGGCGAGTTGTCACGCGAGGTGCTCACCGGGACCCGCACCGTTTCGATCCTCAAGACAAAGAAGGCTGCAAAAGGCCGCAAAGCTGCGGCGGTCAGCGCCGACGGACCATACAATGAAGATCTCTTCGATCTCTTGCGCGATCTTCGACTGAAGCTGGCGAGGGAGCAGTCCGTTCCTCCCTACGTCGTCTTCTCCGACCGCACGCTCCACGCGATGGCGCGCAGCTTCCCCACGACCGATGTGGAACTACTCGGCATCACCGGCGTGGGCGAGTCCAAGCTAGCCCGATACGGGGAATCGTTCATGGATGCGATCAAGACGTTCAGGCAGACGCGATGACGACATCTCATCACGAACTCACGAAATCAGGAATTGAAGAGCAGGAATCATGAATGTGGAGAGCAAAGAACCAGAGTATTGGCGGAAGTTTCCGGACAGGGATCTAAGCGCACAGGTTATCGGCGCGGCTATTCAGGTCCACAAGACCCTGGGCCCCGGGTTCATTGAGTCATTTTACGAAGAGGCCCTCTGCATCGAGTTGGCGAGCCTGAGTATTCCATTTGAGCGACAGAAGATCATCCACGTGATGTACCAAGGCCAGGCAATCGGCGAGCACCGGCTGGACCTACTGGTGGCCGCCAGGCTTGTGGTGGAGCTGAAAGCCGTGCAGGAAATCCTCTCAGTACATTTCGCCATTGTGCGTTCATACATGAAAGCGGTGGCGGTCGATTCAGGTTTGATTCTCAACTTCGCTTCAATGCCCTTGACCGTGAAACGCGTGGGACACATGCAGGCTCAGCCTCCGAAATCTGATGCAACGGGCATTCCCTCCGTTCCTGATTTCCTGAGTTCGTGATAAGACTCTTTCAAATCGGCCATGAAAAAATCCGTTATCGTCCAGACAATCGTTCAGCACCTCAAGGACAAGGTTTCGCAGTATCTCGGCGCGGCCAAGGCGGCGCACGCCGAGGCGACGCACGAGGAGTCGAAGGCCGAGGACAAGTACGACACGCGCGGTCTGGAGGCGTCGTACCTCGCCGCAGGCCAGGCACGACAGATGGAAGAAGTGGCGCAGGCTCTCCAGCAATTCGCCTCGATGGTTGTTCCGAAGTTCGGCGCCAAGGATCCGATTGATGTCGGCGCGCTGGTCGAGGTCAAAACGAAGGAAGGCGACGCCGCGTATTTCGTCGGTCCAAGCGCAGGCGGAACGGAAATCGTGCACGCCCAAAAGACTGTCCTCGTGATCACGCCCCAATCACCGCTAGGACAGCAGCTCGTTGGACGCAAGCAAGGCGACAAGTTGAAGATCAAGATCGCAGGTCGTCAGAACGAGTATCACATCACGTCGGTGACGTGAGAGTCAGATCCGACAACGCCTTCTCCGCCGCGCCCATGTTCGCATCGATCATCACCGGCTCACCCACCGACTTGCGCGCGCTTCCGACGTCCTTGAGTCCGTTGCCGGATATGAGGCACACCACGCGATCATCCGGTCGAATCAGCCCGGCGCTTGCGGCCTTGCGTGTGCAGGCCCAGCCCGTCGCGGCCGCTGGCTCCGCAAAGACACCCGCGCCGCGTGCGATTTCCGGAATTGCCTGCAGGATCTCCTGGTCCGTGACCGTCACCACGTCGCCGTCCGATTCAATGACGGCGCGTACCGCCGCAAGGCCGTCGCGCGGAATGTCCACGGAGATCGAATCGGCAAGCGTCGTCGCCTTCACGTGTTCCACTTCGACGTCACCCCACGTGCACGGCGCGTGGCCCTTGCGGATACGCCGGACGGTTTGACTGATCGCCGCGCTGGCTTCCGCCTGGGCGCAAAGCAATCGGGGCATCGTCGTGATGAGTCCCATCGCCTTCAGGTCGCGGAAGCCCTTCCAGATTCCGCTAATGATATTTCCGTCGCCGGTGCAGACCACGATCCAGTGCGGCACCTTCCGTCCGAGCTGCTCCCAAATCTCAAAGCTGCATGTCTTCTTGCCTTCGCGCGTGAAGGGGTTGGACCCGGTGTTGCGATTGAACCAGCCGCGCTGCTTGCAGACCTCCGTGCAGAGATCGAAGGCCTGGTCGTAGTTGCCGCGCACAGCAAGCACCTTTGCGCCAAACACCAGTAGCTGCGCGATTTTCGCAGGCGGCGCCTTCTCCGGCACGAAGATGACACACGGCATTGCGACGCTTGCGGCGAGACAGGCCATGGAACTCCCCGCATTCCCCGTCGTTGCCCCGGCAATGACCTTTGCCCCGCGCTCGCGCGCCACGACGAGAGCCACAGCGCTGGCTCGATCCTTGAACGATGCGCTAGGATTCAAGCCGTCGTCCTTGAGCCAGAGGTTCTTCAGTCCTATCGTCGCGCCGAGACGATCTGCGCGATAGAGCGGTGTCATGCCAACGCGGAGCGGAGTGGCGAGACGCAGGTCGGTGACCGGCAGCAGCGCGCTGTAGCGAAACAGGTCCTGTCGCTCGTTCGGAAATCCCGTCGAGGCGGCTTCCTTGTAGTCGTACCGGACGTCCAGGTTGCCGCCGCATTTCGCACAGACGAATCCCTGGAAGCTCGCCGGCTGCGTCTCCCCGCACGAAAGACATGTATATCCACTGACATGCATGCTCAGTCGCCCTTCTTTGCCGTGATGTGCGTTCCCGTCTTGCCCGCCATGGCTTGTTCGATCAAATCGGGCTTGGTGATGACGACGCGACGGCCACCGTGCTCGAGAAATGCGATCGCGGCCTCGATCTTCGGCTTCATGCTGCCCGCCGCAAACTGTCCGGCTTTGAGATGCTTCTTCACCTCGGCGAGCGAAATCCGGTCGATGTCCACCTGCTCCGGCTTTCCGAAGTTCAGCGCCACCTTCTCCACGCCGGTGGAAATGAGCAGGACCTTCGCCTTCAGGTTCGCGGCGAGAAGGGCCGAGGCCGCGTCCTTGTCGATCACGGCGGGACAACCCTCCAGCAGGCCGCCCTTCTTCTTCACGACAGGAATTCCGCCGCCGCCCACGGCGATAACAATGACATCCTTCTTGAGCAGGCTCCGGATCACCGGCTCTTCAATCACGGCCAGCGGCTTTGGTGATGGCACCACGCGCCGCCATCCGCGTCCTGCGTCTTCCTTCACCGCCCACCCATCCACATCGTGGTGCTTCTTCGCCTCGTCCTCGCTGTAGAAGGGGCCGATCGGCTTCGAAGGATTCGCGAAGTCCGGATCGTTGCGATTCACCAGGACCTGGGTCACGACGGTCGCCACGGGCTTCCAGATGCGACGACGACGAAGCTCGTTCTCGAGCGTCTGTTGAATCTGGTAGCCAATCGCACCCTGCGTATCCGCGACGCAGCTTTCCAGCGGAATCTGGTGCAATACATCCTTCGCCAATTCCGAGCGCAACAGGATGAATCCGACCTGCGGACCGTTGCCGTGCGTGATCACAACACGCCACCCGTCGGCGACCAACGCCGCGATGTGATGGGCCGTTTCGCCCGCGGCACGGTATTGGTCCAGCACCGTCATGTGGCTGCTGTCCTTGATCAGGGAGTTGCCCCCGATCGCTATGACGACGAGTTTACGCATCGCGTTTCAAGAACGTGGGTACAAGTTGTCGGGGCACTGCATTGCGAGCGAGTTCTGCGAGAACGCCCGCAGGGTCCGGGAAGCGACTCGTCAGCATCATCGCCGCGATGATGTACGGCTTGCAGCTCGCTTCCTTATATGTCGGGATGCGGTAGCGCTCAAACACGCTGGCCGCCACCTCGCCCTGCTTGCACGAGACGCCCGAGATGTCCGCCGGGAGACAGTGCATGTAGAGCGCGGAGCCGTCGCGCGTGCGCTTCATCTTCTCTTCCGTGCACTCCCAGTCTTTGTGTGTCGCATTCTCCGCGAGACACGACTTCTCAAGCTGCTTGAGACCGTCGCGGTCATCATTCCGGAGCAGGCCCGTGCGCTTCTCCATGACGCTGAAGGAAGCCCACGACTTCGGATACACGATGTCCGCGTCCTTGAACGCCTCGTCCATCGAGTGCGTTTTCACGAAACTTCCGCCGGACGCCTTGGCCTGTTTTGCGGCAAGCGAAACAACGTCGGGGATGAGTTCATAACCTTCGGGGTGACCCAGCGCGACATGCATGCCGAAGCGTGTCATGAGACCGATGATACCCTGCGGAACCGACAGCGGTTTGCCGTAACTCGGCGAGTACGCCCAGGTCATGGCGATCTTCTTGCCCTTCAGCTTGTCGAGCGAGCCGAAGTGTTCCTTCAGCCACATCAGATCGGCCATCGCCTGCGTGGGATGATCAACATCGCACTGGAGGTTCACGATGGCGGGACGCTGAGGGAGCACGGCGTTCTTGAATCCGTCATCCAGGGCTTCTCCTACTTCTTTCATGTAGGTGTGGCCCGCGCCCAGGAACATATCGTCGCGAATGCCGATCACTTCCGTGAGGAACGAGATCATGTTCGCCGTCTCGCGCACGGTTTCGCCGTGGGCGATCTGTGACTTGCCTTCATCGAGGTCCTGCACCGCAAGCCCGAGCAGATTCGCGGCGGAGGCAAACGAGAATCGCGTGCGTGTGGAGTTGTCGCGGAAGTTGGACACGGCAAGGCCGCTGTCAAACACGCGGCACGACTTGTTGTTGTGATGCAAGGCGCGCAGCCCTTCGGCGACGCTGAGGATAACACTCAACTCGTCGATGGATTTGTCCCACGTCAGGAGGAAGTCCTTTCCGTAGAGCGACGACTTGCGCTGGCGGATTCCGGCCAGCAGGGCGTTCATTTCTTTTGTCTTCATAATGCTCCTTTTTCAAACCATTCGGGTGTATCGTGATCGATGTGATGCACACGGGTATTGAATCGATTTTCGAGACCTTCAAAGTGGGCGCGGGACCTTCCAGTTCCCACAGCATCGGACCGCAGCGCGCGGCCACGCTCTTCGTGGCGATGCTCGGACATCGTCCGCCAAAGATTCGCGTTACGCTGCTCGGCAGCCTTGCGGCGACAGGCCGTGGCCATCTCACGGACCAGACGATTTCCCGCGCGCTGGGCGATATTCCGCACGAGATTGTGTGGGACAACGAAACGCCGACACCGCATCACCCGAACACCATGGTGTTTGAAGCGCTCGACGCGAACGGCGCTTTGATTCGTCGCTGGAACGCCTACAGCGTGGGCGGCGGCTCCCTCGAGGACGACAAGGGTGAAGTCGGGACGAAGGACATCGTTCGCTATCCCGTGCTGAACATCAGCGAGGCGCTGGCGCTCTGTGAAAAGGACCATCTGTCCTTCTGGCAGCTGGTCGAGCGACATGAACCTGGCCTGTGGCCTCGTGTCGACAAGATCTGGCAGGTCATGCGCGAAAGCGTGGAGCGCGGGTTGAAGAGCACGCAGACGCTTTTGCCCGGCACGTTGAATCTGCCGCGGCGCGCGCATACCACGCACCTCCGCGCGCAGAATCTGCAGAGCCCGCATCGTGACCTGGCGTTGCTCTCGGCCTTCTCGCTCGCCGTCTCCGAGGAGAACGCGAATGGCGGATTGATCGTCACCGCCCCGTCGTGCGGTCCCGCCGGCGTCGTGCCCGGCCTGCTTTACTACTTTGAGACCGTCAAAGGTTCTTCCCGCGACGAGATTCGTCGCGCACTCGTCACCGCAGGCCTTTTCGGATCGGTCATCCGCGCCAACGCGTCCGTTTCCGGCGCCGAGGTCGGCTGCCAGGGCGAAATCGGGTCGGCCTGCTCCATGGCTGCGGCCGCTGGTTCGCAGCTGCTCGGCGGCTCGCTGCACCAGATTGAGTACGCCGCCGAAATCGGGATGGAGCATCATCTCGGACTCACGTGCGATCCCGTCGAAGGCTACGTGCAGATTCCGTGCATCGAGCGCAACATGACGGCGTGTTTGCGCGCCTTCGAGTGTGCGTCCTTCTCCATGCTGACCGACGGAATTCACAAGGTCAGCTTCGACGACGTGGTCGACGTGATGTATCGCACGGGCAAGGACCTGCAGAGTGCTTACCGTGAAACCGCGCGCGGCGGACTTGCGGCCCTCTGGCAACGACGCATGAGCCACTCCGAAGCGGTCGCTTCGAGCGTCACACCGGACGGCTCCATCGCCCGTAATCGTTGCGACTGACATGGTCCATGTCCTTTCCTTCACCCGCCTTTGGTAGGGCGAACCGTCCCGGTGAGCCGCGGGCGGCTCGGCAGGGACGCCTCGCCCTACCTACCTTCCGTACGCTTCCACGAATCCCGCATAAAACGCCGCGGCTCGAACAAGATGTTCGACCTCGACGCATTCATTCGGTGCGTGTGCGAAATGTTCGTGGCCGGGACCGAAACCGATCGTAGGGATGCCGTGCATGCCGGCGGTGGCGATTCCGTTCGTGCTGAAGGTCCAGTGGCCGACGGTGGGCTTGCTGTCGAAAACGCTCTCGTAAGCGGCCCGCGCGATTTTCACTTCTTTCGTCGATTCCGGCATTTCCCAGGTCGGGAAATACTTCTTCGTCGGATAGGTCAGCCCGGTGTAGCTCGGTACTTCGTAGGTAAGCACGGTGACCTTGGCTTTCGCCTTCTTCACCGAGGGCAGTGCCTTGATTTCCGCGACCGCGGTCTTTTCCGTTTCACCCACCGTGAGACGGCGATCGAGATGAATCGTGCAGCCATCGGCGACAGCACAGAGACTCGGCGAGCGTGAGCGGATATGGCTGATTGTGACGGTGCCTTTGCCGAGCGGCTTCCGCGGCTTCAAGCGCTCGTTCAGCTTCTCGATGTCGGCAATAATGCCGGCCATCTTGTAGACCGCGTTGACGCCGCGTTCCGGAGCGGACCCGTGGCAGGATACACCTGTGGTCTCGACTTCAATTTCCATGCGGCCACGGTGCCCACGATAGATGCGGAGGCTAGTCGGCTCGGTGATGACCACGACGTCGGGTCGAATCTTGTCCTCGCGCACGATGTACTGCCAGCAGAGTCCGTCGCAGTCCTCCTCCTGCACCGTCGCCGTCACATAAAGCGTCACGTCTTTCGGGAACCCGGTCATCTTCAACATCGCGCCTGCATACACCGCTGCGGCCACGCCACCCTTCATGTCGCTGCAGCCGCGTCCGTAGAGCACGCCCTTCTTCAGCACGGGGTCGAACGGATCAGTCTTCCACTGCTTGAGGTCGCCGACGTCGACCGTGTCGATATGTCCGTCGATCGCGATGACGCGCTTGCCTTTACCAATGCGACCGATGACGTTCCCCATCGGGTCCACGCGAACTTCGTCGTAACCGAGCTTCTTCATCTCGGCCTCAATCCGCCGCGCTACAGTGCCCTCCTGGCTGCTGAGGGACTTGATGGCGATGATGTCGCGCATGAAGTTCAAAAGAGGTGCTTCGTTCTCTCTCGCCAGATCCAGATACTTGCTCATGTGTCTTACTCCTGCTCCGTTTTCCAAGGATTGGGACCCGGCCCGAGGCCTTTCCCCAAGGATTGGAAAGGCCCCGGTACCGGTCCCCTCACCGTAGCGACGCAAGGACGCCCGTCGCCGCGTTGAATTCGTCGATCAATTGGTCCCACTCGGCCACTTGCTCCGGAGAAAAGACTTCTTTCCAGAAGTCCTCGTCCCATAACCGGTTCAGCTCGTCCGAGCTCTTGCCCTGCTGCTCGACCCACGTGAAATACTTGAACTGGTGCAGCGCCTTGCGGTCGAAGTAAGTCAGCTCGCGCACGTGGTCCGTCGTGATGCCCTGGAGATAGCGCGCGTAGTGCATCGCCGCCTTCTCGCGCGTGTAGGCGCCTTCGGCTGTCGCCATTTCTTCCATACGCGACGCATAAAGCTCCATCGAGTCAGTCATCGGGAAGAAGATGACGTCGCGGGAGTCCATGTCGTAGTACTTCGCGGCCTTGATCGCGGCAACCATGTTGCAGATGCACGAGATGCCGGCGAGGCCGAGCTGGCTTATGGTCGACGCTTTTACGCCGGCGGCCTTCAGGAACTCGAGCCCTTCCGGCTCGTTGAAGAGACGCATGATCTGCATCGTCTGCTCGTCGTCGATCGCCGCCACCATGTCGGTGTTCCGCACGTTGTGGATCCACGGCACATGCTTGTCGCCGATGCCCTCAATGCGGTGCGCGCCGAAGCCGAACTGGTACAGCGTGGGACACTGCAGGGCCTCCGTCGCGACCACGCGGATGCCCGGATGCTTTGTGCGCAGGAAATCGCCTGCGGCGATGGTGCCCGCCGAGCCGGTTGCGCTGACGTAGCCGGAGAGACGGCCGCCTTTCGGTGCATACTCGCGCTGGAAGATTTCCTCCACGATGCCGCCGGTCATGTTGTAGTGCCAGATCGCGTTCCCGAATTCCTCGAACTGGTTGAAGATCACGATCTTGTTGCCGCGCGTGTGGCGCAGCTCCCAGCACTTGTCGTAGATCTCCTTCACGTTCGATTCCGTGCCGGGTGTGGCGATGATCTCGTCGGTCCCGATTTCCTTGAGCCATTCAAACCGCTCGCGGCTCATGCCCTCGGGAAGGATCGCGACGGCGGGACACCCCAGAAGCGCGCAGTCATAGGCGCCGCCGCGACAGTAGTTGCCGGTCGAAGGCCAGACGGCCTTCTGCGTGGTCGGATCGAAGTTTCCGGATACAAGTCGCGGGACGAGGCAGCCATAGGCCGCGCCGACTTTGTGTGCGCCTGTCGGAAACCATTTGCCCGCGATACCCACCACCTTGGCCTCGACGCCGGTGATGGCCGACGGGAATTCGAGGAAATTGCCGTTGCCGAAACCGCCGCCCTTTTTCTTCGGCTCGTTCTTCCAGGTGATGCGGAAGAGGTTGAGCGGGTCGATGTCCCAGAGGCCGATACCCTTGAGTTTCTGCACGATCTTTGCGGGGATCTTTGAGGGGTCCTTCTGCTGCGCAAACGTCGGAAGAATGACCTTCTGCTCCCGCGCCCGCTTGACGGCCCTTGCGAGGACTTCGTCGTTTCTGGACTGGATGATCTTCATTCCCCCATCTCCTGGATCCAATGCCCCTGATCTGCAGAAAAGTCTGCTCCCGGGGTCCGCATGAGGCAATCGGAAGGGGGCTTCCAAACCCCCGATATGGGCATCAGCCCTTCCCCGATGGTGGGACCGGAAACGCCGTGCTATCGTGGCTTTATGAAGATCACGCTCGAGTACGCAGCGATGGTCAGGGTGAACGCGCCGCCCAGCGGAAGCAGCTACGAGCTGCCCGACGGCTCCACCGCCTCCGACCTACTCGACGCCCTCGGAATCAGCAAGGCCCACAAACCCACCATGGCCGTCTTCATCCACAACAAACGCGTCCTGCTCTCACACCCCATCCGCGAAGATGACCACGTCTACCTGACTATACCGTTTGGCGGGGGTTGACGGCGTTCATCGCACGCCAGACCTTCTCCGCGGTAAACGGGCCTTCGCGCAATCTCACGCCGACGGCGTTGTAGATGGCGTTGGAGATCGCGGGGAGCGGGCCGTTGATGCAGATTTCGGAGACGCTTTTTGCGCCATACGGGCCGGTGTTCTCGTAGCTGGGGACGAGGATCGTCTTGATCTCCGGTTTGTCGCGCATCGAGAACAGTTTGTACTGCTGGAACGTGGCGTTGAGCATGCGACCCTTGTCGTTGAAGACGTAGTCCTCCGTCAGCGCGTAGCTGATGCCGTTCATCACGCCGCCTTCGGTTTGTCCTTCCGCCAGCTTCGGATTGATCGCCGTTCCGCAGTCGACGGCGGCGACATATCGAATGACGCGGACGCGTCCCGTTTCCGTGTCGACTTCGACCTCCGCGAAGTGGGCCGAAAAGGGCGGCGGCGATTTGTGCGAAATCTTCGACGACAGCGCACCGATCTGAAACTGGTCCTGGCCGTACATCGAGCGGATCGCGATATCGCCGTAGCTCACGCTGCCCGACCCGTCCTTCGCCACGACGCACGCATGTTCAATCTTCATCTCGGAGGGCTTCTTTCCGAGAATCGCTGCGCCCACGTCGAGGAGCTGTTTGCAGACCTTCTCCGCCGCGTTCTTCACTGCCATGCCGCTGAGGTATGTCGTGCTCGACGCATACGCGCCGACGTCGAACGGTGTGAGGTCGGTATCCGACGAGTAGACAAGAATCTTGTCGAGATCCACGTTCAAGGTCTCGGCAGCGATCTGGGCGAGCACGGTGTCGCTGCCCGTACCGAGGTCGGTCGCTCCCATCAGCAGATTGAACGATCCGTCCTCGTTCATCTTCAGCGATGCGGCGCCCATGTCGATTTCGGGGATGCTGGAACCCTGCATCAGGCAGGCGACTCCGATTCCGCGACGATAGCGTCCGGTCTTCTTCCGCCAGTCGCCGCGCTTCTTCCATCCGATTTCCTTCGCGCCGACCTTGATGCACTTTGCGAGTTCGCAGCTTCCGATGGACTGCTCCACGCCGGCCTTGCCCTCGCCCAGCGCACGGAACACCGGCGATGTTTCACCGGATCGAATGTGGTTCATCTGCCGGAACGCGAGCGGGTCCATCCCTATCTTCTCCGCCAGCTCATCCATCGCACACTCGACCGCGAGCGAGGACTGCGTTGCGCCATAGCCACGATACGCACCACCCACCGGCAAGTTCGTGTACACCGCTGTGCCCGTAAAATGGATGTTTTGCGCGCGGTACAGCGGCAGCATCTTGCTTCCGCAGTTGCAGACCACGGTCAACGCGTGTCCGCCATAGGCGCCGGTATTTGAAAGACAATCCATCCCGATTGCCGTGATCGTTCCATCCTTCTTTGCGGCAAGACGCAGCCGCGTGCGAATCGGGTGCCGGGTGCGGGAACTGACGAACTCCTCTTCGCGAGTGAAGCTGAGAAGACACGGCTTTCCGGTGCGCAGGGCCATCATCGCGACCACGTCTTCCATCAGCACTTCCTGCTTCACACCGAAACCGCCGCCGATGCGGGGCTTGATGACGCGAATGCGGCGGACGGGGATCTCCAGGCATTGCGCAACGATCCGTCGAACATGGAACGGCACCTGGGTGCTCGTCACGATCGTGAGTCGTCCCTCGGGATCGATGTACGCAAACGCCACGTGTGTCTCGATTGGACAGTGCTGGCCGTAATGCGCGTAGTAGGACTGATCGACGACTTCGTCGGCTTCGCCGATTCCCTTCTCGATCGAACCCACATCCATCCCGACGAATGCCGCCATGTTCTTCTGCGGCTCGTACGGCACGGGAATCTTGGCGTGTGCATCCGGCTCGTCGTGGATGACCGGCGCGCCGTCCTTCATCGCGTCCTCCGCACTCAGCACGGCGGGCAGGACTTTGTACTCCACCCGGATCGCGGCCAGCGCCGCTTCCGCGATTTCTTCGGTGTCGGCGGCTACTGCGGCGACACGGTCGCCGACGTAGCGAACCTTCGTATCAAACATGAAGCTGTCATACGGCGACGGTTCAGGGAACCCCTGCCCCGCCGTCGTGTGCGGAACACGCGGGACGTTGCCGTGGTAGAGGACGCAATGCACGCCGGGCATTGTCTCCGCAGCCGAGATGTCGATCGACGTGATCACGGCATGCGCATGCGGGCTCCACAGGAACTTGATGTGAAGGCTGTCTTCCGGCGCGCGGTCCGCAGCGAACATCGGCTTGCCTAGCGCGAGGGCCATGGCGTCGATCTTGCGGAGCGACTGGTTGACGACTTTGAAATCACGCTTCGCGCTCATGGCGACACCTCCTGCCCACCGCGAGCGGCCAGCACTTTCCGGATGGCCGTCTGGATCTTTTCGTAGCCGGTGCAGCGACACAGGTTCCCGTCCATCTTGCCCATCAACTCCGCTTCGGTGAGATTCGGGTTCGCGCGCAGCGCGGCGACCACCGACAGGATCATGCCCGGCATGCAGAAGCCGCATTGCACCGCGCCTTCGTCGGCGAGCGCCTTCTGCAATCCATGGGGCTGGTCGAATGTGCCCATCGCTTCGATGGTTTCGATCGTGCGGTCGTGTGCCTGCCACGCGTGGATCACGCAGGAGTTGATGGCGCGACCATCCATCAGGACCGTGCAGGCGCCGCAGATGCCTTCGTCGCACCCCTCCTTCACTCCCTTGTAGCCGGCCCGTCGCAGCGCCGTGCTCAGCCGGTCGTCCGGGTTGATCGACAACGTGACGTCGCGTCCGTTGATTGTAACGTTGATCTGCTTCACGACGCACCTCCCACGGCTTCGAGTATCGCGTCCCGCACGGCGACCTTCGCAACGTGGCGCACGTAGTCCTCGGCGAGACCGGGCCACGCCTTCCGGATCGTGCCCTCCCAGCCGCGGGCCACAATCTCATCAATGCGTCCGGGGTCAGCCGTCCCTCCCGCGAGTTCCTTTTCGATGGCGCTCATTCGTCGCGGCATGGTGACGGCGGCTCCTACTGCCACGCGTGCATCCGCGATCTTTCGTCCATCCATGTGAACCCATGCCGCAGCCGTCGCCATGCTGTAGTCGGCGCTGGTCCGGGTGATCTTCTGGTAGCCGAAGCCGCAGGGCTTGGAAACGGAGGGAATGCGAACGGACGCGAGAAGATCACCAGGGGCAAGAAGGCGCGCGGGCTGCCCGTCGAAGAACTTCACGGCGTCGAACACCTTCTTGGCATCGGCCTTCACGACAAACGACGCGTCCAGCGCGAGCAGCGCGACCGGGAAGTCCGCCCATGCAAATACGCGCGCCACATTTCCTCCAAGCGTCGAGACGTTGCGAACCTGCTGCGTGACGAAGTGGTCCGCGACGCGGTTGAGTACCCAGCCGGAAGCGGCGAAAGTTTGCAGGTCGGTGATCGTCGTCGTCGCACCGATTTCGAAACCGTCGGGAGCCACATGGATTCCGGCTAGCCCGAGACGATTGATGTCCACACAGGTTTTCTGCTCATTGCGAAGGAACAGCGCCGACGTTCCACCGGCGATGGGGAATCCCGCCGGGCCCAGCTTCCGCAGTATGGCCTGCGCTTCCTCGAGGGACTTGGGTATTTCGAAATCCTTGATCTTCATAACATCTCCTTACCGGTACTCCCGCCCCGTTGAGAGCTCCGCCGCCCGCAGCATCCTCGCTGCAATTTCATTCGCCCGATGGAATAGTCGCGTCTCGTCGACACCGACGAGCCGTCCCTGCTCCACCACCACGCGCCCCGCCACAATCGTGTATTCGGTGCGCGGTCCTGACCCGCAGAAGAGCGGTGCCGATGCGGGATCCGCCATCGCCCCCGCATACTCGATCCGCTCGAGATCAAAGATGGCGAGATCCGCCGCAGCCCCTTCGCGGATTTGTCCGATCTCCGGCCACCCGAGGATGTCTGCCCCGCTCACCGTGGCCATGCGGAGGACCCGCGAGGGCGGCATTGATTCCACACCGGTCCCGACGCGATGGACCAGAAGCGCCATCTGGACTTCACGCATGAAGTTCGAGGAGTCGTTGCTGGCGCTGCCATCCACGCCGATACCGACACGCACGCCCTTCTCCAGCATGCGCGGCACGGGGCAGATGCCCGACCCAAGCCGGAGATTCGACGTGGGGCAGTGCGCGATCCCCGTGTGGGTCCGCGCCAATCGATCAATCTCTCCGTCGTTGAAATAGATCCCGTGCGCATACCAGACATCCGGACCCACCCACTCTACGCTCTCCATATATTCGAGCGGCCGCATGCCGTGGGTCTGCAGGCAGTACTCCTCCTCGTCGCGGGTCTCGCAGAGGTGCGTATGGCAGATCACGCCGTGTTGCCGCGCAAACTGGATCGTGTCGCGCAGCAACTCGGTGGTCACCGAGAAGGGCGAGCAGGGTGCGAGCGCGATGCGGCACATCGAGAAGGGTTTCGGATCGTGATACTTGTGAATAAGTCGATCGCAATCTTTCAAGATCGTCTCAGGATCCTGCACCACGTCGTCCGGAGGAAGCCCGCCCTGCGAGCGGCCGCGGCTCATGCTACCGCGCGTCGGATGAAAGCGTATGCCCATGCGCAAAGCCGTCTCGATCTCCACATCGAGGAACTCCTGCGGCGCGTTGCGCGGAAACACGTAGAAATGATCCGTCGTGGTCGTGCAACCGGTGAGGAGCAGTTCGCCAATGCCGACCTGCGTGCTGACTTCAATGGCCTCCGTGTCCAGCTCCCGCCAGATCTCATAAAGGCCCACGAGCCAATCGAACAGCTTGGCATTCTGCACCATCGGAATATTCCGCGTGAGCGTTTGGTACAGATGATGGTGCGTGTTGACGAAGCCCGGATAGACAACGCAGCCGCTGCCATCGATGACGCGTGCGCCCTCGGACGCATGGATACCGCGAGCTACGCTTTTGATGCGTCCACCATCGACCAGGATGTCCACCCCGTGGAGCGGCTCGTCGCCGTTTTGCATGGTCACCGCGGTATGACAGTTCCTGATGAGCAAGCGGCTCATAACGACTTCCCCTACGCGATACGCGACCAGAGCTTCCGGGCGTGTTCGACGGCATTCGCGCGAATGCTCCGTTCATCGATGTGCTTCAACTGACCGTCCTCTACGATGATCTTCCCGCGGCACACCGTGTGGCGGATCGGCGCGTTCACGAGTCCGAAGAGCAAGTGCCCAAGGAACGTACCGGGTTCAAACGGAGTAAACGGGGTGTAGTCCAGCACGATCACATCTGCGAGCTTGCCGGCTTCGAGCACGCCGCGGTGTTCTCGGAAGATGCGGTCGCAGATCATACGGTTGTTTTTCAGCAGCATCTGGCAGGACTCGACAAAGGCCACGCGCGGATCGCGCGCCGTGTCGCGGTGCAGCAGATAGAGCGCTCGCGCCTGCGCGATCATCGCATTCGACATGCCGTCGGTTCCGAGCCCCAGAAGGACGCCCTTCTTGAGCAGTTCGAGCATCGGCGTCACGGCAAGCCCGTTGTTCATGTTCGACTCGGGATTCGTGACCATCATCGAATTCGTTTCCCGGATGATCTCAAGGCCTGTCGGGTCCAAGTGGATGCCGTGCGCGAAAATCGATCCCGGCCCCGTCATGTCGTATTTCGCAAAGCGCTCCATCAGGCCCGTGTTGAACTCCTCGCGAGTGACCTCGCCGTCGCACTCCGCCTCGGCCACATGGACATGCACGCCGATATCGAGCTCGTCGATCGCTTCCGCGCAGCGCTGCATCGTGCGTTCGCCGAGCGTCATCGAGGCATGCAGCCCGAACAGCGCCGCAATCTGTCCGTCGCCGTGTCGCCGGCACTTGTGAATGAAGCGGACATTCTCCTCGATGCCTGCTCCCTCCTTGTTGCGGTCCGACACTTCGTAGCAGAGGCAGCCGTTCAACCCGACATCACGAAACGCTCGTTCGATCACATCGAGGCTTCCGTCGCGGCACCCGGGCGAGGCGTGGTGGTCAATGATCGTTGTGCAACCCGCCTTCGCGGCTTCCATCAACGGGATAACGGCTGAGTAATAGACATCTTCCTCGTTCAGCGCACGATCGAGTCGCCACCAGAGGCGCTCCAGGATCTCTTTGAAGTTTCTTGCCGGTTCGCCGGGTGGTGTGAATCCGCGGGCAAACGTGGAGTACAGGTGATGATGCACGTTGATCAGCCCGGGCATGATGATGCCGCCGTGGGCATCGATGGTGTGATCCGCCTTTTGCGGGTCCCCGGCATGATGGCCCACCGAGACGATGTGGTTGTCTTCGATGAGAACACTGCCGCCGTGCAGGATGTCGTTCCTTTCGTTGAGCGTGACGACCGTTCCGTTCTTGATCAGGAGCGATTTCATGATGCGTCCACAGCCTCCGACGTTGGAATATGGGGAAGGTCCGCGCGGATGCCGCGCAGGAGCGCGCACATGGTTGCGCAAGGTTCGAGCGGGAACATGGCGCCATCCGGAACTTTGCTCCCGATCATCGCCACCCGGACCTTCAGGGTCTCGGGCTCCAGTTCCGCGGTCAGGCCCGGCACCCGGTAGATGATCGAGTGATTCCAAATGATCTCGTGCGTTACGCCTTTCCAGCGTCCCTGCATGGCCCACCGCCCATCGTCGTGGTGCAGGACGCGGAAGGCGTTGTCCGACTGCGCTTCAAACTCCTTCGCGCTGAGATAGAGCCGCGGCTTGTCCTGGTAAGGTTTACCGGCGGTGGGACAGAATGCGACACAGTTGCCGCACGCGTTGCAGAAGTCCGTGAGGACGAGCACCTGGAAATTCTGGGCGACGCGGAAGGAGCTGCCGGGCGTCGTCTCGAACGCCTCTCCCCGTTTGACGATCGTCTGAAGTTGTACCGCGAACGGTTGGGCGCGATAGGTCACGAAGGCGAGATTCGGGCAGACGGCCACGCACTGGCTGCAAAGCACATTGCAGTCGAGGCAGCGACCTGCTTCCGCCTTGGCCGTCGTGGGAGGAAGTGTTTCGACGACTTCCTTGAAGTTGCGCCGGATTAGAGGGTTGGCTTGGGCCACATCCACCTGGAACTTCCGCCGCGCCCGCTTCTTCAGCAGGGCATGGAGATCGCCATCCGACGACGGGCGCGGCGGCGGCTCGACGCCTTCCTCGCGGCGGCGAATGTCCTGCGCGATGCGCTTCCCATCGCCAACGGCCTTCACGATCGTCGCGGGCCCATCCTGCACGATGTCGCCGCCCGCGTAGACATCCGGAATGGACGTGCGGAGCGTCGCCTTGTCGGCCTCAATGAATTTCTTCTTCGTCAGCGCGGGCGGCGCTTCACCGAAGAACTTCAGATCCGCGGACTGGCTGATTGCGACGACCAGCGCGTCGAGGGGAATGCGTTCCGATGATCCGGGCACCTCGACCGGACGCCGGCGCCCCGATGCATCAGGCTCCCCGAGTTGCATCACGGCGCATTGCAGCGCCGCAATGCGTCCATTCTTCACCTCGATAGCCTTCGGCGCCAGCAACTCCCTGACCGGGATGCCTTCGACTTCGAGCCCGTAGCGCTCTTCGTACTGGGCCGGCATTTCGGCTTTCGTGCGACGGTAGATGACAGAGACCTCCTCGGCACCGAGTCGCCACGCGGTGCGCGCGCAGTCCATCGCGACGTCGCCACCGCCGATGACTCCGACGCGCCGCCCGAGCTTCAGCGGCTTCTTCTCACGGACGGCTCGTAAAAACTCGAGGGAATCGAACACGCCCTCGGCATCCTCGCCGGCTATTCCGAGCTTCTGTCCCTTCTGCGCGCCTGCCGCGACCACGGTATAGCGGTATCCGCCGTCACGAAGGGTCTTCAGCGTAAAGTCGCGTCCGGCTTTCTGGTTGTACCTGAATTCGACGCCGAGTTTCTCGAGCCGCTGGAGATCCTGCGCGATCACGCGCGAGGAGGCACGGTAGCCCGGGATGGATCCGGACACCATGCCGCCGGCATAGGCGTGCGCCTCGAAGACCGTGACGGGGTAGCCCGCAGACGCCAGGAAGTAGGCCGCGCCCAGGCCGCAGGGGCCGGAGCCGATGATCGCGACACGACAGTCCTTCCGCGTCTCGCTCGCTTCAGCGACGCGGGTTTCCTCGTGTTCCATGACGTACCGCTTCACCTCGCGTATCGCGATCGGGTCGTCGTAGTGGACGCGCGTGCATACGGTCTGGCAGGGATGATTGCAGGCGCGACCCAAAATGGCGCCGAGCGGGTTGTCGGCGCGAATGACATCAGCCGCCTCCGCCAGACGACCCTCCCACACGTAGCGCATATACACGGGCACCCGCTGCTCGATCGGACAGATGTCGCTGCACGGGGCCTTGATGCAGTCGAACAACCCGAGCGGGCGCGTCGTCTTCGTGTTGCTGCGGTCGAACCTGTTCTTCCGGAGCAGCGGTTCATCGAGCACATCGCGCGCGTACTTGAGAAGATTCAGCAGGGCGCAATTCGGTCCGCCACGATCACACGCCGTCTGGTCGAATGCCCGCGCGACATTGCAGGCGTATGCATCCAAATCGTCCGCGTCCGCGACATCCAGGGCCATGATCGTATTGTCGATATACTGAAGCAGGCGCATGTAGCTGCCGGGCCGCAGAAGATCCGAGCAGGTGGTTATCGTGTTCATCCCGCAGGCGAGCAGCCTCGCCACGTTGAAGGCATCGGCCCCGCCGGCAAACGAGACAAGCAGCTTCCCGTCGAACTCGTCCTGCAACCGCGCGGCAAGGTTGACAGTGACGGCATGAAGCGGCCGGCCGGAGAGATACGCCATCTTCTCCCGCGTGGAAAACGACGCTCGCTTGTTCACGGTCTCCAGCGTGTTCGACAGCTTCACGCCAAAGACCACGCCCTTCTTCTTCGCAGCAGCGCCCAACTCGCGGATCAGGCTGACCGCATCCGGATACTTGAGGTCGTGTTCGAAGGCGATGTCGGGCACTTCGATGTCGTGGAAACCGAGCCTCTCGTTCAGGATGCTCCGCACGACACGCTCCCCGAGCAGGGTCGGGTTAAGCTTCACATTCGTGTGCAGTCCCCACTCCTCGATCAGGTAGCGCGCGATCTTTCCGATCTCCTCCGGCGGGCAGCCGTGCATGGTCGAAAGCGTGACGTTGTTGGAAATGCAGGTCGGAATCGCGATGTCTCGCGCTTCCGGAAAGTGCTTCGCGACAATCTCGATGTGTCGCTTCAGGTCTTCCCCGGCGTCCCGCATCTTCGCGAGGAAACCCTGCACGTTGGGCTTGAGGATGCCCTCCATGTTGTACCCGACGCTCATGTTGAAGATGACGCCGGGCGCGGCGCGCGGGAAGCCGAGGTGCCGGTGCAAGACGTGGATCAGGACCCAGGCTCGCAGGTACTCCTCGAACGACTGCTCGACCTTCAACTCCTGCGACCACTCGACATTGTAGCCCTCATCCTGCATGTCGATGCAGGGCTTGGAGACATCGAGCTCGTCGAGCGTCTGGATCGTCTTGAGCTCGATAAAGCGCGCACCGCACAGCCATGACGCGATGATGTTCTGCGCCATCTGCGTATGGGGTCCGGCGGCCACACCGAAGGGCGTTTCGAGGAGGGAGCCGTAGAGTGTGCGGGTGATGCGATCCTTCTCGCGAGGCCGGAAGAAGAGCTCGGAGGGAATCCCGAAGATGGATCCTTTCCCTTGAAGCTCGCCAGCGATCCACGCCGTCAGCTGCTCCATCGCAATGGGCTGAAACCGGTCCGACATCCCCGTAATGCCTTTCCCTTGAGGTACACCTTGATTCTCAGCACATCGCGAATACGGGGCTACACGCAAAGGGCTTTCAAAACCCCTATCGTGGTATCGGTGAAACTCCGATGAGACCAGGGTGATCTCATCGCGTGGCTGCCGTCTCACGCAGTCCTCGCGCGGGCAGTCGTTGGTCAATAATCTTCCGCGAAGACAACTCAAAGTCTTTCCCTTGAGGCCCCAATACATACGCAATCTTGTCGATAGTCTTTAGTGCAGCGTCTCTCGACCTCGATTTCATAATGTAGTTCATCGCACCAGACATCAATGCACCCCCGTCCTCCTCAGCCCCTGCCCGCAACGGACGTTTCAGGGCGAGGCTCTTCAGCATGGCATCAATCTCGTCCAACTCTTCGGCCACACGGCGATCGCGCTCCACGAGTTTGGAGCGAAGCAGTCGTTCCGCAGTCACTGACATAAGCATTGCGGCTGCAAAGCCTATGGCCATGCTAAACAACGCTATAACAAAGCTCATGGAGCAACCTTCGCGGTCAAAGCAAACACGCCGAACACGAACGATGCAAGCCCCGCAGCATTCGGAAGCCACACACCCAAAAGCATATCTCGATCTTTGAACGAAAGTCTTTCGGGGCTATGGGACGATCCGGCAGCCTTAAATGCTACGCCCGCCAGACACAATGCGAAAAGACCGATCGTATATTCGGGATCCACTCTCGAGCCCCAGCAGAGACCGATCATACCGAGTGACAAATGAAGGTGAAAATTCAGACACTCATATAGAATCTTTATGTTTACATACTTGCCGTGCTCGGGCACTCGGGGATCTTTCATCTTCCTGGCGTTCTCGATGAACTTGCCACATAGAGACATGCACAACATCACCAAGGCCTTGCCGATCATTCGATGCCCTTTCGCGTCGTCAGCATCTTAAGGATAGTCTCCGGAGTACAATCTGGATCCACTTTGTCGATTTGTCCGCGGTATCCATCGTAAGTGGCAAGCTCGGCAAGAGCCTGCTTTATTGGTTCGATAGCGTCTGCTTCGCTAACGGTGGCAGACATGACGATAAAGGGAACACCAAGCGCCTTCGGCTTCACCACAGTCTTATAGATATGGAATCCCGTCGTGTAGCCGCCGAAACACTCAGCTTCTGGCACACCCAATGCAGGCATCATCATATCAAGAATTATCGCGTCAGGTTTCTGTCGCATGAGGTATTCTTGCGCTTCTAACGAGGTCCGCGCTTGATAGCATGTGCACCCCAAAGCATCCATGTTGTTGATAAAACTTGGCATGTTTCGCTTGTCTTCGTCAATAATGAGAATCGTCATTTCATCTGTCCCTCGGTGTAAACAGTTCGCGAGGAATGAGAAGGGAGAAGATATTTAGCCCATCGTGGGTGGTAAGCACTATGTCGCCACCGTATTTTCGCGCAAGCGCCCTCGCAATTGTCAATCCGCGACCATCGCCCACCTCCGCGCTAGCATCAGCTGCCGCCGAGCGCTGTGATGGCATGAAGATTGCCTCACGTTCGTCCTGTGTAATTTCCAAGCTATGTGACGCGAATCGAATTACTGCATAGGGGTTTGATTGTGTTGCTCTCTGCATTCGAATGAGAATCTTCTCTCTTGGATACGTGTACTTGACTGCATTGCCAAGGATGTTCATCACGATCTGTCTGAAGTCTTGGATGCTAGCCCAAATCAGACCCAGTTGGTCTCCGCCGAAGTATTCAAACATCAATCCTTTTGCATCGGCTTGTCGCCTAAGATCTTCTTCAATCGGCCTACAGAGATCCGCATAAGGGCGAAAGGGATGGAGAACTTCTTCAACTCTTGGCTTCTGTTGTCTCGGGTGTAGTGTACTCAAGAGCGAGCCGATCAACTCTGCGTTCTCGCGAATATGATCAAGGGAGAGGGCTAATTCTTCCTCGACTTTCAACGTCCGCGAGAATGTCGCCAACCGAGACACTGTTGTCACATTGTTGCGAATTCCCCAGACCGCCTGCTTCACATCGTGTGCGATGTCGAGATATGACGCAGCTAGCTGCATTTCCTTGCGCGCCGAGAGATACCAACTTGTCAGCAGTTCGGCAACCTCTTGCGCACGACGGCGGTCGATAGGCGTGAATGCACGCACTTTGGTTGTTTCTGTGGTAAGTGAGCAACGAAGCAGTCCTGATAGCTCCCGCTCTCTGAAGACTGGCGCGAACATTAAGCAAGCCACTTCATCTGTGGCATCTGTGTCGCGCCATTTTGGCGGAAGAAATCCCTCCAATGCGCTTCGACTTGCCAAGACATAGTCCACTGTACACGCGGCTTCGCGACTTAAGACAATCCCAGTAATTGTGTGCTCGCCAACAGAGTATTCCACAGGCAGTGCAGGGGGACTGCGAGGCGCAGAACCGACGAGGCGGGCGACAGCTTCTTCTCTGCTGAAGTCTCTGATGAAGAATGACACGCCATCACAACTGAGCCTTTCCCTAGCGAATGAAACCATTCTTCCGACGAACGCCATAGTGCGAAAGGTGTGGCTTGCAAGACTGGCGTCATTCAACTTGCAGACATCATCCTTAACTTCTCGATCACTAATGATGTCTATCATCATCATCAACTCATGCATCGTGGTGTCGACCACCTCTTGGATGTATTGCCTGTCCACGGCAGCCGTTGGGTTAAGCAAGAGGAGCGAACCGCCGTATCCACCGCTAGTCGATCCCGTGCTTCGCGCCTGCCCGACAACAACAGAGCCCGGCCCAGGGTCTCTTACAATTGCCTCGATAATGACGGCCGGGTCTGGATTCGAATCGGACGGGTGAGGCACTTGAAGCGGAAACTGGCGGCTTTTGCCTGGCGCGCAATGTGCCGCCCCAAGAACAAGGGCGACGTGGGTTGTCAATGTCTCAGGTCTCGACTTTCGCTCTATCGTAATGCGGCTTCTGTCGGCGTAGTAGAATGCTGCGGCATCTGCATCAAAAGATTCGCACAATACTCGCGTCGCCTGCTGCAGGAACTCGCGGGAATTGTGGGAGCGCCGAGCACGAGAACCCATCATGGCCATCAACGATGATGTAACAATAGAAACCGGAAATGATGCGTGTCCTGTTCCCACCATGGCATTGTTTGGTGGTGGGTGTGCGACGCTTGGATGCTGCGAAAGCACAATTGTGGTTTCGCCAGGAGAAAACAGGTCTCCGTCTGCCTTGGGAATAATGAAGTCCGTCTTGGAAATCTCGGTCTGGAAAGTGGACGGCGCGGATACAGCAATGTTGTCGGAGTCTTTCTTCTCAATGGTGCCAGATCTTACGAGCAGGCCCTGCTGGCTAACAGCCACAATGGTCTTCTTCTGATCCGCTTTGCGGTCTTGTTTCATGCATCATTCCGCATTGGAATAGCCAGCGCCAAGTAGTGACCACAGACCGGCGAGTGCAATCCCGGCTCCGTATAGTTTCATGGGACCACTGTCCCTTTCATCTTGAGTCCGCATTGTCGACATAGCAAGCGCCGATAGTCCTTGCCAGCTCATGGATCTCCCAGAAGCCGAAGTAACACCTGCTCCGGGTAGTTGGTCGGATAGAGGTTATCGCGAACATATCGCTTGTCTGCCTCAGGGGCAGGGTTAGTCATAGGTATCGATAGACTGGCAATTATGTCAGCGCGCAGGTTGTTATACATGTATGCGATGGACGCAACGTTTGTACCCGTGAGGCTCAGCACAAGCGGATCGGAGACTACAAATACGTTCGTCGCGGCCGAGAAATCCGCATCTACGAAAACGTGGTAGCATGCTTGGGCAACGAGAGCTGGCACATCGTTTGAGTTGAGGGTCAAGCGATTCGTTATTGATGACCAGCAGGACGGGTAATTGCTCGCTACCCACGCGGTATTCAACGCATCGACAAATTCGTCGACGGTTTCCGCATGTGAGCCATGCGGTGGGACCACCATCACCAAGAACAGAGCGACCATGGCGTGCAATTTCATACCTATCTCCTCAAGGCAGTGCGGGGACTCTTGGCGGTGCGGATAGCAAATCAACCGAAGGGAAAAGCCTCTGTTCGATACCGTTGGGTTCGCGTATGGCTTCGCGGTACTCGCGCATCTTGACACGAAGCTCATCAATGCCCTCTTCGGACAACTCTCGTCCAAGTTCGTAACTGCTTGTTGCGGCTACCGTATCACCGGACAGGATACCGTGGTCTATGCGATTGCGAAAGTCGGCGCCCAAGTCGGCGAACCAGTCCCAGTAAAGAAAGCGTCTACAGAGGACGCCCCACATCATATTTGCAAGCTTCGGGCTACTCATGACTACGCCTTCTACAGTAAGCGTTTCTGCTACCGGCAGTGAATACCTTTTGCACGGCGAGTTGGTTCCCGTCCAGTGTCCTGGAGAGTAGTCTAGATTGCTCGAGACTATCAGCGCACGGCGCAGCAAGACCAGCCCGTACAAGCGATCGACAATTGGAATGTCGATCATTTCATTGTCCACCCAATTCGATATTCGTGCGAATTCTTCCCGGACGAAATCCGCCGACTCCGCCCCAGCAAGCGGCAGCGTAACTGTTGCAGCACTCTTTGATACGCCCGGAACTCCTAAATCAAACTCAAACCGGTAAATGCCTCCCTGTTTTGGGTTCTGAAAGGCGACGGAATATGTGTTGGTGTGGTCGAGTGTTCCAGATTGCGGGCCGCTAGTCTGCGCCCATGACTCTGTCAGACTGCTGTGGGGCAAGGGAATGCCATCAGCATGCATTGTGATTTCGAAGTCGGCCACCAACTCGTTGTTATTGGCGTCGTAACCGCCATGAACGTCATCAAAGAATACGATAAGCGATTTTCCCACAAACAAGCCATCGGAGCAGGGATCGCCGAAATCCATTTTGTGGCCTTCGAATTCTTGAGGACTGTTGCTTGCAGCAGGGGAAGTTGCCGTTATTTGGGAAACTCGAAAGTCTGAATTCGAGACCGCCCCCACCGTCAGCACATGACCTTCGACGGAGTAGCCTTGAGCTTTCGTGTGTGTCGGCCACTCGAAGTCGGATGCGCTTACCCGGTGTTCCACATTGGGCCTGATCTTTGTCACGAAGCCACGCGCCCCGCCGGCCAGCACGATCGCCGGACTGCCGCGGAAGCGGACCTGATGGGCTATTGAGGTGGAATAGAAGGCCGTTTGGCCCACCCATAATGGATTGAACTTGAGCAGTACCCATTGTTCCTCATCCGACGCCGCGTGTTTGATGAAGCCCCTTTCGCTATTGAAGAATCTTCGGTGCTCCACGGACACAATACCGCCATAGTTAAAGTCGGCGCTGTCGTACCCCATGTTGATCATCCAGGCCAAGCCCGGCGGCGGGGACATGGTAATCGATTTGACCCCACTTGTGAACGTGGTGACGCCAAGCGAGTATTCGTAGTTCGTGAGGAGCAGAGATACTGTGGATCGTGTGGTGAAAACGTCGGTATAGTAGGTGTTCGGCGCCGTCCAAGAGTCGTCTTTTCGCTCGTCGCTGAAGACGTAGTTGGAGCCCAGCAGTTTTGCCCGCAGGATGGAATGCGAACCCTGTCGCCACATCGTCTGCGAGTAGCCGCTGCCGGGATAGCTAGCACTTGGCGGGTCGGCGTAGATCGAGCGACCGGTGACCTGCCCTTCGCCCAGGAAATAGTTCAGGCCGGTCGAAAGAAGAACCGGACTGACCGTCTGGAATGAGCAAAGCCCATTCGACGCCGCCCCGAACGAAACCGCAACCCCGTTGATGGTAGCGCCCGCGTTGGTCAGCGCTGCGGATGCTTCGCCGCTGACCATCACCCGATTTGTAGCAAGCTCGGCGAACGCCGCCGGTGAAAGGATCCGAAAGACCAAGCCGGTGTCACGGTAGACCATTGCCACGTTGGTGGAGGTGTTGCCGGCCACGTCTGAAGCGACCAGTTCAAGCCGATTGCTGCCGGGGAAGAGCGAGACGCGACCGAGCCACTGCGTACCCATGAGTCCCACGGATTCAGCCTCTGTCGAGTCGCCACCCTCGCTCACCGCGGACAACCAAACCTTCGTGGCGTCAGCAGCCACAAGGCCCCGAACATACAACTCCTCCGTGTCTCCGAACGTCGTGGTGTTGAAGTAGGATGTCACGCCCGCCACGATCTGATAGTCCTGCGGGAGCACAAAGCTCGCTACAGGCGGCGACGTGTCCCCGTCGCACTGCACCATGACCCAGAATTGCGTGCTGGCGCTGTGTCCAACCCGATCTTGCGCTTCAACCAACACCGAATTCGAACCGCATTGCAGCGGCAGGCCGCTGTAAACGAACTGTCCATCGACAAAGCCATCCACGTAGTTGCTGTTCACGAAGATCCTCAGATCGTCAAACACATCGACGGCACTGCCGAGGATATCGATCTTGCCGCGATTGGTCACCTCATTCGGTTGTGGTGAAATCATACTCAACACCGGCGTCGTGATGTCGTAGAGCACGCCGAAGTGTATCAAGTCGCTCTGCAAGGCGTTGGTCGCCACGAGTCGGGCATACACGACGTAGTAGCCGCTTGTTGCGGAAAACAGTTCGTTGCTTAGAATCTGCGAAAAGGCGTTCGTGACGGCGTTCGTCATGAGGCGGTTATCGGCGAACTTGACCACATGGGCATGGGTTCCGGTTCCGAAGTTGAATTGCAGCATGCGGTTCGTCGTGAGCGTGATACCGCCATCGCCGTTGACGCTCGTGCTGCGCGGGGGGAAGTTCGTCCGCAGCAGCGGGTTATACCCCAGCGTCGTCTCATACCCATCCATCGAGAAGTCATCATCGCTATCCGGGTCTTGTGGATTCGTCCCGGCCTGGAGCTCGCCGAGATTCGAAAGACCGTCTCCGTCAGGATCGCCGCTTGCCCCGTTCGCGCCCGCATGGTCCGTGGGGGACAAGCCGTGATCGATCTCCCACTTGTCGCCCAAACCGTCTCCGTCCGTGTCGGGCAGTGCCTTGTCCGTACCGTAGAGATAGAACTCACGGGCATCCTGGAGGCCGTCACCATCGGAATCTTGCGAAGAATTGCCCGCCGCGAGGAAGACATTGGTTTCATCCACATTGGCCCATGACCAGACCACGCTATTGGTCGTCACGGGGAGATTGGTTCCGGCCATGAACCACGGGAAGCCCTCCGGCAACAGATTGGTCGTGGCGAAGAGGTCCACGTTGGCGATGCCGTCGGGTACGCACAGACCCACGTCGATAACCGCATTGGACTCCTGCGGCTCTATGGCCGTAAAGACGATCTCCGTGCAGGAACCGCCGCTCATCATGAGCATCATCACGCCGCCGCTACCTTCATCCTCTGCGGGCTCGGAGTCCAACGCCTCGACTACGGCCTCGTCCTGGAGCGTGACGCGCCAAGCGATGCGCCGTTTCGAGAGTTCGCGGGCAAGGTAGCTTGCAGAACGTTCGCCCTTCTTCTGCGCAGGCCAGTCCGGTGACGTGTAGACGACTTCTTCCTTGTACTCGCCGCCACCCTTCCCCGACACGCTCATGACAAGCACTTCGCCCTTGGTCATATCCTCGTAGATGAACAACTCGGTTCCGTGCTTCACGAATTGCGCGATGGGGCTCTTGGATGAAAATGACAAAGGAGGGGCATCGAAGGTCCAATACCAGTCGGGCTGATTCTGAAAGCCGGCTAAACCGTACTTTTCTTCAACGCTTTCGACCTGGTCCTCGACCATGTACCAGGAGGGAACCACCAGCATGTGCGACTGCTCCCGGAAGTCGAGAAACCGACCGACGACGTCGTCCCATGTTTCGACCGACCGCGAATCATCGAACGCGGTCGCGAGCTTGGCGGCGGAGAAGCCGCACAGGACAAGCAGGAACAGCAGCGCCAGAACGCCCGGTACACGAATGTCGATTCGACCCAAGACACGGCTAAGTTTGGGGGACATGTTATTACTCTCAACTATCGCACACATTAGTCGCCTGATACGCATCAACGCGACTCACAAACTCATTTGTTATCGAAGCGCAAACATGACTTAGCATATACTCGATGTCAACAACTCAGCGCATATGCTGAAACATCGGCGTGACAAACGCCGACACTTTAAAGATTCTCGGACGAAATATTCGGGAGGCCCGCCTTCGCCTTGAAATGACGCAGGAGTGTCTTGCCGAGCTTGCCGGAGTTCACTGGCAGACTCTCAGCTACATTGAACGGGGCCGATTCCCTTTCTCTGTGATAACTTTTGTGCGCCTCTCGCAGTGCCTGCGCGTAAGCACAAATCGTCTTCTGGATGGAGTCCCCACACCAAGCACCGCCCGCATAGACCGTATCAGCAAGGCGATGAAGCGGAAGAGAAGGTCTTCGCGGAAGTAGGGGTAGCCACCACTCGGACGGCGAGTTCGCCGCGACACTTGCCGTCAACTGCTCCGTCGCAATGGGCTGAAACCGGTCCGACATCCCCGTAATGCCTTTCCCTTGAGGTACACGGTGATTCTCGGGTCATCGCGAATACGGGGCTAGGCTCAAAGAGCTTTCAAAACCCCTATCGTGGCATCGGTGAAACTCCGATGAATGCCCTACGATGCCGGCGTCTTGGCCGTTTCAACCCAATTCACCGCCCGCTGGACAAGCTCCGCTCCGGTCGCGATGCCGAGCTTGTTTTTGATGTTCTCGCGATGCGATTCGATCGTCTTTGCACTGAGGCCGAGTTCCTTTGCGATTTGTCCGGTCCCCAAACCGGAGCCAATCATCTGAAAGACATGGAGTTCGCGATCCGTGAGGCATTCCGCCATGGATTCCTTTTCGCCGGGATTCGGATCGAGCACCCTGTGCAGCAACCGGACATTCATCTTGCGGCTGACGTAGATGTCGCCACTCAGCACAGTCCGGATGGCGTTCACGAGTTCGCGGCTGGCCTCCAGCTTCATGATGTAGCCCGACGCGCCGGCGCGAAGCGCGCGTTCGGCATAGAGCGATTCATCCTGCATGGAAAGGACCAGAACGGGCGTTTTCCTGTCGAGCGCCCGGATCTGTTTCACGAGGTCAAGGCCGTCGCCGCGCCGCAGGATCAGGTCCACGATAACCAGGTCGGGACCCCCCTTCTCGAAGGCGCCGATTGCATCCTGTACGGAGTCCGCTTCGCAACAGACCGTGAATCCGGGTTCCCTGTTCAGCAGGCTGACCAGTCCTTCACGCACGACCGGGTGATCTTCTACGACGAGAATCCGGACAATCTTCTTTTCGCTGGCTTTCATTGGTCCCTCCCGGGAGTTTCACACGTGAGGACGATCCCTCCACCCTCGCGACGCGCGATGCGGAGGCTTCCGCCGATCATCTTCGCCCGATACTGCATATTCCGCAGGCCCATGCCCCGGACGAGCGGAGAGGCGGGGTTGAAGCCTTCGCCATTGTCGATCACCGCAAGTTTCAGCCGTCCCTCATTCCGGCTCACGCTTATGGCAACGTCCTTCGCATGACCGTGCTGGATGGCGTTGGTCACGGCCTCCTGTGCGATCCGGAACAGCTGCGCCGCGGCAAACGGGTCGCTTACACTTGCTGCGCCGGCGTCTACCGAACAATGGACGTTGAACGCATCCTCCGTGTTGTGCGCCATGTTCTCCAGGGCGCTGCGCAATCCTTCGCGGTCCATCGGAACCGGGTTCAAGCCGCGGGCGAGGTAAGTGGCCTGGGCTGCCGCGAGATTGGCGAGCTCGCAGACCTTGCCTGCCTCGGGCGCCAGGGAGGGACACGCATCCTGGAGGGATTGCTCGAGGTTCCTGCTCTTGAAGGCGATGCCCGTGAGGTGCTGTCCCAGGCCGTCATGCAGATAGCGGCCAATGCGGCCCTGCTCCATCGTGACCGCATGGATGACTTCCTGCTCCAGCTTTCGGCTTTCGGTTACGTCCCGGGCCATGATGACCATGGCCTTGTCGTGTCCCAGCCGTACGCCCTCCACGGCCGTCAGCTCCATGGTCACGATCTCGCCGGGGCTGACGTTGAAGCGAACCTCCACAGGAGCCGCCGTCTTTTCCCTCTGCTTGAGGAAGTCGTTCCAGGCCGGGCGATCCGACAGGTCGATCATGTCTTCAAGCCTCACCCCGCCCTGCGAATCGCCTGATTTGAGGCCCAGGGACTTCATCAGCGATTCGTTCGTATAGACGGCGTGTCCTTCATTCATGATCAGGACACCGACGGGCACCTTCTCCAGGATCTCCACAAGATCGTGGTGGAGGCTGAAGAGGTCTGTGAACTCGCGCGCCAGCTGCGCCTCCTGGGGGCTCAGCCTCTCCGTGTGGTTTCCGGCTCCGAGCGACATCTTGACGGTGCGGCGCAGCCGGGCGCCGAAGGACATGGACGGAGGCAGGCTCACCACGTAGCGGGCCCTTCTGTCTTTCAATTCGAAAGCGACGCTGGCGTTCTCCAGCCCGAGCAACCGCGGGATGCCGGTCAGGGCGCCGTGCGTGATCGCATGGAACTCCGGCAGGTCCTCGTAGGTATCCGGTACGCACACCTCGATGCCGAGGCTTCCGTCGGGTAGATCGTTCACGCGGAAATCAAGGTGGGAAAAGAACAGCGGACCGATCCAGCGGGACAGGTAGTGGTAGAGCTGCCTGCAGTCCGTGAAGTAGCCGGCCATGACGCGGGCGAATCCGCCCACCGGCAGCGATGCAAATTCAAGGCCCAGCTTGTACAAACCGTCGCGACCCCCGACGTTCTCGCCGCATTTCCGCACGACCCGCGCGAAGTCCGCCCAATCCAAGCGGTTCCGCGTGTCCTTGATGTAGTGGGGCGGGTGCGGCTGCTCCCGAATCAGTACAGTCGTATCGACGCCGTGCCCTTTGGCGCAGTCAAGAAGCTGAAGAAGTGCTCTGGTCGAAACCTCGTGCATGGCTGCACAGCGTCTCCCATCGGGGATTGTGAGCGCGCCGGCACGAATGCACTACAGGGGGGAACGACCTATCAAGGCATCAGGGAAAAGCCTACGGGACGTGATGGATGCGGCGCTGCCGCATCCAAACGGGGCGTCACCACGTTCGATTTGGCGCGCAGCAGCGCACCAAATCGTCACGTTAGGGTTCCAGCCACTGGACCCTGAAGAAGGCGCCCGTTTGGCCGGGGGCGGGAATCAGGAGCTTCGAATGAACGGATGATGTCGTGGCGACAGACAGCGTGCCGGTGTCGGACAGCCACGGCCCGGCAACCTCCGCAGCGCGTTGGATCATGCTGGTCCAGTTCGCACAGGAATGCCACGTGACGGCCACACCCCCTGTGGCCGGGGCTAGCGAGCTCACGGTCATGGGTTGCACCTCGACGCTGACCACGGACGAGGTGGACTCCGTGCCGTTCTGAAGCTCCACGGCCTTCGCAACAAGCGCATGCGTGCCTGCCAATCCCGTAACGTCCCACTTGAAGGTGTACGGCGAAAGCGTGTCGGAAGAATGATACGCACCGTCGACATACAGATCCACGCGGCCGAGTGCGCCGTCGACAGAAGCATCCACCGTCACAGGCACATACCCGCACACCTCGGCGCCATTGGTCAGCGTGATGACTCGCGCCGTCGGAATGCCTTCGGTGTACAGAAGGTTGCCATCGGAGCTCTTGAACTGATTCGGGTCGGCGATATACCGCCACCAGTTGTTCAGGAAGAAGTCCGGCCCGCGTCCGCTGAAATGCGGAAGGTGATTGTACCACCAGTTCAGGTAGTCGCGTTGCGGATCCGCCAGTGTCGGGGACCACGTGAATACGTTCACCATCTGCGGGCTCGAAGTCCCGCCGAGGTCCGGGTAGCTGTACCAGCGTTGATGGTAACTCGGCACCAGCGTTGTGCTCGCGTATTCATAGTCCGCCGTGGCATTGACCGGGAAATGGATGTTGCCGACGTGTCCCTGTCCGGGGATCTGACTCTCACGCAGCGTGAACTTGTTCCAGTTGTTGTTCGTGTTCGCGAGCCATGTACCGTACGAGTGGACCATGATGCTCTCGGCGCGATGGCCGTATGAATGAATCGCCTCGGCGACGCCGCGCTCGTAGTTCAGCCCCATGATCACGAAGAGCCGCTCGCTCGGCACGCCCGACACCGGCGGCGAATTGCACCAGTAGCCGCCGTCGCCCGCCATCGTGGATTCCCATGTGCCCACGAACGGCATCGTGTAGAGCCACACTTCGTCGAACTCGCCGCTCACGATACGCGGCGTGATGCCGTTGCTGTTCACGAAACGCGCGTAGTCGAACATCGAGGGATGCTCGACGCGGCTGGTCCACGTCGTGTGGAACGACGCATCGTCGAATTTGTAGCCGTCGAGAAAGTACGGGTAGTCATCGACGATATTCGTCGCCACGATTTTGTACCGCACGAGGTCGTGGCTGTTGCTCCGCAGGTCCGAAGCCATCTGGTTTGCCAGCCACGCGGGATCAGTCCAGCCATAGGCCGCGTGCATGCGCTGCGAGGCCATCGATTCAACGATGGGGTCGTAAATGTACAAGAGCACCCTCGGCTCGATCGCATCCGGGTTCACGCCGGGAGGTGGGGGCGGTCCGGCCGGCGGCAGTCCCGGCGTCAGGGACACGAATTTCATTCCGTCGAAATATACCGTGAATCCGGCGCTCCACGTGTCCATCTGGATTTCGATTTCGGTGACATCCAAGAGGCTCGGCGAGCCGGACATCGTCCTCGCCCAGGTTCCATCACCTGACAGCGGAATGCGATACAGGTGCCACGTATTGTTGTACATGAGGGTACCCGAGGGGGTGTAGGTGAACGTGCCGGCAGGACTCTTCAAGCGGACGATCGGTTGCGCGTCCTGGAAACCGAACTGGTTCGTGTTGATGGCGAAAGCCCAGAACTGAAGGTGCGTGAACGACGTGACATTCCAGTGCGATGTACTTGCGCCGGGGTAACGCACGCCGGTGGGAAATCCGCTTAGCGTGTCGAACCGGATCGACGCATTCCCCAGCTTCACCTTGGTTGCGTCGTTGCTGACCGAAGTCGCCGCAAAATCCACCGTCGAGAAGCTGCCCCACTCCGCCGCGTTGGTCTCCGTGAACTCTACGGTCGGCACAATCCCCGTGAAGGAGCTGCTTGTGACTTCGTAATAGAAGTTGCTGCTGCCCGCATTCTTGCCGCGAAGCGTGCACAGGTCGGCCTGCGAGAGGATTTGTCCCGTCGGCATCGTGGACGACAGGATGTAGTAGTACACGCGTGTGCCGACTGTGAATCCGGGAATCGACGCCGCGACGTTCGAGCCGCTGCCCGACGCCGCAGCAAGCCAGCTCGAAGGGAAGGCGATGTTCGTCGCGTAGCGAACGTACACGGTCTCCTGCGGACTGCGCGCAGCACTCAGCGAAATGGACACACTGACCGGTCCTGTACCCGCCGCGTCGTGATTGTCCGAAACGGTCAGGATATCTACCGGCTGCCCGTCCGTCTCCATGACCACGTGCGAGGTGTGGTCCGCCGTCATCTGGAACGAGTAGCGCTTGCCGCTGACCTGGTCGAAGCCGAGGTTTCCGCCCGAGACCGACAGGGAGCCCACCGTGCTGTTCTTCGAAGCCGAAGTTCCCGCGCCCCAGTTCTCCGCCCAGTCTCCGAAGCGATCGAACTTGTACTCGCTCGGGTTGTCGTTGCCCGGAGAAGTGAGCGTCTCCTTCCACACATTCCCGAACCCCGCGTCCTGCGTCATGCCGGCGCTGGGATTCCACGTCGTCAATTCCCCGCGCACAAACTCCGCCCGCGCGGGGATGGTGGAGAAGACCAAGGCAGAAAGAACGAGCAGGGATCGATAATGCAGGCTATTCATAGACTGGCCTTGGTTATATCCGACACGGCGACTTATGGCCACCCATCAACACCACCTCTGCTCAAACACAACCCGCGTCATGAACTTCGTCATCGATGAAGATGTCCACAAGGACATTGGTGCTCACGGCCGTGATCATCATGTCACCTCGCGGTAGCCCGGTGCTCCATCTGCGCGGTCCTCACACCATGGAGCGCGGAGCTATGCGACGCGGGGGCTATTTCTTCGTGTTCCACTGCATCGCGGAGACCTGGCCCTGGCGGGCGTAGTCGGTGGCTTCGCCGAGGACCTTCGCCGCCTCCTGCGGGGCGTGGAAGCCCATGGAGTTTTCGGCGGCGACATAGTCGATGCGCCATTGGGCTTTGCGCTGGAGTTCGAGCGATTCCTTGAGCTGTTCTTCGGTCGCTCCCGCTTCCTTCGCGGCCTTGATCGCATCGAGCTGGGCCATCAGCGCCGACGCGGCGCGCTGCATGAGGTCGTGGTTGCGGGTCTGGATCACGTTGACGCGTTCGAGGATTTCCTGCTCGGGGATGTGATGGCAGGTCTGGCAGGCGCGGTTCACGTTCAGCAGCGGACTGCGGACCCAGTGGTCCGACACCTTGGTCGCACCGTCGCGCATGTACGGCATGTGGCAGTCGGCGCAGGCTACGCCGCTGCGCGCATGGATGCCCTGGCTCCACATCTCGAACTCAGGATGCTGCGCCTTCAGGATTTCTGCGCCGGTCTCCGCATGCTTGTAGTCGAAGAACCGTGCACCGTCGGGGAACTTGGTCTCGTTCCAGAACTGCTCCGTCTGGTCGGCGGACAACCCTTTGCCCCACGGGAATGTCAGCGGCATCTTGGACGAGCAGTAGTATTCGACGTGGCACTGGCCGCACACGAACGAACGCATCTCGGTGCGCGTCGCGTCCTTGTTCGGATCGTACGCCACCTCGCGCGTTCCGGCGCGCCACTGCTGGACGGACGGGAGATGCGGCACGGCGGCGTCGGACGCGGCAAGGGCCTGGATGCCGAGGATGAAGCCGGGACGCGTCACGCGGATTTGCATGCTCTCCGGGTCGTGGCAATCGACGCAGGACACGGGATGGGCATTGCCGCCTTCCTTGAGCATGGCGTGCGTTTCCTGATACGACAACTTGTGGGTCGCCTCAAAGCCCTTCATCGCATCGCCGTCGCCAAGCTTGCGGTACAGCGGCATGACCGACGCATGGCAGTGGAGACACGACCCGGACTGCGGCTTCGACAGGCGCTCGGTTTCCTCCTGGTCCGCAAGCATGTACGCATGACCGCGCCGGTCGCGATAGTCGATCGAAAAGGCATAGCCGAGGAACATGCGCTTGAGCCACGGGTCGCGCTCAATCTTCTGGTCGGGCATGGCCTCGCTGCCGCCGTGTCCGCCAAACCGCGTGCGCGTGGCAAGGGCCGTTCTCTTATAGGAATCAAACTGCTTTGGCCAGTTGACGCCCCACTTCGCGGGGTCGGTATCGTCCTCGGTCACATGCTGAAGCCGGATGTACGGCGAGCGCGCCTCGTCCTTCCGGTCGCGGATGTTCACGAGCAACGCGGTGACCAGCGACGTGGCGATGGCGGTCAGGAAGAGCGTGATGACGAAAATGATCCGCAAGCTCTTCGGGGCGTTGTTTTCTGCATTCATAGTTTCGTCCTTTCGAAATCTTCACCGCGATCGCGACCACCCAGCCCGGCCGGCACGCCGTGTCCCACGGTCGGGTGACAATGCACGCAGCGCATGGCGTCGAGGTCGGTGGTCGAGCCGGCAACGAGGTCGTGCACGAGGTCCTTGTGGCACGAGAGACAGTTGTCCTGGAGAATCTGGCTGTTCTTCGCCTTGATCATGATCGGCTCATGAAAGTCCTGGAACGTGAACCCCTTCGAGTGGTGATAGCCGTTCTCGGCCTTCGCGATGTACTTCGCGAGGAACGTGTGCGGAAGATGGCAGTCCACGCACGCGGCCACGGTGTGATGGCTCGACTTCTGCCACGAGTCGTACTGCGGCTGCATGATGTGGCAGTTCGCGCAGGCCTTCGGGTCAGTGCTGAAGTACGACAAGCCCTCGGCATAGCGAAACGTGAAGCCGGCGACGCCCAGGAACATGCCCATGAGCACGGCGCTGGCGATCACGTACCGTCGGACCCGACCCTCAACCGCCCTCAATGGAACTCCAGCCATAGGAGATCAAGATGTTAACCACAAATGGGCACGAATCGACACCAAAACTGAATCAGGATTCGAGGAAATTCGTGTCCATTAGTGGTTCTCGTTCTCTAGTTGCTGCTTCGCTGCTTCAAGTTCGGCGAGCGCTTCGTCGGATACCTTCGGGTATTCGAGGTCGAGGCCCTTGATCGCGTCGACGATGATATCAGCAACGAGGGCGCGGGCGACGTATTTGCGGTCGGCGGGGATGACGAACCACGGCGAGTCCTTCGTGCTCGTGGCGGACAGCGCTTCCTCGTAGACCTCCTGGTACTTTTTCCAGAGCTTGCGTTCTGCAAGGTCTCCCGCGGCAAATTTCCAGTGCTTCTCCGGATCGGTCAGCCGCTCAAGGAATCGCTTCTTCTGCTCATCCTTCGACACATGCAGGAAGAATTTCAGGACCAGCGTGCCGTTTCGCGCGAGGTGCTTCTCGAAGTTGTTGATGTCCTCGTAGCGGTGTTGCCAGAACTCATGGGTGATCTTCCCGGTCTGCAGCGGGTTCAGGATCTCGGGGTGCACTTTGACGACAAGGACGTCCTCGTAGTACGAGCGATTGAAGATGCCGATGCGCCCGCGCTCGGGCAGCGCTTTCATGTGTCGCCAAAGGAAGTTGTGATCCAGTTCCTCCAGCGATGGCTTCTTGAAGCTGTACACCTGGCAGCCCTGCGGATTCACGCCGGACATGACGTGGCGGATCGTCCCGTCCTTGCCCGCCGCATCCATCGCCTGGAAGATAAGCAGCACGGAATGCGTGTCGCTCGCATAGAGCAATTCCTGGGCTTCGGCCAGCTCCGCGCGGTTCTTGGCCAGAGCTTCTGTCGCCTTCGCCTTGAGCTTGTCCTCGCTCAGCTTCGCCGCTCGCTTGGAGTCAGTCCAATCCGTGACAAACTTCTTCAAGTCCACCTTGGACCCCGGCTTCACGCGGAACTGCTCGATGTGCTTCTTCTTGAACATGGAAGGTCTCCTTGCCCGTTGGCTACCGCAGGCAGTGATTCAATACGGACGCGAGTCGCACGCCACCCTTCATCAACTGCCGGTTTACGACGCGGCGGCTGGCGACGATGTAGTCCTCGCCCAGGGCAAACGCGGGACCACCTGTCGGCGGCACGCCGGCATACACGTACTGAACGGCTGCTTCGCGACCCTCCCACGCCCACCCCGCCACGGTTCCCCGGGACCACCAATAGGCGGGCCAGAAGGCGATGGTCGCGTTGAGGCCGTCGGCGTAGGCGATGGGATCCTGACCCTGCAAATTCGCGTGGACGAGGCTCGCGTCCCACACCGAATGCAGATTCGTATCCTCGAGTTGTCCCGGGTAGCGAATGGTGCGCAGGTTTCCGCCACGGTCATCGTCGCGCGAAACGCAATGCAGCGGCTGGTGCAGGTCTCCAACAAAATGAACCAGGAAGCACAACGCCCTCCTCCGGTCTCCTGCGCTCGCCTTCCTGTCCGCCAAGGACGCAGCACACACCTTGATCTGCGCCACGATGCACTGGCCGTCGGGACAATCGCGCGCCGCGTCGTAGGCTTTCGCGTCGTAGGGAATATCGACGTAGTGCCACGGCCCGGTCTCGGGCTCGTCGTTTCGAACATAGTCGGGCCAGTTGCAGATGTAGTTGTCGGAAAGATGCTCGCCCGGGATCAGCGCTTCGAGGGCCGCCTTCGCCTTCGGCTTGAGGCGCAGTTCGGCGACCCTTGCCACGATGCGGTGTCCCTCCGGCCCCCAAGCGAACGATGTCTGGACCGATACGGACACAATCAATGCACCGAATAGGATGAGTCGTGTGTTCCTGAGCACAGCAACGGGAAGTCTGACAGGGTTTCTCCGCCGGCACAAGGACCGCGCGACCATCATCCGCCTGCGCTGGGCACCGTGACGACTTCCGCAGGCTGTTTTAGCCGGCCCGTGAGCTTCAGGAACCGGACGGTGGCATAGAACGCGACGCACGGCGCGAGAAGCCATGCGCTGTGCGTCAGCTGCTCTCTGCGCTCCTCCCAGCCATAGATGGAGTAGGTCTTCCACATCGCAATCAGGATCAGCCCCGCAAGCGTGGCGAAGATCGTGTTGTATTCCTTTGCCAGCACTTCGCGCCACCGGAACGTATAGCCGGCCAGCGACTCGGACAGGCCGTCGAAGTTCGGGATGAACCGGTTCACGCGTCGCATATATTGCTCGTAGGCGGGCCCGAACTTCCCGAGCAGGTACTGCTCCTCGGCCGCTGTGATCGCAAGGTAGGTCCAGGCGAAGAAGGGGATGACGAGGAGATACATCCAAATCGACCCGTAGTAGATGCCGAACCCCAGCGCGATGAGGAAGTTGCCAACGTACATCGGATTGCGCGTGTGCGAGTAGAGTCCGGCGACCACGAGGTCGTTGGCATACACTTTGCCCTTCTTGCCGCCTCGCTTGATGTAGGCGTAGCCGATCACAAACGCGCGGAAGGCCTGTCCCGCGAGCGCGATGCAGGCGCCCTCGATCATGGCAATCCTGTCGTAGAACGGATTGTTCATGAACCGGCCGGGGCGGGTGAACACCACCAGCGCGATGAAGATGACGGGGAACAGCGTATTGCGCACGCGGAAGAGAAAGTTTCCGGACGCGATCATCCAGCCGGCGTGCAATTGTCGTGTCGGGACTTCCGCGGTCTCGTTGCTCATTTGATGGCCACGATGCCGCTGAAGTTGTACCAGCGGAAGAAGGTGTCACAGGACTTGAAACCGTTGGTGAGGAGCAGCGTTTGGTTCTCCTGAAGATGGTAAGGAATCAGCACGTTCTCGAGCGCTTCCCGCTTCTGCGCGATCTCCATCTCGGTGTAGCCGTTCCGTTTCTTCATCTCGTAGTAGTGTTTGATAAAGAGCCTGTTGAGTGTCGAATGTTCGCAGAGAACCTTTTCCACAAGGACAAGGCATCCATCCGGATTCATACCGGCAGCGATGCTCTGAATCAGTTTCTCGCGGAAGAGCGGCCGGATGAACTGCAGCGTCAGATTCAGGATCACCACCGAGGCGTTGCGGATGGACACACCTTTGTTCATGTCCATGCATTCCAGTTGCACGGGCCTGGAGAACTTTCGCTGCGCCAGCTTGTCGCGGGCCTTCTCGATCATTTCAGGCGATGAATCGACGCCGACACACGTCGTGTCCGCCGGAATGAGCTTTTCGATCGCAAAGAAGGTGTTGCAGGTGGAACACCCGAGGTCATATACGCACGTCCCCGGCATTGCGAAATCCGCGCAGAGGTCGCCGATCATGCGCTGGATCTCCTGATAGAACGGCACGGAGCGATCCAGCATGTCGTCGAATACCCTGGCCGTCTCCTCGCCAAAGTCGAAGTTCTGGATCGTCTCCCGCTTCTCCGAGAAAAGAACATCTTTAGACATGCCTGGATGGTGCGACCCCGGGGACGTTGAGTCACCTTAAGATGGGTTAAGGGGGTATAGTGTCCGCCTCAGCCGTCCGGCATGGGAGAACTTGGAATCATCCCTGTTCCGGACTAACCTTTCCGGTTTAAGGAAGAATCACGTGGAAAAGAATTCGAGCATACGGGCGCGGTTCTCGCGCATTCATGGCACGGGCGTTTTTGCGGTGGCGCCGATCCGTCGCGGCGACACGATCATAGAGTATCTGGGCGAGCGGCGGCTTTGGTCCTCTTACGATGGCCGCCAGGGCAGCCACACGGAGCTGTTTCACGTGACGTCGCGGCATGTGCTCGACCCGAAGAAGGGCGGCAACATCGCGCGCTATATCAACCACTCCTGCACGCCCAATTGCGTTGCCGTGCAGGACGGCGAGAGAATCTTCATCGAAGCGCTCCGCGACATCGAGCCCGGCACAGAACTCTGTTACGACTACGGGCTCGTCCTCGGTCGCCGCTTTACGCGCCAGGATGTCCATCTCCACCGCTGCCGCTGCGGCACAAGCCGCTGCCGCGGTACCCTGCTCGCCGTCCCCTCGCACCGTCGCGCACAGGTGAGGCGCTGGGCGAAGCAGCACTGTGACTCATAGATTCCAAATTCTCTCGATCGCGTCCTTGATTTTCGCAGCGTTGCACGCCGCCACGGGTCAATCCGTTCGTCCCGGTTGGGGCGCCACGCCGTATGCGGGTCCGGGCGGAACCGGCGTGACCTTCCGCGTCTGGGCGCCGCATGCGACATCCATCGGCGTGCCCGGCGTCTTCAATGGATGGAATACCGGCGCCAACCTGCTGGTGCGCGAAGGGACGACGGATGTGTGGTCGCTGGATGTGCCCGCCGCGCGCACGAATCATGAGTACAAGTTCTACTTGAACGGCAGCCTCTGGAAGTCGGACCCGCGCAGCGCGGAGATCCGGTCCGGCACCCGAAACTCCGTCGTGCATAACCGCCAGGCCTTCCCGTGGTCGGGCGATTCGTTTTCGAACCCACCGCTGAAGGATCTCGTCGTCTATGAAATGCACGCGGGCACTTTCCATGATCCGACGCCGGGGAACGGGATCAACGCCACGCTGGTCGATGCCATCGCGAAGCTCGACCATGTGAAGGACCTTGGCGCGACCGCCGTGGAGCTGATGCCCGTCAACGACTACCCGACGGCGACAAGCTGGGGATACAACCCCGCGTATCCCTTTTCGGTTGAGAATGCGTACGGCGGTCCCGCGGCGCTGCAGCA
Source organism: uncultured Verrucomicrobiota bacterium (assembly GCA_964503335.1). Lineage (GTDB taxonomy): Bacteria > Verrucomicrobiota > Kiritimatiellia > CAIVKH01 > CAIVKH01 > CAZCZZ01. The sequence continues at coordinate 45,681 of CAZCZZ010000004.1, forward strand.
GTTTGTGAAGGCCTGTCACGATCGCGACCTCGCCGTCTTCATCGACATCGTCCACAACCACTACGGGCCCGATACGGACCTCTGGCAGTTCGACGGCTGGACGCCGAACCCTTCCTACGGCGGAATCTATTTCTTCAACACGAATTACCTCTGCTGCACGCCCTGGGGTGTCACGCGACCGAACTACGACGAACCGCAGGTGCGCGATTTTATCCGCGACACTTTTCACATGTGGATCGAGGACTACCACATCGACGGGTTTCGCTGGGACACCCCGTTTCACATGATCTTTGCGGAAACGAACGGCGGCCAGTACGCCTTCATCCCGTCCGGTTTCTCGCTCATCGAGGAATGTCTCCAGATGGTGGCAACGCAATATCCCGGCCGCGTGAACATCGCCGAGAACGCGAAGTACTTCGAATCGTTCGACAGCTACTGGGAGACCGGCTTCCCGTGGGATCTCGCCGGCGTGCTGACACAGGGCGTGGACGCGAACCGGAATATGTTCACCATCGCATCGCTCATCAACGGGAGCGGCGACGGTTTGAAGCGCGTGCTCTTCTCGGAATCGCACGACACCGTGGGCAATCTCAACGGCGGCATTCGCCTGCCGACGGCAATCGATGGCGCAACGCCGACCAGCTACGCAGCGCGCAAGCGCTCCATGCTCGGGGCAGCCGTCGCGTTCGCTTCGCCGGGCATCCCCATGGTATTCCAAGGCCAGGAGATGCTCGAGAACCAGTCGTTCGGCGACACGCTTCCGGTCGACTGGACGAAGACCAACACGCATTCGCGCGTCACATCGTTCTATCGCGATTTGATCCGGCTGCGGCGAAATCTCGACGGCGTATCGGGCGGCCTGCAGGGCGCAGGTCGCAGCGTCACGCGCACCGATAACAGCTTCAAGATCATCGTCGCGCACCGCTGGGATGCCGAGCAACCGGACCAGGACGTGGTTGTGGTTTTCAACTTTGCGAACCAGCAGCGGAACAACATGTCGATTCCGTTTCCCTCCGCGGGGACATGGTATGTCCACCTGGACTCGGATTCGGAATCGTATGGAGCTGATTTCACCAACGCGGGCAGCACCGTCGTAAGCGCGGTGGGAAGTTCCTCGGCCTCCGGCCCCATCACCATCGCTCCCTATTCCGTGATGGTCCTGTCGAAACTTCCACGCTCGGCGTCCCTCGAGGCGGCCACCGCCATCGACGCGCCCGGCGGCAATGCCGACGGCTTTGTCGATCCCGGCGAGAAGATCCTCGAGGAGCTCGTCGTGCGAAACCGGAACGGCGGTGCGGTCAGCAATGTGACGGTGACCCTGCTGTCCACGAATCCGCTCATTCGCATCCTCTACACCAATTCGCCGCTTCCGACCCTTCAGGGCGGTGCGCTCGGGACCAATGTCGATGTGGTGGGCTATCACGTCAGCCGCACTGCCACATGCGGCTCTGTTTTTCATCTGCACGCGGTGGTTGAGCAACCCGGGTTCGCGGTGACGAGCGTGATCGAGCGACGCGTGGGGCGTCCCGTCATCACGGGGTCCAGCACCGGCGACTGCGATAGCGCGGATGTGCCGGTGAACATTCTCGATCTCACGACCGTCCAGTCGTCGCTTTCGATCACAGCACCGGGCAGCCCGACGATTGAAGACGTCGACGCGATGCTGCGCATCGACCACACGTGGAATGGCGACATCGAGATCACGCTTCGGCATCCGGACGGCACCACGGCGACGCTTTCAAGCCATCGCGGAAGCAGCAGCGACAACTACGGCTCCAATGCGTGCCCGTCGGCGATCCGCACCGTGTTCGACGACGAGGCGGCCACGGCCATCTCGGCAGGCACGGCGCCCTACCTCGGCTCGTTTCATCCGGAGACTGCTCTCTCCGCGTTCGACGGAAAACCGGTGACGGGGACATGGACATTGTCGATCAGCGACAACTTCGGCGCAGATACCGGAACGCTGCTTTGCTGGGGCCTGCGCATCGTCACATCGGAAAGCACCTTCGACTGCGTTGTCACGAATCAGCCGCCCTCGGCGCTTCCGGTCTTTGCCAGTGCGGAGACCGCCGTCGCCACGAATATCGTACTCGCTGGTGAGGACCTCGACGACGATCCCATCAGCTTTCATGTCGTCTCCGCGCCCTCGAATGGATTTCTCGTCGCGACATCTCCGCCCGTGTACGAGTCCGTGCGCAACTTCACAGGCACAGACACGTGGAACTTCGTGGTGTCGGACGGCCTTTCCACCAGCGCGCCGGGTCCGGCACACGTGGTCGTTTTCCAACCCTTGGACACCGATGGCGACGGAATTTCCGATGCTTGGGAACTTGAGCATTTCGGCGATCCGGCGAACGGGTTCGCCGACGCAGACGACGACGGCGATTTGCAGTCGAATCTCTCGGAGTTCCAATCCGGGACCTCGCCGACCAACGGTGCCGAATTCCTGTATGCGCAAGAGGGTCACGTCGATGAGTTCACCGGCGCGATCACGATCCGGTGGCCCTCCGTCGGCCACACCCGCTACCGCATCGAATACTCCAGAACTGTCGAAGGCGCCTTCACGCCCATCCCGCGTCCCTTCGCCGACGAAGTCGACCCCAACCCCATCGGAACCCCCGGCACCATGACCTTCGTCGACGACTTCACCTTCACCCCTCCCCCCGCCACCGACGAATCCCTCATCTACCGCATCCGCGTCGTCGGACAGTAGACGGCTCGGCGGGACGCCTCGCCCTACCAGATCCTGTCGTTTGGTAGGGCGAACCCTCCGGGTGAGCCGCATCCGGAGATATTCGTGTTCATTCGTGTTCATTCGTGGTTAAAACTCTTGTCATCATGAGTACTTCATTCCAATCCATCGGCGTCCCCGCGGACTTCGTCGCCGCGCTGGGCAAGCTGGGAATTACAGAGCCGATGCCGATCCAGGTCGCGGCCTGGCCCGTCCTTGTGGAAGGCAAGGATGCGTATCTGAATTCAGAGACGGGGACGGGGAAGACGCTGGCGTATCTGCTCCCTTTGTTCTCGCGGCTGGATACGAAACTTGAAGCGACGCAGCTCGCGATCGTCGCGCCGACGCATGAGCTGGCGATCCAGATCCAACGGCAGTGTACCGACCTGGCGCAGTTCGCCGGGATGCAGGTGCGCGTCCTGCTCCTGATCGGCGGCACGTCGATGGAGCGGCAGATCGACAAGTTGAAGAAGAAACCGCATGTCGTCGTCGGATCGCCCGGGCGCATCGCGGAACTCATCCGGCTCGGAAAACTGAAATCCAACCACATCAAGAGCGTGGTAGTCGACGAGGCGGATCGCCTTCTCGTGGAGGAGAGCCTGCCGGCAATTCGCAACATCCTCAAAGCCGCGCCGCCAAACCGTCAGCTCGTATTCGCTTCCGCGACGGAACAGCAGGAGAGCAACGAAGCGCTGGCTTCGCTCGCGCCGAACCTGGTCATGCTGCAAGCCGGCGAAGCGCCGGTGAACCCGAACATCGAGCACCTCTACCTGATCTGCGACGAGCGCGACAAACCCGATGTGCTCCGCAGACTGTGGCACGCGTTGAAGCCGGACCTGTCGATGGTGTTCGTCCACCGCAACGAGATGGCGGAGGAAGTGGCCGCGAAGTTGTCGCATCACAAGATTCCCGCCGCGGACTTGCATGGCGCTTATCACAAAGAGGACCGGAAGCAGGCCATGGACGCCTTTCGCAGCGGAAAGGTCAGCGTCCTGATCGCGTCGGATGTCGGCGCCCGCGGCCTCGACTTCAAAGGCATCACCCACATCTTCAATCTCGACGCCCCATCGCAAAGCAAAGCGTACCTTCACCGCGTCGGCCGCACCGCCCGCGCCGGCGCCAGCGGCATGGCCGTGTCATTGATGACCGAAGACGAGGAACGCCTCGCCCGCCGCTACGAAAAGGAACTGGGCATCACCCTGACCCGCATAGCGCTCCGCGAAGGCCAAATCACCCGCTATCCCCGCTGACCCAGAAACTTCGGATCGCCCACGAAAGACACGAAAGGGCACAGAATCCGGAGGAGCGAATTAACCGCGGAGTACGCTGAGGTCGCGGAGGCGGGTCGTCCCGCGCTGCCTCTGAATCATACTCGTAATCATGATCTTTCCTTTCGATACCTTGACGGAGGAGCTTACGACGGGACACGCTGAGTCCATCGATGAAGGATGTGAACGGGTGATCTCAGGCTAAAACCACCGGAGTGGAGGCAATGCCGGCTGGGACAGGTCCCTACTAATGGTTATCGATGATTATTCGAGTCGGCTCGCCCGGCAAGGCCTTGAGTCGAATAGTAACCGGTATATGCGAGAATCGCGTTCCCCAGCTATTTTCGAAGCTGATCACATGCCTTGATCCTGCGTCCCAGCCCGTGTTTGGCAGGACAACACGGTGGGCGTCATATGGAGACTCGTCGTTCAGAATGATGTTATTGCCGTCAGCACTCAGGCTTGCCCGAAGCTTCTCGATGTTGAGTTCTGCGCCCGCCCGCGACGGAGAAGTGCCGCGAATTTCGATGATCTTGGTTTCGCCTCTCGCCAAGTCAAAAGCCGCCGGCTCAACGGCATAACGACGGGGCCCTTTGTTGTTTGCCCGCCGCTCCATCGTACCGCCACTGATCGTGACCGTGACAAGGTCACCATACCTGGCATTGGCATACAATGCCTCGACGCGTGCTTGCTCAGCACGAGCGCGCTGTTCTGCCGCCTCTTGCTGCTGAATTCTTGTCGCCTCGGCCTGCTGGCGCTTCTCTTCGTCGATGCGGTACTGGCTTGCCTGATACTCTGCCTGCTTCTCCTGCGGCAGTGCATCCCACTGCTGCCTGGATAGGCCTAGTGGATAGGTCGCACACCCGGAGAAGACGAACGAGAGGCAGAAGGCGAAACAGAATACCCTGAGATATTTTGCTGTTACGAGCAGACGCAATATCTCTGTACAACCTAGGATCGTTGAATCAGATGCCTGCGAGTGGGTGCTTCTCGGCGTCTGACCCACGCGTGACTTGTCATGGTTACTCAGCGCCGCCATCGGCGATCTCCATGACCCAAATATCCCACTTCAGTCCCCGGTTGGAGCGGAAGTAAACCGTACGTCCATCCGTGGAGATAATCGGCCTGTCGTCGTGCGAGCCATTGGTCGTCAGCTGTTTAGGATTGGTCCCGTCGGCATCCATGATCCAAATGTCGAAATTCTGTCGCCCATTCGAGACGCCCCGGTCACTTGTGAAGATAATCTTGCTGCCATCGGGTGACCAGCAGGGGTCCACGTCGTTGTAATTGGATCCCGTTGTCAGCTGTGTGGGACGCGAACCATCGGGTGTCATGGTCCAGATTTTCGTTTTCCCAATATTCCTGTCCACCGCGGTATAGAGCACAAGGTCCCCCTTCGGTGACCAGCGGGACTCGCGTCCTTCCCGTATCTGCATGGGCAGGCCGGCGGGAAGGCCCTTATTGAGAGGCAAGCTCCACAGCTGAGGGATTTCAGATCCAGGCATTGACGCCGTCCACATCAACGCCGTGCCATCGGGCGAAATCTGAGGGTAGCTATCCGCGGTCGTTCCGGGCGTTACCATGCCCAGCCCTTTGAGGTTCGCCAGCGACATACGGAATATCGCGTTCTTGCCGGCGCGCGTGGAGCCGAAGTAGACGAATTCTCCGTCATCCGAGAAACACGGGGCTTCGTCCAGATATCCGCCCTCTGTCCAGCGCTGCAGTCCACCTGCTCCTGCGACATCCATTGCCCAGAGGTTTGAGTAGAGCGGAGCTTTGAGAATATCTGCTCCGACTTCTTTGTCGAGGATGTCCGCAAGCAACCGCTTGTTATCTGGGAAAAGACAGAAGCGTCCGACCCATCGGGTAGTCGAAAAGTCCGTGAGCCGGCGAACAGCGCGAACGGTCGGGGATCGCTCTATAACGTCTTGCTCGGAGAACACCATGCTGGATCGAACCTCCAGCCCCTTCTCGCCCACCACGATTTCCATAAGGATCATGCCCGCGATGGGTTCACCCAGATCGATCTCGATTCGCGAGGACGACTCCGCCGTCAGGGTGATGCTCTTCGAGGGGAATCCGAACTTGCGGAGTTCATAGCTCTGTGAAGACTCTGTTATGGACACGACGATCGGGGTCTGACCCAGCAAATTTCCGTCGGAATCATAAACTTCGGCAGACGGCGGCTTGCTGGCAATCGTGACCTTCGGGATCTCTTTCTCCAAGTCAACTTGAACGGGTGACTTCGTATCCGAGCGAACAATCAGGCTCTGCTTGACGTAACCTTCCTTGCTCAGTTCATAGGAACCTGAAAACACGGACGTGGGAGTCACACCCATGCGCTCGGGACCGCCCCGCTGTATTCGGAACACGTCCGCTCCCGTCGGGCGGCTTTCCACAACAATTGGTGTTCCGCAACCGAGGAGGCCAAGACAACCACTGACAACTGCCGCACACATCAAGTACCGACCAATTCCTAGATTCATCTTTTCTCCTAAGCCGGGATAATCCGATATACTCAACTGATTGTAGACGGGGTAGCCGCTCTTACTCTCCGAGAGCATTTTAGCACTCGTTTGCCGGTGAATCTGTACGAGGGATCTGGCGCAAAGACCAGATTCTACTTCACGGGAAGCGTGCCCTCATACCCGAACTGGGTTTGCCAGAAGCCTTCAGTGCTCTTGAATATGTACCAGTTGCCGCCCTTGGGATAGTAGCAGCCGATATCAGACTTCCCATCGCCGTCATAGTCACCGACCACAGGCGTCGTTCCGGTATAGCCAAATTGCGTGGCCTTAAATCCGTCCGTACTCTGGTACATGTACCAGTTCCCGCCTGGCGGGTAGTAGCAGCCGATGTCCGACTTGCCATCGCCGTCGAAGTCACCCACGACGGGTTCGGTGCCAGCGTATCCGAACTGCTTAGCCGTAAACCCGTCGGTGCTTTGGAATAGGTACCAATTGCCACCGGGGGGATAGTAACAGCCGATATCCGACTTGCCGTCCCCATCAAAGTCACCCACGACCGGAATTGTGCCCGCATAGCCAAACTGCGTGGACTTGAAGCCGTCGGTGCTTTGGAACAGGTACCAATTTCCGCCCGGTGGATAGTAGCAGCCGATATCCGATTTGCCGTCCCCGTCGAAATCACCGACGACCGGGATCGTGCCGGCATAGCCAAACTGCGTGGACGTGAAACCGTCCGTGCTCTGGTAAAGGTACCAGTTCCCACCGGGAGGGTAATAGCACCCAATATCGCCTTTGCCATCCCCGTCAAAGTCCCCACTTACAGGAAGAGTGCCCTCATATCCGAATGTCGTGTTCCAGAAACCCTCGCCACTCTTGAACACATACCAATTCCCGCCAAGCGGGTAGTAGCAGGCGATGTCCGACCTACCGTCTCCATCGAAGTCTGCGGTCTTGGAGTCGTTTATGGCAGACTTTGTGAACACAATATTGGCAACCCGCGCAGCGCTAGACGTGCTTTGTGCCGACAATTCAAAAAGGACACGAGCGACGGACCCCTCATGTCCAGAAATGGGCAGCACGATATGCTGGAACTTATCACCGACATAATCGCTGATGCGGCAAAGAAAAATCGTATCGTCTTCAAGTTTGACGCTAAAAACGTCACCAGTCGTTGCTGAAAGAGCAGTCAATTCAAACTCCAGCTGGCCCGCATCTTTCGGAATCAAGAATTCCCCCACAAGTTGAGCCAAGCTTGGAGTCTCCGCTCCTGTAGTGGCCATAGTATTTGCAGCCCTTCGCGCCGCTGTAACCGCAATTGGATGGGCTCGCATCTCAAGAGCGAGCATGGTTTGCCCATTTACATTGACTGGCGGCAATTCAACACCGCCCTGCTTCGGAAGCCAAAGGTACGGGTCGTAGCCGACGCCAACCGCCGTGGGGTAAGGCTTTACAGGCTTTGCCAGCGGACAGGAAGCTGCTGTGTCGCCCCAGAAGGTTGGAGCAGGTCTATAGTCGAAATTTCCGCTTGGGAATACACACGAGATGAAATCGTCATTGTTCGCAAAGCGCAAATACCAATCTACGATTCCCGTATGGTCAACTTCCGGAATTTCATCACCGCCACACGGTGCAGCACCGCTAAGCCTGTCCGAGAAACGCCACGACTTGCTGTATCCGTATTGCGCATAGAAGTTTTCGACCCAGTTCACAGTGCCGTTGTTGTAAGCATTGATGAGCAGCTGAGGAGAAAACATGGCTCGCGTTTCAAATGGAGAGTCAAGGACTGTAACTTGAGAAAACTCGAACTGCGGCAGGCGCGATATCGCCACCGCACCCACAACCGTACCGTGACTGTGGCCCACAATGTGTATGGGTTTTGAGTAGCTAGCAGGAAAGATCTTCTGAACCCATGTCGCTAGATCGGCACCCGCCGCTTGGGCGTTGCGAAATGACTCGTCATCAGACACACCAAGACACCAACTTTGCTTTCCGCCATCTGCCCCGAAATAGGCGCCCGGCCAAGTGTAAAGCAACACGTTGGCACTAACGTTATCCGATTGCCACAGCCGATTCGTCAAGACTCGCGCAAGACTGAGAAATGTGTCCGGCGGAAAAGTTGAGTACGTACCGTTTGGCTGCCAACCATGAACCAAGAGCATCGTTGGTAGATTCGCGGCAAACGTTCCAGATGCGGCGTGATGCAGACCAGAGGAATCGAGACGCCACAGAAAGGCGCCACCTGGATCAGGGATCGTGTAGCAAACGTCACCTAAATCGTTTTGCACAATGATTTCGATCGGATCGCTTTGCGTGTGCCCATAGTCATTCCACACATCGACATAGTATGTCCCGCCAGAAACAGGATACTTACCATCGCTTGATGTCAGCGGCGTGATCGGCAAGCTCGCGCTCGTGCCATTGTTCTGCTTCAGTCCGTCTCGATACCACTGGTAGTCAACGTCTTTGTCGTTGGAAACATATACTGAGAGACTTACTGGTTGTAATGGCACCGCGTTATACACTCGAGATTCGGACTGATTTACGATTACCGGTTTTTGCGCAGATATGGCCGAAACCTGCAGGGGCTGACTTGCTGCTTTCTTGTCGTCTGTCCGATCTGATTGTCCCGCTTCATTGTTCTCGTCTATTAACGCGGCAATAAAGTATGTCCCTTGCGACGTTGCTTTGGGAATCGTCACGGCAGCGGCAATCGTCGCAGATTCGCCCATTCCAAGGGGTCCTATTGCGAAATCGGTTGACGATAAGCGTGTGTCGGAGAGCGTTATGGTATTGTCAGTGCTAAGGAAGATCGCGCCGTGTGTCGCCTTTGTTGCAGCATTGCCAACATTGCGAATGGTGGTGCTGACGTTGACGTTGTTGCCAACGACGACTGAGCTGGGCGAAAAGGCGACTGAATCGATCACAAGATTGGCGAACGACGACGCCAGTGTTTGAAATGTTTGATCCTCCGTAGATGAGGGACCAATAGCATTCTGCGCGACGAGCCGGTAGTGATAGATGGTGTTTGGCTGCAGGGCAGAAATTGGTTGCGATACGGAAACAGGTGCGGTCCCAGCTCCCGCTGTCGACCAGATTATGGAGTTTCCGTAACTCGTCGTCAGACCAAATTCAAAGCGCCAAGTCGTTTGGTAGCCCCTTGGATTCACTGTGCCGTTTAGTTTGGCCGATGTGGCGGTTTTGTCTGATACAGCCTGGATGGATAGACTCGGTGGCAGCGGAATCCCGCAAATGTCTGCGGGAATCGCAACGCTGATCGTGGGCGAGTCTTTCGTCCCGCTACTGTTGCTCGCCCTCACGAAGTACTGGTACGTCTGCCCTGCCACCAGTCCCAGATTGTTGTAGAACGTTCGCCCTGTCGTCGGGTTTCCGATTGCACTGTTGTTGCGATACACTTGGTAAGAAGTCGCTCCACTCGACGCGCTCCAGTTCAACGTCACGGCCGGCGCCGCGGGTGGAGCCGTATCACAAATCGGACTGTTGTTGCTCAGCGTGAAGCTGCCGGGGCCACTGGCACAGATGTTCGCCGGTATGCTCACACTGATCGTGGGCGAGTCCTTCGTTCCGCTACTGTTGCTCGCCCTCACGAAGTACTGGTACGTCTGCCCTGCCACCAGTCCCAGATTGTTGTAGAACGTTCGCCCTGTCGTCGGGTTTCCGATTGCACTGTTGTTGCGATACACTTGGTAAGAAGTCGCTCCACTCGACGCGCTCCAGTTCAACGTCACGGCCGGCGCCGCGGGTGGGGCGGTATCGCAGATCGGGGCATCGTTACTGAGCGTAAAACTGCCGGGGCCGCTTGGACAAATATCCGCAGGGATCGAGACGCTGATCGTAGGCGAGTCCTTCGTGCCGCTACTGTTGCTCGCCCTCACGAAGTACTGGTACGTTTGCCCCGCCACCAGTCCCAGATTGTTGTAGAACGTTCGCCCTGTCGTCGGGTTTCCGATTG
>CAZCZZ010000004.1:56217-115670 GCA_964503335.1 uncultured Verrucomicrobiota bacterium
TGTAGAACGTTCGCCCTGTCGTCGGGTTTCCGATTGCACTGTTGTTGCGATACACCTGGTAAGAAGTCGCTCCGCTCGACGCTGTCCAGTTCAACGTGACCGCTGGTCCTGCGGGTGGTGCCGTATCGCAGATCGGGGTATTGTTGCTCAATGTGAAACTGCCGGGAACGGCTGCAAAGGCCTCTGCGCCGAAAAACATCAAAACCAATATGACGGCGACAACCTTTGGTCGAGGTGCGGCCAGCGTCTGTTTAGTGCGTGAAATCGTTAAGATGCGACCGCAAGCTCGAGCGAAGGAAGGATGAGCACTCATGAGCGCAGTCTTCAGAAAGAAAATAGAGAAGGCAATCACCGAATTAGAATCTAATCTCAATACTCCAGCACTAGTCAACAGGTCTTTGTTAAGTGACCAATTCTCATCCTCGCACTTCTGCAACTCGGTTCGGTGCGCATGGCGGTGTCGATTATATTGCGGGCAGCACACTATAGAATCATTCGAGTCGTGTTCGTGCGCAACCGTTTACAGCCAAGAAGGTTGGGCAGAGGTTTTTCTGTTGCGGTCACGGGCATGCGGTGACTCCCGGTCCGGCGTCGCGTCGCGGTAGCTCCGCGCTCCACAGCCGGTGTCTGGCGTGAATTGGAGCACGGAGCGACGCGAGGTGTCGGGTCAGAAGGAACGGCCTGGGGTCAGGCCGTCTCCAGGGGCTGACCTACCCGCGGGCTCTGCATTTGTCCCTCACAATTCTCCGCGTCCGCTTCATCACCTTGGTCAGGGCGACGAGATAGGCGTTGAATCCATCGAGGCCCTCCCGCGTGATGTGGATGGTGGTTCGGGGTTTCAGGTTTACGAAGGCTTTGGTCATGTGAATGACGCCGGCTTCTTGCAGCGCGTAGAGATGTCGGTTCAGTTTCCCGTCGGTCATGGCGGTGAGCGTCTTGACCTGCGTGAAGCTGAGCTGGTCATCGGCGGCGCAAAGGCTCGACAGGATCGCGAAGCGGCTTGGCTCGTGGTAGACGCGCTGGTTTCGGTTGTTGTTTCGTTTGTCATGGTCGTGGGGAAAGAGGGGCAGCCCCGACGTCTCGGGGCTGCCCCATCCTTTGGATCTAGCCGAACACCCCGACGCTCACAGCGTCACTCCACTGGCCGATCGTGGAGTCCTTCTTGCGGTAGATGGCCTTGTACTTCCAGACCGCGCCTGTTCCCTCGGGCGGGAGCGGGGCGTTGTCCACATAGCGTGTGTCGAGGCTGACCGCGACGGGCGTAAAGGATCCCGTTCCGCGATCAGCGTGGATTTCCACGCCTTGCGCGTTCTTCTTGCTCCACGACAGGACCGGGCGGCCGTTGTCGACCTTGATGCCCAGATAAGGCTTCAATTCATCGGTATTCGGGACCGATTCCGGCGCCACGATACCGAGGTCTTTGCCCTGTCCCACCGTGTAGCCGGGGTGCGTCTTGATGTGGCTGACGATCTTCGCCACACGCAAGAACACACCGGCCTCCACACCGAGCGGAGGAGCGTCGATCGTCAACACCGAAGGCACCGGATTGAGGCCCGTGCCGCGATCCGCCTGGGATGCGTACTCGGTCCACTCCTGCGCCTTCGTCCTGAACTGCACCTTCGCGTCCACCGCATAGGAGAACATCGCGCAATCCGCCTTCAGTTTCTCGATGGTCTCCGCGCTTACGCCAACCACCGGAGCAATGGGCTCCAGCTTCTTGACGAAGTTGACCAGCCAGGCACGGCGATTCTGAGCGCCGTAGGGTAGGTAGCTTCTAGTAGCCATATTTCTTCTCTCGTCTCTTTCTTTGTCTCTGTCACTTTAACGACCCGGTCACCCGGACCTTTGGTCCAGTCGGTTCCGTGTCGTCGCAGTGTTAGACACCGGCTTTTTCAGCGCGTTCAACCGGTTTACAAAGTATTTAAAACCACTTTTACATGCAAATGCATTGGGATTCATTCGGCGCAATCTACTGTGTGGTAGAGCGTTATAGCGGCTACTACCCGAGGGAAGCGCTCTGCGACGCAATGCGGAGCGAAAAATAGTTTCACTTTTTCTGCTACGAATTTCATTCCGATGCGCAGTCGGCAGAGAATGTTCAGCGGGACTTTCACGCCAGCGTGGAAAGACCAACGCGCGCTGCGGGCGTTACCGGCGGGTCTGCAGGACCTGCACGCAGGTATGGCGAGCCCGCAGGGCGTTGAGGTGGTCTCACTCCCCATGCATGTGGAGCCACCTCGCTAGCGTGTGGTGACTACTCGCTAGCGTGCGGCGGCTACGCGCTAGCGTGTAAACGCCGCATGCCTGCGTGTGAGCCCCACTCGCTAGCGTGTGGCGGCTACACGCTAGCGTGTAAACGCTGCACGCCTGCGTGTGAGCCCGACTCGCTAGCGTGCGGCGGCTACACGCTAGCGTGTGAACGTTACATGCCAGCGTGTGAGCCCCACTCGCTAGCGCGTGGCGGCTGCACGCTAGCGTGTGAACGCTGCAGACCTGCGTGTGAGTCCGACTCGCTAGCGCGTGGCGACTGCACGCTAGCGTGTGAACGCTGCATCCATCAGTGTAAGCCCGGGGCGCTCGCATCGCGCTGCCACAGAAGAGACTGGCAGGGAGACACGAAATGGGAGAACCCGAGATTTGAGATTTGAAACTCAGATCGTCGACCGTTGGTCGACGGCTACAGCACGAAGGCATTCAAACCGGCCCAACCTCAAACACCAGCTTCGGGGTGTGGGGCGGCGGCTTGGGGTAGGGCTTCGTGGACGGCGCGGAGGAGGGAGGTTTCGTCGTAGGGTTTGGCGAGGATGCTGGCGGATTTGGCTTTGAGGAGTGATTCCTGTTCCGAAGTCTCGACCATGCCGGTGGCGATGACGATGCGGGCGCGTGAATCGAAGGCTTTCATGCGCTCCATGCTTTCCTGGCCGCCCATCACGGGCATGTTGAGGTCCATCAGGACGAGCGCGACGCGGTGCTGGTTCTGCATGAAGAGCTGCAGGGCCTGCTCTCCGTTCTCGGCAGTCATCACGTCGTAACCGCGCTTCTTCAGCATGCGTTCGGCGAGGCGGCGCAATGTCGGTTCGTCATCCACGACGAGGATTGTCTGCCCCTTGCCGTCGGGCACGACGCCAAGGACCTTCTCCGTCTTTGCGGCGGTGGTCATCTCCGTCGCGGGGAAGAACAGACGGAACGTGGTGCCCTTGCCCTCCACGCTGTCGACCGTGATCTGGCCGCTGTGGTTCTTAACAATGTTATAGACGACGGAGAGCCCGAGCCCAGTGCCCTTGCCCGGTGCTTTCGTGGTGAAGAAGGGCTCGAAGATACGCTTGAGAACCGAGGGGCTCATGCCGCAGCCGGTGTCGGTGACCTCGATGATCACGTGACGGCCGGTCCGCGCGGACGGGTGGTTGCGGTGCTGCTCGTCGCCAAGCATCGCGGCGCCGATGGTGATGTTCAGCCGGCCGCCCTGCGGCATCGCATGTCCGGCGTTCACGACAAGGTTCATCAGGATCTGGTCGAATTGCGACGGGTCCAGTTCGGCCACGCAGTTCTCGTCCTTCACGGCCACGTTGATTTCGACGTCCTTCGGCACAGACCGCTTGAAGAGCTTTTCCAGCTCGCGGATGGCGTTGCCGATGTGGACGGGCTTCTTCTGGCTCTCCACCTTGCGGCTCGCCGCGAGCATCTGCTTCGTGAGTTCGCGCCCTCGCTGCGTCGTCGCGCGGATTTCCGTCACGCCTTCCTTCATCACTTCGCTCAGGTCCCGCTCCCCGGCCATGAGTTCCGCGTAGCCGCCGATCGCCTGGAGCAGGTTGTTGAAATCGTGTGCGACGCCGGCGGCGAGCCCGCCCACCGCCTCGAGTTTCTGAGCATGCAGGTAGTCGCGCTCGAGCGCCTTATGATCGGTCACGTCGCGGGCTACGATGACAAGGCCCTGCATCCCGGCGCCGACGTCCATGATCGGCCATACGGTAACGACGTGGATCCGGCCCTTCTGGATGCCGTCCGCCAGTTCCTCCACGACGGGGGCGCCGGACCTCTTCGCGCGGTCGGCAGCCGACTCACGTCCCTGCACCACGAGCCCGGGGAAGACTTGCCGGTAGTCCTGACCGACGATCGCCGACACATCCACACCGCCTGCGTGACCTGCGGCGCGGTTCGCCCGGCGGATGCGCATACCCGTGTCGAGCAGCAGGATCACGTCCTCGATGGACGCGAACGTCATTTCGAGGTCTTCCTTCGCGCGGGCCAGCTCGGCCTTGCTCTGCTCCAGGTCCTGCGCGGCACGCGCGGCGCGGATCATAAAACGAAGGCGGAAGATTTCGTTTACCCAGTTGACGGGCTTCGTCGTGAACTGCGTGGCGCCGACCTGGTACGCGCGTTCGATGGAGGCGGCGTCTTCGAGTCCGGTCATCATGAGGATGGGCGTGTCGCGGAATTCCGGCTGCGCGCGCAGCTCGGAGCACACGGTAAAGCCATCCTTGCCGGGCATCATGACGTCGAGGATCACCGCGACAGGTCTGAGCGCCCGCGCGGTCTCGAGCGCGGCGACGCCGTCCTCGAGTTCCTCCACGGCGAATCCCGCGGCCTCAAGGTGGGTGCGGGCGATCATGCGCACCGTGATATCGTCGTCGACGATGAGGACGCGTTCGCTCATCCTGCGGCGACTCCCTTCTGCGCGGCATCGGGCCTGGCAAGCGGCATCTCGGCGACGCCTCGCATGGCCTTGCGCAGGGCGGCGATCCGGTCGGGCGCGTTCACCAGAGACCCTTCCTTCCCCATCTTTTCGAGCTCATAGGCGACGGCGCGGACGGATTCGAGGCCGAGGTTAGCGGCGGCGCCTTTGATGCGGTGTGCGGATGCGGCCAGGGCGACGCCGTCCGACAGCTGCAGCGCCTTCCCCGCGTTGGCGATATCGATTTCGGATTGCTGCAGGAATTTGCCGAGCAGCTTCGTTGCGAGTTCCTTGTTCCCCATGCATTGCTTGAGCACGGCGGCGGTCGCGGCGTCCGGTGAAGCCGTGCCGGGACTGTCCGCCTTCGCGGGCGCAGCCGTCGGCGCCGGTATCGCGGCGGGTTTCGCCTCGGCGGGGACGGGTGCGGGTGTGCGGCGCTTCACACCGTGCTTCTTGAGCCAGGCGCCGAGGACGAAGAGCAGGCGGTCGGGCTGGATGGGCTTGGTGAGGTAGTCGCTCATGCCTGCCTCGCGGCACTTTTCGCGATCACCCGCCATGGCATGCGCGGTCAACGCCACGATCGGGATCTGCTTGGATGCCTTCCCGGAGAACTGCTGCTCGGACTCCCACTGGCGGATGCGCCGTGTCGTCTCGTAGCCGTCCATGCCGGGCATCTGGCAATCCATAAGGACGAAATCGTACTCCCCGGTCTTCGTTTCGGCGAGCGCGTCGATGCCGTTGCCGACACACTTGCAGGTGCAGCCGATGAACTTGAGCATTTCGCTCGCGACTTCCTGGTTCACCTCGTTGTCGTCGGCCAGCAGGATATGCGGCACGCCGAGATCCTTGAGCGTCGTGGGCTCGGGCCCGTTCTCGGAGTCCGCGCCGGTGAAGCCGGCGGCAAACTGCGGATTGAGCGCACTGGCGATGGCTTTGTAGAGATCATGCTCGCGGATCGGTTTCGAGAGGCGCCCGCTGATGTGCGTCGCTGCATCCCCATCGACGCCCTTGGCCGAGAACGTATCGAGCAGCACAAGCTTCGGCCGCGCGCCGTTGGACTGGACGACATCAAGCGTCGCGGGCAGGGCCGGGCTTGCCGCGACAACGCCCTGGTCGAGGAGTACCACATCGAAAGGCTTTGATGCCTTCTTGAACATCTCGCAGGCCCCGGCGACATCGCCCGCCTCGACGACCTCGCAGCCCCAGCCCCCCGCGAGGGTCTGCACCACTTCGCGCGAGCCGGCCATATCGTCCACAACGAGGAGCCTCCTGCCGGAGAGATCGACCCAGTTGAACGGGCGCGCCTCCATCTTTGTATCGGCCGTGCGGAGCTGGACGGTGAACCAGAACGTGGAACCCTTTCCGACTTCGCTCTTCACGCCCATCGCGCCCTTCATGAGCATGGCGAGACGCTTCGCGATGGTGAGGCCGAGGCCGGTGCCGCCGTGTTTGCGCTGCATGGACTCGTCGGCTTGCGTGAACGACTCGAAGATCTTGGCCTGCGCGGCGGGCGGTATGCCGGGCCCGGTATCGCGCACCTCGATGCGCAAGCTGGCTTCGTCCGCCGACTCCTTCTCCAGCGCGCACGATACGAAGATCTCGCCCTTCTCGGTGAACTTCACGGCGTTGTTGAGCAGGTTGATCACGATCTGCTTGAGGCGGTTCTCGTCACCGATCAGCCTCTTCGGCACGTTGCTGTCCACAACGCAGGCCAGGTCGAGTCCCTTCGACTCGGCGCGGCCTGCAAACAAGCGCACGGCCACATCGAGCGCCTCGCGCAGGTCGAACTCCACGGACTCGAGTTCGAATCGACCGGCTTCGATCTTCGAGAAGTCGAGCACATCACCGATGACCATCATCAAGGTGTCGGCGGAACTCAGGGCGGCACTCACGTAGCGCTTCTGCTTCGAGTCCAGCGTCGTCTTTCCGAGAAGGTACAGCATGCCGATCACGCCGTTGATCGGGGTGCGGACCTCATGGCTCATGTTGGCAAGGAACTGGGACTTCGCCTGGTTCGCGGATTGCGCCGCGGCGACCTTTTCCTCCAGCTCCTTCTGGTAGCTTGCGATCTCGGCCTTGCTGCGCGCGACGCCCAGACGCATCGCGGCGAAGGAACGACCCAGCTCGCCCAGTTCGTCGGAATTCGATTCCGGGATCGGGACCGACATATTGCCGAACTGGATTTCCTCCGCTGCGGAATTAAGGGCGCGAACGGAGCGAAGCACGTGGTGACGCAGGGCGAGGGCCATGACGAGGAGCGATGTGACCACGCCGATCAAGGTCAGCGTCCATACCTTGCGGTCGAACCCGGGCGTCATCGCCGTGGCCTCCGCGTGCGACATGTGCGCGACGAGATAGAGACCGGGCATCAACGCAGTCGCCCGCGCGATGAAGGGACTCATGCCCTCGAGCCGGACCAGGCGGGAGGTGCTGGCGGTAAACGTGGCCGGAATATCGATCGCCATTGCGCCCCACGGAGTCACCGCCCCCGCGGCCTTTCCCTTGAGCATCAGCCTGCCTTGCGCGTCCACGAGGAGCATGGCACCCGACTTCCCGATGGTCCTGCTGTAAACCTGCTGAGCATAGGCATTGAGAGTCACCTCCATCACGAGGTAGCCCAGATGCGCACGGTTGTCGGTGGGCAAAGCCGGGTCGCGCGCCCCGAGCATCAGCATGCTTCCCACCAGCATGCACCAGTCACCCTGCTTCTCCCGCTGCTGGAGCGTGATGAAGGGTCGGTCGGGTTCCAACAGCTTGAGGCGGGCAAGACTTATGCCTGCGACAGATTTTCCGACCGAGTTGGTATCCGAGTCGGGCGCAATCCGCGCGTCGGCGATGCCGTTCGTGCGCAGGACGCTGATCACGCTCAGAAACGGATAGGCACCCTGCATTGCCGTCAATTCGTCGCGCAGGTCCGGCAGCATGATCGTCAAGCGATGCTCGTCGTTGTCCGTGAGCAGGTAGTTCCAGACCACGGGCGATTTCCGCAAGATCTCCACCGTCTTGAGCGCGTCCTCCTGCAGCTCTTCGAACTCCTTCCGCATCTGGTCTTCCGCGATCTGCAGCTGCTCGACGCGATGCACGGTTTCCACTTCCTGCAGGTGCTTGATCGCGATCCACCCGAGATACAGCATCGGGATCGTGACCAGTGGCACCAGCGTCAAAGCGAACTTGGACTGGAGCTTCACGTCCGAACCTCACGCAGGTTCGCACATTCTTGGACCCCGATCGCGAGAGAGACGTAATTTCCCGTGCTTGAGAAAAGCACGGCTTCGACGGATTGGTTCCGTCGCAAAACCTTTCCATCGAACAGGATGCGATGCTCTAGTGCCGTGGCTTTCATGCCGCTGAACCCGCGATGCCGGGTGAAACTCCCCCGACGCGCGGGCGCGCAGAAGGAGTTTAGCAGAATCGATGCCAAGGAGTGACATGCGGGAGGCCGCCAAGGCCCGGTTTCCAAGGATTGGAACGCTCCGACCCGATGACTTCCAACCTATGGAACTTTCAGGTTGCCACAGTCCACAGGTTGCACCGATGCTCCCGCCGCCATGTCCAAGACAACCGCCAAACCCGTCATCAGCCTGATCAGCCTCGGCTGCGCAAAGAATACCGTGGATTCCGAACGCATCCTCGGCCAGCTCGTGACAGCAGGATTCCTCATCGCCGAGGACCCCGCCGAGGCCGACGTCTGCCTCGTGAACACCTGCGGCTTCATCCACGACGCGCGCGAGGAATCGGCGGGTGTGCTCAAAGAACTGCAGAAGCTGAAGGAGCAGGGACGCGTCAAGTCGGTCGTCGCCCTCGGCTGTCTCGTCGAACGCGCCCACGGCGCGGAGGAACTGGGCCAGTATCTGACACAAGCCGACGCATCGATTGGATTCGAGGATTATCCGAAGCTGCCCGAACTCATCGCGGAGTTGGGACACAAGAAGACGCCCGCGAAGAACGACGGCGTCGCGGTGAAGATCGAGGACCGGCGCTTTCAAAGCCGCGCGACCTCCGCGTCCTTTGCCCCGAGCTACAACGCGTTCCTCACCCAGCCGCGTCTTCGCACCGGGCTCGCCCACGTCGCACACCTGAAGATTTCCGAAGGCTGCTCGAACTTCTGTCGCTTCTGCTCGATCCCCTACATCCGCGGCGTGCAGGTGAGCCGTCCGATGGAAGACATCGTGGCCGAATCGCGCCAGCTCATCGACATGGGCGCCCGCGAGATTTCGTTGATCGCGCAGGACACCACAAGCTACGGCCGCGACATCTACGGGAAGTTCCGGCTCGCCGAACTGCTGCGCTCCCTTTCCGCCACCGCGAACGGCGAGGACATCTGGTTCCGCCTGATGTATGCCTTCCCCCGCTTCCTCGACGAGGAAATGCTCGATGTGCTCGCGAGCGATCCGCGCTTCTGCCCGTACATCGATATGCCGCTCCAGCACATCGCCGAGCGCATGCTCATGAACATGGGCCGCGGCATGGGCAAGCGCGATACGATCCGCCTGCTCGACCTCATCGCGAAGAAGATGCCCGAAGGCGCGATCCGCACGACCTTCATCGTCGGCTACCCCGGCGAGACCGACGAAGAATTCGCGGAGCTGTTGGAGTTCGTGAAAGAGGGCCGCTTCTCGCATGTCGGCGCGTTCATGTATTCGAAGGAACCAAAGACGCCGTCCGCGCAGCTTGACGACAATGTCCCGCTGGCCGTGAAGAAATCGCGCCGCGATGAATTGATGAAAGCCCAGCGCGATGTGTCCCGGAACCGGCTGAAAGCCTTTGTCGGCAAGTCCATCGACGTCATGATCGACGGACCGGCGCCCAAGGGCGGCACCACACCGGACGGCGCGCGCGCCGTGGGCCGGAGCCGGCTCGAAGCCACCGAAGTCGATGGCGTGATCTTCGTCCGCGGCAAAGCCGCCGCACGCATTGAACCCGGCACCGTCGTTTCGGCACGCGTGACCGACAGCATGGACTACGACCTCGTCGTGGATTTGTAGTAGCGCCTCCGCGAGGCGCATCGACCAGATCCCGCTCGCGGAGCGGGTACTACAGCGTTGGGAGGGGGACGAATTGACACGGTTTAAGCCCCGTGCAATCATCAGCCCATCAGCACGGAGATTTTTCGCATGGCAGTGCTAATCGGTATGTCCGCGGACGTGAAGGGGAAGAACACGACGATTGAGGGTGATGAACTCACGATCGGACGGAGCGCAGACAATACGATCTCCATCAACAACGCCACGGTTTCCGGCCATCACTGCAAGATCATCCGCGAAGGCGAGCGCTTCACGCTCAAGGATCTCGGCTCCACGAACGGCACGCGCCTCAACACAAAAGACGTGAAGGAAGCTGGCCTCAAGCCCAAGGACATCATCCAAGTCGGCTCTGTCGAATTCATGTTCAATGCCGACGGCGTGCTGGCCGAGGCCGATGAACCGTCGTTCGCGGAAACCGAAGTCATCGTCGGACAAGGCGCCACCGTCGCCCCCGAATCCTTCAGCTCCATCTCCCCCTTCGGCGCAAAACGCCGCGAAAACGCGGGCATGTGGATGACGATCATTATCATCGTCGGCGTCCTCGCCCTTGCCGGCGTCGGCTACCTTGTCTACAGCCTCTTCACCCTCAAGTGATCCGCCCATGCCCACCCATCGGGGCGGCTTTACACTCGTTGAACTGCTGATGGCCCTGATCATCGGCGTGCTCCTCATCGCCGTCGTCTTCTCCACGTTCCGCACCGTCACGCTCGCCCTTGAAGGCCAGCGCTCACGCGATACCGGCGCGCGTTCCGTGGCGAGGGCGTTGGAGGAAGTGCGGGCCGATTTGAATCGCGCATTCCTGCCGGTCAAGGACGACGCGTGCATGCTCGTCCTCGCGGAAGACGAGCGGGACCCCAAGTCGTCGGTGCTGAACTTCTGCGCATCGCTGCCCGATGAGACGAAGACGGACCACCGCTTCGCGAGAATCCGTCGCATCACCTACAACCTTGGCGGCTCCGACGGCTCCACGTTGATTCGCGGCGAGCAGGCGCTATCCGGTCCGGGCGCGCTTGAAACAACCATCTCGCGTGAATTGACGAAAGGGCTCGCGCGATTTCGTGTGTCGCTCTTCGACGGCGCTGAGTGGCAACCCACCTGGGCCGCGGACCCTGCGAAGAGCAAACCGCTCGCCGGACGCATCGAACTGCAAGCCGCCGGGACCACCAACATCTGGATGATCGAAGTCCCCATCCCCGCCGGCATGGTCATCACCTCGTCGATCACCCGCGCCGCGCTGTGATTTCAGGTAGGGCGAACCGTCCCGGTGAGCCGTCTTGAGGATGAGTCCCCGGCTCGGCAGGGACGCCTCGCCCTACCGCGATCTGTGCACGTCTTCGAGGATCGTTTCCAACTGGGTGACCCCGAGATCCCAGTCGAACTTTTCTTCCACCAACTCGCGTGCGCGCTGGCCCATCGACTCACGGAGCGCGCGGTCTTCGATCAACAGGCTCACGTATTGCGCCATCGTTTGGGGACGGTCGGCGATGATGCCGTTGTCGCCGGTCTGCAGCGGAATGCCCTCTGCGCCGAGCATGGTCGTGACGACGGGAAGTCCCGACGCCATGGCCTCAAGCAACTTCACGCGGAGACCGGATCCCAACCGCACGGGACAGACGAAGACTTTGGCCTTCTTCAGGTAGGGGCGGATATCGTCCACAAGTCCCGTGACCGTGATCGAGGGATCGTTCTTCGCGAGATTCCATATCTCGGGGACGGGACAAGGGCCTACGATGGAGAAGCGATACGTCGGGTGCCGCGCCCTGATCGAGGGCCAGATCGAGCGGGCGAACCAGATCGCCGCGTCGCGGTTCGCATCGTTCTCGAACATACCCGTGAACAGAACCGAGTCCTCCTTCGCATACGGATCGCCCGGGCGAAACGATTTGGAGTCGACGCCCGCAGGGATGACATGAATGGGCAGGTCGGGCGCATCCTGGAGCAGCCCCATGCGCTCCTTCGTTGTCAGCACCAACACGCGATCGGCATCGCGGTAAAGACTCGTTTCGAATCGCTGGAGTTTTCCGAGCGCCATGCGACAGCCGAGGCCGAGAGGGCTGAAACGATGAAGCGCCGCGGACTTGCGATACGACGTCGTGAGGCTCGCGTGGCAGGAGATGATCTTCCGGACGGCGGGAAGGTAGGGATTGCGATGCAGGAACTGGCCCATCTCCGTGAACTCCGCCAGCGCGATGTCGTACTTGCCGCGATGCACCATGTCGCCCACGCGCCGCATCATCTCCTGCGAGCGCAGCGTCCAGAAATACGGCGGTACCCGCGAACAAAGCGACCTTGCCACACGTCCTGCATGCGTGGGCGTCTCGGGTGTGTGCACAATCTCGACCTCACGCAGGTAGGGCATCATCTCCGCCACATGCTTGGAGGTGTCGCCCCCATTGAACGACAACACGCCGATCTCATGTCCCCGCGCCGCCAGCCGCTTGATCCGCTGGTGCACGATCACATGCCCGCTGGTCACAGCGGCATGCGGCAAGCGCGGCGATAGGAAGAGAATCTTCACCGTGCGGAAGGTACGAATTCGCGCGATACGTCGCAAGAACGCGGAGTTCAGGCCGGGAGTGACGGAACTGCCAGGCGGCCGATATTCCAGCGGATGCGGTCTTTGTCGAACGTGGCGCGGATGTAGTCGTTGGGGGCGAGGGTGCGCCAGCCGGGTTTCTTGTCGAGTGGTTCGGAGGCAATCCAGACGCGGCCCTTTTCGGGGCGAAAGCACATTTGCCAGAAGGGCCAGTTTTCGGTGCAGAGGGCGTTGCGCGGAGGCGTCGGATAGCTGAGGAAGTGGCATGCGCCATAGGACGATTTGCCATCGGAGAAGACGACGTTGAGCCCCGTGTAGGGCTCGCCGGATTTGCGGTCCAGTTTCTCCCACACGCGCCAGATGTGACTGACGGTCGCGGCGAAGGCGGTCGGGAACGGACGCCCCTCCTCGATGTACGACATGAGCAGCCAGAAAAGCACCTCGCTGTCGTTCACGCCTTGCATCCGACGTTTCCAAGGTCCGAGCGTCGCCAGGACTTCCTTGGGAATGTTGAGTGTTCCGTTATGCGCGAAGACATAGTTCTGGAAGGCGAAGGGCTGCGTGTTCTCGAGCGAGAGGAGCTTCTGCTTGTCCAGCTTGAGCGGATTCGACGCATCGCGGATATGAGCGATCGAGAAGCGCGAGACGGCGTCGATCGTCGTGCGCTTCACAACTTCCGCTTCGTCATGCACCGGCTTCGGGCTCTTGAGCCACTGCGCCCGCGGGCCACGAAACCAGGCGATGCCCCAGCCGTCGGATTGGCGGTGCTTCTCCGAAGCCGTGCTTTGGGCCACGAGTGAATGCGGTGATTCATGCACGCCCCACGCGGGGGTTGCACGCGTAGCCGATACCATGGCGAGCATGCGACACATAGTTGGACTTCGTAATCCGTAACCCGTTATCCGTTATCCGATCCGAAAGTCGTTCGGAATACGGGCTGCGGATTACGGGTCACGCAATCACCCCTTCACCGCGCCCTCGGTAAGGCCGCGGATGAACAGCTTCATCGAAAAGATGAAGAGAATGATGATCGGGATGCTGGCAATGGCGTAGCCGGCCATGAGCGGGCCCCAGAGTTTGATGTACTCGCCGGCCATGCGCGCGAGCTGGACCATGATCGGTAGCCGCGCGTGGTCGCGCATCACGATGAGGGGAAGGACGAAGTCGTTCCATGCGCCGATGAAGTGCATGACGCCGACGGTACCGAGGATCGGGCCGGACAGGGGGAAGACCACGTTCGTCATCTGCTGGAAGTGGCTGGCGCCGTCGATTTCCGCGGCTTCAAAGAGATCGTGCGGAATATCGCTCACGAAACCGCGCAGCATGAAGATCGCGAAGATCTGTCCGCCGGACGCGCCGACGATGATCAGCGCCGTCAGCGTATTCAGCATGTTCATGTCGCGCAGCAGCGTGAACAGCGGAACCAGGTTCGCGATCGCCGGCATCATCATGAGGATGAGGATCGCATTCCACAGGAAGCCGGAGAGCGGCATCGTCTTGCGGGCGAAGAAGTATGCGCCGCAGAGGCCGAGGAAGAGCGTGCCCACGGTGGCGGAGATCGAGAGGAACATGCTGTTCGCGACGGGCGGCGTCACAAGTTCCCACGCCGTCTTCCAATTCTCCCACACCATCGGGAACGTAATCGTCGCGGGCGCTTCGTAGAACTGCTGGTTCGTCTTTACGCTCACGATGACCATGAGGTAGAGCGGGAGGAATGCGAAGGAGAGCACGGTGAGAATCGAGGCATGCTTCGCGGCGCGGAGCAGGAAGTCACGGATTAGGCGCATCGTGCGGTAGAAGGGATCCGTCTCGCGCTCGTTCATCTTCCGGGCGTAGGCGTCACCGCGTCCCGCGTTCGCGTCGCCATCCAGCCAGGGGCGGATCGGCCGGGAGACGTAGCTCCAGATCAGCGGATACGGCAGGGCGCAGAGAAACGCCACGATCGCGACGGCGCGCAGTTGCTGGGCGCCTCCGAAGTAGAAGAGGCCGGACACACCGATGACGGCGATCCGGATCGCATGCCGTTGCGAGGGCTTGAGCTGGTTCCAGTTCATCACCGCCGTGCTCAGCTTCTGCATCGTCATGACGACGGCTGTGAGCACGATACCGACGGCGCAGGCGTATCCCATCTGCTGGTTCACGAACGCCTCGCGCAGCATGAAGAGCGCGGGCACCGTGGCAATGCCGCCCGGGCCGCCTTCCACGCCGACGAGGGCGAGAATCATGCCCGCGTCCTTGATCGATTCGATGATGACAAAGACGAGCAACAGGTAGATCGAGCCCATGATCAGCGGCAGCTCGATCTTCGTGAATTTCGAGAGCCAGTTGACACCGTCGATTTCCGCAGCTTCATACACATCCTTGCCGATGCTCTGCAGCTTCGCGAGATACGTCAGAACGGCAAACGAACCGACCCACGGGAAGCCCCAGATCACGCACGCCGTGATGATCAGGTTGGGATCGCCAAGCCAGGCCGGGCTCTTGCCGGCCACAAATGCCCCACCCCAACCGAGCGCGATATCGAGTCGGCAAAGTAAATCGAAGAGTCCGGTCGCGAAGAGGAACTTGTTGAGGTAGCCGGCGGTCGCTTCAAAGAAGAACGACTTCCAGATCATGACGACGATCAGGCCAGGGATGACCATCGGGATGACAAAGAGCGCGCGGTAGAGGAACTGCATCTTCGCACTGCGACAGCGATGGATGCAGACCGCGACAAGCAGTGCGGGGATCATCTTCACGATGTTCCAGCCGCCGAGGATGAAGGCGAGCTTGAAGGAGTTCCAGAAGTCCGTCTTCTTCACGAGGTCGAGGTAGTTCTGGAAGCCCACAAACTCGGACACGTCCGACCCGTTCCAGCGGAAGAAGCTGTGGAATACGCCGCTGGCCGCGGGGTAGTACTGGAACAGCGCGATCAGGATCAACGTGGGGATGATAAAGAGATAGATCTCCCAGTGATACTTGACCTGATTCCAATGTACTTTCTGATTCGCCATGGATGATTCCGAACCGGCCTATCGATAGATGAGGGGATACTTCCCCGGGCGCTTTATCGCATCAAGTTCAAGGTCTACGTCGAGCTCCGGCCAATGTAGATGATTGTCCCGAAGGAGTTCCACGCGGGAGAGCTGGCCAATCGTTGCCTTCTTGAACCACGGATTCTCATCGAAGGAAAGGAAGTACTCCCTGTCTCCAACGTAAAGCCAGAGGCCATGGATCGAGACATTCGTGACTTCAACCACCGAAGTGCTTTTTCCACGCTTTGTTGATTTCATCGCGATGCTCCCTGACAAGCTTGCTCAACTCGTTGATTTGCCGTTTGGACAGCCCGGAATTGTAGGCAAGCGATACGCGTGGCGCTATCCATAGTTTTGCCTCGCCGTCCGGACACTGCACATGGATATGAGGTCGCAGCTCCTCTCTCGAGAAGAAGAAAAACCGATACGGACCTTCTCTGAATACTGTTGGACTCATGACACATTTGCGACGGCGGGTCCGGCGGCCCCGCCCTACCTAGATCTCAGCAACGGCTTCGATTTCCACGCGGACGTCTTTCGGCAAACGCGCGACTTCAATCGTGCTTCGCGCGGGGGCCGTGGCCTTGTCGGCGAAGTAACGTCCGTACACTTCGTTCATCGCGCCGAATTCGTTCATGTCCTTGAGGAACACCGTAGTCTTCACGACCTTCGAAAGGTTGGAGCCGGCGGCTTCAAGGATCGCTTTCAGGTTCTTCAGCACCATGTCCGCCTGCTCGGCGATGCCACCCTGCACGAGTTGCCCCGTCGCGGGATCGATTGGAATCTGGCCCGACGTGTACACCAGCGAACCCGTGACCACGGCCTGGTTGTACGGGCCGATGGGCTGCGCGGCGTTCGGGGTGAGGATGATCTTCTTGCTCACGGCGCGGGCTCCTTCGCAATGCGATCCTTGATCTTCGCCAGCACTTCGGGGCTGTACTCGTACGGCCCGACCTTGGGAGGCGGGATCTTGAGATTGATCATCTTCATCTGTCGCGTGTGATCGATTTCCGACCACACCTGGCGATCCGCCGTGAGGGCGCGGTATTTGACCCACGCAGACATTGCTTCATCGCCTTCCGTCGCGAGCGCCTTCGCGCGGATGCCGGCAAGGAACTGTTCGTTGCGATGCATGCCGCGCCGCCACTCGCGCTGCTGCTCCAGATAGTCCTTCAGCCCCTTCTCCTTGTAGAAGGGCTCGTACTGTTTCACGATCTCGTCATAGGTGATCTTGCCAACCTGGTAGAGCGAGAAGAGCTGGCCCCAGCGAATCTGCGTCTCGCCGCCGAGCGTCACGGGGAATGCGGAATAGACGCCTTCAAGGTGCGGCTCAAACGCGCGCAGGAGCGGGTCCATCTCCGTGTTCTCGATGGCGGGAATCCAGCCGATGATCCGGTTCAACTCCTCGTTCATACCCTTGCTGGCCATGAAGAGGAGGAAGTCCAGGGCCTCTTCGAAGTGTCCGGATGTCCGCGATACCGCGAAGCGGAAGCCGGAATCGATGCTCTCGTACACGGGGCCTTCGACGTACGGCCCGTACTGCGGATCGTCCTTGCCGGGAAGCGGGAAGTCCATGACGCCGACGCGGAAACGTCCGGCGGCCTGTTGTTCCAGGCTCCGCGCATCCCAGGTTCCCGTCGTCATGAACACGGCCCGTTGCTGTGCGAAGAGGAAAACGGCCTCGTCGCGCGACAAGCCGGTGTAGCCGGTCTGGAAGAAGTCGGTGATATCCTTCTGCAAGGCGAAGCGCGCTTCCCATGCGGGGAAATCGAAGCTCATGCGTCCGGTCTGTATCGCGACAAAAAACTCGTCGCTGCCGAGCTCGCCATCGCGATTGAAGTCAGCCTGTCGGATCGCGGGATACGTGAGCGGATCGAACATCATGCCGCTCCACATGCCGAAGTGGTAGCCGGAGCCGGCGATGGCGATGAAGTTCTTGCCTGTCGGATCCGTCTGCTCGGCGATCTTCTTGCAGACCGCGAGGAACTTGCGGTAGTCGCGCGGCGCTTCGTCGCTTCCCGTGAGCTTCTGGAGGAGATCGCGATTGTAGAAGATGCGCACGCCGAAGATCGACAGTGGCACGCTCATGTACTCCTGCATTTCGCCGACGTACGACGTCTTCATGCCGTCCTTGTACGTCTGGCGCAGCGGCTTGCCTTCGAGCGGGGTTCCGTTGTTGTGGGGGTTGGGCGAATTGACGTAGCGGGACAGCGCGACGAAGTAGCGGTTGTAGTAGGCGAGCCAGACCGGACCGGGCAGGAAGTTGCCGACCTGCATGATGTCCGGCGCCGTGCCGCCCATGAGCTGGGTGCTCACCCACTGGCCGTAGAGACCTTCGGGGATCGCATCCTGCACGACATAGACATTCGGATTCACCTTCTCGCGGTAGAGTTTCGCCATCTCGTCGATGGCATCGCGCACGCTCGCTTCGAGCTGCCAGTGGCCGAGGCGGATGATGATGGCGCCCTTCGGGGCCTGCTCGGCGCGGTACGAGACGATGGCGAGGGCGGACCACGCGAAGGCACCGACGACGACCATGAGCGCATACCAGTTCTTGATGAAGCGGAGGACGGCGCCGATCATGGCTTGCCTCCCGCCCGCAACTTCGCTTCGAGCTCATCCATGCGTTTCAGCGCGGTCTTCACGCCATACACCTTGCGGTCGCGCGGATACTCCTCGAGGAGCTTCTTATAGTAGGTGCGCGCCGTCTCGAAATCGCCCAGCTCGAACTCCGCAATCGTCGCGATGTTCCAGTACTGCCAGGAGAATTCGTTGAAGGGATTGGTGGGGTCGATCTCCGTGTACTTGAGTGACCCGAGCTCGGCGTCGAGGCGACCCTGCTGGTCCCCCAGCGTATTGCAGGAGACGGCCAGCAGTGAGTAGGCGGACTTAAAAAACGATGTGTCGTTGGTCTGGCTCAGGAACAACTTCAGGTCGGCCACGGCGGCCCTGAGCTCCGCTGGCTCCAGCGTCGCGACCTTCGTGGCGATGAGATAGATGTGCGCCTCGCGCGCGGCGAGATGGCCGGGATAGCGGTCGATGATGCGCTGGTAGGCGGGGCGGACGACCTTGTAGTCGGCGTCTTCGCCAACCGGGACCAGGTGCAGCAATCGCGCGAGCGCGAGGTCGGCCCAGGGAGCGAGCGAGCTTTGCGGCGCGATTTCGAGGATCTTTTCGTAGAGCGACTTTGCGAGCGGCTTGTCCTGGTCCTGCTGTGGCAACCGAAGGTTCCATGTCGTGGCCAGACCGTAGAGCGCCTGGATGTGCTCCTCGGACCCGGGCGTCGCCTTGTCCGCCACGGACTGGAACGTCGCCACGGCGCGGTTGAACTCATTCAGCCGGTAGTCGTTCCAAGCGTTGGAAAGCGGATCGCCCGTCTGTTCCAAGGATTGGACACGCCGACACGCCGTCGCACCGACGGCGACGATCAGGCACAGGCAGAACGTTCTGAACAGAGTGCGGGCAACCATGAGCCGTGAAGATGTAGCAAAAGGACGCGGGGGAAACCAAGCCCTTCTCGCACGACGGTCGAGGCTCTACTGGGACACGTCCAACTGGACGAAGTCGTCATCGACGGAGGTGCAGGGGCACATTTCGATGCGGTAGCGGATTTCGTCGCGGAGGGCGTCGAGGGCGTTCGAGGGGCTCAATCCTTGGACCGACAACCCCAGCTCTGCGCAGCTCGCGGTGTATTCGCCACCCTCGCCCGACTCCAGATGCACGGCGTATTTCATGAGATGTTCCCCCCCCGCTTTCAGCACTGGCTGCTAAGAAAGAATAACCTTGATCTCTGTGCTTGAAAAGCTGTCTATGTGGCGCCCACTTCGGGGCAACACATATTGGGGAGGATACGTGATGGGAATCTTTGCGTTGTTGATCAAACTGGCCTTTGCATTCGTCTTGTTCTTCGCGACCACGGGCTGCGAACTTGATTTGGGGTCGTCGGGGGGCGATGACGATGAACCGGCAGAGCAGGCTGCCGCGCCGGCTCCAGAAGCCGCTCCCGCAGAATCCGTCGCCAAGAGTGCCGCACCACCGCCCGCCACGGGATCCGGTGACGAACTCAGTGTCGCCGGCGCCGTGATGTACGGGCCGCACGCCAACGTTCATCCGCAGGACGCGCGCGTAACGCGCTCGCTCTCGTCCGCGAATGTCGAGGGCGGCAATGTGCGCCTCGCCTACCAATCCCTCGGCTGGCCCAGCGGCGACAGCGGAATCGGCGGCGGTATTGATGGCCGCGTCTACATCTTCTGGTCGGAAGGCGGTCGCATTGTCGGCGGTCACTTTGACTGGAAAGGCGTAGGCCAGACCGTCAAAACCCTCGGCAATATCGGCGCCGGCTACCTCAGCGGACGCCGTCCGCCCCGCGGAGCCACGGTGGGCTTCTGCATCGTCAGGAACGACGGGTCCGAGAGGACCAATACGAAGCTCAGCAACACGCCATACTAGTAATCCCGTTGCGGCAATCCGCAGTCCCCCTACTGCCTGGTCAAAAGGGCAAACATCGCCGAAGCACACCGTCAGAACGATGTGCTTCGGTTCGGCTTGGAATCAATTCACCGTGGTGGAGTAGTTGTTGCCGAGGTTTGAGTTCCACCAGGAGGCACCCTTACCATCGGTAACCTCGATGGCGTAGCGGATGATGGTACCGGATGCGAACTTGCCAAGGTTGACGTTCCACCAGTCGTTGTTTCCATTGATTCCAGCCTTGGCCATGGGGCGTTCGCGCCAGACCACGCCGTCCGTCGTGTAGACCAGGCGGGCCGAGATCCCGGCTCCGCGCGGGTAACTCTCGACGTTGATCCACAGGTCGTCGGTCGCCCGAAGCTGACCCTGAACGGGCCATTGCGTCACATTCCCAACCCACTGCGCGGACGCTCCGCCGCTTCCCACCGTGGCCCGGTAGTTCAAGCCGCCGAAGTTTTCACGAACCACTTGGGCGGCGCTGTCGTACGCCTCAACATAGTAGCGCAATGACGTTCCTGAGGGGAGTTGACCGATGTTGATGTACCAGGTGTCGTTGCCTTGGGTGATGGAACCCTTGCTCATGACTGCGCTGCCCCAGGTCAGTCCGTCGTTCGCACTCAAGAAGGCTTTTACGCTCGCCGCCTTGCCCGCGGGATAGGTTTGGGCATTGAGCCAGAGATAGTCCGTCGCTGTGATCAACCCGTTGGCCGGCGAGTGGTTCACGCTACCGACCCACTCCACCATGGGACCGGCGATCTTCTCGACGCGGTAGAGGCGGGTCTGCTCGTTGAACCGGAAGCGGTACGTTCCGTTCAGCGTTCCATTGATTGCGATATCGGGCTGTGTGCCGGTTTCCGCATAGCCCTCGACGGGGACCGCGAAGAGGCCTTGGTTCTGATCGCCCCAATTGACGCTCCATCCGCCGTTGGCGGCGAACTTGAACTTCGGCGCGATCACATTCGCGAACGTGGCCTGCCACTCCCAAGTGTAATCATCCACCAACTGCATATTCTTCGCTCCGGCGTTCCAGCCATTAAACGTGCCGGCCACAGTCATGGCCGTGTAACTGGACAACCGCGAGACATAGCTGACGACGAGCTGCAGGTTGGAGAGACTGCCGGATCGCGGCTCGTAGGACGACTGCGGCATGCCGATGAGTCCGAGCCCCCAAGCACCACGCGTCGTGCTGCCTTGGAGTTCCTGTTGGATCACCGTTCCCAAGACAGATGCCTCCAGCCAACCCGATTCGCGCGAATACAAGCCGACGATCGGCTGCGACGAGGAGGCGACGGTATCGAGATATGTGAACACTGTGTTCATTGCCGCCGTGGAAACTGTCGGGTTAAGGGCACCGAGCGGAGCAAGAGCGCAGCTGAGCGGCTCAGCCGGCGAACCGTAGTCCCTATGGAGAAGGACCGCGTGCTTGATTTCCGACCCGGCGGGCAGTGCGGAGAGATTGAACTGGAGGTAGCTATGGTAGCGGTCCGGGTTCCGATACGACGTCGCCCAGAAGACCCTGTTGCTGATGAACGAGTACGTGCCCGTCGGGCAGGAGAAGCACCCGTTACGGTCGATCGTTCCGGCAATGGACGGCGCGACCTTGACCTGCTTGTAGGCGGGCTTCAGCGGCTCCGCATCACTCGAATCGACCAAGCCGTCGAAATCCGTGTCGGGCAGGGTCGGATCGGTTCCCTTCGTGTACTCCTGCAGATTGGTCAGCCCGTCGCCATCGGTGTCCGTGGAGGCGTTGGATGTGAGTGAATCCAGCCCGAAGTGCTGCTCCCAGAAGTCGGGGATGCCGTCGTAATCGGAGTCCGGATCCGGCGTCTTCTCTACATAGTACAGCAGGGGCGGCGCTCCGGCCGAGAGACTCTCGTTGAAGGTGAATCGGTAGTGACCATGAAGCCTGTTCGAGATGACGATGTTGGGCGATGTACCACCGTCGGCGTAACCCTGAATGGACACGTCCCAGTCGTCCTGGTTCGCATCGCCCCAATTGACCGCCCACGATCCATTCGCAGCGAACTTGAACGCCGCGTTGGTCTGATCAAAGAAGACAGCATTCCACTGCCACTTGTAATGTTCGACCAACTGCATGTTGTTCGCGCTCGCGGCCCAGTTGTTGAAGGTGCCGGCGACCGTCATGGACGTGTTCACGGAGAGGGGTCGATCCCAGATGTTCGGATTCGTTCCGTTCTGGAACTCCTGTCCGTTCTTGTAGAGATCGTTATCCGGGTTGTCATTCTGATCGGAGACGGCGGGATTGAGCCCGTACAAACGCTCCCAGTCGTCGGGCATCCCGTCGCCGTCGGCATCCGAAACGCAGGTGACCGTGAACCGAGACGCTGAGTCGTTGAGGGTGAACCGGTAGCGACCGAAGAGCCGGTTGGAGATCACGATGTTCTGCGCGTTGCCCCTCTCCGCCTGGTCCACCATCGGCAACTCGAATGCGTATTGTCCGTTCCTTCCCCAATTCGTGGTCCACGACTTGTTGGCGACGAACTTGAAGGCCTGTCCGGGTGCGTTGGTGATGCCGACATCGCCTTCCCACAGGTTGTCAAACGTCAGACGCATGTTGGTGACGGCCGCGTTCCAGCCGTTGAAGCTGCCCACCACGGCGACCGAGGTGTAAGGCGATGTGTAAACTCTGTCAGTATCAAGGTAGTCAGGCGTTCCGTCGCCGTCGGTATCGTCGTCCGTGAAGACACCATTGCGATTCGTATCCTCCTGCGCGGTGGGCAACCCATCGTTGTCGTCGTCGGGATCGCTGTAATCCGGCAACATGTCGAAGTCCGAGTCGTCATCCGTCAGGCTGCTATTTGCGTTGCGGTTCTCGTTGGTGTTCCGAATTCCGTCAGCATCGGCATCGGTCATGTCCACGATTGAGACCGTGCCCGTTGCGGGTGAACCCACGGTATAGCCGCTGCCTGCGAGCAGGGTTACGTTAACGGACTCAGGACTTTCGATCGTAGCGTCGGTGATCGGCTTCACGTGGATCTCGGCAGTCGTCACGCCTGCCGGAATCGTGACTGTGCCCGGAAGCGTGACGTAGTCCGTTCCGTTGCCGGCCGAGCCAGACACCGCGTAGTTGATGGTGAGGGGGCTGCCTTGAATCATTTCGCGCGTTACTACAAACGCGCCTCTTCCACCCGGCGTGTTCTCCAAACCTTCCAGGCCGCGTGGCCGGGCAACGCCCAAGGTCACCTGCGGGCTCACGGTCGTTGCCGTCGAGACGACGAACGTCTTGATCCGCTGCGTCTGGTTCGGGGCCCGGTTCCGGAAATGCAGGTACGGCGTGGCTCGGCTCAGCACTGTACCGACTATGCCGTGGGCCACGTCCATGACAGGGACGCCATTCACGAGCAACTGCATACGCGTCGACGTGAAGACCGCGCGAACGGTGGGCAACGCGCCGGTGGTCAGGTTCGTGACCACGGTCGTCGCCAGCGGCGTTGCATCCCACGCGGAGCTCAGGTTCTCCCAGACGAGGGCGGACATGTTCGTGGGAAAATACGAGCACCGGATCGCGTCCACCCGGACCTGGCCGCTGCCCGCCGTGGCCCGGAAGCGGAAGGCCAGACGACCAAGATCCTTCGTGTCAAAGAGACGGTTGTCGTCCATGAACTGGCTCGACCCGTACATCTCCTTGATCCCGACAAAGAAGTCGTTGCTGGCCGTGCCGGAGGTTCCCGGCCTGTTGTCGTATTGGAACGACACGGAAAGCGTTTTGCCCGTGCGGGACAGGTCGACTCGAGCAAGGTCTCCCCACCCGTTGCGGATCGCGACATTGGCTTCGCCGCGGCCAGCATTCCCCGCGAAAACCATCGCATTGCTGATGAGGGTCGGGGCGGTGAAGAAGTAGTTCGTCGAAACGCTCGTGTAGCCGAAATCGGCACGGAACTGGTTCGGGTTGGGATAGTACGGCGCCGTGTTCGTGGGCGCATTGACGCGCGCGTCGGGCGGGAACGTGGTCGTGAAGTTCGGTTCAAACCCGGGATCCCCGTTATACGTCCGCGCCAGCTCGACGGCGGGGGCGACGTTGAGGACGTGGAAGCGCAGGCCCGTGTCCGGGTCATCTACAAACCGCGACGCCTTGCGGACAATGCGCGTCAACTGATCCTGCGTAAGCCAAAGGTTCGTGTGCGTGTTGGCATACGCCTGCTGGATCATCCCGAAACACGCTGCGGTCAACGGGGACGAGAACGAGGTTCCAAGCGTAGGGCCGTAAAACCCATTGTTGGGTGCGAGTGAAATCCAATCATAGAACTTGGTGATGATGCTCTCCTGGTTACGATGGCTTGTTCCGCTGCCCGGGTGCGATTCCATGTGCCCATAGATGCCGTCCAAGCGCATTCCGCCCGCAATCACGTCGTATCCAATCTCCGTGCGCCAGCGTATAGAAGAGTTGTTCGGCGACATGCCATGGACTCGCAAACGGATATCGGCGGTGTTCCCATGTGCGTCTCCTCCATCCATGAAGTTTCCTGCAGCATTGAACGTAGAAACTCCCGTATTCGCCTTGGCGGCCGGAGGAAGTAATTCCGAACCGGCATAGCTGCGGTTGAGGACCAGCACCCTGTCGGGATTGCCCTCAAGCGCCTGCGAGAGCACTTTGAGATAGGAAGAACCTGAAGACACGACAGCGCGGGCACGAGGCAGCACGCCCAGAAGGTTCCCCTCGGCCCAGTTTCCGGACATGATGCCAGCCACAAAGGTTCCATGCACTGGCGTACCAACCGTATTATTCGATGGAACCGGCAGCATCCCCCACCCGGCGCTGACACCGTGGCGAACATTGTTGACCGTTGAGACAAATGTATGCACCGCGGACACGAGGCGGGGGTTCTTCTCTCTCAAACGGGGTATCGACCCCCCTTTCCCGGACCACGTCAGGAAGTTCTCGTTCGTGCTGATCCAGCCAAGACCTGGATGCGTAAGGTCCACGGACGAGTCGCCAACACCCACCGCAAACCCCTCGCCGGTAAGCTCCGGGCGGGCATTGGTGGTGGCGGTGATTCCGAAAAAATCCCGGGTTCCCTGGGTCATGGCTTGGCACCATCCCGTGCTGGCGATAAGAGCAAGGATTGCGGCTTTTCGGATCGTGAGGCGGTGGTTCGTTTTCATGATGTAGCGGTCTTTCTTCTAGCGGATGGTTAAAGTTTTCACGGCGTTGGTGCTGCCGCGGCTCAATTGGACGGTGTAGATCCCCGGATCGAGGGGCGGGAGGTATCCTTCGGCGGTCAGAGGCACCTCGACCAGGGGTGCGGGCTTGCCGGATTTGGATCCGATCAACCGGATCGTAACGACGTCACCTTCCCGGTCGATGTCCCAAGAATCAAAGCTGAACGAGGAGTCCGGCACCGTGCCGGAAACCTGAAAGGCCACGGGGGAGCCACTGTTCGCCGTGTCGGGCAGCGAGATCTCACCGGTGAGCAGCGGCTCGATGTGGTGTCGCGGAAGAAACTGCAGGATGAGGGCTACATCGTCCCAGTGGTGAGGGGGAAAGCCCTGCTCCTTCATGTTCTTCGTGGCTTCCAGCAAATCCTCGTCGGTGACCCCTTCGGCACGCCATTGCTGGATTATCGGGCGAGCGAGCAGTGTTTCGCTGACGCGCACTTCGCTTTCTGCTGTCGCAACGGATTCTTTCACATCGGGTTGCGGCGTCGCATGAACCGCGTCGACTCCACTTGAATCGGTCCAGGCGTTGGAGGTGGAGGTCCCAGCATAAGAGTCTCCAGTAGTCGGGGTGATGCGGACGCTTTCTCGCCGATAGTGCCTATAAAATGCTAGAGCCAAGACACTTGCGACGACAATAGTCGACAAAAGACATATCCTCAATCCACGCATCAGGTATCCCTTCAACCCACAATCAAGCCCTGATCTTTTCACCTGTGCGGCGGATTCAGAACCTAGGTCAATCGTTATACTAACTTGTTGAAGCGGTACACCACAAGGGGAAAGGCTGTATTCGTGCAATTCTGCTGTCCGTGCAACATTTTTCGGGTGGGACGCCGGCCGAAATGATTCTGAACGTGCAATGCTAAAACGGTGTACTCCTCTACATAGCCTTGCTTGGGGAGCACTATGCGATGAGACACATTTTTCGGGTGATTGCTTTCGCGTATCTCGTTACCGCTCTGCAGGTTCCTGCGCAGTCTTCCCGGCCCGGGCTCGGCTCGATGCCCTATGCCGATACGTTGGGCACCGGCGTGACGTTCCGGACGTGGGCGCCGAATGCGACATCTGTTGGCGTGAAGGGCCAATTCAGCGGCTGGGCTACGCTGCCCATGACCAGAGAAGGATCGACTGCGTATTGGTCCCGCGACGTGGCGGGCGCGTCCGTCGGCCAGGAGTATAAGTACGTCATCAATGGCAATCTGGACCGCCGCGACCCGCGTGGCCGGCGGGTCACGAACTCCGCGGGCAACTCGATCATCTACAACCCCAACGCGTTCGACTGGGGCGGCGTCAACGCGATCAACCCGTGGTTGAACGACCTGGTGATCTACGAGATGCATGTCGGCTCGTTTAACGCCGAGGACTGGCTGCCCAGCTCGTTCGACGAAGCGATCGAGAAGCTCGACCACATTGAAGCGCTCGGCGTCACCGCGGTCCAGGTGATGCCCATCTCCGAGTACGCCGGCGACAGGAGCTGGGGCTACAATCCCGCGGACATCTATGCCGTGGAAAGCTCTCTTGGAGGGCCCGACGCCTTCAAGCGATTCGTGAAGGCCTGCCACCAGCGCGGCATCGCGGTCCTGGTCGACGTGGTGCACAACCATTACGGGCCGAGCGACCTCTCCATGTGGCAGTTCGATGGGTGGAGCCAGAACGGCAAGGGCGGCATCTACTTCTATAATGATGTTCAGAAGGCATCGACGATGTGGGGCGACACGCGGCCCGACTTCGGTCGTCCCGAAGTGCGAAGCTTCATCAACGACCACATCCAGATGCTGATGGAGGAGTGCCGCGTGGACGGTCTCCGGTGGGACTCCGTCTTCAGCATCCTCTACTACAACGGCGGCTCCAGCTTCCTGCCCGAGAGCGAAGCCATGCTGCGCGATATCAACTGGATGGTCGTGACGGGCTACCCGGGCCGCATCCGCATTGCGGAGGACCACGGCTTCGACTTCAACATGAACTTCCAGAGCCAGTGGGACGTGGGATTCCACGATCACATCAAGTGGCAGGTCACGCAATCGAGCGACGCCTCGCGCAACATGGACTGGCTTGCAGACAAGATATCGCAGGGCGCAAGCCACGCCCGCGTGATCTTCTCCGAGTCCCATGACAGCGTCGGCGACCTGAACAACAAATACCGACTGCCCAAGGAAATCGACTTCAACAACCCGACGAGCATCTGGGCGCGGAAGCGCCAGCTTCTCGCCGCATCGATCGTGCTCACGAGCCCCGGCATTCCCATGCTCTTCCAGGGCCAGGAGATGCACGACGACTGGACGTTCAGCAACAACACCGCGCTGCGCTGGAGCCTGACGAACACATGGAAGGGCATCGTGAGCGCCTACTCCGACATGGTCAGCTGCCGCCGGAACCGACTCGGCGGCACGCAGGGCCTGAAGGGCACGGGCGTCAACGTGCACCACAAGGACAACAACGGAAAGGTGATCGGATACGTGCGATGGGATGCCGGCGGCCAGGTGGATGACGTGGTCGTTGTCGCCAACTTCTCCGTCACGAAGTTCACAAACACCAACTACCTCATCGAGTTCCCGTCCGCAGGCACGTGGTACACGTGGTTCAACAGCGACGCGACGAACTACGGCAACGATTTCGGCGGCGTGGTGCAAACATCCGTGTCGGCATCCGGATCGCCACCCAAGGCCGCCGTCAACATGGGCTCGTATAGCACGATCATCTTCTCCAAGACGCCCCCTCCCCAACCCGGCATCCTGACCGTGA
Organism: uncultured Verrucomicrobiota bacterium; assembly: GCA_964503335.1. Classification (GTDB taxonomy): domain Bacteria; phylum Verrucomicrobiota; class Kiritimatiellia; order CAIVKH01; family CAIVKH01; genus CAZCZZ01. The sequence goes on from CAZCZZ010000004.1 coordinate 83,851, forward strand.
CACCGGAGGAGCCCACCGGCTGCAATCCGATTACGCTGCAATACAACACGTCCGGCGGCCCCCTCGCGGGCGCAACGCAAGTCGTCGCAAATCTCGGCGTCAACGGTTGGCAGTTCGTCACCGACATCGCCTTCACGAACACAGGGTCGGGTCTGTGGGAGACCACGTATGCGGTTCCCTTCGACACCGAGGTGGTCGATCTCGCCTTCAATAATGGCGCGGTCTCGAACGCGGTGTGGGACAACAACCTCGGGAAAGACTGGCACATTCCGATCGCGAATTGCGCGGACCTGCCAGCCCTTGTCACCGTCAACCCGGCGGTCCCCCAAGGCTGCATCCCCGTCACAATTGCGTATCAGGAGCGGTCCGGGGACCTGATGAATACGACGAATGTGACCCTCTACGCGGGCCGCAACGGCTGGCAGAATGTCGGCGAACACACAATGACGGAAGGTCCCAACGGGACGTGGACCTACGTGTTGAATATTCCTTCCGACACATGGCAGCTCGACTATGTCTTCCACAACTCCGGCGCCGGCACCAACCGCATCTGGGACAGCAACGGCGGGCAGGACTGGCATACGTACGTTTCTCTGTGCGTGGACCAGTTGTCGCCCTACATCACGATCACGAATCCCGCGTCGGATATCTCCGTGTCCAACGAAGTGACCTCATGGACGCTTCGCGGCGAGACGGGCCCCGGTATTGTCGGAAGCATCTCGTGGTCGAACCTCGCCTCCGGCGCCGGCGGCACGATCCCGGTGGCAACCAACTGGTCCGTGGCTTCAATCCCCCTCCTCGAGGGCTTCAACCTCCTGCGGGTGAGCGCGACGAATGGCAACGACAATCCGAACGCCGCATCGCGTGACTCTGCCACGAACGCGCTTTACACGACGGGCAACACGTGGGTGAACGGCCAGAACGGTGGATCCGGCTGGGGCGGCGGCTGGCAACTTGCGGGCGGCGCCGAGGCGGGTCACTTCCTGGCGCAATCCACCCTCGACACCAACCTCGCCATCGGAACCCACGCCTGGGGCTTGTGGGCTTACGGTGGCGGACTTAGCGATGCCGTGCGTCCTCTCGCAGGCAAACTGAATCCCGGCGATGTTGTGCGACTGAAGTTCGAGAACAACTGGATCGACGTCGGCGCGGCCGTTGGAGTCGGATTCCAAAACCGGTTCGGGCAGAACCTGGTGGAGTTCCTCTTCTTCGGCGGTGGCAGCAACTACATCGTCAACGACGCGGTTCTCACGCGGGACACGGGACTTCCCTGGACCGACCAAGGCGTCGATCTGGAATTCGAGCTTCTGACTCCGACAACGTATCGCCTCGTCGCCGGAACCAACGTGATCACGGGCGACGTAGCCCTCACGTCCGAGGCCTTGATCACGCGCTTGCGCCTTTTCAACTTCAAAGCTGGCGGTGGACCCAACTTCAACCTCTACGTGACCGGCCTATCGATCGACGGCGATCCGCTCGAGAGCAGCACATTCACCGACGACATCACGATCACGCGGCAGTTCGGTCCCATGAGCGACCAGGACGGCGACGGATTCCTGAACTGGGAAGAGGAGTTTGCGGGCACGGATCCTGAAGATGCCGGCTCGCACCTCCCGGACATCGAAGCCGTGGAAGGTCGCAGCGTCATGCAGATCGACATCCCCACGACCGTTCCTGCGCGCTGGTACGACATCTTCATGCGAACCAACCTGATGAGCGGCACGTGGACCAGGCAGGGCGTTCCTGCGGAAGGATCAGGCGGGAGCCTGCAACTGACGTTCACAAACGAGACGGGCGAAGCTTTCTACCGAACCGGTGTTTTTACGCCGTAGCAGCCAAGGGCTAGGGATAGACTTCCACCGCGTAGAATTCCGCGTTGATCGATGTGCTGTCCGCGATGGCGTTCGTGACGGCGAACCAGGGTCCGACGCCGCCGGCGACGGTGTTGCTGAAGATTACCGTGTCTGCTCCGCCGAGAAGGTTCGTGCGGGCGCGGACGACATAGGTCTTCTGGTTGTTACCGCGAGCCAGCCATGCGACGCCTTGACCTGTCGCGGCGTTGCTGATCGCGACAAGCTCAAGGAGCGCGTTGATATCGTTTGGATCGGTGCCAGCCACGGCTTCCCAGCCATCCAGTTGTCCATCGCCGTCCGTATCGGCCACATTGACGAGCGTAGGCGTCGTGGGACTGAAGCCGCTTCCGCCGATTTCCGTCGTATCGGCGAGGCCATCCGCGTCGTTGTCCTGATCCAGTTCATCGGCAAGACCATCGCCATCCGTATCAAGCCCCGGCTTGACGGAGAAGGTATTGAGGAAGCCTGCCTGATTCACATAGGTGCCACCCGAGGAGACCGCGATGCCCCCGGGTTGCCCGGCGGCGCTGATGTTCGTGAACGAACCGCTGGTGGAGGTGGTTCCGGACCCATCCAGCACGGAACTCTTGTTGGTGAACTGTGCGTGTGCGGTGCTGGCTGCAGCACAGCACAAGAAAACGACGGACCATACCCCCGTGTGAATGATCTTCATGGCAACCTCCCTGAAGGGGAAATCGTAGACCCTTTGGGTGTGAAAAGCCAAGTGAAGATGATCTGATCTCCTCGTCGTCCTCCTCCTACTCATAATCATAGTCTTCGGTTCATCCGAATCCGGATTCCGATCGGATCCCGATGAACCGATGATTACGATTATGAGTAGGATGGGAGAAGGACGGACCGTGCGCTACAACCGCTCGCGAAGGAACAGGACGTCGGGGGCGTCACCGCCGATGGTGTAGTAGTCCACCACCTCCCGGAGCGTGGAGAGGATCCAGGGCTGTGCGAGATCGCCCCCGTTCTTCGTGAACACGATGTTGTCGGCGATGTAGTTGCACATGTGGATCACGTCCTGACGGTCGTTTCGAAGCAGGATGAGGTCACCCGGCAGGAAGTTGGATTCAATGGGCGCATATCGCCCGAACACGGCGTTGGTCACGGCGCTCTGCTGCAGGTAGATGTCGTCCGGCGGATCGTTGAAGAAGTTCAGCGCGGTCCAGTTGCAGTCGCGGAAGAGCTCCCGGGATCCGCTATTGTAGGTGAAGAGACGTTCGCGCGGCAGGGGCGGAAGCAGGCTGAGGATCGATACAGGCCAGTCGACGCTTCCACGCTCAACGGCTTCGATGATCGGCCTCACCACGTTCTCGCGGCCATGCGCTCCCCAATACGCAACAAGCCCATCGACTTCGCTCGCGTCCTTGATGGAAAGTCTAACGCGCAGCGTTACCTGGCGGAGGAGCGCAGCGAAGAAGTTCCGGCGTTCCTCCACATCGTCAATCTTCGAGAGGACGAACCGGACGTCGGAGAAATACATCATGGAGCCCTGGCGGTACACGAGCCGGTCCAGCATGGCCAGCGTCGCGGGCGACAGGGAGGCATCGCGAAACCACTCGTCCCCGTAGAGATGATTCATGTGAAAGGGCAGTCCGTAGAACTTGTTCAGCGATGACGCGCGGAGGTTGAAGTAGACGCGCCGTCGCGTTTCCGGCTCCATGCCCAGGAGGATGTCGTCCGGCGGCAGGATGAGGAAATCCGTGGGATCGGATGACATCTGCCGCGAGTTCATCAACCGGTCCACGATCACTGGATCCAGCCCGGCGTCCATGAGCAACGCGGCAACCTGCCCCGTCGTCATGCCCGTGAACTGCCATGCAAGCGGGCGCTTCGAGCGGACATCCTCGCCGACGATCGAGGGCGGCGGCTCCAGCAGCGTGCTCGTGTATTCCATGCGTCCCCACGGCCCGGGACGGCTCGAAATCGTCTGCCCCATGTCGCAAGTGCTGTCACGAAGCGCGAGGACGATGTCTGATTCCATGGACGCAGAAGGCGTCTGTCCAAAGCAGGCCCCGACGCTCACCCAAAGGGCAAACGACATGGCGAGGACACGTGGGCTTCGGGAAGACGTTGACACGATATAAACATACCGGGAGATGGAGCCCGCAAAGACTTAACTTCTGTTAAGGCTTACGGCGTAACGGAAAGGAGTGCCTTCTCGACCTCGGCTACAGACGTCGCGAACAGGATGTCCTGAATCGCGCCCTGCGGATCGAGCGTGAAGAGGGCGATCTTGCCGGGCTGGCTCGGATAGGTCGTGGCAAAGGCCGGGTCGTCCGCAAGAAGGATGCGAAACGGGTACTTCTTCATTTTCGGCAGCGCAAACAAGGTCGTGATGATCGCGGGCATCGGCGTGATGTCGGAAACGTACTCCGCCTTGTGGCTGGAAAGGAAATCGGCAGGCTTCTTTGCAAGCCAGTCGTTGATGGCTCCGGAAACGGACTTCTCGCTCGCGATGATGACAAACCGTGTTTCCGGCGACAGGGTGTTCGTGGTTCCGAAAGCGTCCTTGACCGTGTAGGCCGGAAACTTGGCACCCTTTTCGAGCGTTGCGGCATCAGACTGGGCGGCAAAAAACAAAACGGTAAGCAATAGAATGTGTTTCATGGGGTCCCTGAGTTCGCAGGATGGTACGTGGTGAGGACCGGCGTGTGAAGGAAGTTTCGCTTGCGACGGTCGGACCATTTGCGCGAACGTGCGGTCCGGCATGACGAAGTGGGATGAGCTCTTGGTGCAGGCGGAGCGGAAGCGAAGGGGACACGGCTTCGGGTCAGATGCCGCGTTCCGCCTTTTCGACGGTGCGAGCGATGGAGCACACGGCGTGTACATCGATGTCTTCGCCGGGCGATGGCTCGTTCAAACCCTTGCCGCATCCCTTCCGGGCGGATTGAGTGAAGCGATCGCAACGCGCGACGTGGCGTGGTGGTGGAAGCGGCTTGATCAGAACGAAAAGGACTCGCCGGTCCCCATGACAACCATGGCCACCGATGATCCCTTCCTGATCGTCGAGCACACGCTGCATTTCGAAATCAGCTTCCGTAGCGGATACTCGCAGGGGCTGTTCATCGACCAGCGCGACAACCGCAGGCGGGTGCGTGACGAAACGAAGCCGGGGCAGCGCGTCCTGAACCTGTTTGCCTACACGGGCGGATTCAGCGTGGCCGCCGCGTCGGCGGGCGCCATCACGACAACCGTGGACCTGTCCGCCACGTACCTCGAGTGGGCCAAGCGAAATTTCCGCCACAACAGGATCGATCCCGAGGCGCATTTCTTCATCAAGGGCGATGCGATGGACTGGCTCGGTGCCTTCGCCAAGAAGCAGCGCTTCTTCGATGGCATCGTGTTGGACCCCCCTACGTTCAGCCGCATCAAGGGACACGGCACCTGGCGCGCGGAAACCGACTACCATCTCCTCGTTGAAGCCGCCGCGCGCGTGCTCAATCCGGGCGGCTGGATCTTCGCGTCTACAAATTGCCGCAAGCTCGACGCTGAATCCTTTCAATCCCACCTGCGACTGGGCTTTTCAGCGGCTGCCAGAACCTGCGCGATGACACAGGGTGGCATGCCGCCGGATTTTACGGGGGAGCCGTATCTCCTCAACACATGGTGCAGGAGTTGACGGAGCGCTACTTGTCCGGCGGCGCGTATTTTTTCTGCACCTGCTTGGCAAGGACCGTCGTGAGGTACGAGGCGAGGCCCGCGGCGAAGATGGGGACCCAGAAGGACATGCGCTCCAACGTCTGGTGGCTGATCGCGGTTCGACCTCCGAACCCCAGCTTCTGTCCGATCATCTCCAGGGAGTTCGAGGTGTAGGTATTGGCGATCCACCACGCGGCGATGAGCGCGCCGAGCGCGGGTGTTCGCAGAAAGAGCTTCCGGGAAATCTGTGAGCCAATGTGATGGCCCAACTCCTTGGTCTCCCGGATGCCATTCGCCAGCCACTCCGGCCACGCCTGCCCGTTCCATGGGGCCAGCAGAGCCGTTCGCTCTTCACGCAGGGCGGCGATGTCGCGTCGGCTTCCCTGAATCCCGTGACGCAGGCCTTCCGGGAGTGCCGCATGCGCCGCGTCGTGCTGTCCGTCACACGCCAGGAGGCCGAGATCATGCATCATCTGATCGCACTCTTTGCGATGGGAGCGAATGCGGTCGCGGAGAATAAGCCGGTCCAGCATGCCGCGCGCGATGACGACCCAGCGCATGAGCTGGCTCGCCTTCTTGTAGTCGCGCCGGTCATTCTCGAGCGAATGCTTCAATTCGGAACGAAGCGAAGCGAGCAGGTCGGTCTCCGGTTTAATCCGGTCCTTCAGGGCCTGCAGGTCGGGTTGAGCAGGTTCGGGCAAGGCGGAAAGATGCTTCCCCGCATCCACGAGCAGCCTGCGTTCGACCTTCGAAGCCGCGCGCAAGCGCCGGTCGAGCGACAACGAAGAAAATGCCGCGGCCCATTGCGAACCCGCCATCGAGAATCACGCCTCCTGTGGAGATTTCTATTCCTTCGCGCCGCCTTCGGCCACAGCTTTTTTGAGGTCAGGAACCGATGTGTCGCGTGATCCGGTCGGCGGCGAAGAAGACGGTGTAGAACCAGAAGCTGTATTGGACCGACGTGGTGAAGCCATGGAGGATACTCCGCGGCCAGCTCCCTCGGCAGCGGCGTCCGCGCGTCACAAGAAAGCGAAGGGACCGCCGGTGAAACCAATAGAGGGGAATGAACACCGCGATGATGACGTTGAAGCCTGCCCACATGATCCAGCAGATGACGAAGGTCACGAGAAGGGCAATGAGAAGATCGATAAGAAATCCGACAATGATTCCGAGGATTCCCGCCTCTGCCCCTGCTTCCGTGAAAAACCCGTCGCTCGGAATCGATGACCCGTCCCACACATCCGCCGCCGACCCGACAGGCCAGTCGACGATAGCCCGCTCCTTTTCGTTGAAGCGCACGCCGAGATACAGGAGAACCGTGAAGTACACGAACATGAGCAGCGCCATGATCCCCGTGACGATTTCCAGCTCGGTCCAGATGGACTTCTTCACGTTCAGCAGGACTGCCGGAGTAACCACCGCCACGATGCCGACCGACATCAAGAACGACGTCTTCAGACTCCATTTCGGACGTGGCTGGTGCTTGATCTTCATCCTATCGTTCTTCTAAAGCATTTTCAGAAACGCTGTAGCCGCGGCACTCTGCTGCCGCGCCCTTAGGTATACACGCCAGCAGAGTGGCGTGGCTACATCATGGCTTAATCTGCATTAGTCAGAGACAAGGATGCGGGCGCGCACGGGCGGTATATCGATCTTCAAGGCACCGTCGCGGGAACGTGCTTCGTACGCGGGGTCGAGGAGGTCACGCCACAGGCCGTCACCCGCGACCAACACGGATGAATCGCTGTCCGAGGCATTCAGCAGCACGAGGGTCCGCGCTTTCTCGCTCTCGCGCCAGAAGGCGTAGGTGCGCTGCTTGTCATCCACCGCGGCGACGCGGAAGGAGCCGGAGCGCAGCTCCTCGCGGTCATGGCGGATCCGGATGAGGTCGCGGTAGGTTTCATGGATCGACGTGTTGAAGGCCACGGGGATTGGCGATTCGCGCAGGGACTGGTCGGGGTTGTGCGCTTCGGGCTCGTAGGCGAGGTCGGCCCACACCATCGGCTTCCGGCAGCTCGGTTCGTTTGCCCCCCACATCCCCGCTTCGTCACCGTAGTAGATCACGGGGGAGCCGATGTACGTCATCTGCATGGTCATCGCGAGTTTCTGTCGCGCCAGCTCGGCATCCGTCGGCGCGCGTTCATCAAGGAGGCCCCTCTCGGGTCGCGCCTGGTCGTGGTAGGCGCCCCAGTCGCGGAACGGGAGCTTGCCGCGGTTGACGGCGTGCGTGGAAACCCGCGCCATGTCGTGGCTGTCGAGGAGGTTGAACTGGGCGTAATTCACGCTGTCGTCGTAGGCCTCACGGAGTTCGCGCAGGAGGGCGTCGAACCGCGAGGCGGGGATCGGATTTGCCGAGAAGAGAAACTCGTCGCAGGCGAAGGCGAAGTTGTAGTTCATGACCGCGTCAAACTCATCGCCGCTGAGCCACGGCTTCATGGATTCAGGGTTCATCACGATCTCAGCGACGAGATAGGCGTCGGGGTTGATCGCCTTTACGTGCTTTCGCCACTGTTTCCAGAAGGGATGATCGACGCAGAACGCGACGTCGAGACGCCAGCCGTCGATGCCGTCGCTTGGATCACCGTCGCCGTCCGGATCCATCCAGCGCTTCGTGATCGCAAAGATGTAATCGCGCGGTCCGGGGTGTAGCCCCTCGCCCGTCTCGGTCCACTCCGGCAGCTCGCGTGTGCCGAACCAGCCGGCGAAATCGAAGGTTGTCCCCTTCTCCGCATCGTCCCACGAGGTAATGACGAACCAGTCCTTATAAGGAGATTCAAGCTGTCGCTTCTTCACGTCTTCAAACACCCAGCTCCGGATGCCCATGTGATTGAAGACGCCGTCGAGGATGACGCGCATGCCACGCTTATGGCATTCACGGATGAGGTTGAGGAACATCGTGTCGGCGGAGGTCCAGGACCACGAGGTATAGTCACCGGGGTTTTCATCCGCGAGTTTCTGCCAGTCCCCTGCCCTGTCCGGACCGAACGACGGGTCGATGTGGTGATACGACATCGCGTCGTACTTGTGCAGCGACGGCGAGGCGAACACGGGATTGAAGTAGATCGCCGTGATGCCGAGGTCCTGCAGGTAGTCCAGCTTGTCGAACACGCCCTGCAAATCGCCACCGTACCGGCGTCGCTGGATGTTGAGCCAGACGTCGCGGCCGTTGGACTGCTCCCACGGCTGCATCTTGTACCAGTCCGATGTCCACGGGTGAGGCCGCCATGGTTCGTCGAGGAAGTGCGGCCATGAGCCGCGAATGTCTTCCAGCACGGGATCATTCGCCGGGTCGCCGTTGCGAAAACGGTCGGGGAAGATCTGATACCAGACCTGGTCCTTTACCCAGGCGGGCGTCCAATCCGCGTGAACGACAACGGGGGCCAAAAGTGTCACAGCCAGCAGAAGGCGTTTCGTCATGCGACGGACTCTGCCATGCTTGACGCAGCGCGTCACTTTTTTGATCGTTCCTGAAATTATCTCTGGCAAGCTCCGCGCGAGGGAAGTCGATTATGGGCGAGCAGCAACAGACAACAACCGGTGGATCAGGCGTCCGGCGCTTCTTCAACAACCACTGGGAGAAGATGGTCCTCTGGGCCATCTTGATCGGCTTGTTCTATCTCCTGCGGCCCTTCTTCCTCCTGATCTTCGTCACGTTCCTCATGACATACATCACGCGCAGCGTCGTGGACTGGCTTGTAAGCCGAACGAACACGAACTACCGGCTGGCAACCGTTTTTGTGTTTCTGGTGTTCGTCGGATTGATGGGCGTCGCCGGCTCGTGGATCGGTCCGCGCCTGATCGTGGAATCAAACCAGATCGTAAGCCAACTCGCTGGCGACGGGGAGCAGCAGACGCGCGAGAAGACAAACCAGTTCGTGGAGAATCTCGTCGTGCGCATCGTGGGTACGGAACAGGGACAGGCCATCCTCGGGTCGGAACGGTACGCAGCATTGATGGAATCCTTGCGCGCCGACGCCGCAGAGGCCCTGAACAAGGCGCTGCCGGGGGTCCTGACCAAGCTGCTGCACCTTGTAAAACTGGGTTGGGAGCTGCTGGTGACCCTTCTTTTAGGAATTGTGTTCTCCTTCATGCTGGTATGGGACTGGAAGAGGATCGTTAAGAATATGCGCGACCTCGAGAAGAGTTCCATTCGCACCTTCTACTCCGGTGCGGCGCCGCATCTCCAGGCCTTTGCCGATATTCTGGGGAAGGCCTTGCGAGCCCAGGCGATGATCGCTGCGGTGAACACGGTCCTGACGGGTCTTGGTCTCTGGTACTACGACGTCCCGAACATCGCACTGCTTTCGACCATCGTCTTCATCTGCGGGTTTATTCCCATTCTGGGAACCTTCATCAGCTCCGTGCCGATCCTGCTCTTCTCGATCCAGGTCGGTGGCCTGGCGCTGGCCTTTCACCTCGTGGTCTTGATTGCAGTCGTCCATGCCTTCGAGGCGTACGTCCTCAATCCCCGCATCACGGCGGGCGTGTTGCACGCACATCCCCTGCTCGTCCTCGGACTGCTCCTGATCGGCGAACGCTTCTTCGGCCTGTGGGGTCTCGTAGTCGGTGTGCCGATCGGCTACTACGTGATCAATGTGCTGACGGCGAGGGATGACGCGGAAACCGAGGCGGCAGAAGCAGAGTCTGGCAGGGCATGATCGCGTCGTCGTTCCGCATGTTTGAACATGAAGAGATTCCTCCTCATCGCGTTCGTGTCGTCATCGGTTGATGCGGCGACGCTCTCTGTCACAACTACCAATGATGTGATCGCCGACGACGGGTTGCTGAGCCTTCGCGAAGCGGTGCTTTGGGCCAATACGAACGCGGGGGTCGATACCATCACGCTTCCGGAGGGAACATACGTGCTGTCGATTCCGGGGGCCGATGACGAGTCGCTCCAAGGCGACCTTGATTTCCGGGACAGTGCGATCATCGAGGGCGCGGGAGCGCGCACGACGATCATCGATGCGAACGGGATCGACCGCGTGATGTTCTTCGACCAGAACATCGAGATGAGGATCTCCGACATCGCAATCGTCGGAGGTCTCTCGACGATCGGCTCCGGGCTTTACAACCAGAGCACCACCTTTATGTCGCGCTGCCAGGTGATTGGCAACGGGGCCTACGCGTACGGCGGTGGCATCGAGCAATATTCCGGCGCGCTCTTTATCGATCAATCCGCCATCTACTTCAACGAGTGCGGTGATTCCGGCGGTGGCGGCATCGATGTCATCGGCGGAATCCTGTCCATCTCCAACAGCACCATCGCCCTGAACGCGTCCCGCGCGGGTGGCGGTATTTTCCGCTCCGGCGGTGAGGTTCATCTTTTCAGCAGCACCGTCGTTTCCAACAGCGCCGTACTCGCGGGAGGCGGAATCTGGGGCGGCGTTTCCAGCATGGCGAATACGCTTGTCGCGACAAACAACGCGCCCAGCTCGCCGGACATCCAGGGCCTCGTGGGCTCGTTGGGCTTCAACCTGGTCGGCTTTTCGGGCGGCTCCGCCGGTTATGTGGGCACCGATCTCCTCGACGTCCTGCCCGTGATCGGAAGCCTGCGCTTCCGCGGCGGGACCACGCCGACGCATGCACTGTTTGCCGGCAGTCCGGCGATCAACCGCGGCGACCCCGCCTACCCCACCAACGCCGTGCCCTACGATCAACGCGGCGTCGATTTCCCTCGCCAGCGCGGCCTGCGCGTGGATATCGGGGCCTACGAGTTTCTTCGTCCGGATGAAGATGCCGACGGGATCGAGGACGATTGGGAAATGTTCTACGGATTGAATCCGACGAATGCGAGCGACGCCGTGGAGCACGGTGATAGAGACGGATTCAACAATCTCGAAGAGTACATCGCCGACACCAACCCGAACGACGGCCTGTCCTACTTCCGCATTCTCCAAATCGACCCCGGCCCAACCATCACGTTCAACTCCTCCACCTCACGCCTCTATCGGTTGCAGCTCGATCCGGACCTGTCCACCGCCCTCTGGACAAACGCCACACCATGGGTCACCGGCCTCGTCGCCACCACCACCTACATCGACACCAACACCCTCCCCTCGCAATTCTACCGCGCCAACGTCCGCATCCCCTGAGACCCGGCCCGACAAGTCGGGCCCTCCACGAATGGAGGGTCGGACTTGTCGGGCCGCTGGCTTTCACCCACGTCGACGAACACGCCTCACGGCGATCACTACGAGCGTTTGTAGTTAAGCCCGTGAGGGCTGTGCTTGGTGGTCTTGATCGTTCCTCCGTTTGCGCTACTCTCCCGCGCGTATGTATGAGGCGGATACGATTGCGGCGATTGCTACGGCGGCAGGGGCGGCGGGGATTTCGATTGTCCGCGTTTCCGGGCCGGAGGCGTGGCACATTGCAGATAGGATGTTCCGGTGTACGGGTCCCCTGCCCTCCTCGCGCGAGCCGTTTACGTTTGTTCATGGAAACGTGATCGCGGAGGACGGGTCTGTGCTGGATGAAGGACTGCTCCTCTTGATGAAGGCGCCGCGGAGTTATACGGGCGAGGACGTGATTGAGATCCAGGCGCATGGCGGGAGCGTCAATGCACGTCGCATCCTCCGTCGCTGCCTCGAAGCCGGCGCACGATCCGCCGAACCCGGCGAGTTCACCAAGCGCGCTTTCCTGAACGGCCGCATGGATCTGGTTCAAGCCGAGGCCGTGGCCGACCTCATCCACGCCCGCTCCGAGCGAGCCGCGATCGCAGCGACCTCCCAACTCGAGGGCGAACTCAGTCGACGCTTCGATTCCATGTACACGGAACTGATGATCACCGCAGCAAACCTAGAAGCCACGCTGGACTTCGCCGAAGACGAGTTGCCTCCGACTATTCTGGACGGGTTACGCGAACGCCTCGCGCAAAGTTTAGGAAATATGTCGGACCTGCTTTCGACCTGGACCGAGGGACACATCCTTCGCGAGGGAGCGGCGGTCGTCATCGCGGGTCGACCCAACGTCGGAAAGTCCACCCTGCTCAACGCGCTCACCGGTCGCGATCGTGCGATCGTTTCGGACACGCCGGGGACGACGAGGGACTCGATTGAAGAAGGGTTGATGGTTGATGGGTTTCCGATGGTTGTGGTTGATACGGCGGGACTTAGAGAATCGGATTGCGATATCGAGCAGGAGGGCATCCGCCGCACTCATGCGCAACTTGCTCGGGCAGATATGTTTATGTATGTGATGGACGGAAGTGCCCCACCCCACCCCGACGACATTCGACACTTGGCCTCCATTCCACAAGCTCGCACACTGGTGGTCTTGAACAAGTCGGACCTTGGGGATGTGGCCGCGAAGCACCTCGATCCGGCGTGGCGGTTCGTCAAGATCGCCGCCAGAACGGGAGCCGGGGTGGCCAGCCTGAAGTCCGCGATGCTCGACCTTCTGCTGGGACACGCTGCCTCGACATCGGGACAGCATGCCGTCATCTCGGAACGGCACCGGAGTCTATTGAGCCAGGCGCGGGATCGCGCCCGCGTCGCCGAGGACCTGCTGTCGTCAAGCCGGGAGGACGCCGTGACGCTGGCGTCGGACGAACTGCGCGACGCACTGGAGTCGCTCGGCCAGATCACCGGCAAGGCCTATCACGACGAGCTTCTGAACAGTATCTTCTCGAGATTCTGTATTGGGAAGTGATAGGGCGAGATTCGAGATGTGAGTACGAACAGCGCATGACAACCAACCGTCAACCATCAACCATCAACCATTCCTCCTTCGACGTCATCGTCGTGGGCGCGGGACACGCCGGTTATGAAGCGGCGCTGGCTGCGTCGCGCATGGGAGCGGCTACGGCGCTTTGCGTCATGGACAAGAACGCGATTGGTCGGATGTCCTGCAATCCATCGATCGGCGGCATCGGAAAGTCCCATATCGTGGTCGAATTGGACGCGCTGGGCGGGGAAATGGCCCGGAACGCGGATTACACGGGAATTCAGTTCCGGACGCTCAATACGCGAAAAGGGCCCGCCGTTCAGGCTCACAGACTTCAATGCGACAAGGAATTCTTCCCGAAGCGCGTCGCGGCAGTGATTCAGGGCGTCCAAGGATTGGAAGTCATCGAAGCCTTGGTTTCCAAGCTTTGGATGGAGAATGGAACCCTCCGCGGCGTGGAAACCGACGACGGAAGCCGGATCGCCGGCAAGACGGTCGTTATTGCCACCGGAACCTTTCTTTCCGGGAAGATCCACATCGGCAAGGTCAATTGGGAAGGGGGCAGGATTGGGGAGAAGGCCTCTTACGGCCTGAGCGAGGACTTCAAGAACCTTGGCTTCCGAATGGGCCGATTGAAGACCGGAACACCCCCGCGCCTCCACAAAGACAGCGTGGATTTCGACAAAATGACCCCGCAACCCGGCTTTGAGCCGCCTCCGTTCCTTTCCTTGGCTGCTACGCTGGATTATCGAATGTTCCACGTGGAACAGGGACGAATTGATGAATGCGGATTGCGGATTGCGGAATTGGATTCATCCATCATCAATCACCAATCATCAATTCCTCCTTGTTCCACGTGGAACAATCTCTCCGCCGACCCGCTTCGGCCATGGGCACCGGGGTGGGGGCAGATGCCGTGCTATATGACGTATACGACGGATCGGACACATGAAATCATCCGCAACAACTTGGGCAATAGCGCCATGTATGGCGGGATGATTGAGGGGACGGGGGTTCGGTATTGCCCGTCCATTGAGGACAAGATCGTCAAGTTTGCCGATCACGATACGCATCACATCTTCATTGAGCCGGAAGGTCGCAATCTCGTCGAAATCTACCCGAACGGTACTTCCAACAGCCTGCCGGAGGATGTGCAGCTTGAGATGATCCATTCGATCCCAGGTTTGGAGCGGGCGGTATTCCTGAAGCCGGGGTATGCGATTGAGTACGACTTCAGCGATCCTACCCAGCTTTATCACACCCTGGAGACGAAGCGGTTGGAGGGTCTCTTCTTCGCGGGCCAGATCAACGGGACGACCGGCTACGAAGAGGCGGCGGGGCAGGGGTTCGTGGCAGGGGTAAATGCGGCATTGAAGGCGAGGGGAGATGCGCCGTTTGTCCTAAGCCGAAACGAGGCCTATATCGGGGTCCTCATTGATGACTTGGTGACCAAGGGGACGGACGAGCCGTATCGGATGTTCACATCGCGGGCAGAGCATCGGTTGGTATTGAGACAGGACAACGCGATGTTCCGGCTCTTGGATCATTCGCGGCGGCTGGGAATCGTACCGAAGGAATCCATGACTTTTGTCGAGCGTCTCGCGACGGAAGTAGCCGACGAACTCGCCCGGCTAGGGCCAGCCTTCCACGATGGGGCATCGCTGCTGCAATGGTTGAAGCGCCCCGACATCACCTACGAAACGCTGCCGGGGCGACGCGCGGACCTCGACCCCCTGGCCTCACGTCAGGTTGAAATTGCAGCCAAGTACGATGGCTACATCCAACGGGAACTCGATAAGATAGTAAAGTCAGAAGCCGTTGAGCTACAAGTGTTTCCGAGTGATTTTGACTACAACGAGATTGACGCGTTGCGGAAGGAGTCTCGTGAGAAGTTGACACGTATTCGGCCGGAAACGTTGGGTCAAGCTTCGCGCATATCCGGGGTGAATCCGGCGGACATAGCGATTCTTTCGGTCTGGCTCAAGAGGCGGGCGGGCTCGAAACCGAGTCCTGCGCTGTAACAGGAGCAGGCTGCGTTCCCTCGTTCACCGTGGGTGCCGTTTGCCTGCGGAGTTTCTCGATGATCTCCTCGATCATGGCCGCGGTGATGGGCTTGGTGAGGTAGGCGGCGGCGCCGAGGTCGAGTGTCTGGCGGATGACCTGTTCGTCATCCTGTGCGGAGCAGACGACGCGCTTCATGGAGGGGAATCGGTTCTTGATCGCGTGAAGCACCTGGTCGCCGTCCATCTCGGACATGATGAGATCGAGCAGGAGGAGGTTGTAGTCATGCTGCGCAATTTTCTTCACGCAATCCCGACCATCCACCGCGTGGTCGCACACGCAGCCGAGTCGCTGCAGAACAGTTCCAACGAAATGGCGGAATCCCTCGTCGTCGTCCGCAACCAAAACTCGCATCCCTGAAGTCTCCTCGCTGCTGTTGCCGTACGTCCGCCCAAAGCTTAGATTATGGCCGCTTCCTTGCAAGATTGGATTGCGATGATATTCCTCGATCACAACGCGACGACACCGCTCGATCCCGCCGTCCTTGATGCGATGCTGCCGTTTCTCCGCGAGCATCACGCGAATCCATCGAGCCCTTACACGGCCGCGCGAAAGGCAGCCGCCGCAATAGAGACGGCGCGGCAGCAGGTGGCCGGGCTCATCGGCGCTGCATCTGACGAGATCATTTTCACGGCGGGCGGAACGGAATCCAACAACACCGCGCTGCACAGCGCCGTCGCAAACGCCGGGGCGCCATCGCGCCTTCTGGTGAGCGCCGTGGAACATGCGAGCGTGATGGAAGCCGCGCAGGCGCAGACGCGGTGGGGGCACACGGTTGGTGTCGTGGCCGTGCGCGGCGATGGACGACTGGATGAAGCGAGCCTGGAGGCGGCGCTGGAAAATCACGTGACGGTGATTGCCGTGATGATGGCGAACAACGAGTCGGGCGTTCTCTTCGACGTGGCTGCGGTCGCAGCGAAGGCGCGCGCCAGAGGCGCGCTGGTCCACACCGACGCCGTGCAGGCGGCGGGCAAGATCCCGGTCCGTGTTCGCGATCTCGGCGTCGACACGCTTTCGCTCTGCGCCCATAAGATGCACGGCCCGAAGGGGGTGGGGGCGCTCTTCATCCGTGAGGGCCTCGACTTCGTACCCCTCGTTCACGGCGGCGGACAGGAGCAGGCGCGACGCGCGGGCACCGAGAATGTGGCGGGCATTGTCGGCTTCGGCAAAGCAGCCGAACTGGCTGCGGGACGCATCGAATTCATGCAGGGACGCATCGCATCGCTTCGCGACGCGATGGAGCATTCCATCCTGTCCGCTGTGCCGCGCATCGAGATTGCAGGCGCGCGCGGGCCGCGGTTGCCGAACACCAGCCTGCTCCTTATAGAGGGCATCGACGCAGAGGCCTTGATCGCGCGGCTGGACATGGAAGGGCTGTGCGTTTCGTCCGGCAGCGCATGCGCTTCGGGGGCCAATGAGCCATCCCACGTTCTCTCGGCCATGGGCATTTCAGGTCAGCTCCTGCGCAGCGCGGTTCGCATCAGCCTCGGCTGGAACAGCACGTCCACGGATACGGATTGTCTTGTCCGGCGCCTCTGCGTTGGTGTACAGGAGCTACGCGAAG
Source organism: uncultured Verrucomicrobiota bacterium (assembly GCA_964503335.1). Taxonomy (GTDB): domain Bacteria; phylum Verrucomicrobiota; class Kiritimatiellia; order CAIVKH01; family CAIVKH01; genus CAZCZZ01. The sequence continues at coordinate 100,645 of CAZCZZ010000004.1, forward strand.
TGGGCGCACGCACGGGCTCCGCGCGCGGGGGAGGCGCGTAGGCCCGCACGTTCCGGTTTGATCTCAGCAGGCAGCACGCATGGCTAAGAATCTTAGAGCCAAGTTCAAGGAATGGATCGTCATCTTCGTCCTTCTGCCTGCGACGCTTTTCATGATCGTCAGCAACTTCTTCCTGTGGCGACTCCTGTCGCAATCCCACGTCCGCGACCTTGAACAGGAAATGACCGTCGTCGAGACGTCGCTTGACCAGGTCCTGCGCTCCGAAGCCACGCGCCTTCGCACGCTGGCGAAGCTCCCCGCGTCCGACTCCCTGGTGGCCATGTCGTCGCGACGGTATTCGTCACTCCAGAAATTGACGAAGGACAAAGTCGAGGAGGATTGGGACAAGGCGGGCCGCGACGACATGATGGTCCGGGGCGTCCTCGACAACGATCTTGGCATCCTCTTCCGGCTCGTCACGGAACAAGAAGGACATGTTCGCGGGCTCTTCATGATCGATGGCTTCGGAGCTCCCCTGGCCGCGTCGAAGAAATTCGACCAGTACTATCTTAACGACAAGGACTGGTGGATCCTGGCCAAGTCCAATCCCGGAGCGGGCGTGGTGTCGGAATCCTTCACGCCCGAAGGACTGCTGGGCATCACCTTCCCCATGCTCAAGAAGGGGAGTCGCGACGTGGTGGAGGGCATGATCCGCGAGGAGATCTCGCTCGGCGTCGCCCTTGATGCGCTCGACAAGGCCTTGGGCCGCTCGCGACGGGACGACCTGACAACGCTCCTCGTGGCAGATCGCCACATGAAGATCGCGGGCGCGGACAACGTGGCCGATGTGCTCGCCGTAAGCCTTGCCGAGGAGCTGAACCAGCGCGGCCGCGAAGAAGGCTGGACCTCCGGGCTTCGCTATCGCGCCCGCAAACTGGACGCCGGCGTGTATTGGGCGAGACCCATGTGGCTGGTCGTAGCCCGCGAGGAGGGCAAGTTCCCCCTGCGCCTGTATGGCCCGATGGCCAGCGGCCTGATCGGCGGCATCGCGGCCGTGTTCGGCGTGTACTTCTTCGCCAGCAACGTCGGCAAGAAGCTGTTCTTCGATCCCATGGAACATGCGGCCGAGGCCGGCATGTGGGTTCTGAAGCGTGCGTTCGGTGACCAGATGAAGAACGTATCCTTCAGCCGCACGCACCCGTGGGTAGGCGTCTCCCTCGGCACGGACGAAGTCGTCACGCGGGAGCTGGAGGGCTGGTTCGGCGACGTGCAGGAACGAATCAAGGGGAACGCCGCCACCATTTCCCAGGCCATGCAGCAGGACCTTGAACTTGCGATCGATTTCCAGACGGCCATCACAAACCGGCCGTATCCGCAGGTGCCATCCGTGCATGTGCAGGGAAGACTCCGTCTCGAATTCGCCCATCAGTACAAGCCGGCTCTCGCCCTGGGCGGCGACTTCTTCGATATCGAAGCCATTGCCAGCGACTGCGCCGGCATCTTCCTGGCCGACGTCATGGGGCACGGAACCCGAAGCGCGATCATCACATCCATGATCCGCACACTACTGAGCGAGCTCTATCCGCAAGGCCGCAATGCGCCGCACTTCATGGGCGAACTGAACAAGACGTTCTGCGGCATGCTGCAAATGCTTCCCAATCCGTTCTTTGCGTCAGCATCCTACTTCCTGTTCGATACAACGGCACGCATCGGAACGTACACGCTGGCCGGCCATCCGCCGCCTTATCAGCTCCACCGCTCGGTAGGCCGGGTCATCAAGCTCGAACGACCAACGCCTCGCGGCGGGGCCATCGGTGTTATGCCGGACGAGAAGTTCGGAGCGGAAAGCGTCCGCCTCGTGGACGGCGATGTCTTCATCTTCTACACGGACGGCGTGTACGAAGCCAAGAACCGGCACGGCGAGGAGTACGGCCTCACCCGCTTCGAAGCATCCCTGCACGCACACCAGTACGAGACCATGGACAAGATGCTCGCGAGCCTCATTGCGGATATCATGAAGTTTGTGGACGACGAGCCGCTTGCGGACGACGTCTGCCTGGTCGGATGCTTCGTCACGTCACAAGCCGCGCCACCGCGCGCGTAGCAGCCTCAGGGTTTCCCTGAACGTTGCGCCCGACCGCTTGACACCCCGACTTCCTTTGCTAGAGTCCGCCTGCTTTTTCTCAGGTTCACCACACGTAACTAGCAGGAGTTCGTTCATGGCAAAGTCAGCGAAGGCACCCAAAGCAAAGCAGTACGTCTATTTCTACGGCTTCGGCAAGAAGCACACCGAGGGTGACGCCTCGTTCAAGCCCATCCTCGGCGGCAAAGGCGCAAACCTCGCCGAAATGGCACTCGCCGGTCTCCCCGTTCCCGCCGGCTTCACGATTTCGACCGAAGCATGCGCCTATTTCTCCAAGCACGGCGGAAAGTACCCCCCGGGCATGGTGGACCAGGTTAAAGCCCAGCTGAAGAAGCTCGAGACCCTGATGGGCAAGAAGCTCGGCGATGAGAAGGATCCGCTCCTTGTTTCCGTTCGCTCGGGCGCCGCGATCTCGATGCCCGGCATGATGGACACCGTCCTCAACCTCGGCCTGACCGACAAATCCGTCCTCGCCTTCATCACGAAGACGGGCAACCCGCGCACGGGTTGGGATTGTTACCGCCGCTTCATCGACATGTTCGGCGACGTGGTCATGGGTCCGACGACCGGCCTGAACCACCATCACTTCGAAGTCGAGCTCACCCGCATCAAGGCCAAGTACGGCGTCAAGGAAGACACCGACCTCACGGCCGACCAGCTCAAGGAACTCGTCGAGAACTACAAGCGCGTCTACCGCGAGCACGTCAAGAAGCCCTTCCCGCAGGATCCTTGGGAGCAGCTCGACTACTCCATCAAGGCCGTGTTCGGCTCGTGGAACTCCGAGCGCGCCGAGAAGTACCGCATCATCAACAAGGTCACGGGCCTGCTCGGCACCGCGGTCAACATCTGCTCGATGGTGTACGGCAACATGGGTGAATCCTCCGGAACAGGCGTCGCCTTCTCGCGTAACAGCGCGACGGGTGAAGACGTGCCGCAGGGCGATTACCTGATCAACGCCCAGGGCGAGGACGTCGTCGCCGGCATCCGCACGCCGAAGGATCTGAGCGAGATGGTCAACGAGCCGAACCCGATCTGGACGAAGGCCCACAAGGACCTCGTCACGATCATGCGCAAGCTCGAGCGCCACTATAAGCATCCGCAGGATGTCGAATTCACGGTGGAGCAGGGCAAGCTCTGGATGCTCCAGACCCGTAACGCGAAGCGCGCGGGCATCGCAGGCGTCCGCTGGGCGGTCGAAATGGCCACCGGCAAGGACTTCTTCACCGGCGCCAAGCAGGACAAGATCATTTCGCCGCAGCAGGCGATCCAGCACGTCAGCGGCAGCGACCTCGAACAGTTGCTCTTCCCGATCTTCAAGCCGGAAGAGGAGAACAAGGCCACGCCGTTCGCGAAGGGCGTTCCCGCCGGCCCCGGCGCCGCGCTCGGACAGATCGTGTTCCACGCGCATGACGCGGAAGCGCGGTTGAAGGCCGACCCGAAGGCGAAGGTCATCCTCGTGCGTCATGAAACGACGCCGGAAGATGTCGGCGGCATGTGGGCCGCCCAGGGCATTCTCACGAAGATCGGCGGCGCTTCCTCCCATGCGGCCCTTGTGGCCCGCGGCTGGGGCAAGTGCTGCGTGGTCGGCGCTGACGCGCTGCACATCGATTACGATGCGCGCACGGTTTCCGCCGGCACGGTTCTCCTCCACGAGGGTGACTGGATCAGCTTGAACGGCTCCACGGGTATCGTCTACCAGGGCCAGATCCCGACGGACGTCAGCCCCGTCGTCGCCGCCGTCGTCCAGAACATCGGCGATGCCCGCAAGCACCCGATCTACCGGATGTACAAGCAGATCAGCGATTGGTCCGACCAGTTCCGCAAGATGAACGTCCGCACGAACGCCGACACGCCGAAGGATTCCGAAGTGGCCCGCGCCTTCGGCGCCGAGGGCATCGGACTTTGCCGCACGGAGCACATGTTCTTCGAAGGCGACCGCATCTGGGCCAAGCGCGAGTTCATCCTCGCGGAGAACAAGGACGAGCGCGAGAAGGCACTGGAGAAGCTCCTGCCTTACCAGCGGGCCGACTTCGAAGGCATCTTCGAGGCCATGAACGGCCTGCCGGTCACGATCCGCTTGCTCGATCCGCCCCTTCATGAGTTCCTCCCGCACGAGGAAGCCGGCCAGCAGGAAATGGCCCGCCGCCTGAACGTGCCTGTCGAGAAGGTAAAGATCCGGGTCAAGCAGCTGCACGAAGCGAACCCCATGCTGGGTCACCGCGGCTGCCGTCTCTCGATCACGTATCCCGAGCTCATCGTCATGCAGACCACGGCGATCATCGAAGCCGCCTGCAACGTCGCGAAGAAGCGCATCAAGGTGCTTCCCGAGATCATGGTCCCGCTCGTCGGCAACAAGACCGAGCTGGATTTCTGCGAGCAGATCATCCGCAAGACGGCCGATGCGATCATCAAGTCGCGCAAGTCGTCCGTGAAGTACATGGTCGGCACGATGATTGAAGTACCGCGCGCGGCCGTGACGGCGGATCAGATCGCCGAAACCGCCGAGTTCTTCAGCTTCGGCACCAACGACCTGACGCAGATGACGCTCGGCTTCAGCCGTGACGACATCGGCACGTTCCTGCCCGATTACCTCGAGAAGAAGATGCTTCCGTTCGATCCGTTCAGCAGCATCGACATCCAGGGCGTCGGACAGCTCGTGGAAATGGCCGTCAAGAAGGGCCGTGATTCACGTCCCGGACTGAAGTGCGGCATCTGCGGCGAGCACGGTGGCGACCCGAACAGCGTCAAGTTCTGCTACAAGGCAGGCTTGAACTACGTCAGCTGCTCCCCGTTCCGCGTGCCAATCGCCCGCCTTGCCGCCGCGCAGGCCGCGATCAAGTCGTAGAACGTCATTCATCAAGACCTCGAAGAAAGGCCACGCCCAAAGCGTGGCCTTTTTTCATGACTTTGTGTATCTGTTGAGTCCGAAAGGGCAGGGTGGGGATACCCTGTTATGACGGGATAACGTATGAGTGCCATCTTTCAAGGACGCGGGGCGAGAGAAGCGGGGCGGGCCAGCGACAAGGTCGACTCGCTCAGCGGGAAGATCGACCTGTTAAACACAGACCTTCGTGCTGCGCACGTGGAACTGGAACGGCTGGGTGCAGCTCACAAGGCGCTTTGGGAGCTGGTCTCGGCCAAACTCGGGCTGACCGAGGAGGAATTGCTCGAAAAGATCAAGGTTATCCAGGCGGTTCCCGAAGAGGCCGAGGAAGAACCGGTCAAGGAAGCCCTGAAGTGCAAGGATTGCGGGCGTCCGCTAAACCGGGGCCGGAATGCCTGCATCTACTGTGGTGCCGACAATGCAGACATCCTCGTCATGCAGGTCATCAAGGACAAACCGCCGAAGCCCACGTAACCCGTTGACGATCAAGCGCCGCGAATTATAGTACGCAGCAGCATCGGGTGCCGCTTTCATGATCAGTCTGCAATTTCTTCTAGGTGTGGGTCTTGTCGGAATCGCCCTCGTCGTCTGGGCGATCTCCACGTACATCAGCACAAAAGCATCCAAGGGGCCGAAAGAGCGCAGCTTCGTCCTTCGCGTCTGTCTCATCTTCTGGTTCGCTCTGCTCACCCTGCTCGGACTCGTCTACTGGCTTCCGTCGCCGTTTCGATTCGTGGCGGTCGCCGCTTACTTCGTGGTCTGCCCGGTCCTGATCTACAAGGCAGCGACACGGCATCAACTGATCCGCATCGTGGAAGAGCGCGAAACCTGAAGCTGACCCGCTACGGCGAGACAAGCCTGAAGCTTCGCTGTGCGGCCCCCGCGCCCGGTTCGGTAAACTGATACAGTTCGCTCGTAGCGCGGTTCGTCGAGATATCAATCCATCCTGCTCCGTCCAGTAGATCCGAACTCGACTGCACGCGATACTGCGCGCCGGAGGTCACGCTGAATTCCAGCACGACGGCTCCGTTCGCGCTGACCGCCGTTCCCGTGGCTCCGGCGGTGACGATGATCTGTCCACGAATCTCTCCGCCGCCATGTGTCGTGCTGTGAATATTGAAATAGCCCTGGTTGTTCCTGAGGGTGCTGGAAGTCGTGGAGGTGATCGGGCGAGCCGAGCCTGCAAACGTTCCGCTCGTGGCCAAGGCGGGAGGCTGGGTCGTCGAGTTACTCGGTAGATCGAAGATGACACCCGCAGTTCCGCCAGGGCTCGCCGGGCCATGGATATGCGCCAGGTTCCAGCCTGTCGTGAGATTCGTGAACGTCACGACGAAGTCGATCGTGTCGTCGTTCACGTTTGTTGCGTCGTTGTCGTACAGGATGACAATGCCCTGTCCGAACGCCAGAGTCGAGACGGCCGGCACTTCCTGTGACCCGGTCAGCGTCGCCTGCATGAATCGGTCACCAGAAGCCGCGGATGCGGCAAGCAGCCAGAGCAATCCCGTAATCCTCATCATCTCAGCCTCCTCGTTGACCGCGTTTCAGATGTCCGGCGTCGCCTCGACGAAACAAAGTCGGTCCGACATTTCGTTGAGGGCGAGTCGCGTTTCCCGGAACGACTCGCCGAGACGATTGAAGACCCCGGACAGCGTGTAGTGATAGGCGAGGGGATGGTCGCTGGCTTCGAGAAAGCTCTGCCTGCCGATGCTCTCGTAGTATGACACCGGCGGCGCCGCTCGCTGCGCAACGCGATGGTGCACATGCTTTGGGAACACGCCGGTCATCCAGAGGGCGAGATTGCCCACGTGCGCACGCAGGGCGAACTGCGACGACGCGTCCGCGTCCTGCAGGACGTTAAGGAGGTCGACCATCGCTGGAAAACACGCACGGTCGCCCCGCGCGGGACGGAACGGGTGATCGGAGGGCGCAAAATCCGCCAGCACGGCCGCCACGTAATCTGCGACATCGCGATCTTCAATTCCCGCCCTGCGGAGGACGTGACGCACCAGGGTGTAGAAATACAACCGCGCCGACACGTTCAGCACGCGCGTATCACTCAAGAGGGAATCGAGCAGCGCGCTGTCGTCGAGAAGTTCATCGAGATCGTCCGGGGAGCCCATGAACTCCGCGCCGGAGCCATAGAGAAACGCGAGGTCTTCCCTTGTGAACTGCGCCCGACAGTTAGGTCGAATCACCTTCACACTCAACACGATACCACACGTCGAGCGAGCTGTTTAGATTTTACGCGGTTCGGCGCGGCTGACAGTCAGCGACCAGAAGAGGAAGCAGAGGATCACGACGATGGCAATAGGGCCCTTGGCAATGATGTCGCTGTTCCCGAACCACCACGACGGATTCTCGCGGTTCATCGCCAGCATGTGTTTTCCCATCTGCATCGCGAACACCCATCCGCCGTGCAGCCCGATGGCGTACCAGAGGTGCTGCCGCCGCTCGTACAGGATCGACAACGTGATGCCCATGACGAAGAGCGTCGTCAGGAACGGCCAATCCGCGGCCAGGCTGAATCGTCCCAGCAGATGCGGCAGCAACTCGAATGCGGAGGTCCAAGTAGCGTGCTCAACCGGAAGGGGCGGCTTCGGGCGAAAGAAGTGGATGATGCCGAAGAAGGCGCTCGAGAGCAGGACCGACGGCCAGAGGGATAAGCGCGACCGAAGCGCACCGTAGACGAATCCTCGAAAGAAGATCTCCTCGAACACGCCGACAAAGACCGCTCCGGAGAGAAACGGGAGGAACTTCGCGAGAAACTCCGTCCCCGCCACGGAGTCGGAAGGCGGCTTGTAGTAGCCGAGCGACAAGCCTGCGACGTACAAAGCCGCCATCGATACAGCGCCCATCGCGCACGCCCGGACCAGATCACGCCACCGGCCGTCACGAAGGCGAAGGGCGTCCCGGATACGCGGGCCGAGACCGGACCGACGGATCATCGGAACCAGAAGAACGAGCGCGACGAGCGACACGCAACGGTTCGCAACCTTCTCCAGTTCCGCCTCCCGGCAAAACTCCGCCAGTCCCGGATACGACGCGCCGAACGCGCTGTCGCGCCCTGCGGTCCACATCGCGTTGTACACATGCGGCGCGATGAGCAGCCCGATGAAAAGCGGGATCAGCAACAACCCGATCAAGGATGTTACGGGCCGCCCGCCCGTTGCCTGTGTCGCCGTGTGATCCATCGTCCCGGTCCTTCTTTCCAATCCTTGGAAATCAACGGCGCAGGATGTTCCAATCCTTGGAACCTCCGCGAGCCAAAAACGACGGCTGCGCTGCTACTCGTTGACAACAACCCGTACCGGACATTTCACGGCGTTCGACACGGGACAGTAGCGCTCGGCGATCGCCACGCACTTCTTCGCCTTCTCGGCGTCGGCTTCGTGGACCGGCTTCAAGGTGACGTGAACATCGATGCCCTTGAAACGAAGGCCCTCTGCCGTCTTCTCCATCCGCCCGACCGCCGTACTCGAATACGACGCAATCTCAAGCTTCTGTTTCGCTGCCACGCTGAGCGAGGTGAGCAGCATGCACGACTCCACGGCGCTCACCAGCATGAGCTCCGGATTCCATGCGTCTTCTGTGCCACCGAATTCAAGCGGCGGCGTAAAGGCGAGCGATGGTCGTCCCTCCGTTGAAGCTGTTCCGCGCTCCGCCCCATCCCACGTCACCGATGTTTTGTATTCCCACATAGTCAGTCTCCTTCTGCGCCTAGCCGCTCCCGATGCCAAGTTTTGCGAGGATGAACTCCGCGGGACAGAACCCGGTCAGCGCAGACTGGATCAGGTTGACGCCCACAAAGCACGCCAGGGCAAGCCACCACACGTTCACGGTCACCGCGAGGGTCACGCTGATCAACACCATCGTCCCCGCAAGAATTCGAATAGCATTTTCCATTTTCATTGTGTGTTCCTATTTGCTTGAAGCAACCATCGCACCCACGAATCCCCAAAGCGCCATGGCAATCCACGGATTGGCCGAAAGCGGACAGGTCCCCGTACGGCAGCCGATGAATTTGTAGATCGCAAAGCCAACGCCGGCGCCGATCAGGGCGCCGATAACGATTCGCAGCACGGACGCATTCATGAAGGGGTCTCCTTGTTGTAGATCAGGTTGTAGACCACGGGGATCACGACCAGCGTGAAAGCCGTCGATACGAAGAGCCCGAAGATCAAAGACCATGCAAGGCCGCTGAAGATCGGGTCCAGCGTAATGGGCCATGCACCGAGCATGGAGGTTCCCGCGGTGAGGATGATCGGCCGCAGGCGGACGGCGCCCGACTCGAGGATGGCCTCGCGCATCGGCCGGCCCGCGGCAACCGCGTGCTTGATGAAGTCGATCAGGAGCACGCCATTCCGCACCACGATGCCCGCGAGCGCAATCATGCCGATCATTGCCGTGGCCGTGAAGAATACCGGGTCGGCAAAGCCGTCGACGGAGCGATCGCCGATGAGATTGAGCAAAGCGAATCCCGGCATGATGCCGATCATCGTCAGCGGAATCGAAAGCATGATGATGCCGGGCAGGGCGTATGACCCGGTTTCATAGACGAGCAGAACAAAGATGCCCAGCAGCGCCACGCCGAAGGCAATGCCGAGATCGCGAAAGACATCGATCGTGATCTTCCACTCGCCCTCGCCGCTCCAGTCGATGCGAATGCCGTCGGGGAGGGGACTCTTCTTGAAGTGCTTCTGCAGGGCGAGCACGGCATAGGCGGGGCCGCGTCCCGCCATCTCTGCCGTGACGAAGACCACGCGTTCCTGGTTCTTGTGGTAGATCGTCTGGTCGCGCTTGCCCTCTTCGAACGATCCAAGCTCCCCAAGCTGCACGATGTGGTCCGTACGACCCTTCACGGGAATCGTCAGCAGGCGCGCCGCATCGGACCTCGCCTCACGCGGAAGGCGTATGAGGATCGGCGTCTCATTCTGCTCATCCGGAACATGCAACACGCCGGCCGGGCTTCCTGCGAGGGACATGGCCAGCGTCTTCGCAATGTCATCGGTCGAGATTCCGTTGAGCGCCGCCTTTTCGCGGTCTGTCCGGAACTTCAGCTTCCTTGCGCTCTGCTCCCCGGTCGTATCGACATCGACGACACCGCCTTCTTCCTTCATCCGCGTTTCGACCACCGCCGCGGCGGCGAGGAGATCCTCGTAGGAATGACGCGGGCCGCCATAGACCTCCGCAACCAGGGTCGAAAGGACCGGCGGACCGGGCGGCGACTCGACGATCTTCACCGCCGCTTTGTGTTGCGCGGCAAGCTCCTCGACATCCCTGCGGATGCGCAAGGCCAGCGCATGGCTGTTCATGTCGCGGTCGTCCTTCGGCAGCAGGTTGATCCGGATATCCGCAAGGTGAGCCCCTTCGCGGAGGTAGTAGTGGCGGACCAGCCCGTTGAAATCCATCGGGGAGCTGGACCCCACGGTGGACAGGAAATGCGTCACCTCCGGCACCGTCTGCAGGAAGGATTCAAACTTGCGCACCACGGCGTCGGTTTCTTCCAGGGTCGCGCCTTCGTCGAGGTCGATCACGAGTTGCAGCTCGTTCTTGTTGTCGAACGGCAGCATCTTGAGAGGCACCGCGCCCACAAAGATCAGGAGCAGTGACACACCGAAAAGGCCTGCCGTGATCCAGAGCATGGCCGCCGTTTTGCGCTTTGAGGCCACGAGCGGTGACATGACCCAGCGATACGCCCGATACGTGCGCGTCGTCGTGACATCGCCCTGATCGGGTTCCCCGCCGACGTCCTTCTTGAGCAGCTTGTTGGCTATCCACGGGGTGATCGTCAGCGACACGAGCATCGATGCCAGCATGGCGATCGGAACATTCACCGCCATGGGTCGCATGTAGGGTCCCATCATCCCGGTGATGAAGAACATGGGCAGGAACGCGACAACGATGGCCAGCGTCGCAATCACGATAGGGGGAAGAACCTCGTTCATCGCCGTCGAGATCGCCTGCAGGCGGGGCTGCTTCTTCATGCCGAGATGGCGATAGATGTTCTCCACGCCCACGATCGGGTCATCCACGAGCAGGCCCAGGGTCAGAATCAAGGCGAACAGCGTGACGCGGTTGATGGTGTAGCCCAGCAGGAGATTCACAAGCAGCGTGAGGCCGTATGTGATCGGCACGGCGATCGCGACGATAATGCCGACTCGCCAGTTCATCATGAAAGCGATGAGGGCAATGACCGTGATGATGGCTTCGCCCAGTCCTGTCACAAGTTCGTTGACCTTTGCGTCGGCCGTTTCTCCATAGTTTCGGGTGATTTGTACGCCGACATCGTCGGGCAACACGCTGCCGCGCAGGCCCGCCAGCGTGGACTCCACATCCTTCGCCACCTGCACCGCATTGCTGCCCCGCTTCTTGGCCACCGAGATCGTCACCGCGGGAAGCGAATTCGAGTTTCCTGCTGCAGGACCGAAGCCCAGCCTCGTGTAGCTGACGGGTTCATCGGGTCCGTCCTCGACGCGCGCCACATCCCGCAGGTAGACGGGAACGCCCGCGTGTTCGCCGACCATCAGGTTCCGCACCTCGTCGGCGGTCCTCAGGAACGGACCGACTTCGACGTGAATCGTGCGATTGGCCTGCGCGAAGCTTCCGGAGTCGAGCTGTCGGTTCGACAGCTGGATCGAGCGCTCGATCTCGCCCGGCGAAAGCTCGTACGCGGCAAGGCGTTCGGGGTCGAGCAACACCTGCACCACGCGTCGCTGGCCGCCATGGATCGTCACCTTCGAACTGTCGGGAATGTGCTGCAAGCGCGACGCCGCTTCCTCGGCGACCCGGTAGAGCAAGTGCGTGTCGAGAACCTTGCTGTACAGCGTCGCGGTGACAATCGGCACATCGTCGATTTCCACCGGCTTGATGATCCAGCCCGCGATACCTGGCGTGGCGCGATCGACGTTCTGGAAGATCTTGTTGTAGAGCTTGATGAGGCTCTCTTCACGGTTCTCGCCGACGAAGAAGCGCACGGTCACGACGGCCTGCCCCGGGCGCGACATGGAGTACACGTATTCGACACCGTCAATCTGGTAGAGAAGTCGTTCAAGTCGTGACGAAACGAGCTTTTCCACTTCCTCGGCGCTTCCGCCCGGATAGCTCACCAGCACGTCCGCCAGGGGAACCACGATTTGTGGCTCCTCTTCACGAGGCGTCGCCATCAGGGCAGCGACGCCTGCGAGCAGGCTCAGGATCATGAGCAGGATCGCAAGATTGCCCTGCAAGAAGGCATCGATCAGGCCGGAGAAGATGGATTTGCGCGTTTCCACGGCCTCAGCCTCCCTTGTGTGCATCGAGCACGAGGCGATCGCCCGCATTTACTCCGGAAAGGATTTCAACCTGGTCACCGCTCCGGGGTCCCGTCCGCACGAGGCGCTGGTGCATCCGGCCGCCGGACTCGACATGAACCATCTCAAGCTGACCGATCTTCGTAACCGCAGCGGTGGGCACCATGATCGCAGCGCGAGCCGCGTCTTCCACCCACAGCCGACCGAACGTGCCGGGGAGTATCTCCTCCGTTTGCGTGAGCCGGATCTTGACCTTGCGCGTGCGGGTTTGCGGATCCACCTCGCTGACGATTTCCGTGACTTCGCCCTGCAGCGACTGCGGATATCCGTCGAGCATGACATCGACATGTTTTCCCAACCGCACCGCCGGAACGAGACGCACGGGCACGGGAACCTCGAGCCTCATCCGCGTCGGGTCGAACACGGTCAGAAGTCGCTGCCCCTGGCTCGCCAGGTCGCCCGGCTCCACGCGTCGCTCCGTCACCACGCCGTCCAGGGGCGCCGTGATCTGCGTGTACGTCAGCAGGACCTTCGTGCTGTCGAGGTGCGCCTTCGCAGCCACAAAGGCCGCTTCCGCCGCGGTGACCGCCTGCTCCGCCATCGCGCCCTTGTCGTAGAGTCCGCGCACACGCTCGTATTCGCGGTTCGCCTGTTTGAGCTGCGCCTCGGCAGCCGTGACTTGCTGCTGGATGTCGCGGTCGTCCAGCGACAGGAGAACCTGCCCCGCTTTGACGCGGTCGCCTGCCGATGCATACACCTCCTGCACGTAGGCTCCGAGCCGCGCGCTGAGCGTCACCGTCTTTTCCGAGGCAACCGTGCCCACAACGTCGACGCGCGCCGCGGCCTGCGCGACAGCTGCCGTAAAGACGACCGCGCCTTCGGGCAAGGGTTCCCCGCGGGGAGGCGCTTCGGCAAGTTCGCTCGTTGTGCGGCCGCAGCCGGCCAGGGAGAGCGCCAGAAGCAAGAGCAGTGCCTTCACGATGATCGTCCTCCATGCTTTTTACGAATGCAGTCGAGAATGGTCAGCGCCCGCGGGTCGGCAATGCTGTACCAGACCTCCTTGCCGCGTCGCTCCGCGGCCAGCAGGTTCACGCGCTTCATCGCGTTCAGGTGCTGCGATGTCGCGCCCTGCGGCAAGCCAAGCCCTTCGACAAGGCGGTGGACCGGCAAAGCCCTATCGGCGTCGATCATCTCGATGATGCGGAGGCGATGGGGATGGGCGAGCAGTCGCAGCATCTGCGCCATTCGCTCCAGCACTTCCGGCGGAATTGATGGTTTGGCTTTCATGTGGATCAACATATCATGATATAACGATATGTCAATACATTCGCGGGGCATCCGGGTGAAAGCTATAAGGGGCTGCCATGAAACGATCTACGGAAGAAGCCCGCGCCACGCTGGAAGAGGTCTGCCGGGCGGCGGGCGTGTCGTCGGCGACAGTTTCACGCGTTGTCAACGGCAGCCCCCTTGTGGGCGGCGCGACGAAGCGAAGGGTCCTGCGGGCGATCGAGAAACTAGGCTACCGCCCCAGCCATGCTGCGCAGGCGCTGCGGAGCAGGCGGACGGGGGCGATAGCGGTTCTCGCGGCCGTTCCACCGCCCGAGGACCTCGCCGGAAGGTTGGTGGCCATCGATGATGTGGTATCGGCCCGCGGGTTCCATCTCGCGCTTTCGTTCTACCGCACGTCAACGAAGGCGGACGAAATCCTCCAACGGCTGGCGCTATCGCGGCGGGCGGATGCTGTCATACTGCTGTCTCCGTCTGAAGCGGTAAACAAGACAGCGGCTCGGCAAGGACCTGCCAGCCCCGCCTGTCGGCAGGGGGCAGGCTGGCGCCTCGCCCTGCCTTTTGTCGTGGTAGGGCGAACCGTCCCGGTGAGCCGTTTGAAGGTCAATACACAGGCGTTGCTGGACAAGATGGACGCCTGACCGATGTCCGCACATCTCCCCATCTTCATTCTCGAACAGCGACGTGAGAAGCTGTTGTCCGATCTCCTCGCGGAGTCCACAACGGAGCGGCGTCTCGAACGGCTCATGGATGCAGCAAGGAGTCGCAAGCCCGCAGAGCCAGGCCTGCGGGTCGAGGCCAACGAGGTTCCGGGCTGCATGTCCAAGGTCTGGCTGCGTTCGACCTGGCGGGCCGGCCGTTGCTGGTTCGAATGGGAGGCCGAGTCGCTTGTGGTCGCCTCCATCACAGGCCTGTTGTCCGATCTCTACAGCGGCGCACGACCCGCGGAGATCCTGGCGTGCGACCCGGGGTTCCTCCGGAAAGCCGGCATCACCGCGCACCTGACGGCGAATCGGCGCAATGCGCTGTCGCGGATCGGTTCGCGCATCCGCGACTTCGCTGCGTCGTGCCGTGATCGCCAGTTCTATGATGCCCACAATCACCTTCAGGATGATCGCTTCGCCGGGCGGCAGGACGAGCTGGTCGCCGCGGCCGTAGACGTCGGTGTCGGGTCGATGGTCGTAAACGGGTCGTGTGAGTCCGACTGGCCTGCCGTCGCGGAGCTTGCGCGACGCTATCCAGGAATCGTCATCCCGAGTTTCGGCTATCATCCGTGGTACATCCACGAGCGGACGGAACGCTGGATCGACACCCTGAAGCGCCTGCTTGACGAAAACCCGAATGCCGTCATCGGAGAAATCGGCCTCGATCGCTGGAAGCCCGGGTTGTCGTACGATGGCCAGGAGCAGGTGTTTCACACGCAACTGAGTCTGGCAGCCGAACG
>CAZCZZ010000005.1:0-51491 GCA_964503335.1 uncultured Verrucomicrobiota bacterium
TCGGTCGCCACCCACGTGCGCACGATGGTGTAGGGCGGGCACTCCGGAAGCTGCGGGTCCAGGGACGCGTAATAGTTCACGCCCACCGCGCCCTCACAGGCATCGAACGCCGTCACATCACCGGGGTCGTTCAGCAGCGACACGTGTTGTCCACACTCCACGGACGTGGCGGGAGGAACGCCCGCAAACGCGGGAGGAACCGAATCGTTTCGCCGGACCACGATCGAAAACGCGCAAACATTGGAGGCGCCGGCGACATCCGTCGCCACGGCACGAACGAGATTTGTTCCAACCGGGAAAAGGGAACCGCTGGGCGGGAACGTGGTGACCGACGCCACGGGACAGGAGCCCGTGACCACGGCGGGGACGTCAAAATGAACAAGCGCGCCAGTCGCGCCGCATGGAACATTCGTCGTGACGGCATCCGGACACGAAATCTGAGGAGGCGTTCCAAGGATCTGGCCGATGTTCGTGACGCGGAAATACTCCTGGATCGTATCGACTTCGTTGTTGTTCCACGCGCCGGAGTTGTCGGACGACGGAATCTTGGGAGCATTCGGAATGCCGGGTCCGCTCTGGTTGTCGCTTTCACCCCATCCGCAGGAAGTTTCCGCAAGGCCCGTCACGGGATCGCGGCGCGTTCCGCAGTAGTCCGCGTCGAACGGGCAGTCACCCACGGCTTCGAAGCCATTGGACACGCTCTGTCCGACCCCCGGTGCCGTGTCAAAGGCATCATAGCCATTCTCGTTGCCGGTCGTGTACACCGCAAAGTTCCAAGCCGCTCCCGTGCAGGCGTCGGGCCTGCCACCGAGCTGGCCCCACGGAATGCGGAACTCCGTGACCGCTGTGTCGCGGCGCGCATTGAATTCAAACGTGTTGGTTCCCTGCGTATTCGGAACCACGTCCGTCGCAACGATGAACTTGCTCGTGATCGTCCCCGCGGCGTCCGAGAACGCGCGGGTCAGATGGACATAACCGGCCGAACCGCCCAGCTGGCAATACTCCAGCCCGACGAAGTGACTGGGCTGCCATCCCGCGAAGTCGATCTTCTTCGAAAAGATGTCCCCGCCCTGTTTCTGCGTCGGCGTCGTGTCCGTACACCTTGAGTCGCGGGTATCGATGGCGATAAAGAGGTCCGCTCGGTCCGGCATACCAAATCCCCTGTGAAACGCAGTCGGCCCTTCCACGGCCAGGAACAGGTAGTCCGCGTCCCATGTGACATGGAACTTCCGGATGTCGGCAGTGTGCCCCTCGCCCGCGAGATTCACCGCCGTGAAGTCCGGCACCGTGCTGTCGAGCAACGTGTCATAGATCGTGGACGAAGCAGCCTCACCCGCCGAATCAGAGGCATTGGTTAAGCCACCGGCCAGCGGCGCTGCAAAAGGAGCCTCTGTCAGGAGGACGTAGGAAGTATCGACAAAACCGTCCAACACCGGACGCTGCAGGCCGACTCTTGCCGAGGATCCGCCCGAACCGGCACAGGGATCCCCCCGTACCAACGAGGCCACCGTGGCCATGGCCAGCAACCAAACCCACCGATAGCGACCCAAATCGAAACCTATATCCCTCATAACCGACCCTCTTCCATATTAAGTAAAACGCTTAACTGACGACTATATGCGCCTCCTTTGATGAATTGAAGCGTTTTAATTGTGAATTTTGTGTTTGGCCGGAAATGCATGGTAGTCCATGCAATGCGCGCCCTTTGGGGACGCCGCGTGAGGGTCGCGCACCCCGCATTAACAGCGGTCTACCGGGGCAGCAAGGGCAAGGGCCCGCTTGGATCTACGTGTCGGACCAGACGAAGGCATCGATGCGCTGGCGGATGAGGCGTTCTTCCTCCATCGAGAAGCCACCCTCGAAGTGTGCGGCATCCCGCGCGTAGAGTTCACGCGGACCGGCCAAAGCGTTGTAGACGGCGAACTGACCGGGCGGAGGCACCGCGGGGTCGAATCGCGCCGCTGCTACGAGTGTCGGGATGCGAATGCGTGTTGCCGCGATGGCGGCGTCGTAGTACGGCAGCACTTCCACAACCGCCGGCTTCCGGGCCACGAGCTGGCGAACCGCCTCGCCGCTGCCTACGCAGGGACACTGTAGCCGGATGGGGTGATGTCCAAAGGTCGGCACGTCGAGATAGGCCCTTACGAAGGATCGTTCCCACGGCAGCGCAAGGGCACCGACACCGCCACCGAAGCTGGCCCCGAGGTAGCGCAGTCGCCCGGTTTGAGCGGGAAAGAGCAGTTCCAGAACGCGAGCCGAAGACCAGAGGGCTGCGACACAGGCACGCAGGAGATAGGTTTCCCGGCTTTCGATTCCATGGATCACGTGATCTGCAGCCTGGCCGGGTAGATTATGCGCGGACGACAGATGAAAGCCCGGCATGCATGGGTAGAGCAACGCCGCCTGGCGTCGTTCAAAGTCCGGCGCTTCCCGCCCGCCATAGCCATGGCCGACGACACCCGCGGCGGTGATCCTCCCCTCCATGGGCGTAACGAGCCAGGCGCCGATTCGATGGCCACCCAGCACACTGAACCGGACGATTTCAACATGATGACGCGCGCTCGGCGAGGAGACTGGTGTGCGCTCCAGGCACAGCGGGACGGTCATCGCCTCCGCATGGGTGGAGAGCCAGAACGTGTCGAAGTCGGGCGGTGCGGGCGGCGGCGCAATGGCGAGCAGTCGCTCGCGCGTGTATCCGTAGGTTGGATCAAACGGGAAGGGGTGTTCCATTGATGCGGAAATTCGGGCTTATGCCAGGACCTGAGCGGGTTTCGACGCTTCGGCAGGCGGACGCGTCGATTCCCGGACGATGAGCGATACAGGCAGCGTGGTTTGAAGCGTCGGTACTTCGCCCTTCTCCATGGCTTCCAGGAGAATCCGCGTACCCAGTTCGCCCATCTCGAAGACAGGTTGATGGATTGTCGTGAGCGACGGAAATCGGTCGGTAGCGGTCGGTAGGTCATCGAACCCGGCGACCGACACATCTCCGGGCACATCAAGTCCCATGGAACGAGCCGCTTCGATGACGCCGAACGCCATCAGATCATTTGCCGCGACGATCGCCGTCGGGCGGTTCGGCATGCTCAGGAACTTCTGGCCCGCGACGCGTCCCGACCGCATCGTGTAGCCACCCTCGTGGATATAGGACGGAGGCAGCTCAAGACCTCGCGCGACGCAAAAGTCGACAAAAGCACCCCTGCGTCGGATGGCCGTGAGAAAATCGGGGGGGCCCTCTACAAAGGCGATCCTCCGATGACCCAGATCATAGAGGTGGGAACAGACTTTCTCGATGCCTCGTGCATCTTCGCAGGAGATCGAACAGGTGGACGAGGCGGGCACCTGTTCACCAATCACAACCATGGGAACCTGCTGGTGCTCGAGCGTGGCGATAAAATCGTCGGTGGTATGCGCGGCTACGATAAGGATGCCGTCCACGCGTCGTTGGCTATACAACCGGGCGAGCTTTACCCCGTCGTTGAACGATTCCGCATGGGTGTTGAAAAGGGCCAGATCGTAGTCGGACCCCCGGATGACCTTGTCGACCCCCCGGAACACCTCGCCGAAGTACGGCGAACCCAGCAGGCCTTCGAACGGTGTTGCGACCGCGATGAAACCGGAGCGGTTGTTGTTGAAATTTTGCGCGAGCGTATTGATCTCGTACTTGAGACGAGCCGCGGCCTCCAGGATCTTCTGCCGGGTCGAGTTCTTGACGTTCGCCTTCCCCGCAAGGACCCGCGACACGGTCATCTTCGTCACCCCGCACTCGCGGGCTATGTCTTCCATCGTGGCTGGCATAATCAGTATTGCTTCTCTCTCATGACCTAAAGGGGCGGTGGCTTGGGCCACATGTAGTCGCCGTTGCCCGACCAGAACACCTCAAGCGCGGTACCGTCAACCCAATTGACATGGCCGTCAGGGTACGCTGCGTTCATGCCGGACACGGTTTCCTTGACCGATGCTTCGCTGTGGCCCAGGGACGTACCGTCCGCCTTCGCCACAGACAGGCAGCCCCACAACGCAACGGCGTTAGGCGCCGTGCTCATGCGCGTGAGGTTGGGTTTGTTCGAGGCATACGTGCCGCGAAACGGGTACGGGAAGTTGAAATACTGGTACGTCGTGTAATGGGTGTTGTAGAGCGGCGTCGTTGGATTGCGCACGCGGCTCAGCGGGCCCGGGCAGAACATGACTGTGTCGCGCGCGTCGGAAAGGTATGTGCCGAGCGTGTCCGAGAAGTTCTTGAACTCATGCGGATAGCCGTAGGGACGCTCAGCGGTCGGAAATCTTCCTTCATTGTCCGTGGCGTAAGACACGCACGCGGCCTGGATGCTCCGAAGGTTTGTCATGCACTTCGTCTTCACGGCCCTGGCCCTGGCCCCGGAGATCGCCGGGAAGAGCAGGCCCATCAGGATGCCGATGATGGCGATCACCACAAGCAGCTCGATCAGGGTGAAGCCTCGCGCCGCTTGAGTTTGAGGCCGACGGCGACGAGCCTCCGGAACGTTGTGTCTGTTCTTGATGTCCATGGTCACCCTACGTCTCACCCTTGCCGATCAGCTTCCTTCGCGAAACCCAGAGCACGACGATGCCTGCGGACAGGAGCGCCGCGCCTGTTGAAGGCTCGGGTACGCTGCTGACGTAGGAGGCATTTACATTGTCGATGTACGTCGTCACGCCAGGCAGGTTCGAGTGCCGGAAGGCCACGCCGGAGATGGCCAGACCACCCGCATTCACGGCGAACGCACTGGACACACTCTGGGAGCTGGTGCCGACGATCGAACCATCCCGATAGTAGTCGAGAAGGAAGCCACCGCCATCCTGTTTGGTCACGTCAAGTTGCATGGTGTAGGCTGCGGTCGACACCGTCGCGGGTTCGGTCCAACCACCGCCAACGATAGTCGATGCGATGTTGTCGGACATGTTAAAACTCGCGGTCCTGTAGCGAAATTCGGATGCAAGCCCACCTACCGCACTCAGGTCGAGGTTGGCGTAGAGAATGGAATTCGGTGTCGAGACATTCACGAACCCGAAGCTGAAATTGTCAGCTCCACCGAATCCCCCGTCGAACCGGATGTCGAACGAGACCCTCAGGGTTTGATTTACGCCCAGCGTATTGAGCGTGAGCGTGGATCCTGCGTCAAAGGGCCGGAAATACGTCTGGGCCCCGTTGGCCAGCCTCAGCACATTTCCGTCGCCGAAACCCGAAACGGTCGTTATCGACATGCTGGTCAATGGCGAGCCCTGGACGGTTGTGTATGTGCCGACGCCAGCCGATTCGGTGTTGTTCACCGTGGAAACGCTGGTCCCGCTCGAAAGCGTAAAGTTGTCATCGATAAGCACCGCGGCGCCCGCAGAAAGAGGATCGCCACCCGCTGCGCGTGCTCCTCCTGTCGACCTTCCTGCAGGCCATGATCGGCCCCCTTTCCATCGCCTTCCTCTTCTTGCGTCATACGCTGACCGACCAGACTGCGCTGTGGATCTTCGCCGCCTTGTGTTTCTCCAGCCTGCCCATCACGACGCTCCACGCGGCATCGGAACTGCCGATGTTCATGAAGCTGCTTCCGCAAGAGCGGTACGGCCAGTTCTGCTCGGCCAATGCGCTGATCCGTTCCATCGGGCTCATGGTCGGCGGCCTGGCCTGCGGGTTCTTTCTCGATGCGATGCAGCGCTTCGGGGCGACACCCGACCAGTGCTATCGCTTCGTCCCCATCTGGAACTTCGCATGGCTACTGGCCAGCGGATTCTTCTACTTCCTGCTTTACCGCGAGTGGCTCCGGTTCGGCGGCTTGAATTCCTATGTGGCGCCAAGCGCCGGCGTGACCGCCGTTGCTGCGGGTTGACGATGGTGTGAACCGTTCTGCAAGATACAAGAAGGGAGACTGCTAACATGAGCTTCAAAAAGGATTTCGTATGGGGTGCGGCAGCCGCGTCGTACCAGATCGAGGGTGCATGGGATGAGGACGGCAAAGGCCTGTCCGTATGGGACATGGTTACCCGGCAGAAGGGTCGGATCTGGGAAGACAACACGGGGAACGTGGCCTGCGACCATTACCATCGCTACAAGGAAGACGTACAGTTGATGGCCGACGTCGGCCTTCATGCCTATCGCCTGTCCGTGTCGTGGCCCCGCGTGACGCCGCAGGGCACCGGCAGCGTGAACGAGGCCGGGCTCGGCTTCTACGATCGGCTCGTGGATGAACTGCTCGCCAAAGGCATCCAGCCCTGGGTCACCCTGTTCCACTGGGATTACCCCTACGACCTGTTTCTCCGCGGCGGCTGGCTGAATCCCGACAGCCCGAAATGGTTCGCCGACTACACCGCCGTTGTGGTGGATCGACTCTCCGATCGCGTCTCGCACTGGATCACCCTGAACGAGCCCCAGTGCTTCATCGGCCTGGGCCACCTCGGCGGCGGACACCAGCATGCGCCGTCCCTGCAACTCGGCATGCATGAAGTCCTCATCGCCGCACACAACTGCCTCCTCGCGCACGGCCTCGGAGCGCAGACGATTCGCGCGCGTGCGCGTAAGCCGGCTTCCATCGGATGGGCGCCCGTAGGCCAGGCCTACTTCCCCGTCACCAACTCGCCCGCGGATATCGAAGCGGCGCGCACTGCGACGCTGGACGTGTACGGCAACAACTGCTGGAACAACACCTGGTTCGGCGATCCCGTGGTCCACGGCCGCTACCCCGAGGCAGGACTGAAGGCGTACGGAGAGGCCGTGCCCAAGTTCAAGCCGTCCGACATGGATATCATCAAGCAGCCGATCGACTTCTACGGCGTCAACATCTACTCCGGCACACCGGTCAAGGCGGGTGACGACGGCAAGCCCGTCGTCCTGCCCTTCCCCGCGGGACACCCCCACACGCACTTCGTCTGGAAACGCGCGCCGGAGGCCCTCTACTGGGGTCCCAAGCTGCTGGCCGAACACTACAAGCTCCCCATCGTCGTCACGGAGAACGGCCTCTCCAATTGCGATTGGGTCTCACTCGACGGCCGCGTGCACGATCCCCAGCGCATCGACTTCCTCCAGCGCTACCTGCTGGAGTTGAAGCGCGCGGCCCGCGACGGAGTCGACATCCGGGGCTACTTCCAGTGGTCGATCATGGACAACTTCGAATGGGCGGAGGGCTACAAGCACCGCTTCGGCCTGATCCATGTCGACTACGCGACGCAGAAGCGCACACTCAAGGACTCGGCCTACTGGTATCGCGACGTGATCAAGAGCAACGGCGCGAGCTTGGATACGAACGCATAGGTTCAACATGAAGACTCATCGCCTGTCCGCCCGGGATATCCCTGTTGATGACTCGTGGGATGTGATTGTTGCCGGCGGTGGTCCATCCGGCTGCGCCGCGGCCATCGCCGCTGCGCGTGAAGGCGCGGCCACGCTCCTTATTGAAGGCTCCGGCTCCCTGGGCGGGTCAGGCACCAGCGCTTTGGTTCCCGCGTGGTGCCCGTTTTCGGATCACGAGAAGATCATCTACCGGGGCATCGCCGAGCGCGTATTCACCGAGGCCAAGAAGGGCATAGCCCATGTCAGGGAAGGCGATCTCGACTGGGTACCGATCGATGCCGAGCGCCTGAAGCGCGTCTACGATCACCTGGTTACAGAGTCAGGAGCCACCGTTCTTTTCCACACGGCCGTGGCAGCCGTGGAGAAGGACGGCGACGCGATTGACACCTTGATTATCGCCAACAAAGCCGGGCTTACGGCGCTCCGCGCGAAGGTCTACGTGGACTGCACGGGCGACGCCGACCTGTGCGCCTGGAGCGGCGTGGACTTCCACAAGGGCAGCGACCCGGGTGGCGAGTTGATGCCGGCCACCCATTGCTTTCTGCTGAGTAACGTGGACGACTATGCGTTCCGGACGACGTATCAAGGCGGACGCCGGATTCACGGTATGAATCCGGAAAGCCCGGTTTACCGGATCGTTGCATCAGGTCGTTATCCGATCATTCCGGATGCGCACTGCTGTTCAAATGTCGTAGGCCCCGGCGTCGTCGGGTTCAATGCGGGTCACCTGTGAGACGTCGACAACACCGACCCCGCGTCGGTCTCTCGCGCCTTGATACACGGTCGCAAACTGGCCGCAGCGTTCCGCGACGCGCTCGCTGAATTCTGTCCCGATGCGTTTGGCAACGCCCACCTCGTGCAAACGGCGAGCGTGGTCGGCATCAGGGAGACCCGGCGCATCGTCGGCGATTACATCCTGACGCTGGACGACTATCTCGCCCGCCGCACCTTTGCCGACGAGATCTGCCGCAACTCGTACTTCATCGACGTCCATCACGCAAAGGCCGAGGTCGAAGCGCACCTTGCCTCCCGGAAAGAGGGGATTCAGCACACGGTCCGATATGCTCCGGGCGAATCGCACGGAATTCCCTATCGCTGCCTGACGCCCAAAGGGCTGCGCAACGTCATCGCGGCCGGTCGCTCCATCTCATGCGAACGTGTCGTGCAGGGAAGCGTGCGCGTGATGCCGGTATGCCTCGCCATGGGCGAGGCCGCAGGCATGGCCGCCGCCCACGCGTCGCTCCTTCCGAACCACGATGTCCATGCCGTTGACGTGGGCAAGCTGCGTGAGCGACTTCGTGAAGTCGGCGCTTATCTTCCGTAAGCCAGCTGTCGCGCTAGAATAGATCGCCGGTCTGTTTCGGCGGCTTGATGCCGAATACCTCGTAGCAACGCTCGGTCGCCACGCGCCCCTGCGGCGTGCGCTTCAGGTAGCCTTCCTGGATCAGGTAGGGCTCGTAAACTTCCTCGATGGTGCCGGCTTCTTCGCCCACGGACACCGAGAGCGAGTTCACGCCAACGGGGCCACCGCTGAATTTGTGGATCACGGTTTCGAGGATGCGCTTGTCCATTTCGTCGAGGCCGCGTTCGTCGATATCAAGCATGGCAAGCGCCTTGTCGGCGACGGCCTGCGTGATCTTGTTGTCGGCCTTCACCTGCGCGTAGTCGCGGACCCAGCGGAGGAGATTGTTTGTGATGCGCGGCGTGCCGCGTGAGCGTCGGGCAATTTCAGCAGCGCCCGCCTCGTCGATATCCACGTTCAGGATCTTCGCGGAGCGATGGACGATCGTCTTCAAGTCCGCCGCCGTATAGTAGTCTAATCGGTTGCTGAGGCCGAAGCGGGACCGCAGCGGCGCGGTCAACAGTCCGCTGCGCGTGGTCGCTCCGATCAGCGTGAAACGCGGGATATTCAATCGGACCGAGCGCGCGTTCGGACCCTGGTCGATCACGATATCGATAACGAAGTCCTCCATCGCGGAGTAAAGGTATTCCTCCACCGCGCGGGGCAGGCGATGAATTTCGTCGATGAACAGGATATCGCCGCGCTCCAGATTGGTGAGCAGACCCGCGAGATCGCCGGCCTTGTCGATGACAGGCCCGGACGTGGACTTGATGTTCACACCCATCGCCTCGGCAACGATGTAGGCGAGCGTGGTTTTGCCGAGTCCGGGTGGGCCGAAGAGCAGGATATGGTCGAGCGTGTCTTTCCGTCCCTTTGCGGCCTGCACGAACAGTTCCAACCGTTCGCGGACTTTCCCCTGACCCACAAAATCCGCAAACTTGCCGGGACGCAGGCTGATATCGAATTCCGTATCCGCCTTCCCCAGCGTCTCGGAGACAAAATGCTCACTCATGCGGGAGAGCATGCCCGACCGCTTCGGGTTGTGAAATCCCTTTTTGTCGGAACGAGTATCGCATCGGTCACTTTGGGATGAGGTCTGCCGCCTTTGTATCGGTCTGCTATCCTCAACTACAAGTCGGCCTCAAGCTTTTTCAGCGTCTTCCCATCGCTAGTCTTCCACGAGATAAGGCCATTTGCATGACCACCGTGAATGACTGCCGCAGCAGCACTTGGGCTGGAGAATTCGACATCTTGCGAGAAGACCAATCTGTCCCCGCGGGCAGTCAACGACCCGTTTTCCTTCAGAGCCGTGCGCATATTTCGCGGCCACGGCCATTTCTCCACAGACGCTCTTTCTTCCGCTACGGCCTCGGAGTTTCGGAGAACAATGAATCCGTTGGGGGTTCTATAACCTCTCGCAATGAGGCCTTTGATCTCGCACGTCATGATCACGCGCCCCTCCGTGATCGGTCTCGCTGCCGAAACAAGGAGATCAACGCCGAGCACGGGCAAGAGCTGGCAGATCTTCTCAAGAAACACCTCCATATCCTCTCTGTCAGATTCGGGAAGTCTCGCGCCACTGCTCTGCCCATTCGTGACAATTGCCTTCCCAGCGGCTCTCGCTAGATCTATCAGTCGCCCTTCCAAATAGCGTATGTGTGCCTTCGTCAGGTTTTCATCCTTGCTCACCACAAACACCACTCGGTTCCAGAAGTCCTTGTCGAGATGCGATTTGATCCGAGCGTGGATACACTCTGCCTCGCCAACATAAATAGCCTGTCTGCCAGATTCTGGGTCTATGCCAGCAAGTAGGTAGACGCCCGATCTCTGAGACTCTTCACGCTCTAGCAAGCTGTCGAACTCACTTCGTGGCCCCGCTACGGCCTTTCCAGTCCAATTGGAAACCTCTGCCGTTCTCAACCTTGTCGGATCACCGAACGCCAAGAACATCCTAATGGTGGCGGTTGCCATGGTTCATCCCCCAGTCAGTATGCAAATGGATGCCACGTCACCCGTGACAATCGACTGCATCATGAAAAGGTTTACACTCATGGAGTTCAGCATGCCCGACTGAGGATCACAGGGAAATGGATATCTGAGTTGTATTTGGCCATGTGCAGGCATCTCTTCGCTGCTTTCTATTCTTCAGGGACGCGGGACCACAACCCGGTGCTCATTGCGCCAATTTTGCACTGGCCAATCGGTTTAGGCTGACGCCGGCCTCAGCGGCTTCCAGCGCCAGCCTGCGGTGCACACCGGGAGGAACGCGAATAATGAATCTTCCGCTGAAGACCTTTGAAGCCAAGGGTTCCGGAACTTCCTCTCCGGATCGTTTCATATCTTCAATGACATCGGCGACAACACCCCGAATGCCCTTGAGCGCAGTCTCCGGCGTCGAAGACAGCCAGCTAAGGCTCGGAAACTCCGCGCAAAGTCCCACATACTCCTGGTCATCCTCCGACCATGTGACACGGTACGTATAGTGATCGTTTCGCAGTGCCTTCATGTCCCCCTCAACTTGTCGATCGCGTCCAGCACCTGCCGGACTTGATATGCTTTGGCCTTTCCCCCGCTCGCTTGGATATTCACCCTCGGATCCCCCGGCCACGGTGTCCTGTATATGCGATGGCTCGTGCCGCCTTGTCGCGCTTGTCCGAAGTAGTACTCACAAACCTTGACCAGATCGTTGAACCGAACCCCTTTCGGGTTGTTCCGCATCGATTCAACGATAGCTTCTATTCGCGCCATCGAAAGATAGTATCACTAATGATATCATCGTCAAGCATGACCGAATCTTCGAGCGGACACGTTCACAAGCGCGTAAGGAAACCGTGGGTGCGCCGACCCATAAGACAGGAGGATGAGATATGAAGCGATTTGTCGTGTGGGCAGCGTTGCTGTTGGCGAGTCCGGTGTTCGCGGTGTCGCCGGTGAACACGTCGCTCTTCGGGAAGGTAGCGATCAAGGGCTACGACCCCGTGGCCTATTTCACCGAAAGCAAGCCCGTGAAGGGGACGAAGGATTTCGTCTTCGACTGGAACGGGGCGACGTGGCAATTCGCGTCCGCCGCCCACCGCGACGCCTTTGCGAAGGATCCGGCCAGGTATGCACCCCAATATGGCGGCTATTGCGCCTGGGCCGTTTCACAGGGCTACACGGCGAACATCGATCCCACGGCGTGGAAGATCGTGGACGACAAACTCTACCTCAACTACGACGCCGACGTTCAGGCCAAATGGTCTCAGGACATCCCGGGATTCATCGCGAAGGCAGACACGAACTGGCCGGAGATACTGAAGAGGTAGATGCGAGATTTGAGATACGAGATGCGAGTACGATTCTGAATTCCAAATCTCGAGTCTCACATCTCTAACTTCCCATTCGCCCGCTTCCCTGATGGGGCGAAGGCCACGCCGCCTCTTCGTCCCAGATAGATCGACAGCGCGACGCAGATCATCGCGAGAAGCGCCTGCGTGCTGAACGTCTCGCCGAAGAAAAGGGCGGAGAAGATCAGCGTGAAGAAGGGCTGAAAAAGCTGGACCTGACCAACCTTCGCCACGCCTCCGAGCGACAAGGCATGGAACCAGGCGAAGAACGCGAGGAACGCGCTGATCAGGCTGACATATGCAAACCCCGCCCAAGCGGTGGGCGTCCCGTGAAGGCCGTGCTTGCTGACAAGATAGGCCACCGCCAAGAGTAAGAACGGCGACGCAAGAACCAGCGACCAGCACGTGACCTGCCATCCGCCTAACTCGCGGGCCAGCCGGCCGCCTTCTGCATACGCGAGAGACGTGGCGATCACGGCGCCGAGCAGCGCGAGATCAGCCCAGTGCAAATGGCCACCGCCTCTCGCCAAGGCGAATACCACCACAGCAACGCTGCCCAGCACACTCGCGAACCAGAACAGTGGTGACGGCCGGTCATGCGCGCGCAGGGTTCCGGTCAATGCCGTCGATAGAGGAAGCAAGCCAATCACAACCGCGCCATGCGATGCCGGCACATATTGCATGGCCCATGCGCTTAAAACAGGGAACCCAACAATGCCACCCAGGATGACGATCAAGAGGCTTCCCGCCTGCGCCCGGCTCGGTCTGCGTTGACGCGTAAAGTAGAGCAACGGAGCAGCAAAACACGCGGCAAGGAGTCCGCGCCCAAGTCCGACCAGCACAGGGTCAAACGACACCAGGGCCAGCCGTGTAGCGGGAAGCGTGAGGCTGAACAGGATGACGGCGACCAGCCCATACAGCATACCCGCAGCCACATTCGATGGACCGTGATAGGAACGCGAACTCATGTTGAAGGAGCTATTCCGCGGGGATGATTTCGAATCGGCGTCCGATACCTGATCAGGGCTTGCCGTCGGCCGCTTCGCGGATCTTGCGCAAGAGGAGCAGCTGGGTTCCCTGTTCGGCGCTGCCGGGGCCGCGGACTTGGATGCTGGTGAGTTTCTCGGAAACGGGGGAGATCTGGATCGTGTACTTCTTGTCCTTTGCGCCACGGGCGGTGAGCGTGGTGCGACCGTCCTTCTCCGTCGTGTCCGTGAGGGCGAAACCGTATTCGGCCAGCACTTCGCCAGCAGCAACTTGCGCTTGCGTGGTCGTACATTCGATCGATGACATCAAGGCGCCGCTAGCCGTCGCGACAGTGTTTCCGTCTTCACTGACTGTAACCGTTGTGCAGGCGTTAAGCGTCGTCAGCAAAACCGCGGTCAGCATCACATGGAAAAGTGTTTTCATCTGCGTTCCCTTTCAACGATCTCAACGAGCCAGGGCAAAACGAAGGATAGCTTCTGTCTTCGGCTTGTCGCCCAGTTTTTCGACGGCGGTACGGGCCATCTTGATGGCATCGGCCTGTTTGTAGCCGAGTGAGATCAAGGCCAGTACGGCGTCGTGAATGCCCTGCTCCTCCGGCACCGCTTCACCCGAACCGCTGAGCGCCGCCATGGATTCGCCAGCGCTGAGCTTATCCTTCAACTCCACGACGATTCGCTCCGCAGTCTTCTTGCCGATGCCGGAAATGGAACTCAGCCGTTTCACATCGCCCTGCGCGATGGCGGCTGTGATGTCACGAACGGATAGGCCGCTCAACGCGGCAATCGCCGTCTTCGGGCCGACACCACTGATGCCGAGCAGCAGCGTGAACATTCGACGTTCGCCATCGGTGAAGAAGCCGAACAGATCGTGCGAATCCTCGCGGATGTGGTCATGGATCAGGACCCGGCACTTGGCGTTCTCATCGGGCAGTTTCTCGTAGCTGCTGAGCGGGATCGTCACCTCATAGCCCACGCCACCAACATCAAGGACAATGCGCGCAGGCTGCTTCTCAACAAGGGTGCCTTCGAGAAAAACGATCATAGCTGGCTTTCAATCCACGCCTTGAATTCCGCCTCGTGCAAGACCCCGACTTTTGTTTCGACCGGCTTGCCATCCTTGAACAGCACGAGCGTCGGAATCGCCTCGATATTGAATCGCTGCGCCAGCTCCTGGTTCTGGTCCACATCCACCTTGAGGAACTTCGCTTTGCCGGCGAGTTCCTTCTCCACCTTTTCGAAGATGGGTTTCATGGTCCGGCAGGGACCGCACCACGTTGCCCAGAAATCGACGACATAGACACCCGTGCTCTTTTCAACATCGGCCTCGAACTGCGCCATCGGAATAGCAGGCCCGCCTTCAATCGGGGCTCCCTTCTTGCACGCCGACAAACCTGAAATCAGGAGGATGGCAACCGTCGCGGCCAGCACGCTATTTCGCTTCTTCAAGGTGGTCTCCTCGTTTCGCCGCGCCCTGCACGAGGGTCGCGTGCGACGATGTTTCGTTCACCGTCTTCACTTCAAGTTTTCCGATCAAACGGCCCGGCAGCCGGTCGATGACATTTCCCGTCACCGGATCAGTAACCGACTTCGGGGGTTCCCGTACGAAGAAAATGTCGCCCACGCGCACACCTGCATTGCGCCCGCCGTTCAGGATGACGGTGTCGCCGGCCGCCTCGGCCACACGAGCCTGCCAGAGTTGCGCGGGTAAATCGTGCAGGATCTTCTTCACGGCGCGCCCGATCGCAATCTCCGTGGCTTTACCCAGGGGTGTTCGGAAATAGGCGTCGCCTCCGAAACTCACGCTCTTGTAGTTCACACCGGCGCCGAAGCCGCCGGCCGACACCGTTCCGTCGGCCTTCGTGGCCGAGATGATTTCGCCCGTGGTCACATCCGACAGCGTCATCGCAATCGCAACGCGCGCCTTCTGTCCCTTCACCTTCACGCCGGCAGCCTGTGAGACACCAAACCAGCCGGACGCGTCACCCGTCACCGTGAAGTCGTTCACGACGCCGCGAATGAGGTATTGGGCGTTCTTGAGTTTGCCTTTCTCGACGCGGCCTTCCTGCCGGAAGAACTCCTGGCCCTGGCGCACGATCTCGCCGACGACGTCGCCGATGTGCTGTCGCTCAAGCACCTCGACTCGCTCGGTCTCCACGAGCTTGGCGACGACCAGGTCCGCGATGCCCTGCCCCAGGTTCCACTGCCCGGAGAAGCTCGCTTTGTTGTCGAAATCCGTCACCGCCACGGTCGGCCGCATCGAAGCATCACGCCGCATGAGCACACCATCGCCGCGCGTGGTTCCAGGCGGGTCGTAGGAGGTGCAGCCAGCCAGCAAAAGAAGGGCTATGACGCCGGCTACCGCGCGCCGTTCTCCGCAACAGCGGACGCGAGAGATCGCGTCCCGCCCGTTCATGGGGTGCCCAAGTGCTTGCGGACGGCTGAGATGACGTCTTCCGGATAGAAGGGTTTGTGCAGCAACTGCTTCACATTGCCGAACTGCTTCATCTCTTCTTCGTCGAAATCGGGCGATCCCGCGATAATGATGACGGGAATCTTGATCTTCTCCGCGGACATCAGCATGAGAAGTTCCGCGCCGTTGATGCCGGGCATGAACATGTCGAGAAGGATGCCGCGACACTTGGGATCGCGCAGGTGCTTGTAGGCCATTTCACCGTTGTAGGCTGTGCGAACTTCGAAGCCCTCTTTCTCGAGCAGCTCGCGCAGCAACTGGACTATCGTGTGATCGTCATCGACGATAAGAATCATGTAGCACCTTGAGGGAGAAGGATAGTGCGCGCCTCATCCGGTGTCACGCCGAGATTGACCGCATCGCCCTCCCCCAAAACGCAAAAACCCGCCGTCCGCGAACGGACGACGGGAAATTGCATCGATCCTTAACCGCTACTTGGCCGGCTTGGACTTCGCCTTCTTGCGGGCGATTTCCTTGTGGCGCTTATCACGGCGGACACGAGCTGCTTTCTTAACACGAGTGCGAAGTTGTTGTCCCATAATGTTGAGCGTTGTAGCAGCGACGGCGCAGAAGGGTCAAGCTCCCGCTTGAGGTGTAGTACCCGCTCCGCGAGCGGGATATTGATTCCCTGCGCCTCCCCGCATAAGCGCGGGGTAGGCACGGAGGCGCTACTACAGCGTCGCGATGTCGAGGGCGTCCTCGGTCAGCGATTCGGTGAAACACTGGATCGCATTGAGGAACCGTCCTCCCATCGCCCCGTCGATCACGCGATGGTCGAAGCTGAAGCTCAGGTACATCTGGTCGCGGATGCAGATCTCGTTATCAACGACAACCGGCGCCTTGAACACCGCACCCATGCCGAGGATGGCGACCTGCGGCTGGTGGATGATCGGTGTCCCGATAAGGCTCCCGAACGCGCCGAAATTCGAGATGGTGAAGGTGCCGCCTTCGACGTCCTCGCGCCGAAGTGCTCTTTCGCGGGCGAGCCTGACGAGCCGGTCCACCTCTTGCGCGATCTGTGGGAACGACATCTTGTCGGCATGTCGAATGACCGGAACCACAAGGCTCTCGTCCGGCAGCGCCACGGCAATCCCGATGTTCACATCGCGCTTCCGCACGATGTTCGCGCCGTAGACTGCCGCGTTGAGCGTCGGGAAGTCCTTCAGCACGTGCGCCGTCGCATAAATCATGACGGTCATGTAGGTCATCTTCACGCCGTACTTCTGCTCGAACACGCGCTTGATGCTCTCGCGCAGCATGACGATGTGGGTCATGTCCACGGCATGCACCATCGTGACGTGTGCGCTGGTGTGGATCGATTGGACCATGTGGTCCGCAATGGTCCTGCGCACCGTGGTCATGGGCACGACCTCGCCCTGCTCGGCAGCGTCCGGCGGCAAACTCTCCTGCGGTCGTGATGGCGAAGGGGGCAACGCACTCGACATGCGCTGGCCAATGTAGCGCAGGATGTCGTCCCTCGTTATCCGGCCCTGGCGACCCGAGCCCGGAATGGATTTCAGCTCGGCGCTCGAAATGCCGTTCTGGACGGCAAGACGCAGGACATACGGCGAATGCCAGTCACGCGTAACATCGGGCAGGCTGTCGAGTTCGAAACCCTCCATCCCCGACGTGGTCCCGACCAGGATCTGCTCCTGGTTGTGCCCCGCGTGCGGCTTTCCTTCGCCGCGCTTCGGGAGGGGTTTTGCGACAACGGACGCGATCAGGCCAATGGTCTCCCCGACGACAGCGATATCCCCCTCATGCTTCAGGCAACTGGACAGCTTGCCCGCCGCTGGGCTCTCCACCTGGAAGTTGATCTTGTCGCTCTCGATCTCCACGAGGATCTCGTCGGCAGCCACATCATCGCCGACATGCTTGTGCCATTTGACAATCTGCCCTTCGGCTATGCTCTGCCCCATCTGGGGCATGATGACAGGTACATTTTGCATCTCAGATTCAGTACTCGATCAATTCCATCAGCGCGTTCTCGATCTTGTCCACGCCCGGACGATACGCCTTCTCCAGTTCCGGCGCGAAGGGAACCGGCGTATCCGGCGCAGTGACGCGACGCACGGGTGCGTCCAGCAGATGAAACGCCCGCTCCGCGACCAGCGCGGAAAGTTCCGCCCCGAAACCGCAGGTGCGCCAGCCTTCGTGCACAACGAGAACGCGATTCGTAACCGCCACGGCCGCGATCACCGTATCGGCATCGTACGGCTTGAGCGTCCGCATATCGACCACCATGACCTCATGCCCGTGCTCCGATTCGATACGCTCCGCGGCACGCATCGACTCATGCACCATCGCGCCGTACGTGAGCACCACGGCATCGCTCCCGGCACGGCAGACCCGCGCCGACCCGAGTTTCGCCGGTTCAAAGCGCTCGGGCACGATCTCCTTCACGCGCCGGTACAGGAACTTGTTCTCGAGGAACACCACGGGGTTCGGATCGAGGATGGAGGCCGCGATCAAGGCGCGGGCGTCCGACGGAAACGCGGGATAAACCACCTTGATGCCGGGCATGTGACAGAACATCGCCTCCAACTCTTCGGAGTGGAACGGCCCGCCTTGAAAGCCACCACCGCACGGCGCTCGGATCACCATGGGCACGCTGGTCCCCGTCCGGTAGCACAACGTTCCCGCGTTGTTCAAAACCTGATGCATCGCCGTGGTGCCAAAGTCCACGAACTGCAGTTCCACGACGGGGCGTAAACCTTGCGTGGCCATACCGATGGCGGCACCGAGGATGGCGGATTCACTGATCGGCGTGTCGAACACACGCTTAGGTCCGAACTCGTCCAGGAAGCCCGCCGTCAGCTTAAAGGCGCCACCGAAGGCTGCGACGTCTTCGCCGAACAGGACCACGTTGTCGTGGTCGCGCATGACGCGGCGCATGCCCTGCCGGATGCCTTCAAGGAAGGTGACTTCACTCGCCGCCATAGACACCCCTCTGCAGCGACGACGGATCGGGCGGTGGTTCGGACAGCGCTTCGTTGGCCGCGCGATCCACTTCGGCAACGCATGCGCTATCCATTTCGGTGATTTCGGCCTCGGTGAGAATCCGTTCCTGGATAAGCCGCTTCGATGCGACAAGGATCGGATCCTTTGCAGCGTACCGTTCCAACATCTCCTTCGGCACATACGACGAATCATCGTGCTCGCCGTGTCCGCGCATGCGCATCGTGTCGCATTCTACAAGGAATGGCCGAGGCTTCGCGCGGATGCTTGTCACAATCTCCCGGCACGTAAGGTAGAGTCCGATGGCGTCATTGCCATCGCAACGCACGCCTTCAATCCCGTAGCCCGGCGCCTTGTCGATGAGCTGCCTGCAGCGGTACTGCAGGTTCGTCGGCGTCGAATAAGCGTACTGGTTGTTCTCCAGCATCATGATGACCGGCACGTCGCGTACGGCCGCGAAGTTCACGCCTTCATGGAAGTCGCCCGTGCTCGTCGTACCCTCGCCCATGTAGGCTACGCCGATGGCATTGATGCCGCGGAATCGTTTCGCCATCACGCCACCGACCACGACCGGGATCATCGCGCCGAGGTGGGAGATCATCGGATAGACGCCGTTCTTGAGGTTGCCGTTGTGGATGTTGCCGTCGCGTCCGCGGGTCGGACTGCCTTCCCGCGCGAGCCACTGGCGAAACATGTTCGCGAGCGTTTCGCCGCGGCCGAGGTGGACCGACATGTCACGGATCGCGGGTGCGAAAAGGTCTTCAGGATTGCAGGCCAGGACCGATGCCGCGCCGATCGCTTCCTGGCCGATCCCGGTATAGACGCCGCCGAAGATCTGTCCCTGATGATAGAGGCGGATCAGACGCTCCTCGGTACGACGCGAGCGAATCATCAACCGTAGCAGTTCGACCCAGACGGACCGGTCAACAGCAGAAAGGCCGGAAGGTTTTCCTAACGTTGCCATTGTCGTGATGGTCGCACAGGGCAATCGTTCAATCAAACCGAAAGCCCCGACCCCCATCGTGGTATCCCTGACCAGCGATTGCGTACCACCCAAGACTTCCAAGGACTGGAAATCGCCGTCAAAAAATGTTCCAACCATTGGAAATCAAGGGTAGATAGGACCCATCGAACGGAAGGGACTTCGGCATGAACTACATTACTAATGACAAGCTTGTGATTCTCGGCGCCGCCGGCGCCATCGGCTCCAACCTCGTACAGTCCGCGCTCACGATGGGCCTCACGCCCAACGTCTGCATGTACGATCCCTTCGCGAAGGGCCTGCAGGGCGCGGCGGAAGAGATCTATCACTGCGCATTCCCCGGCGCCCGCGTGACGTGGACGACCGATATCAAGGAAGCGCTCACCGGCGCGAAGTACATCGTCTCCTCCGGCGGCGCTCCGCGCAAGGAAGGCATGACGCGTGAAGACCTGCTCAAAGGCAACTGCGAGATCGCCAAGCAGCTCGGCCTCGACATCCGCGCCTACGCGTCCGACCTGAAGTTCGCCGCGATCATATTCAACCCCGCCGACATCACCGGTCTCACCGTCCTCGTCCACAGCGGCCTCGCGCCGTCGAAGGTCGGCACCCTCGCGGCCCTCGACAGCACGCGCCTCCAGACCGCGCTGGCCCAGCACTTCAAGGTCGCGCAGGACAAGGTCACCGGCTGCCGCACCTACGGCGGACACG
This sequence comes from uncultured Verrucomicrobiota bacterium, assembly GCA_964503335.1. Lineage (GTDB taxonomy): Bacteria > Verrucomicrobiota > Kiritimatiellia > CAIVKH01 > CAIVKH01 > CAZCZZ01. The sequence continues at coordinate 20,067 of CAZCZZ010000005.1, forward strand.
GCGAGCAGATGGCCCCTTTCGCGAGCACGGCCAAGGTGGACGGCAAGCCAATCTCTTCGCTCATCGGCACGCCTGCGCTGACGGAAGACCAGTGGAAGGCCATCCAGCTGCACGTGAAACAGGGCGGCAAGAAGATCATCGAGCTGCGCGGCCGTAGCTCCTACCAGAGCCCCGCGCACCAGACGCTGCTCATGATCAAGGCCGTGATGGACGGACAAGGCTACGACTGGCCGGTCGGCTGCTTCGTCAACACCCCCGAGTTCCCCCAGATCATGATGGCGATGGAAACGAAGCTCACGAAGGACGGCGTCTCGTTTGTCTCGCCGACAGGTACCGCCGCCGAACTCGCCGAACTCAAGGTCTCCTACGGTCACCTCGTAAAGCTCCGCGACGAAGTCGTCGCGATGGGTCTCCTACCCCCACTCGACCAGTGGTCCAAGGTCAATCCGAAGATCTAGGTGATGGTGGTAGGGCGAATCCTCCGGATGAGCCGCTCCTCGTCCATGTCACGGCTCACCGACCAGCCCGAGTGTGGCTCAACGCGGCAAGCAGATTCGTCACTCGTTCTGAGCAAGAATTTGTACGCCACCCGCAGACGACCTCGTGTCGGGCGATCAGCACAACGGGGAAAGAACTGCCTCAGGGTTTTTGCCAAAGAGGCTAGCCTTCACGACTGCTCTGTGTTCCGCACTCACGCTTGCATTCTTGAATCCGCGCAACTGCGCAACCATCCAGCCCGACTTGGTGCGACGAATCTCCAGCGTGGCTCTTACCGGGGCCAGAACCTTATACAAGAAGCAGTCACCCTTCTTTACACGCGGTAGATAGACATCCGCGCAATGATGCATTGTCGCCGCCTCGTCCCGGATCTCGTCCGGAGTAATCAACGGCACGATGACATCTGTCCCGGCCAGCGGAGGTGGCGGAATACTGGCAACCTCCTCGCTAGGAAGAATGAGTATCACTTCATCTCTCATTGGCCGGTCTTGATACTCAGCAACCAAGCGGTCGTGAAAGCTCCGCAGATGCGCAATATTCGCGAAGACCGAAGGCATCGGTCTTTCGAGGTGCCCCGCCATATTCCGGGCATCTCGCAACAACGCCAAAGGCGTCTCGCCAACCAGCTCACCACCAGCGGGTGGAAGCCATGAAGCCAAATCGTGCAGGAACGACGGACCGATATTCTGCACTTCCAGCGGATAGCCGATCGCGTCCAAAACAAGACCATTGATTACTCGGAGATGTCCAAGCGTCTTGCCGACTTCGGGATCCAGCAGACCGCGTCGAATGTTGAAGAGGCGCGATACGGTGATCTCCTCAATGGGGATTCGAGACAGCACACGCCGAGTGTGCTCAGTCGGCGGGAATCCCAGCCAACCGGCAATAGCGCGCTGCCGTCGCCCGATCAAGCGGCGCGCCTCCCGTAGCGGACGTTTGACGGCCGGTTTGTGAAAAACCCAATTACTGGCCAAGGCAAAGCAAAGTGCCGGATTCGAATGGGCCAACTCGACAGCCCGAGGACATCGGGCAAAGAGGGTGAACAGGCACCACCACCGCTCCTTGAACTGCTTCAGGAGTTCGACGACATTCGACGGTACCGAATCGAAGAAGCTAACGGCTACTTGACGCTCCCATGCGATCCCCTTCTCCCTCCGCAACTCGAAGCTCTCCCTCTTTAACCTCTCCTCGGACGTTTCGTTTTCGGGAATATAGAGCGGATCGGGTGGCGGTTGGGGGCTCAGCGCGCGAACCAGAATCGACATGGGAAGATCCGCGTCAAGACGGACACATCGCCACGGATGTTTTCCGCTCTTCGCCCAAGCCTGAGGTTTTGGCCACCCCTTGAGAACCGTGACGCTTTTCTTTCCGAAGTAGTATGTCTTTCCGCCCTTCTGGCTGAATCCCATCCTTCGAAACTTGTACTTCGGTATGTCTGTCGATGACTCGTTCATGGGTCACATGGCCCGATGCGAATACTAATCGCCGCCGTTCGGTTGTCGGAGATCAGAGGGAAGTGTCAAGATGGTAGCCCACCCAAGGAAGTCCTTGGGCGGATATTCATCGCTCACGTTTTCGCTAAACCAGCCCTGATTCTCACCGATGAACAGCGAATTTCCTTCTACCTTCAAGAAACCCTTCCACCGATCATCCAGAAAGTGACATCCGAGTTTCTTCACCAGACTTCGATGCTTCGTCAGGTTTAGCGACTTCCCGTCAGGACTCACCTCGAGTCCATGATCTTCAACGATGGTCAGAAAAAGTAATTGATGCCACACGCCGGAACCACCATCCGACTCCCTAGCATGAAGAACGACTATCCCTGAATCCGACTGACCAACAAACTGATATCCAAACGAATGATGCCGACCGTCCTCCCATTTTTCATACGACACGTAGGCACCTCGTCCAGGATCATCAACAACCGCATACTCTTCACAGCAGTATCGATTGGCACCCCGCGATCCGAATAGGTCGACGGCAACAACCTGATCCGATCCGCTCTTCTCGAACGGGGCACTGACGAGTTCCTCCACCAACTTAGGATGAACAAAGGGCTTATTCGTAAAGGATGTTGAGGGCTCCGAACTGAACCCCAACGTTGCCATGTAAAGAACGGAACAACTGACCAGTCGCGCGGTTAATGATTCAGCGTGCAGCGAGTTCATGGGTGCCTGCGTAGGTGATATTCTGTCCGGAGAACTGGTGATTGGTTTCTCCGATGGCGGCGATTCCGTCAGCCCAATAGATGGGACCCGGCAGGGTATGAGGCTGCAACCCTAATGCGGGTGAATACGACAGCCCGACAATCAATTCGGACATAGCATCCATTCCCAGATGCAAACCGTCCATTTCGGGTGTCATTACGATCTTCAATACACGCGGGAGGTCGTTTGGCATGCGGGCTCCTACCGGCACAATGAATCGCGTCATCCCTGAACCGAATGAGCATTCAGTACCAGCGGACACGGGCATGGGTTGTGAACCGGCGATGAACAACTCAGGATTTCTACGCTTGTCGATCTCGACCAAGCTCAGCGGAAACCCCAACCCCTCTCGGTATTGGTGCAACTTCTCCCCGCTGTGCAATCGACCGTCCCGCACCACAATTACCGGTGTATTCCTGTTTCCGCCGTTTTCTATGATTCGATCGCGCACCCAAGTCAGCCCCGCGCGGAGCACTGCCGGCGCAATTGTTTCATCCCGATCCTGTTTGCATCGCCAGCTCTGAAGATGAACCCCGCGGTGGTCCAACAAACTCAGAGTCACCCAACTCTCCCGAACGCCTAGCGGATGACCGACATCGACACCCACAAGAAAAGGCGAATCTGTTAAGTGCGTTGGCCAGGGAAGACTCAGGACGTATGGTTGTCCTCCCGCGGCTTGAATCAGGGATCCCAGCTGATCAAAGGCGGACCAATTCATGGATTTGTTCTCCAGCGAGAACAATCTGTAGGGCAACCGGTAGCGATCGAGTCGCCGAATCAGCTCTTGCGCGGCAACGGACAGCGCATCGCCTCGCTTGCCTCGAACTCCGATCAACAGAGTCTTGCCTGCACCACGAGGCTGATCTCCTGCCTCCAACTCGGTCAACCTGCGCAGAACATTCGCAAATGGAATGACCGATACGCGACCAGGGCACCGCGTACGACGCATGGACCGGCTGATCTCCTCTGCATATTTTGCAGCAGGCTTACTCGCATCGTATTCGTCAGTGACGACAACCTCAAATTGATCTGGCACATTGAAAAACCCGCCTCGCTGCAACATCGCCCCACGCTTCGTGCCTAATTCGCTTTGGCACCCGTCGCCACCCAGCAGTCTTGTCTTCGCTTCAAGTCCCGTTCGAATCTGAGCTGGCGCAAGCGGCTGCGGATCTAGTCCCGCCACCTTTGTCGCCAGGTGCGACATGAGATCGGTACATGCCTTCAACCTGCTGGATGGTGTGGGCAACCTTGGCACATCACTCAGCTTTAGAAATTCGACAAATGGATGCGATGATGGCCAATTTGATCCGTTCTCGAAATAGACTCGCCTCGATGTGACGCCGATTGTCGACTTTCCGGGACTAATCCACTCACGAAAGAGGACGTGTCCATTGGCGTATCGAGCAGAATGCCGATGCGATGATACGGGCATTTCATGGTCCCAAACGAAAACGGAGGCTCGGCTCTCCAAAACATGCATGCCCAAGCCCAAGGCTGCGGAACAAAGCTCCTGACGCCACTCACGACCTGACTCATCGAAATGAATTGTGGCACCGACATTCACTGTCCGCACCTTTTGACATCTTCATAACTGCACTCAGCCGGTACTGGAGCATTAAGAAGCGTGCGAATCACCGTCTGCGCAAACAAGCGAGCACCGTGACTCTCATTGGGCGGAAAATCGATGGACGCCAATCCGACACCCCTTTTCAGCACGGTATTTCCTCGCGGTACCACAACCCCGGTATCGCGGAAAAGAGATATGGTTGATGAAAGCAAGGTGTCGTCACCTTTTATCATATCGAATCCCCGAGACAGGTTGAGATGTATTCCCCGATTGGTGATCAAATAGCGGTCATGCTGCACCTCGGATCGATACTCATCAGGCAGCTTGATCAATTTTACCAAGGCACCAGGCCCAAGCTCCAGTGCTGTCATCAGCTCCTTCGCCTGTTTCTTCTGTTCCTTCTCGGATGGATATGGCTCACCTTCTCTACGGCGCGGTACGGTTAGCACAACGAACCGACCGCGCTCCAACTCGCACCTGTTCCACCATGTTTGATAGACGCATTGTATCGTCCGTTTAAATTCATCCCAGTTGGGGGCACGCTGATACATCGCCGTGCAGATGAATCTGTCCACCAGACTGACCTGCTCGGACCATTTGACGATCGGATATATGACACGCTCTTCGAAATGCTTCCTTTCCATGCCTGCCGTTTCACACACGCCACCACCGAGCATAAGACGACATCCCAACTCGGATAGTATGAACTTTCCCAGCGTGAAGAGATTCGTGCTGTCGAGCGCTGCATGCTTGGCGCAAAAGAACCCTTCGTCATCTGTGATGAGGGCGTCGAGCTTGTCAGCCCGCAAAGAAAGCAACACACGGGACTCGGGCCTGACGTCACCAGGCAAGCGACTTAAAGCGTCCCGTCTCGAAGATTCAGATTCGATTTCAACGATCGCTTGAGAGTTGAGCCTTGCCTCAAGCACTGATCGCAGTACCGGGGGGAAGAGTGGACTCTGACAATGGCTCTCGAGCGCTAACAGGAGTTTCCGTTCCTTATCCGTGACAAGAATGTGACTCTGAAGAGCCAAGGAAAGGCACGCGAACGCGAGTGCTTTTGCTGATTCATCAGTGCCAAAGAGTGGCTCCAGACAATTCGGATCAATGGCGACGGAGGCAATCATGCATCACCCATGATTTCGCCAAGTCGTTCAGGAAAGAAGCCGTCTGGCCAGGGGTCGAGAAACACCCCGCCGCGATTGAGGCTGAGCGTCTTTATGTTCGCCGCGCCATCGCTTGTGCAGACGTAAAGGATATTCACATCGTCAACAGACATTAGGCCAAGCCGGAGAAGCTTCTGAATGCGGAGCACCATGTGCTCGCTGTGAGTCTCTACAATGCAACGATTCGGAAATCTCTTGAGTGCTTCACCCAATTCCGCCTGCAGTCGGGGATGTATGTGTAATTCCGGCTGCTCGAGAATCACCAACTTGTTCTTTGCAGCGACTATTTGGGTAATGATGGGCAGTAACTGACCAATTCCGAAACCCACATCGGCCAGACTGTCCCCGTCGCCCCCCGGTCGATCGATGTGATGGAGTCGTATGCTCACCGCGCTTGCAAACGAACCAGACCCGCGTTCAAGAGAGATTTCGTAGGGGATGCCAAGCCTATCAGCCTCTTCATTGACCTCCTTGAGAACTTCTCCGTTCGACAGAACTGATGCCAGATGCTCTCCCAGGTAACCAACATCCTGCTCTCTACACGTCGTGAGCTTTTCAAAGCGCTTCGGCGTCTCCCGCAACGGTGCCAGAGGCCTGAGACCATCGAATTCGGTCAAACACTCCTCCTCGATGAACTGCGCCAGCTCGTCAACAGAACACCCAGCGCAACTAACGCGTGCAGGCACGTTGGGACCGCGCGTCGCCGTCCAACCCCCGGAACCGCAGGAATACACAGCCTCGGGTTGCTGCCCCAAGGCATACCAATCGAGAACAGGAATAGTCGCCTGTCGGCACTCGAACCAGAAGCGGTTAAGATCGATCCGGCATCTTTCATGCGCGATCTGTGATGTGTGGATCGATTCGTCGCTCGCGTCACCCTCAAGTGCCGCAACAGCCTTTCGGTAGTTCAGAGCGATCTGGGCATATCGTTCAGCATATCCAGGCAGAGACTCGAGACCATCCTCTCCGATAGTCCTCGTCTCGTTCCCGCGCGGAGGCAGTGCGTTTAACACTTCAACGTTAATTGCGCGCCGCAATCCCCGAAGAACGATTTCTCTGTGCTTCCGCACCAAATCGGCGATGAGCAGCTTGTCACCGCCCACAGTCACAGCCTCGCGACCCGCGAATCGGGACGCCACGGCGGTTTCTCCCCGAATCTCCACGATCAATGGATCGCTCGAGGGCGAACAAGCATCAACTGCGCCCGCCACTGACGGTTCGACTACGATCCGCTTCAGGACAATGTCTCGAACCGGATCGAACGAGAACGTCCACGTGATCGAAACTGAATCCCGTGACGATTCTTCCATGGCGTCTATTTCTTCGCCACAGACATCGTCCGTTTCGTCTGACGGTGGATCATCAGGCGGTTCAGGACTCTCGTCGACGTCATCACCAAGGAGGCCTTCGATTTCGGCTGGCGATAGATCTTGTGGTGGTTCGGCCGAGAGGCCGCTCGGGACTTCCAATTCGTATGGCGGTACGTCATTGGACTGCCGCTCCATCCAATACGCCCACCATGCGTGCTCGTTCAGCTCGAAATCCACCCGGATGGCGACGTCCTTCGTAACGTCATGGTTATGAACAAGATCGCTATAAGAACCCACATCAACGATGCCGCCATCCTTCAACGAAAGAAGCAGCGGGATGTTCCGCGGCGCACGGTCTCGGGTTTGCTTAAACAATTTCAAGACCTGGAGAATGCTGCTTTTCCCGCCGCTGTTCTGCCCGTAGATCAGCGTGATGGGCGCTAGGGGAACTCGCACTCTTTCACCGAAGCATTTAAAGTTTTCGATCTCGATGGACTTGATCATTTGTTCCTCATTTGTTGATGAGAGAGTATCAGAGGACTCATTTCAGACAACAGCTGGTCCCACAGGATACCTGACTCAAATGTCATGCGATGGTCTCCGCGTGAGTAGTGAATGTTGAGTACCAGCATCTTGTCTTGCCATCTGCTAGATAGACGGAATGATGCTGACGTGGCGATGAACGAAACCATCAACAAGTCATTCGCCCGGCTATTCGCACGACGCGGTCTTTCTTACGATCGATTGCGCGTACTTGCTGAGGTCGCCGAGGCTGGAAGCATTGCGAAGGCCGCCGGATCCAACGCAACACGACAGAGCCAATACAGCCGCCAACTGAAGGAGCTTGAAGAATTCTGCGGTGTGGAACTGACAGAGCACCGAGGCCGAAACCTTTGCGTCACCCAATCGGGACAAGATCTCGCAGCACTAGCACGATCACACTTCCTCGCACTCGACGATTTTCTTGCCAGCACCCGCAATCAACTTTCGACCATTCGCATAGGCGCGGGTGACAGCCTGGTTCAATGGCTCCTGACAAGACGCCTTAACCCTGCAAGTCCTGTTACATCCAGTTTTTCCATACAGGTTCACAACCTGACATCGACCGAAATTGTTCAGAGGGTGCGGGAATTCAGCCTCGACTTCGGATTAATCTCCAGCGATCGACCTCATAAAGGCCTTGATCACAAAAAGCTCGGCACGGTTGCGTTTGCGCTCTATGTACCCAAATCGCTCTCCAAAGGAATTCTGAGCGCCTCTGACTATCTGAGATCACATCAGGCATTCGCCCTAATTGAGGAATCCGGAAAAACAACGCAACGCATCCACATGGTGCTGCGCAAGGGTGACTATCGCCCGAAGGGAGAGTTGGTCTGCGAATCATTCCCCGAAGCGTTGTCAGCTGTTCGTAGCGGCAGATACGCCGCCGTGCTGCCATCGTTGGTCGATGGCACAAGTGAAGTCGCGGAAACCGTTCGATTTGACGACGCGGGACTAAAGGCAATCCGCAAGGACGTGATCATCATATGGAATCCCAAACTGCTCCGCGTGCGACCATTTGCTCAGAAGCTTATTGGTGAACTCGTCAAGGTTCTTGAGCTTTGAGCATATCAGGTGCAGAGGTGATCAGAAGCCAGGCGTTAGTATCCAAGCTCCTTTTTGACCTCTTCCATATCTTCTCCGCCACGCCTATCGCCGCAGTCAACACAGCATTGAATGCGAATTCTCGAGAAGAAGGCCTCCGTTGTGTCGACCGGCACGACAGCCGCTCCGGAGTTGCGCAGACTTCCAAGATCGGCGAGCAGTCTTGGGCAGTCATTGTAGAAATGATATCGCCTCTTCGTGCTCGCGAAATCCACCCCGCTCAAGTCCTTTGTCGCGTTATGAAGCGCAAATATCCGTGATGCCCGATTCAGAACGTCGATATCGCTCTTGTCATCATTGTGATTTAAACCTGCCGACCTCAGGCTATCGGCTATCTCTCTCAAGCAAGCGTTCGTGATGTACAGCATGGACATTCTCCCTGATTGGCCCGCTTCGCACAGCGAGACTAATTCCCACCGCCATGTGCTTCAAGGGGGTTCTCGTACTCATCGCCAAGGGGGGCGACCATCTCCTGATCGGACCGGCAAGCCGGTCCCTCCATATCGGGCCGCCCTACCCTCGACTATTCGCCAGCGCGCGAGTAGACTTCCGGCATGCCAACCCGAACCAAGACGAAGCCGAAGAAGATAGCGCGCAAAGCGGTCGATCCCGTCATCACGGAAGCTGACATCAAGGAATACGTCATCCGCGCTTCAGAGCGCGTGAATGTCGAAGACCTTGCCGTGGTCGTGAAGGCATCAGCCAAGATCAGCGCCCGCTTCAACCAGCGCAGCCCCCTGCGCATCCACAAGCTCGATGCCGAGCACATGCTCTCGCTGTGCGCCGACTACTGGCACGGGCGCTACCGCAAGATATCCTTCTGGCATCTCGCCCCCGTCGTCGTGGCGCTGAACTACGTGATGAAGCCCATCGACATCATCCCCGACTTCATACCGGGCTTCGGCCAGGCCGATGACAGCTTCATCTTCAAGGAATGCCTCGCCAGGTCCGGCGACGCCATCAACCAGTACATCCACTGGCGCCGCGGCAACCCCGTCAAAGCCAAGCGCGCGAAATGATCGCTCAATACAGCAGCTCCACGCGATAGAACGACGTGTTCGTCGTGGGCGTGGTGTCGAGGATCTGCGAGAGACTGTTTGTCGCGATGAATGTGGCATTGCTCAAGGCAGTCCACGTCGCGCTGTTTCCGAGCGCGATCGTCCGGGTCACGCGGTAGAAGCCGCTCGAAACGGTCGCGCTCCCCACCGTAGTCCCGGCGACCTGATTCGACAGGCTGACGACACGAAGGGCCGACAGGATGTTCGTCGGGGACGTTCCCATCAGCCATTCATCCGCGTTTGAAATACCGTCACCGTCCGCGTCTGCGCCCGGCGTGACCGGTCCGCCGAAGTACTGTGTTTCCCAATCGTCCGGCAGCCCGTTCGTCGTCGCGTCGGGGAAAGCGCTCGCGACCCCGATGGTGTATGTGCCCGTGGTGATTTCCGCCAAACCGCGCACAACCACATGGCATCGCGTTGCAGGACCCTGCGTTCTGAAAACGGGTGTCGCAGGGGTTCCTGACGCCGTGTTGGTGTACCTCACCTCGGTCGAGCCATCTGCGCCGACAAACCACGCCTCACAATCCCCGATCGTGCCCGTGGCCACGGTAATCGTGTAGTCGATCCACGGCAGGGCCGGGAAGGCATAGCTGTCCCGATCCGCGTCGGCTTCGATCGATCGCGAAAGCGCGGGAGCCCCGGGAACGATCGACGCGGCGGACGTCGTCGAGTCCGGCACATCGTCGGAAACGGCATCGCCGCGCGCCGCTGCAGCAAGCGCCATCAACGCAAGGATTGGAAGGATGCGCTTCACGGATGAATCCTAGTCGCGGGGTCGCCCATGAGATTATAGAACAACAACTCAGATGCCGTCGGCGCAAACGTCCACAGGTCGAGAAGGCCCTTGTTGAACATATCCCCTATGCGTTTGTAGGAATTGCTCGTCACGAGCGCCGTGGAGAATCCGTTGGCAAACACGTCCGCAGCGCCGGGTATCGAAAGCGCGCCCGCCGCGGCGCTGACAATGGCCCCGCGATTCGCCCTTTCCAGCAAGGCTTCGCCGATACACTCCTTAAAGGGATCGTCAAAGTCCCCGTTCTCGCAGGTCACCATCGTGAAAACAGGCCAGACGCTATTGTTGAGTTTGGGAACGTCATTCGTCTCAAAGATCATGGTCGAGGACCAGAAATCCGAGAAACCATGTCCGAAATAGCTCACCGCGAGCACGCCACTGTTGATCGTGTTCGTGATCGTCGCCCTGACCACCGGCGGGCTGTTGTCGTCCAGATAGGCACGCGTGATGTCTGTTACGCCACCGAAGAAGACATCCTGGACAAAATTGGATTCGCTGGAGCCCGAGAAGTCCAGCCCGGCCGTCACGTCAAATCCGTCCGCCACGGCCAGCGCCTTCTTCTTCCATGCGTTCGTCACTGACGTCGCTTCGTACTGCACGAGCTTCGAAACCACGTTCGAGAAAGACGCCTCGGTGCGAATCGGAATGCGGCCGATCGCGACATCGGTCAGCAAATCGCTCCCGTTCACAGTGCCGTACCATCCGTCCTGCGAGCAATATTCCGTCGCCGAGGCGCCGAGATGAACAGGAATGCTGTCGTGGTAGTCCGCCACGTTCAGGTAGTTGCGCGGGTCGTAGGTTCCGTCGCCGACCAGCACGACATACCTGGGCGAGGGCTTCTTCCAGTGGTGATAGGCATAGCCGATGAACTGCTTGATCGCGTCAGCATCCTTGATGCCGTAGCTGAACTCGTAAAAGACCGTACGCAGCGGCACGACGAGGGACCGCAGATTCTGCAGCGTGCGCTGTTTGGCGAGTCGATAAGCGCTCGCGCGATTCTCCGGTGAGCAGATGATGATGTAGTCGGCCTGACGGTTCGTGTCGGCCAGCTCATGGAAATAGACCACGGACACGGGGCCAGCCGATGGCGCATCCGACACGCCCCCGACCCAATACCGGTTTGAGGTCACGGCCGTATCGGAGAACCGCACCTGCCTTCCACCGGTTACGCCCGTCCACGTCGCATTCGTCAGGATCACCGGATTGGCGCGATCCGTCACATCAAGGACGATTCCGTCCGTAGCGAGGAAGGGCTGCGCGGCATAGTTCGTTGCACCGGCAATGCCGTTCCACAACAACACGTCAGCGATCGGTCGATTGCTGGCGAGATAGGTGAAGTCCGCCGAATCGAGCGCGGCCGTGTCGTTCGTCGGCGTCCCGATCTGTCGCAGCGTGATCGTGTTGATCCCGTTCGGATTGAACTGGCCGGCCGCCGGCAAGGCGATGCCCGACGTGTAGGCCTGCCCGTCATTCAGGATGCTGGCTATCTGCGTGCCGTTGACCGACACCTTCGTCACATGGTCCGGATTGACCCCTACATCGCTGCTGACCCCCCACAACCCCAGGCGCATGGAAGCAGAATGCGTCGAGAGGCCGTTGGTCACCGCCACGGTGTAGGTGGCGTCCGCCGAAGAGAGGATGAGCAGGGAGACGAAGTGATCGAACGACTCCACCAGGGGCAGGTAGAACGGATTGAAGATCGCGCTCGTGTCGTATCGTACCGTCCGCCAGTGCGTGGTGACATCGCCGGACGATGGAATCGGCGCGGCATTCCGGGTCTGCATCCGCACACCGGTTCCCGTCAACGCCAGCCAGTAGGCATTGGTATCCGTGAAAAGGCCGTCATGCGGCCAGCCCCAGAACAAGGCATAGTCATTGGTTGTCCACGTGGCCTGGGTTGACGTCGCGATGGCGATTTCCTGCGTCGTCCAATACATGCGGACCTGGCTGCCGACGACGCTCGTGATGCCGGCAGCGGCGAAATCGGAATAGGTGACTTTGTGGAGGCCTTCCCGCGCAATGCGTACACGCAGATTCGCGCCGACATCGGCCCCCGCCCTGCGCAAGGCGAATTCAGACGGAACACCGTTAGTCATCGGCGGAACCAATGACCCTGCAAACGCACCCTCGCTCCCCGCCAGGCCCAAACTGGCGATGAGCGCTATGACACGCACCCCCTGATTCATCGTATTAGGATTCCGGACTCTTCTCCCACCAGATTCTCAACGTCACGTTCGTGTGCCAGATGAAGATACCCGAAACAGGTTCGTATTGCATCGGATGCACCACAAGCCGCGCCCAGGTCTGTGTCCCCATCATCGCCGTCTCGCAAAGCACCGGCTCAGCCGGCCAGGCTTCCGGATTGCCGTAGATCGCATCGTCCTTCGCGCGATCCGTCGTATCCACCCGCTTCCCCTCTTCCGACTCCACCACCCTGGGCGTCGGACATGGCATGACCAATACCCCGTTGGTCACGCTCGAATCGATGCTGAGAACCTCCACCCTCGGGAACCGTCCCTCCGGCACCGGCAACAGCTTCACGGCCTTCGGGAGATCCGGCGCACCGGGTTTCCCTATCGCCGACAATCCGTCGATCGTAGGCTTCAACGCGCCACCTTCGTCCACAAACTCCGGCGCCTGAATCGCCACATCCACGAGCAATGACTCCGCCGCGGCGGGGTCTTCTCGCACGTCCCAGCGACAGGCGTCGGCACAGGCCGCGCCTGCCGCAAGGAGCAACATCCATCCGACCCGGTGCATCATGGTGCGTCAATTCGCGTCACATCGATCACGCTGGAGGAGCTCACGGCGATGAAGTTCGCCGGGCTGCCCGCTGCGGGACTGAAGTAGATGCCGCTGTCACCTTCGGCAACGATCTCCGCAAAGCCGTACAGGAGCTTCTCCGCCCCGGCCACGGTCACATCAAGAAGCACCGTGCCCGCGCCGCTGAAGCCCATCAGGAAGTACCGTTCGGCGTCGGAGGACGATCCGAAGCGCAGCGTGCCATCCTCGCCGGCCACACCGACCCAGGTCCCGGCCTCGCCATCGACGGGCGCGGCATAAACCTCTTCCATCCGTAGCGCATCCTCGCCGCGTGCCAGTTCCACCGACGTCGCGCCGGCAGGCGCATGGAACAAGACATAGTCGCGCGGACGGAACGTCGTGTTCCAGGCCTTCACGTAGGCCGCGACTTCGACGCCGTCGACCAGCACCCGCAATTCGGACGGCGGGACAGCGCCGAGGCCTGCCTGCACGAGGACTTCCTGCTTGATGCGGATGACTCCGCCATCCGGATTGTCGATGGCGAATCGACCCACCACATGGACGTCGTCGCCCGCTCCATCGGCCTCGACCATCGCGGGTCCATGGACTTCCGTCTCGCCGGACCAGCTCACGTCTTCGAGCCAGTAGTAGTACGTCGTGTCGCTCGACGCATTCACATCAATCCACTCGTACGCACGGCCTGACCCGGTCCCTGCGCCGCTGACCAGTTCGCTATTCAGACGATCACCCGTCGCGTTGATGCTCGTCGAGCGATAGAGATTGAAGCCCAGGTTTTCCCACTCAAGGGCCGTCTCCCACGCAAGCTTCACATCGGAGCCCTCGCGAATCGCCACGAAGCTCTTCAACTCCACCGGTGTCGGCGTCAGGTTGAACCCGAAGTCGGCGTCGAAGTAGATGTAGTCGGGACGCAGCGACACAGTGTAGGACGCGGCTGTCGTCCGGCGGCGGAAGGCGGTCGGCACTGTGTTCGTGTCCGCTCTCACGATGTAATCGCCGAACGGCACGCCTGCGAAGGCATAGTAGCCCTTGCCGCCCGCGCCATCGGTTATCGTCGTAGTCGTCGCCACGAGCGTGGTCACGCCGGCGTTGATCGAGAACAGGCGCACCGTGACGTTGTTTAGCCCGAAGGTAGCGAGGCTCTCGTCATGCTGGCCGTTGCTGTTGATGTCCCACCAGATGTGGTCACCGATCACGCCTGTCCGGACAAAGCCCGCGTCCCACGTGAGATTCGTCGCGCCGGACGTGAGCGAGAACGGTGCGGAGCGACCTGTCGTGCGGCTCGCGTCGCTGTCGATCGTCGTGTTGCCTCCAATATTCTGCAGGACGAATACGCCCGAGGTCGGGATCGTGAATTCCACAACGTACGTAGCGGGCGGCAGGTTCGTGAACCGGTAGAAGCCGCTGCCGTCCGTCACGGTTGTGGCCAGCACGACGTTGTTTGTGTTCAGGAGGCGAACGGTGAGGCCTGCGCCAAAGCCCGTCACCTCGCCAGCCTGGAAGTTCGCATCGTAATTCAGGTCCTCCCAGATCCGGTCGCCGACCGTGCCCGGCCTGTACAAGCCGGCGTCCACACTCAGGTCCGCCAGAGAAGTGAGCGTGATCGGCGCCGTGAAGCCGGTTGCGGGCGTCGCGTCGCTGTCAGCAAGGTCGTTCGTCCCTGCGTTTTGGACCGTGAACGCGTAGCCGGTCGGCGCCGTGAAGCGCACGAGGTACACGGCCGGGGCCAGGTTCGTGAAGCTGTAGGAGCCGTTCGTGGACGTGGTTGTCGTGCCCACCAGGTTCGTCGTCGCGTCGTAGATGCGCACCGTCACGTTCGGGATTCCGGCTTCGCCAGCGTCCTGGATGCCGTTGCCGTTGATGTCTTCCCAGACGAAGTCGCCGACACCGCCGGAGACGATCTGCACCACGGCATCGTCGCTGTCCGTGACCTGGGTCGTGTTCGTCAAGGCCACGCCGAGGTTGTCGGACGGTGTCGCGCGAGCCACACCGATGTTGGTGATCGCCGCGGTCACGTTAAGGTTCGTGGCAAACAGGATGTTGGTTGATCCGGGCGCGACGGGTCCGGCGATCGACCCCACGACGCCGAGCACGTTGTCGGTCACCGTGATGCTCGCAAGGAATGTGTCGCCCGTGTTGATCACGGCGTAGCTGTAGGCCACATCCGTGCCGGATGCGACGTAGTGGATCACGCCGTCAGCAGCCGAGCCCGCGCGCTTGATGAGCAGCACGCCGGGATCGACGCGGTTGACCGCCGATGGATCGTTGGCTGTGACACTTCCGCCGACGGGGTCACGTCCCGTCACTACCGCGCTGTTCGCGAGGTCGGCCGAGATCGTGGAGTTGACGCTGACCGTCACCGATTGACCAGCGGTCAAAGTGCCCACGCTCGAGCTGAAGCCCAGCGCTGCGTTCGTGACCACTACATTCGTCAGCGTCACGTCGCCCGAGTTCAGTACCACGAACGCATAGGTCACCGGCGTTCCGTTCGTACCCGTCACCAACTCAACCCCGTTGACCGTATTCGAGATCGAGATCGCCGGATTGATCCGGTCGACCGTCGCTGTGTCCGTCCGCGTCACGGGCGGTCCGACCGGCGGCACGCCGCTGACATTCGCCGTGTTTACCAGGTCGGAGCTGATCGTCCTTGCGGCCGTCACCGTGGTGCTTTGACCCGCGGTCAGCGTGCCGATGCTGTTGCTGAAGGTGATCAGCGGGTCATTGATGAAGACGTTGGTCAGCGTGACGTCGCCCGTGTTCGAGACCACAAAGCTATAGGTCACAGGTGTCCCATTCGTGCCCTGCACGCTTTCCACACCATTGACCGTCTTGGCCACGTTGATCGCCGGCGCGATGAGATCCACCGCGCTCGGGTCATTCGCCGAGACAAACCCGCCCACAGGGTCCTGGCCCGTCGCAATCGCCGTGTTCACGAGGTCTGCTGAGATGGTCGAGGCGACTGTGACCGTCGTGCTCTGGCCAACCGCAAGGCTGCCCACGTTTGTGGTGAAGCCAAGTGCCGCGTTTGTGACTACGACGTTCGTCAGGGTCACGTCGCCGGGGTTGCTGATCACGAAGGCGTACGTCACCGGTGTGCCGTTCGTGCCTTGCACCAACTCCACGCCGTTGACTGTGTTCGAGATCGTGATCGCCGGATTGATCCGGTCGACCGTCGCTGTGTCTGTCCGCGTCACGGGCGGTCCGACAGGCGGCACGCCGCTGACGCTGGCGGTATTCACCAGGTCCGACGAGATCGTTCGTGCAGCGGTTACCGTGATGGACTGACCCGCGGCCAATGTGCCAATGCTGTTGCTGAACACGATCAGCGGGTCATTCAGGAACACATTGGTCAGCGTCACATCGCCCGCGTTGCTGACCACGAAGGCGTACGTCACCGGTGTGCCGTTCGTGCCCTGTACTGATTCCGCGCCGTTCACAGTCTTCGCGACATTGATCGCGGGCGCGATGAGGTCGACCGCGCTAGGATCGTTGGCGCTTACGAAGCCGCCCACGGGATCCTGGCCCAACGCGATCGCCGTGTTCACCAAGTCGACGCTGATGGTGGAGAACACGGTGACCGTGGTCGACTGGCCCACCGCGAGGCCGCCCACATTGGTCGTGAAGCCGAGGGCCGCGTTTGTAACCACAACATTCGTCAGGGTCACATCACCTGGGTTCGACACCACGAAGCTATACGTGACTTGTGTCCCGTTCGTGCCTTGCACGAGTTCCACACCGTTGACCGTATTGGAGATCGAGATCGCCGGATTGATCCTGTCGACCGTCGCCGTGTCCGTGCGCGTAACGGGCGGACCCACAGGCGGTACGCCACTGACGTTGGCGGTGTTCACGAGGTCGGCGCTGATAGACCGCGCTGCTGTGACGGTGATGGACTGACCCGCCGTCAGTGTTCCGATGCTGTTGCTGAACACGATCAGGGGGTCATTCAGGAAGACATTGGTCAGCGTCACATCACCCGAGTTGCTGACCACGAAACTGTACGTCACCGGTGTGCCGTTCGTGCCCTGTACGCTCTCCACACCGTTGACGGTCTTCGCCACGTTGATCGAAGGCGCGATGAGATCCACAGCGCTCGGGTCGTTGGCCGTCACGCTGCCGCCTACGGGATCGTTGCCCGTCGCTACAGCCGAGTTCACGAGATCTGCCGAAATCGTCGATGCCACCGTGACCGTCACCGACTGACCCACCGCGAGGGAGCCGACATTGGTCGTGTAGCCGAGCGCGGCGTTCGTTACCGCGACATTCGTCAGCGTCACGTCACCAGGGTTCGAGACCACGAAGCTATACGTGACTGGTGTCGCGTTTGTGCCCTGCACGAGCTCCACACCGTTGACCGTGTTCGAGATCGCGATCGCGGGATTGATCCGGTCCACCGTCGCCGTGTCGGTGCGCGTTACGGGAGGTCCAACCGGCGGAATGCCGCTCACGTTCGCCGTGTTCACCAGGTCGGCGCTGATCGTCCGGGCCGCTGTAACCGTGATGCTCTGGCCTGCGGTCAGCGTTCCGATGTTGTTGCTGAACACGATCAGCGGGTCGTTCAGGAACACATTCGTCAGCGTCACATCGCCCGAGTTGCTCACGACGAACGCGTAGGTCACGGGTGTCCCATTGGTTCCTTGCACGCTTTCCACGCCGTTGACCGTCTTCGCTACGTTCAGGCTGGGAGCGATGAGATCTACGGCGCTTGGGTCATTCGCCGTCACGCTACCGCCGACAGGGTCGTTGCCCGTCGTCACGGCTGAGTTCACGAGGTCAGCCGAGATCGTCGAGGATACCGTCACGGTGACCGACTGGCCCACCGCGAGCGTGCCGACATTGGTCGTGTAACCCAGTGCCGCATTGGTCACCGCGACATTCGTCAGCGTCACGTCGCCGGGGTTCGACACCACGAAGCTGTACGTGACCGGCGTTCCATTCGTGCCCTGCACCAGTTCCACTCCGTTGACCGTATTCGAGATCGTGATCGCGGGATTGATCCGGTCCACCGTTGCCGTGTCGGTCCGCGTTACGGGCGGCCCAACCGGCGGCACGCCGCTGACGTTCGCCGTGTTCACGAGGTCGGCGCTGATCGCTCGGGCCGCAGTGATCGTCACAGACTGACCGGCGATGAGCGAACCTATGCTGTTGCTGAACACAATGAGCGGGTCGTTCAGGAACACGTTGGTCAGCGTCACGTCGCCCGTGTTGCTGATCACGAAAGCATACGTCACAGGCGTCCCATTCGTCCCCTGCACGCTTTCCACCCCATTCACCGTCTTCGCGACGTTGATGGCCGGCGCAATCAGATCGACGACCGCGGGATCGCTGTTGGTAAGCACATTGCCGACCGGGTCCGTGCCCGCGACGTTGGCGATGTTTGTCAGATCGGACGAGATCGCACGTGCCGCTGAGACCGTCACGCTTTGTCCCGCGGTCAGCGTCCCGATGGCGTTGCTAAATGTAATCAGCGGGTCGTTCAGGAACACATTGGTCAAGGTCACGTCGCCGGTGTTGCTCACGACGAATTCATACGTCACCGGCGTCCCGTTCGTCCCCTGGACGCTTTCCGCCCCGTTCACCGTCTTGGCCACGTTCAGGCCGGGCGCGATAAGGTCCACAGCGCTCGGGTCGTTCGCACTGACCGCCCCGCCGACGGGATCGTTACCCGATGCCACGGCAGAGTTCACAAGATCTGCACTGATGGTCGAGACCACGCTCACCGTGACCGATTGGCCTACGGCCAGCGTCCCGACGTTCGTGGTGTAGCCCAGCGCTGAGTTCGTCACGGCGACATTCGTCAGCGACACGTCGCCCGGATTGCTCACCACGAACCAGTACGTCACCGGTGTGCCGTTCGTACCCGTCGCAAGCTCTCCGCCAGGGAATGCGCCCGTGCCCACGGTGTTGGCGATGCTGATCGCCGGGTTGATCCGGTCCACCACGGCTGTATCCGTCCTCGTGACGGGAGGTCCAACCGGCGGAATACCGCTCACGCTGGCCGTGTTCGTCAGGTCCGCGCTGATCGCACGGGCAGCCGTTACCGTGATGATCTGACCGGCGCCCAGCGTTCCGATGCTATTGCTGAAGGTGATCAGCAGGTCGGTCAGGAATACGTTGGTCAACGCGACATCGCCCGTGTTGCTGACCACAAAGCTGTAGGTCACGGGCGCGTTGTTCGTGCCCTGTACGTACTCCACGCCATTGACCGTCTTCGCCACGTTGATGGCCGGCGCGATGAGATCCACAGCGCTCGGGTCATTAGCTGTCACGCTGCCGCCGACAGGGTCGTTGCCCGTCGCCACGGCCGTGTTCACGAGATCCGCCGAGATCGTCGAGTTCACGGTCACGGTTACAGACTGACCCACCGCGAGCGTGCCGACATTGGTCGTGAAGCCCAGCGCCGCGTTCGTTACGGCCACATTCGTCAGGGTCACGTCGCCGGGGTTCGACACCACGAAGCTATACGTGACCGGTGTTCCGTTTGTGCCCTGCACGAGCTCCACGCCGTTGACCGTGTTCGAGATCGCGATCGCGGGATTGATCCGGTCCACCGTCGCCGTGTCGGTGCGCGTTACGGGAGGTCCAACCGGCGGAATGCCGCTCACGTTCGCCGTGTTCACCAGGTCGGCGCTGATCGTCCGGGCCGCTGTAACCGTGATGCTCTGGCCTGCGGTCAGCGTTCCGATGTTGTTGCTGAACACGATCAGCGGGTCGTTCAGGAACACATTCGTCAGCGTCACATCGCCCGAGTTGCTCACGACGAACGCGTAGGTCACGGGTGTCCCATTGGTTCCTTGCACGCTTTCCACGCCGTTGACCGTCTTCGCTACGTTCAGGCTGGGAGCGATGAGATCTACGGCGCTTGGGTCATTCGCCGTCACGCTACCGCCGACAGGGTCGTTGCCCGTCGTCACGGCTGAGTTCACGAGGTCAGCCGAGATCGTCGAGGATACCGTCACGGTGACCGACTGGCCCACCGCGAGCGTGCCGACATTGGTCGTGTAACCCAGTGCCGCATTGGTCACCGCGACATTCGTCAGCGTCACGTCGCCGGGGTTCGACACCACGAAGCTGTACGTGACCGGCGTTCCATTCGTGCCCTGCACCAGTTCCACTCCGTTGACCGTATTCGAGATCGTGATCGCGGGATTGATCCGGTCCACCGTTGCCGTGTCGGTCCGCGTTACGGGCGGCCCAACCGGCGGCACGCCGCTGACGTTCGCCGTGTTCACGAGGTCGGCGCTGATCGCTCGGGCCGCAGTGATCGTCACAGACTGACCGGCGATGAGCGAACCTATGCTGTTGCTGAACACAATGAGCGGGTCGTTCAGGAACACGTTGGTCAGCGTCACGTCGCCCGTGTTGCTGATCACGAAAGCATACGTCACAGGCGTCCCATTCGTCCCCTGCACGCTCTCCACGCCGTTGACCGTCTTCGCTACCGCGATGGCCGGCGCGATGACATCGACGAACGCATCATCGATGTCGGATACGTCACCCACGCCTAGCGATGCACCCAGGTTGTCCGAAGGTGTCGCAACAGACGATGCAATGTTCGTCACATCGACCAGGACGTTCAGATTCGTGGCGAGAAGAACGTTTGTGGCGCCCGGAGCAACGGGTCCGGCGATGCTGCCCACGGCACCCAGAACGTCGTCGGTCACAATGATCGAAGAGAGATGCGTGTCGCCGCTGTTCACGACGGCGTATCGATAAACCACATTGCTTCCGCCCAACACCGTCAGCGTCGCACCATCGGCCGCCGCGCCCGCCGTCTTGACGATGGATATGGAGGGCTGCACGCCGTTAACCAGCGCGACATCCTGGTCGTCCTCTGTCGGCACGTCATTGCCCGGGGTCGAGTCGGGATCAAACTGATCGGCAGCCGAGACCTGGGCCATGTTCGTGATCGCGCCTGTGTTTGTAACAACGGCTGTGATCTGCAACGACGTGACCGCACCGACGCCGATAGACCCGATGTTCCAGATTCCGTTGGTCGGATTATAGGCTCCACCCGCGTGCGAGCCATACGCCAGTCCAACGGGAAGTACATCTTCCACCTGTACGCTCGTCGCGGCGTTAGGACCGCTGTTCGTCAACAGAAGGGTGAAGGTCACATTGCTGCCGGGAAGGACGAAGAGACGGTCCGCGCTCTTGGTAAGGGACAGGTCTGCCGAAGGCGTAGCGATGACCACGGAACCCCGGTCGTCTTCTGTCGGGACGTTGTTGCTGGGCGTCGAGTCGAGATCATGATGCTGGGCACGCCACACTTCGGCCACGTTGGTGATCATTCCGAAGTTCGTGACGGTGGCCACGATGACGATGGATGTGTAGCCCCCGTTGCTGATCGTGCCGATGCTCCATGCACCGCTCGACGCGTCATAGAGACCGTTTGAGTGACTCACATAGGAAAGTCCTGCGGGCAGCAAGTCGCCGACAATTACTGTAAACTGTTCGTCCGGCCCGCGGTTCGTCACAGTCACCGTGAACGTGACGTTTGTCCCGACATTCGGCGCCGGGTTGTCCACGCTCTTTGTCAGTTCCAAATCACCGGACTTGGGAACGGAAAGGTTCACGGACGCCTGGTCGTCTTCCGACGGGACGTTGTTGCCGGGCGTGGAGTCCGTATCGAACTCCACCGCCGTACGCACCTCCGCGGTGTTAACAATCACGCCCGATTGCGTGACCAGCGCGATGACCTGCAAGCTGGTTACGCTGCCGACATCGAGGTTGCCCACGGTCCATACGCCATTCGTGGCCACGTAGGTGCCGTTGCTGTGACTTACATAGGACAAGCCTGCAGGCAACAGGTCTTGCACGGTGACGCCCGTCGCATCGTCAGGGCCTCCGTTCGCCAACGTGATGGTGAAGGTGACGTTGCTGCCCACGCGCGGCGTCAGGGTGTTGGCCGACTTGCCGAGTGACAGATCAATCGCCGCGCCGGCTGAAAAGACAGCGTCATCCTGGTCGTCTTCCGCAGCATTACTATTGCCGGGCGTGGAATCGGTATCGGGCTGGTCGGACGTTTGGACCTGGGCCGTATTGGTGTAGGTGCCCGAATTCGTGACCGTGGCCGTGATCTGCAACGTCGTGCTGCTTCCGGCTGTGAGGGCGATATTCGTCCAGACGCCGTTCGCGGGATTGTACGAGCCGCCGCTGTGGCTCACATACGCCACACCGCCGGGGAGCACATCGAGCACGCTGATCGCGTTCGCGGTATTCGCCGCGCGGTTCGAAACGACGATGGTGTAGGTGATGTTGGACCCCACGAACGGCGACGCATTGTCGACGGTCTTGGTCAGCTCCAAATCCGCGTACGCGATCGAAACCACGACCGCATCATCCTCGTCATCCTCGAACGGGCTGCCATCTTCATTGCCGGGCGTCGAATCCGTGTCGGCCTCCGCGGAGGTCATGACTTGCGCCACGTTGGTGATGCTGGCCAGATTCGTAACCGTCGCAACGATCTGCAGGCTGGTGCTGCTGCCCACATTGAGCGTGATGCCCGTCCATATCCCGCTTGCCGGGTTGTAGGTGCCATTGGTGTGGCTGACGTAGACGAGTCCTGCCGGGAGTGAATCCAGCACCGATACCGACGTGGCGCTATCGGGACCGTTGTTGGTGAGTGTGACCGTGAACGTCACGTTGCTGCCGAGCGTGGGCGATGCGTTATCCACCGACTTCGAAAGTCCAAGGTCAGCAGTTCGCGGTACCGTGATCACCGCGTCATCCTCGTCGTCTTCGTAAGGTACGCCGTTCTGGTTGTTCGGCGTGGAATCGATGTCGAAGTGACTGGCCGCGGAAACCTCGGCCACGTTGGTGATCGATCCGGATGCAAGCACGGTCGCCGTGACAGTCAACTGCGTGACGCTTCCGACAGGTACCGCACCGATGTTCCACAATCCGTTGCTTGCGTTGTAGCTGCCCGGGGCGTGGGAAACATAGCTTACGCCGGCGGGCAGGATATCCCTGACCGACACCCCGTGCGCTTCATCCGGTCCACGGTTGCTCACGATGATCGTGTAAACAACGTTGCTACCGATGGACGGCGTGGCGTTGTTGACCGACTTGCCCAGCTCGAGATCGCTCGCCGCGGGCACCACAATGGTTTCGTTGTCGTGATCGTCTTCTGCAAGGATGTCATTCCCGGGCGTGGAATCCGGGTCAAAGCCGTCTGCAGTCTGAACCTGCGCCTCGTTGTCAATCACACCCGTGTTCGTGACGGTGACGGTGATCTGCAGCGAAGTCACACCACCCACAGCCATGTCGCCGATGGTCCATATACCGTTGGTGACGACGTACGCACCATTGGCGTGACTGACATACGCAAGGCCTACGGGAAGGATGTCTTCAACCGTAACACCGGTCGCAGCGGCCGGGCCGTCGTTGCTAACAGCGATGGTAAAGACAATGTTGCTGCCGAGATTCGGCGTGGTGCTCGAGGCCGTCTTGGTCAACGACAGGTCGGCCGCGAAGAGAATGGCCACGACGGCATCATCCGAATCCGTGACGGAAGCGAGCAAGGGCAGCGGGACGCCGGACGCATCCGACGGCACGGCCGTCGCCACACCTATATTCGTGACCGCCGCCGTAACATTCAGGTTGGTCGCGAGGAAGACATTCGTGGCACCCGGGGCGATGGGACCTGCAAGGGATCCTACCGCGCCGAGAACGTTGTCCGTGACAACGAGCGATGCAAGGTGGGTGTCACCCGTGTTGATCACGCTGTACTGGTAGACCACGTTGCTTCCGAAGTAGTTCGTATAGACTGCTCCGTCGAGCGCCGTGGCAGCCGTCTTGATGATGAGCAGGCCGGGGTTCACGAGCGCAACGGCCGCCGTATCGGCGTTTGTTCGAAGGCCGCCAACAGGATCAAAGCCCCGGACTGTCGCCGTGTTCGTGAGACTCCCGCCAATGACCGAAGCCGTCGTTACCGTCACGCTCTGGCCTGCGGACAGCACGCCGACCGCGTTGGAGAAGCTCAGCAGCGGATCCGTCAACGATACGTTCGTGAGCGTCACATCGCCCGCGTTGCTGATCACGAAGCTGTACGTGACCGGCATTCCATTTGTACCGATCACCAATTCAACACCTGGAATTGCACCCGTGCCCGACACCGTCTTGGCCACCGTGATGTTCGGTGCGATCAGGTCCACCTGGCTCGGATCGTTCGCCGTCACACTGCCACCCACGGGATCGTTACCTGTCGCGATGGCCGAGTTCACGAGATCTGCCGAGATGGTCGATGCCACGCTCACCGTCGCCGACTGGCCTACCGCGAGCGTTCCGATATTCGTCGTGTAGCCCAGCGCCGAGTTGATGACCGCCACATTCGTCAGCGTCACGTCGCCGGGGTTGCTCACCACGAACACATAGGTCACAGGTGTCCCATTGGTCCCTTGCACCAACTCCACGCCGTTGACCGTGTTCGAGATCGCGATCGCAGGATTGATCCGGTCCACCACGGCCGTATCGGCCGCCGTATAGTTCTGGCCGTTCAGGTACTGGCCAACCACTGTCGCCGTGTTCGTAAGATCGGCGGAGATCGTGCGGCTTACCGTCAAGGTCACGCTCTGGCCGGCATTGAGCGTTCCGATGCTGTTCGAGTAGCTGATCAGCGGGTCGGTCACGACCACGTTCGTGAGAGCGGCGTCACCCGTGTTTGTCACGATGATGCTGTAGGTCACCGGGGTTCCGTTCGTGCCCTGGACATACTCGACACCATCAACAACCTTGCTGACCGCAATCGCGGGTGCTGCGGCCTCATGCGGCACGCTCGATGTGGTCGGCGGGACGGGGATGCCGTTGGTCGTCGACGGCGTAAAGACCGCCACGTTGGTCCCGGTTCCGCTGGTGACCGCAGTGAACCGCGCTGTCACAACAGACGTTCCGCCGACGGACAGCGGTCCCACGTTTGCCCAGGCCAGGGTGCCGACGCCCGTCGATGTCGCCGCAGGTGTCGCACTTACGAAGGACAGCAGCGACGGGTCGAACGTGTCGTTCAGCGCCACGGTATCCAACGCGATGTCACCCGTGTTCGTGACCGAGATCGAGAAGACGACCAGCTCTCCCGTTACTGCCGGGCGACCCGTCGGACTGACCACCGTCTTCGACGACAGGATCGACGGGTTGACCGCCGTATGCGGCACGCTCGACGTTCCAGGTGGCACGGGGATGCCGTTCGTTGTCGAAGGAGACGAGACTGCTGTATTGGTGCCGACGCCGCTCGCGAGGGCCGTGAACCTGACTACCAAGGTCGTGCTGGCCCCGGTACTCACGGGACCGACGTTCGTCCATGTCACCAGGCTTCCCGCCAGTCCGTCCTGGCTTGGCGTAGACGAAGCAAAGGCGAGAAGGTTTGTCAGGAACGTGTCGGCGACAGGTACCGTATCGAGCGCCACATCACCGCTGTTGCTGACCACGACGTTGAAGACCAACTCCTCGCCGACCACGGCGGGGCGACCCGTCGGGCTTGTGAGCGTTTTCGTCACCGTCACACCCGGGCTCGCCGCCGTGTGAGGTACGCTCGACGTGCGCGGCGGCACCGGGATCCCGTTTGTCGTCGAAGGCGTCGCGATCGCCGTGTTGGTGCCCGTCCCGCTTTGGACGGCAACAAAGACGGAGGTCACGGTCACGCTGGAACCCGTCGCGATCGGACCGATGTCGGCCCACGCGATGGAGCCGTCGTTCACAGTGTCGATTGTAGCCGGCAACGATGAAGCGTAGCTCAGGAGATTCGTGTCGTACGCATCCTCTAGCTGAACGACGCCGAGGTCGGTGTCGCCGTTGTTGAAGACGTTGATACCGAACACGATTTGCTCGCCCACCGCTGCCGGTCGTCCCGCGGGACTGAGCGTGACCTTCGTGATCTGCACGCCCGGGTTAACCGCCGTGTGCGGCACGCTCGACGTTCCAGGTGGCACGGGGATGCCGTTCGTTGTCGACGGCGCCGTGATCGCCGTGTTGGTGCCAAGGCCTGCCGTCACCGTCGAGAACGTCGCGGTGATCACGGTCGAGGCGCCGGGGGCCAGCGGACCCACATTCGACCAGTTCAAGAGACCGTCGTTGTCGTTGTCGTCTGAAGCCGGGGTCGACGACGCATAAGCCAGGAGCGTCGTCGAGTAGGTGTCCGTCACAGGAACCGTATTCAGCGTCACGTCACCCACGTTCGTCACGGCGATCCGGAACAGAATCGACTCACCCACCGCAGCGGGTCGTCCCGCAGGGCTCACCACCGACTTCCCGATCACCACCCGCGGGTTCACATTCGTATGCGGCACCTCGTTCGTCTTCGGAGGCACCGGTATCCCGTTGGTTGTCGTCGGGATGGTCACCGCTGCGTTGGTACCCACACCGTTTGTCAGCGCCGTAAAGCGCACCACGATCGACGTGGCTTGTCCCACGCTCAAAGGCCCGACGTTCGTCCACGAGATCTGGTTGCCCAGGATCGAGTCGTTGACCGGCGTCGAAGACGAGAAACTCAACAGCGCGTTGTTGAAAGTATCCGACACCGGCACCGTGTTGAGCACCGTGTCGCCGCTGTTGCTCACCGCGATGTTGAACACCACTTCTTCCCCGATCGCCGCCGGACGACCCGCCGGGCTCGACAGCGTCTTGGCGATCGTGATCGATGGGTTAACCGCCTCGTGAGGCACGCTCGATGTAGTCGGCGGGACGGGGATTCCGTTGGTCGTCGACGGCGTAAAGACCGCCACGTTGGTCCCGGTTCCGCTGGTGACCGCAGTGAACCGCGCTGTCACAACAGACGTTCCGCCGACGGACAGCGGTCCCACGTTTGCCCAGGCCAGGGTGCCGACGCCCGTCGATGTCGCCGCAGGTGTCGCACTTACGAAGGACAGCAGCGACGGGTCGAACGTGTCGTTCAGCGCCACGGTATCCAACGCGATGTCACCCGTGTTCGTGACCGAGATCGAGAAGACGACCAGCTCTCCCGTTACTGCCGGGCGACCCGTCGGACTGACCACCGTCTTCGACGACAGGATCGACGGGTTGACCGCCGTATGCGGCACGCTCGACGTTCCAGGTGGCACGGGGATGCCGTTCGTCGTCGATGGCGTTGCAGCGGCGACGTTTGTTCCCGTGCCGCTTGAGAGAGCCGAGAAGCGGGACGTCACTGTGACGCTTCCGCCGGATACCAGCGGACCGACGTTCGTCCACGAGATGAGGCCGCCGGAGATTGACGACTCGGACGGTGTTGCGCTCACGAAGCCGAGCAGGTTCGTGTTGAAGGAGTCGGTCAGCGGAACCGTTGCCACGGTGAAGGTGCTCGTGTTCTGGATGGTGATGGAGAAGACGAATTGTTCACCCGTGACCGCGGGTCGGCCCACGGGGCTGACCAGCGACTTCAGGATGGTCACGCCGCCGGGGAACACGTAGCCGAAGTCGTTGCCGGAATCCGTCTGGCCCGTCGTATTGCCAAAGTTCGCCGCCTCGATGTTGTCGGTTGTCATGAACGCGCCGGCGGGCAGCGAGTTCGTGTCGATATCCATGACGAACGCGCCCGACGAGGCAAAGCTGAACGAATACGTCCCTGCGACACCTGTGATATTCGTCAGAAGCAGGCTGTCACCGACATCCACCACCCCGTTTGTGTTCGCATCGCGATACAGACGCACCACGACGCCGGAGCGACCGGTGTCGAAGCCGCCAAAGGTCGCATTCGCATCAAGGTCGAGGAACACGGTTCCGGAAATCGTATTGGGCGGGCACGTCAGGACATCGTTCGCTTCGTAGTCGCCGCCTGCCGTGAGTGTCCGTGCATTGGTCGCGAGACCTGTGATCTTGTTTACATCCCATAGATGGTTCGCAGGCGTGCCTGCGGAACCCGAAGTTCCGAAGAGCTGGCCGAAGTTGTTGAAACCGAGGCCTTCCATGTCGGCGACGCCGAGCAGTCCGATATCGGTGAGCGCGCCGGTCTGCTTG
This sequence comes from uncultured Verrucomicrobiota bacterium, assembly GCA_964503335.1. Classification (GTDB taxonomy): domain Bacteria; phylum Verrucomicrobiota; class Kiritimatiellia; order CAIVKH01; family CAIVKH01; genus CAZCZZ01. The sequence continues at coordinate 48,034 of CAZCZZ010000005.1, forward strand.
TTGAGCACCACCAGGCGATCGCCCACGCCGCCGTTGTTCGCGATGGCGAACATCGTGCCGTCGTACGAGTCGATGGCAATGTCATCGATGTCGAAGAGGTTGCTGACGCCGGGGACCACGACGTAGTCCACGCCGGCTCCGAAGGCGTTCGACACAATACCGCCCGTCTGGGGGTTGATCTGCACGAGCAGGTCGTTTGTCGAGCTGTTCCGCTCAACGCCGTAAAGAATGCGCGAGAAGGGATCAAGGCTGAGGCTGTCCACGTCCGTGATCGCCTGCGCACCGAGAGCGCCATTGCCCGTGCCGAACGACCCGATCGCCACGAACACACCGGACGTGAGATTGATCGACCCGAACGTTCCGGCGTTCGCCGCGTAAAGAATGTTGCTGAACGGATTGAACGAGATCGCTTCCACGCTGAATGTGCCGAGGCCCACGCCGACCGCCGTCTCCACGCCCGAGGTAAAGTCATAGCGCGTGAGCAGGTCGTCGCCGCCGCCACCGCCTCCGGTATCCGCGACGAGGTAGGCGAGGCCGCACGAATCAAGTCCCGTCACCAGCACCACCGCGTCATCGGTGTCCGTCACATCGGCAATGCCGGCGAGATCGACCCCCGCGGAGTCCGTCGGATTGCCTGTCGCCGAACCGATATTGGTGACCGCGCCGAAGACGCTGATGTTCGTCGCCGTCAGGGTATTCGTTGCGCCGGGAGCGAGCGGACCCGCGATGGTTCCGACGGACCCGAGAACGTCATCGGAAACCACGATGCCGCCCAAGTACGTGTCGCCCGTGTTCACCACCCGGTAAGTGTAGATCACATTTCCGCCGGTGATGATGGTGTTCGTCGCGCCATCGGCGCTGTTGCCCGCGGTTTTGATGACTTGGATGGCCGGCGAGACACGATCCACGATTGCGGTGTCGACGCGGCTGATTGTGCCCGTGCCGAAATAGAGTCCGGTCGCCGTCACGGTATTTGTCAGGTCGGCGCTGAGCGTGCGCGCAACCGATACCGTGACGCTCTGCCCGATGACCAGCGTGCCGAGGTTGGTCGAGAAGGTGATCAGCGGGTCGGACAGCGAGACGTTCGTCAGCGTGATGCTGCCCGGATTCGACACCACGAAGGTGTAGGTCAAAGGCGCCCCGTTCGTGCCGACAAACGTCTCCGATCCGTTCACTGTCTTCTGTACGGCGATGCCCGGAATCTGGGCGTCAAAGAAGTTGTTTCCGGCGTAGGTCGTCAACGTGGAGATGACGACAGGGATCCGGTTGTCGTTCGCGCCTGCCGAGTCACCCGTGCTCACGTAGCTGAGCGGATCGGTTTCCACGACGACGTAGTTTCCGGCGCCGAGGTTCAGGAACTCGTAGGAGCCGTTTGTGGCGGTGGCTGTCACGTCCACGAGCACGCCGTCCGACGGATTTCCGTCACCGTTCGGGTCGGTGAACAACTGCACCGTCACGCCCGAGAGGTTCAGGTCGTTTGTGGTGACCGTCCCGGATTGGTCGCGGTCGTCGTACACATTGCCGGTAATGCGGGCGGCCAGCGTCGTGATGCTCGCGCTGCTGCTCACGGGCGGCACGGGATCGCTGAACTGGTCGATGGAGTAATTCGCGGAAGCAAGGTTCACGGCGGGATCGCATCCGCCCTGCGCGATCAGGGTTACAGTGATGCTGGTCGTTGCCCCGGCTGCAAGACTTCCGGCGCCGGTAATGTCGTTCCACAAGAGGCTGCCGAACGCCGCGGAATCGGGTGACGGGGTCGCGGACACAAAGTCGAAGCACGCGCCGCTGTACGTATCTTCCACCGGCAGGTTCGTGATCGCCGTTGTGCCCGTGTTCGTGATGACGATGTTGAAGACGACGTTGCTGCCCTTGTTCACGGGAACGCCCAGGGGGCTGACCAGCGTCTTCGTGATCTGGTGCTCCGGCCTCGTGATGATCACGGTGGCTGAGCCAGTCACGCTGAGGGCGCCGGATGCCGCCACGGCGCGGTTGGTCGCAGGCACTGCGATCGCAAGAGCCGTGAAGTTGACGAACACGTCTGAGTTCGCGCCGGGGTTCAGCGGGCCGATATTGGTCCAGGTCAACGACCCTGCGGCGACAGTATTCGGTGAAGGCGACGCGGAGACATAGCCCTGCACGTTTGAGGCGAACGTGTCGACGAGCGAAATCGGGTTCAGCGTTGTGCTGCCCGAGTTCACCACGCGGACGCGATACTGCACCGACTCACCGACGACAGCCTGACCGTCCGCGGGTGAGATCAGGGTCTTGGTGATCGTGAGGCCGGGTGTGCCCGGCGGCGGGGGAACGGAAGCGACCGCGGAGCAGGGATCGCTAGAATCGTTCGGATCCACGTAGCTCAGTGTGATGACGGAACCCGTCGGGGCGCTGAGGATTGAATTGGTCGAGACGAAGGACGAGAGATTCGTGGACTGGATGCACGCCGTGAAGATGCCGCTGTTTGTGCTGGTTTCCGTCAGCGTTAAGGGTTCCACATCACCCGTACTGCTCGTCAACGTCACGGGCACCGTGTCGAGCGTCACCGAATTCGTGTTCTGGTCGAGGTCGCTGACGCGGACACAGATGGACGCATTTGTCGCATAGACGTTGGTCACCGGACCGTTGTTGCCGAAGGTGAAGTCCACGGAGCAGGGCGTACCGAGATCGAGGAACGAAAGCGGGATCGATGTTGCGGCCGTATCCGTAATGCCTTCGGTGCCTTCATTCGCCGTGACGGCGATCGTGTAGTTGCCCTCCGTCACTCCAGTCGTCCAGACATACTCATATGTCTTGGAGCATGAATTGGTCGCCACGACATTCGCGTTGGAGAGCGTTGTGGAGACATCGCTCACGGTACCCGACGCGTCGATGGACAATCCCAGGCTCGTGATGTCGTAGGCGCCAAACGGATCGGTCACCGTCGCGCGGACGTAGAGGGTGCTGCCGTTGTTGGCTGCCGAAACGAGACTGCCGCCCGGGTACGCCGCGTCGTAGATGTCGAGCGACGTGATATCAATGACCGTCGTGACGGGCAGGTTGATTTTCGAGAGGCGGTTGGAGCTGTCATAGAGCACGGTGAACCCGGCGCCAGCCTCGGAACTGATGATCTCGAACGTGATCGCCTGGCCCGACGGGATGCTCGTCGCGGCACCCAGCACCGTGGACCACACGATGTTGCTGGTCGACGTCGTGAAGACAGGATTCGTGATCGTGGCAAAGACGTTGGTGCCGTAGCGAAGCCGCGCGGTGATGGCCGGATTCGTGGGCATCGTGCCGCTTTCAATGTTCAGCCGGTTGGTGATCACAATGCCGCCACCGGCAGGCAGGGAAAGCGTTGAGCACAGGACGGGAGTCTGAACGAACGTGGTCTGATTGGTGCCCGCAGGTGCAGGATTCAGCGCAACCGCCGTCAACGCCCAGTCATCGGCGGTGAGCGTCCATGTGTTGGTGACAACAGACGA
>CAZCZZ010000005.1:51591-78431 GCA_964503335.1 uncultured Verrucomicrobiota bacterium
GTGGTGTGGGAAACGCGCGCAGCGGTCAGTATGTCGGCATTGGTCGTTGTGACGGATGATGCATCGATCGCAATGGTCGCATTGCCCGCGTTGATGACCACGCTGGTCGCCGTAGTGCCATCAGCGGTCGCCACCGGGTCGATGCGATCAAGGTCCTGGTCCGGCGAGCCGGAGCCGTCGGTGCTGAGGTAGAGCGGCTTGATCGCCGACGGTGTCGAGATGATTGCTGTGTCGCTGCAGAGGTCACCAAAGACGGGATCGGTGTAGCTCACCGAAATCGTGTGGCCCGCGGATAGGAACAGCGTGCCGTCCTGCTGCGCCACACCGGCGGTGGTCGAGGAAGGCAGGGAGGACGAATTACGGAACGCGTTGGTGTTGGCGCTCAACTCGGTCAGTGTGATGGTTTCCAGGTCACCGCTGAAGGGATTCTGCACGGTGACGTTGATGGTCTCGACCGTCGTCGTGCTCGAATTGGCGTCGGCGTCACGCAGAGTCACAAAGAGGCCGGAGCCGGCTGAGTAGGACGCGACGGCATTTCCGGATCCGTCGGTAAATTCGAGCGAGCACGCCGCAGAACCGGACGGTGGAGGCACTACCACGACGTTGGTGACGACGACGGGCGACCCACCGATGCTGGCCCCGTTGGCGATGGTGCCGCTCGCGATGACGCGCGCCTGATACCGCATTGTCGTGCTACTGCCTCGCGGCACGATGGGAATGACATATCCGTCCTCGTCAAACGGAAAGAGCGTTGCCGCAGGCGGCACGGTGCTGTCGGCGATGCCGACGCTGTCGCGGGATGACGAATTCGTGACGTAGATCAGGCTCGGAGGCGGCGTATCGAGGACGATCACGTTGCCGAGGACGATGAGGCTGTTGTTGTCGATCGTGATCGCATACTCGAGGATGTCATTCGTGCTGATGCCGCTGGGCGGGTTGTCCGTCACCAGCGTGGACGTCTTCCGGATCACGGCTTCGGGGAATGGAAGAACCGTGGTGCCGAGATCGAGGAACGGGTTACCTGCGGCGGCGACGGCGGGATCCTGTCCCCAAGCCGCCGTGATCAACGTGCCATCGACGGTATAGACGCGCATCGCCGTCTGGTCCCTGTCCGGGTCGTAGATGGTCCGCGACTGCAGCGCGACCATCGTGAAATTCGTGTCGTATCCGTCACCGTTCGGGTCCGTGAGCGGGCCCGCCTTGTCACCGTCGAAGTCGACGTAGAGGATCGTATCATCCACGACGGTCACCCAGACGGGACTTCCATTCTGGGAGAGATCGCTGCTGCCGGGACCCCAACCCACCTGGCCCACGGCCGTGAGGTTGCCTTCCGGCACGAGCGTGAAACCCCAGTCGTGGACGTTGTTCGCGGAAGGATTGGCGCCCACGGTTTCAATGGCGAAGAACGGCTTGTCGTTGGTGGTATAGAGATGTGCGCCGGAGTTCTGGGGAATCTGGATCTGGAAGACGCCGTTGCTGGCGACCGTGAAATTCGTCAGGCCCACCAGCGACTGCATCCAGACTGTGATCGAATTCGTATTCGGGTTGTAAACGAAGGCATACGCCTGGTCCCCGTCGGCCGCCGTTCCAACGGGTGTGTAGTAGGAGTCATACCACTGGGACACCGGGTAGAGCGTGAACCAGTCGCTCTCGTAGTTCGCCGCCACGTCGCCTGTGATGAGGTGAACCTGAACAGGCTTCGATGTGCTGACCCTGGCGCCTTTGAGGACGCCGCCATTGACCTGGTACGATTCGCCGCGGTTGAGGGTCGTCACGATCTCGAACGTCCCGTTTGCATCCTTGTCTATGCTGACCGAGGTGCCGTTCTCGGCGGCCTGCACAAAGAGTGCGGCATATTCGAACATCGAGGAGGCGGAGACGTTTGTTCCGACCGGCGTGATGTATTCAGTGCCGTAATCAAGCACCGAGCTGACTTCAACGGCACCGCTCAACACGCTGCCCGGCGATGTGGCCCAGCCTGCGCGCGAAACGGTGATGGCCTTCGTTGAGCCCAAGCGATCCCGCCCATCGAAAAGCACTGTCGCCGCGCTCCGCGGCAGCGTCACGTTGTTGCGAAGCGCCAGCACATCGCCGGCGGCGAGCGACGAGGGATCGCTTCCGAATCCCGGGGGAATGCCATTGGCGTTGTTCCCGTCACCCCAAATCCGCGTTGTGGATTGCGTCGGGCTGTTGAGATCGACTTCGTAGCCATCTTCCCAATGGTCATAAACCACCTTCGTACCCGCCGAACCCACGACGACGGAAATCACAGAGTCAAACGTGGTGCCCACGCCCGTCTGCAGCACAAGGAGGGAGGTGCGAATCTGCTCCTCGGGAAGCGGGACAAAGAATTCCTGCACAACGGTTTGCGAATGGCAGAATGCGGATGCCGAGACCATAAGGGCTGCAACCAGGGAAAAGATCGCGGAGCTTCGATGCGTCGCAACGCCTCCAAGTCTTGAACGACTGGATCGTCCACTTTTGCGCACAAAGAATACGCTTTTGGACGGTTGCGCACCGGTAGACGCCGCACCGGACGGACACACCAATGACCTACTCATTGATTCATAACCCCCTGAACTGCAAACTCTTCCAGATGCCACACTCGACCGGCCAAGCATAACCGGCCTGCGTACACCCCCGCCTGCCGAAAACCGGCTGCGTATGGTCAGCCCACCAACCTAGCGATTCGCATGCCATAGGGGTCCATGGCGAGCGCTATAAATGCGAGAGTTACGACGTTAAGGGTCATCCCTTCACACACTCGTGCAACGTCCAAGCGCACGGCCACGCCTTGACGGTGCTCGCGAATCGCTGTATCTGTCGCTCTCGTTTTCGGGGGAAAACTGTGGAACATTTGAGAAACCAGCGCTTTCGGAAAAATCCCGACATCGTGTCGCGCAACCTTCGCGGAGAGCATTTGCTCGTTCCCCTCGCCTCCACGTCCGGCTCCCTGGACAGTATCTTCACGCTCAACGAAACCGCGGGTCTCGTCTGGGAAAAGGCCTGCGAGGGCCTTACACGCGACGAAATTGCGGCGTGGCTTTCTAATACGTTCACCGTCGATGCCGAAAAGGCCACGGCGGATGTTAGTCGCATCCTCGTCGAACTAGAGGGCATCGGCGCCCTCCTCGCTGAAACGGCGGAAACCTGATGGCCTGCGCCGACTGCATCGCGCACCAAATCGGCTCCCCGGAGCTTGTGGACCGCCTTTCCGGGCGGCCCGGCTCCTTCCCCATCGCCGGGAGCATCGAACTAACATTGCGGTGCAATGTGCGCTGTAAGCATTGTTATATCCTCTATCCCGGCGCCACCTCGAACGAGATGAGTACGGCCGACGTGAAGGCGACGCTGGACAAGCTCGCCCAAGCGGGTGTCCTGTTCCTCCTCATGACCGGCGGCGAGATCTTCGCCCGACCGGACTTCCGCGAACTCTACGTGTATGCGAAGAAACTCGGCTTCCTGCTCACGCTGTTCACCAACGCAACGCTGGTCGATGAGGACCTGGCCGATTTCCTCAAGGCCTGGCCGCCCCGCCGTGTCGAGGTCACCATCTACGGCCATACCAAGGAAACGTACGAGAACGTGACCGGCGTGAAGGGCTCGTTCCGCCGCTTCCGCCGCGGCATCGATCTGATGCTCGATCGCGGGCTCAAGCTGACGCTCAAGACCATCGTCCTGAAAACCAACGAGCACGAGTTTCACGACATCAAGGCATGGGCCGAGGGTCTGGGTGTCCCGTTCCGCTACGATGCGATGGTGAATCCAAAGCTGGACGGCGATAAGTCGCCCACGCTGGAACGCATTGATCCTGAAGCAGTTGTGGCGCTGGAGGGTGTCGACGACGAGAAGCGGGCTTTCTACGCGAAAATGCAGGCACTGGCGAGCGCGGCGCCGCCTTCCACGAAGACGTTCCGCTGTGGCGCGGGCATCCGCACCTTCCATATCGATCCCCGCGGCCAGCTCCATCCCTGCATGATGTGGCGAACGACACCCTACGACTTTAAGCAAGACATCGAAGGCTGGACCGACCATCTCGACCTCGTACGATCACTCGCCGCTCCTGTGGATTCCGGCTGCAACGCATGCCGCCACCGCACCGGCTGTAACAATTGCGCAGCGACTTCGCAGCTCGAGCACGGAAAACCCGGTCGACCAATCCCCTACTATTGTGGTGTCAACAACGCGCGGGAAAAGCTGCTGGGCATTTCTCCCTCGACAGATGAAGCAAGAACGGACAACCCTTTAGCTGAGGTAGCTGCAACATGAGCGAAAATCGCAAACCGTACGTCGAACCAGTCATCACGCGAGTCCGCCTCGAGGACACCACCGTCGTCGCTCAAACGGCCTGCAAGGACAGCCTCGACACCGCCGCCTGCTCGTTCGTGATCCTCGACCAGTTCGGCCAGCCCATCAAGACCTTCCCGGCCTTCGACCTCTCGCCCTCTTGAGCAACCTGACGTTTACGCTCGGCGGCCACACCTTCGTGGTTTCACACAATGAAGGTGTTGCGCCAACGCTGCTGCCTCCGGCCTACACACCGTTCGCCACGTCTCCGGCCGGACCGATCGCAGCTTCGTATGAAGTCGTAACCGACCTGCCGTCACACGACGGCGATAAGCGCGTGGTTTGGAAAACAGAAACATGGCGACTGCTGGAACGGCCCGATGGCCGCTGGACGCTGGCCATCCACGTGCTCCCCGACGAACACCCGGTTCCAGTCGCATGCATCGAACGCGACTTCTCCGGCGCGGCGCTTCTTCCCATCGCAGGACGTCACGGCGCAGCGTCACCCCATGCGATGAATTATCCCTGCGACCAGGTCGTCGTCATGAATCGCCTTTTGAAGCTCGGAGCCTTGGTCGTCCACGCCTCGGCCGTATCGTTCGATGGAACCGGGCTGCTCTTTTGCGGACGCTCCGGCGCCGGCAAGACAACCCTCGCCCGCATCGCGCGCAGCAAAGGCGCGGTGCTGCTGAACGACGACCGACAGATTCTCCATGACGTCAACGGGACGATCTCCGTGTCGCCCACACCGTGGCACGGTCTTGATCCTGAAGTGAACGCGGTCACAGCGCCGCTTCGCGCAATATTCCATCTCGTGCAGGCCCCCGCCACGAAGCTCACCCCGATTCACGGCGCGACCGCCGCAGCACGTCTGATGGCGACCGCCATCGCACCGTTCTACCTGGAGACGGGGATGCAGGATGCGATAAATGCGATCGAACGCATCACGACCCGCGTCCCGTCCTATATCCTGGAGTTCACGCCTGACGCGGACACGGTTCGACTATGTCGCGGAGTCGCGCGGCCGTGAAACGACTGGCTCCAGTGGCCATTCCAATCCTCGCCGTCGTAACGTGTCTCGTCGCCCTTACCGTGCTCCTTGGCACGTTCGGAGTCCTGTCACGTGCCACCCTTTTCACCGGCCTGGCAATCCTCGGCATAGTGGCAGCGCGCTACCGAAGCCTTCCCGCTATCGCGCTCTTCGCAGTCACCATACTTATCGCAGCTATCGTTCCGCACCGCGGCGAATGGATACCAGGCGGCTGGGATCCAGGCGTAAACATGAACGAGGGCTTCATGCTCAGCCGCACCGGAACCTTTCGTCCGCCGCCTTCCAACGCGGACACGATCCTCCATCGAACCGGCAACACGGCCTTCATGCGCGAACAGTATGCCTTTCAGGAACTCTTCCCGGGCATTCCCGTCGATCCCGCCAACGGCGCCATCGCCCCTTACTTCTATCGAGGAACACCTGCCGTCATCGCTGTCCTCGATCTTATCGGCGGACACACCCTCGCCTTGCGATCGACCCTCGTTCTCGCCCTGCTCGCTGCGATCCTTTTCGTCGCACTCCTATCTGGACGCGGCCTGACCCCAGGCCGTGCTTCAGTCATCGCCGGCGTGCTCGCCTTCCTCCTTCAGCCCATCTTCCTTCACCACGCTCACGAGGCTGTTTCCGAAATGCTGGAGTTGCTGTTGATCTGCGGCCTCGGCCTGCTGGTTTCCCGCGACAAGCCTTCGCGTGGCGAATGCGCCCTCGCCACGTTCGTCGTCGCGCTCGGCATGATCAACCGTCCGAGCTTCATCCTCTTCGCCAGCGCGCTGATCGCCTTCACGTCATTCCGTCGAAACATTCCTTTTCACGCATCCCTATGCGCCGGACTCCTCGCAGGCCTCGCGTGGTACACCTGGGTCACGCCCGAAAGCGTCGTCAAGATCGCGCACCTCTGGCCTCAACTCGTGCTGATCGGCGCCACCACCATCTTCGCCGGAACGCTCATAGTCCTATGGAGGGGCACGCTCCCCGCCTGCAACGCTATGCGTAGCATTGCGGGCAGGCGCGTGCCCGCTTCAGTTTTGTTCCTCCTCGCCCTCGCCACCCTCATCGCTTGGGAATCCCAACGCCACAACCCCTTCCTCGAACTCACCCGCAACATCCTCGCATGGATGTTCTACTCCGGTCCGCCGCTGCTCGCTCTCGCGCTTTGCGGCTTCGTCATCGGACGCAAGAAGCTCACCTCCATCGCCCCCTGGTGCGCCGCGCTTGCGCTGACGCTTGCGTTCACCCTGTTTCACAAGCACACCGCCGAACTCTACCCGTGGGCCACGAAGCGCTGGCTCATCGGAGTTCCAATGATTGGAATCGGCATCGCGGCACTTTTCCAATCCTTGGAAAAGTGGCGCTGGCCCGTGGCGTTGCTTTACGCAATCGCCCTGATCCAGGTCGCACCTCTCGCGCGCGACGCGTGGATGAACACCTCGTACGATGGTTCGTATGACGTCATGAAGGACATCGCAGCCCAGATCGAACCGGGCGACCTCGTCGTTGCCGATCACTTCTGGTGGGGCACGCCACTCCGACTGACCTTCGGCATCGATGCCTTGAACGGCGAGCCCGTTTGGAAGGACAACCTTGCCGCGGAGGCGGGGCGCTTCCTGCAGGAATCCGGCCAACGCGTCGTCTTCCTCACATCGACCTCAAAGGGCATGTCCATCTTTCCACCGCCCCTCGACGCGGCCCGCGAAATCTACGTCGTCCCGCCTGTCACACTCCGCGAAGCCGTGCACACGCCAACGCCATTCGGCTTCCCGATGCGCGATCGAGTTTTTGAATTCCGCCTCCACGTGTGGGAACCTCCGCCATGACCCAGCCACCCGTACGACGGAGCGCAGCGATCATCGACCGTATTGAGCATTGTCCCGGCTCGATCGAACTTCGCTTCGAGCGGCATGGGGTGGCCTTCAAAGCCGGCGAGGAGATTCAGGTTCATGGCGAGGATCACACGCAAGACCGCGTGTATTCTCTCCTCCACGGCGAGAACGATCCGTTTCTCAGCATCCTTTTCCGTGTCGTGCCCGACGGACTCATGTCGCCACGACTCGCTGCGCTGAAGACCGGAGACATCCTTCACTTCACCGGGCCTTTCGGAAGTTTCGTCCTGCGCGACCCCGCCCGTCCGGCGTGGTTCATCGCCACGGGCACCGGCATTGCGCCGTGCCTGAGCTTCCTGCGCTCACATCCATCCCTCGACCTGACTGTTCTCCACGGCGCGCGTCTCGCGTCGGAGCTTTATGAACGAGACCTGCTTCAAGCATCGTGCAGGGCCTATCATCCCTGCGTATCGAGGGAGACGGGCACGGACTTCCACGGACGGGTCACGGACCTGCTGCCCGCGCTGACCTTGAACGACCGCGCCGACTATTACCTCTGCGGCGCCAACGCGATGATCACAGACGTGCGGAAACAGCTCCTGTCCCGCGGCATTCCGGACAGCAGCATCTTCACCGAAGCCTACTACTTCTGGTGATCCGCGTTCTTAGTCATTATCATAATCTTAATCTTAATCATCCGTTCATCGGATCCAGATGAGCCGACGATTATGATTAAGAGGAGGAATATCTATCGGTTATCCCCGCTCCCGTGCAGCTTGCCGGAGGCCTGGCGGGCCGCGAGTTTGGCGAGGTTTTCTTCGGCTACTTCTTCCAGTTCCAGGTCCAGCTCCGTGCAGAGCGTGGCGATGTACCAGAGGACGTCGCCAATTTCCTTGCGCAGCGCGGCCTTGCGTTCGTCGGTCATCTTTCCGCTGTCGTCCCGCAGTGCCTTCTTGATCTTTTCACAGATCTCACCGGTTTCACCCGCGAGGCCGAGGGCGGGATAGATCCAGTTGCCTTCGCCGCGGCCCGGATAGATCGCTGTTTTCGCTGCGCCGAGTTGATAGTCGGAAAAGTTCAGCATGATGACTCCTCGTTGATGGTTCGCTTGCTCCATGCGCGACGGATTTCGCACAGCGGAAGCGTTCGTGTGATCCACAGCAGGCCGCAGTAGAGCGACACTGACAAGACAAAAAGTCCGACGCGCGCGGGCAGTGATGTATCGATCATCCCAACAGCGCAAAACGGGACAGCCGTTGCGATCGCCCGGCCCCACGCTCGCAAGGGCACGTTGAGGTACGCCTTCATCTTCCACATGGTGTAGATGGCCGAGGCTATGAATCCGCCGAGCATCGCGAAGGCCACGCCCGTCGCCGACCAGTCGCGAACAAGCCTCGGCGCGGCGAGCCAGAACACCACAACGCGAATGGCCATGCCGGCGATGTACACACCGGGCCTGGCTTCCAACAGGGCCGCCGTGTTCGCAGCGCCCGTGGCCACCGACACCACCAGGATGAGGGCCGCCACTTTTAAGATAGGAATCGACGGCGTGTACGCTTCTCCAAAGAGCACCGGCACGACATCCGTCGCAAAGAGGAGAGCCGCCATCAGCAGGACCAAGGTCGCGACCGTCAGCAGCACCAGGAAGCGCTCCATCCACGTCGCAGCTTCCGCGCGCGCGTCGCGTCCGATGAGCCCGCTCAGGAACGGCGTGGCCGACATGTACAGGTGATACAGACTCGCCTCGGCCGCGGTATAGACGCTCATGCACACGCCGAAATAGGCGATCTGGCTGTAGTCGTGCGTCAGGAATCGCAGCAGCGCTTCGCCTGAGAACCGGAATGTCGCCGCGAAGATGTTGCCGATGAAGAGGAGCAGCGACAGCTTCAGCAGCGGGGTGACGAGATTCAAGCGGAGCTTCACCGACTTGATATCGAAATCACCTCGCAGCCACACCAGGCCAAGAATCAGGACGATTGCTTCCGAACATGCGACCGAATACGCCGCGCCGACCTGGCCGGCGTACCTGTAGGCAAAAGGAATAAGAACCAGATAGCCGACGCGCCGCATCAGGAAGCTGAAGCCCCAGAGATTTGCGCGATTCTGGCCCAACAACCACGCGAAGAGTGGATCGACCCAACCCCCGATCACCACGGCCAGCGCGAAGCCGGAAACCACGGATAGCGGTAGGTCGGGCAGGACCACCGCCGCCGTGGCCACATAAGCGCACCCTGCGAGAAACCCCGTGGCCAGGCGGAGCGCGACCAGGGCTCCGAGCAACTCCGTCCGCGATACGCCTTCACCCAATCGCGGAAGATGCCGGGCGATCGTCTGGGAGATTCCCAGTTCGCTGAAGAGGTAGAACCAGATCGAGAACGAGAGCAGCAGCGAGAAGCGACCGTACTCCTCCGGCCCCATCATGCGCGGAATCAGCGCGGCAAAGAGAATTCCTACAAGGATGAGGCCGATCCGGTTCAGCAGCATCAGCCCCGCGTTCTGCAACATGCGTCGCGATTCGCTCATAACGATCCTATAAGCGCGACTGCGGTCATGACCACCGGAACCGTGAGAATGCTCGCGAGTGTGCTGTAGAGGATGGAGCGTGCGGCGAGGTCCCGGTCACCCCCGAAGCGTTCGACGAATAGTCCGCAGCTCACAGCCACGGGCATGGCGGCGACAATACAAGCGACCGAGATGATATCCGCCGAAACACCGAGCGGACCCGAGGCAAGGAGGACCGCGACCACGGTAAGAAGCGGTGCAACAAGCAGGCGCACGGCGAGGACTCCAGCGAGTTCCCGCCATGGGGTCGGACGTGTAATGTCCAATGCCCCCAGTTGAGCGCCGATAACGATCAGCGAAAGGGGAACCGTCATCTGTCCCAGCAGCACCATCCCCTGCACCACCGCGCCGGGTATCGAGGCCTCAGCGTGCCAGGCCTTGCTCGAAGGAATCAGCACGGCAAGCGCGATACCCGTAAGTGTGGCGATCAAGCCGGGATTGAGGAGGAGCGACTTCATGCTGTCGCACCCGCGGCAACCGCCGCGAAGGATCTGGAGACCGAGCGTCCACAACAGGATCTGAGCGGGAATGTTGATGAGGAGCACGGTCTTCACGCCATCCGCCCCGTACAGCGCCTGCGCGATCGGGAGCGGCAGGAAGATCCAGTTCGGTATCGCAGAGAGAAAGGCAAAGGTCCGGCGATGCTCCGGAGCGGCGAGGAATCGCGCCGCCACGACACCCGTCGCGGAGGCGATGAGAATGATCGCAGCCCCCAGGGCGAACACCGGAAGGCTCGATCGTATGGAGGAGGCGTCGACGAGTTGAATCATCTGCGTCAGCGTCAGCGCGGGGAAGGCCACGTCGATGGTGAACCGGCCCAGCGTCGACGTGAGTTTGTCATCCAGCCGACCTGACCGACGTGCAATCCAGCCCGCCCCCATGACGAGGAACATCGCGGCGATGCGCGTCAGCACCAGCCATTCACTATCATCCGGCGTGGTCATTGCCGCTGAAGATACCAGCGCTTCCACGCGGCACCCACGCCAAAGCGAAACAAGCCCGCGTCGTCGGGAAGGTTAAACACGGCTCGCAGGAGTGCGGCCCGATCCCTTCCAGCCCGTCGCCACGGCCTTGCCCTGGCGATTTCGCCGAACCATGCGTGACGTCGTCGCAACGCGCGAAAAGCCGCCCTCCGCTCCTCGGGTGGGGCATGCTGCGCATGCCCGTGCATGTCAAAGCCGATGGCTTTCATCTCATCCATCGCTTCCGCCCATCCGGCGTCCAAGCCCGAAACTGGGAGCAGATTCCAGACACGGCTCAAGTCCACGCCGCGGCGCATGAGCCAATGCGCATCCGCCACCCAGCGGAACGCCGGACCGCGTGGCGCGAACTGTCCGCACGTGAGCGTCTGCATCAGCAGGTGTTCACGGCAAGGGATATCCCATTCCTCGATCTTCACCCGATCTCGCCAAAGGGACTCTTCGAACTCATCCGTGGCTTCCTGGACACTGCGTGTGTGAAGCCGCACGCGCTGGCCCGATGCATCCGTCCACACCGATGGCCAATCAGGGTGCGGAGTGCCTGATAGGGTCCACCCGGTGCTGCGCAGCAGTCCGCAGGCTTCGTTGTGCGCGTCGGGCCGGATGAGGATGTGTGCATCCGACATCGTACGCAGCCCCCAATCGTCATAGGCGCTGAGCACTATCGCCATGCCTCGCAGCAGGAGACTGGGCACGCCTGCCTCGCTGAGGTCATGCACGGCCCTGCGGACGGAGCGCAGGAGGAGTTGGTTCTTCGACCAGGTATGCCGCTGCATGCCGACAATCTTTCCGGTCAGTGGAACCCCGGCGCGCAAATTGGCGTGAACAAGAGGAAGCAAGCGGGTTGAGTCGATGTCGAGCCGCTCAAGGTCAACCTGCGCGGTCCAGCGCTCGAAGGCGGCGGCCGCCGCGTCGCCCTTCAGAAGCGCTGCTCGTAGCAGGTCAGCCTGGGTCGCCGTGATCATGAGCCTTTCGCGTCCAGCCCGCGCCTGCGGTCCAGCGCTTCCTTCAGCGTGCGGACGTAGTTGACGCGCAGAGCCCGATCCCGGATTCCAACGTTCTCGCCGTGAATGCGTCGCATCACAAGCGTCTCCGGAACCATGAACTCCCTCAGGCCGAGATCCCTCGCGCGCATCATCCAGTCGAGGTACTCCGATACCGGAAGACCTGGACGAAACGGTCCGACGCGACGCATCGACTCGACCTTCGCCATGAACGAGCTGATATGGATGCCCTGCCCGGGCATCGTCGCGCCATCCGGCGTGAACTGGTCGAAGTGCGCAAACAGGATATCCACGCCGGGGTTGTCGCGAATCGCTGCGAGCTGACACTCCATCTTGTGCGGGAGCCAGAGGTCGTCGGCGTCGATGATGGCGATCCATTCACACGTTGTGTGTTCAACGCCCGCGTTCCGCGCGATTGAAACACCTCCGTGAGGGAGGCGGATGATGGTCACGTCGGGGAAGCCCTGTTCCACGACTGACGCCGTGTCGTCCGTCGAACCGTCGTCCACCACGATGATCTCGCGGGGCAACACGGTCTGGCGATATACGCTTCCGATCGTTTCCGCGATATAGCGCGCGGCGTTGAAGGCAGGGATCAGCACCGCTACGGAGGGGTTTGCGCTCACGCTTCGTTCCCCTTGCGGCGGCGGTTCATCGATGCGTGCAGGGCCTTGAACAAATCTCCCCGGCTGATGTGCCATTGGTTGGACGCGTTTGCGCCGTGGGCGCGGCGGAGCAGGAGCGTCTCGTCCACGACGCCCGAAGGGAATCCCGCGTCCTTCACCCGGTAGAACCAATCGGTATCACTTCCATTGACGTAAGATTCGTCGAAATGTCCAACGCGGTCGAAAGCCCATCGACGCGCCACCAGCACGCTCGGTATGTAGGCCACCAGGTCTTGGGTCAAGGCCTCGGGCCGCGCCCATTGCGGCAGCGCGGTGCCTTCATCGAGGACGAGCTTCTCGCGGGCCACCACATAGGCCATCTCCGGATGTGCGTTTAGGAAGCCGACCTGTTTCGTCAGCTTGCCGGGCAACCACTGGTCATCGTGGTCGATGAATGCGATGTAGGCACCTCGAGATGCCGCAAGCGCTACATTGCGCGCCGCGGCGACACCCGCGTTTGCACGGCGAATCAGCTGAACGCCTGAAATGGCAGCGGCGATGTCGGCGCTGCCGTCCGACGAGCCGTCGTCAATGACGATCAGTTCCTTCTCCGGATAATCCTGGTCGAGCACGCTCGCGATCGCTTCGCGCAGGAAGCCAGCCCCGTTGTATACGGGGAGGATCACGCTGACGAGAGCCTCGCTCACGGCGTATCCTCCATGAAGCGACGGACCGTCGCCGCGACTTCGCGGCGGTCCGTCCCAAGGTGGAGCCAATAGGAAGGAACGCGCCGGGCCAGGCGCGCCATCGCGGACAATTCGCACTGGTTTGAAGCGGGTCGTTGCGCCAGCGTGCTGAACGAGATCGCCTTCAAGGCATCCATCGCCGCCGCTGGCTGCCATTCGGTCTTCGCGCGATGCGCCACCCGCGGCAGCAGGATCGCCTTGATGCGTTTCGTGCGCTCGAGCGGCCAAACGGCGGGATCCAGGAAGAAGAGCGACTTCGTGTCGCCGATCGAGTCACCCAGCGCTGCGGCGGCGCCGAGGCGAGGGAACGAAACCTCGTCGCCGGCGAACACCTTGGCAGAGCGGAAGATGCCATGGACGCCCGGCGCTTCGCCATCCTCGCTGACCCCCACGTAGTCGTCGCCGAAGTAGCTCATCCCCGCCTCGACGCACGCCAGCGTTGTATTTGATTTGCCCGACCCGCCTTTGCCGGTGAGAAGGACTGCGGCATCTCCGGTTCCAACCGCGCCGGAATGCACAAGCTGGACCCCCCTTCGCGCGAGATACCAACCGAGGATTGTCCGCAGCGGAAACGCCCGTTCGTACGTCGGGAGCGGGGCGTCCGGCGCAAAGAAGAACGCCTGCTTCGTTGCTGCGCGCAGCATGAAGAGGCCGCCGTAGTTCTGCTCGTAGGCGCAGTCGATTCCCTCGTCGCTCAGCGCGGGAAGATGGCCGCGCACGAGACATCCGACCCGCCCATCCGATCGCGGCAAACCGACGGAGGTGGACGCCTCATCCCAGATCGTGATGGTCAGGTCGACGGAGCGCGAGGCTTGGGCGATGCGATGCTGGAGCGCGGGCTCGACGGATGGAAGGAGAGCGGACCCGGCGAACCGGCAATGGATTGAGGCCCCACCGAGCTCGAGGTGTCGCTCGACACAACCAGCTCGGGCGAGAGCCTCGACGGAGGCCGCCTGAACAGCCTCCATATAGGATTCTGCCGCCGTGGCCATCACGCCTTCGGTCGGTGCGGCCATCCTGCGGCATCCACGTCGTGAATCGGATCGGCCAGAAGCAGGTCCTTCATATCGTCGAAGCGTTCGAGAGCCGGTGCGGTGTACGGTTTACGCGCTTCAACGTGGGGCAAGACACGCTCAACGGGCTGCAGTTCCCCCCGCTCCACGATGAGCGCCTCACGGGCAAGCTGCTGCACGAACGCGCGGATATCCCGCCCGGCCGTTGCCTCATCCACGTCAAACCGCGCCTTAACGGCGGGCACAATCTCTTGAATCGTCACCCCCGCCCCTACGAGGTCCCAAACCACCGCACTCACATGGCGTGCGCTGTAGTAGGCCCCCGTATCGAGGTGAATGATGACCGCTTCACCCTCAATGATTTCACTCACGACAGCAGGCTGATTGTAGCGATAACGAATTGTCACGATGCCCCTCCTCCCCTGTGTACAGCTGGCCAGCATGGACATTGCTGCTCACGTTGACGAGCAGAAGATACAGGGCTTGGCTGCTAAAAAAAGGACTCAAACTTCCCGCCCGGTGTGCCCTCAACCACGATCGGGGCCGCCAGGCGGAGCGATTCCTCGTCGCGCTGGATCGGGTGGAGCCAGAGGCAGTGCACACCGTCGCGGGACTGGATGCGATAGGTCAGCGCTTCGGTGCGGTCCTCCGGCTTCAACTGCGAGACGGGGATTTCACCATCGAGGATCTGGCGGTACGTATGATCGTTCGCGCTCTTCGGAAGATACGTCCACGCCTCGGCGACATGGATCACGCCGTAGATGTGATGCATCTTCACCGCGTCGCGGATTTTCGAGATCACCTGTTCGCGCGGTTGGTCCGGCGGCGGCGCGCCGAGCGCAACCTGTCCATCCGTCATCACAAGGAAGAAGAGTTCCACATGCGTCTTATCGCGCAGGAACGTCGCCTTCACCTGCTCCAACATCCAGTCTGTGTAGGTCTTGAATGAGGCCGTCAGGTCGTCGGGATTCCACGGAGGCTGCTGCGTCATGATACTGCATTCCTTTTGAGGGGTAGAAGGCAGGGATGGTAGCGGCAATTTCTGCCAAACGCCACGCCTTCGTTCGCGATTCGCCCGCGAGACGATTCACGTCAGGGCGCTTCGACGCCGATCCGATAATGCCGCATCTCGTCCATGTTCGTATCCGTGGCGGACGACGTTCCGCCGTTGCCCGGGAAGTTGGATCCGATGTCGATCCAATCGCCAAGAGGCAGGTTCGTGCTGAATTGCAGGAAGTAGGTCCGGCCCGTGGACGACGGGAAGTAGATGACTGTCGGCAACTGCATCTCGATGCCCGTCACGCGATGGAACGAGGCTGCGTTTGTCGGGTCGGTGTCGGCGACATACTCCTGCAGGTTGCTGAACCCGTCCAGGTCGCCGTCTTCGCCGGCATCCGCAGCGTTTATTGAATTCAGCCCGTGCAGCGATTCGAATGAATCAGGAATCGCATCGTTGTCGTCATCCTGGTCATTAAAATCGGGATCCGCATCGCCGTCGAAATCTGAAACCGTTGTAGCCTCCGTCGAGAGGTTGTCGGAGAGATTGGTGTCGATCCCGGCCGAAGAAGCGCCTGCACGATTCGTGATCGTCCCGGTTGTGTTCGCATTCACCTCGACCGAGATTGTGATGCTTGTGCTGGCTCCGGACGCAAGGGTGCCAAGATTAGTCACATAAGTTCCCGACGGTGATACACCGTCGGGACGTTCATTGCTAATAACCACATTGTCCGCATCATCAGGTCCTGCATTCGTTACTGAAATCGTATAGATCAGAGCGTTCGTGGCCGTGACAGGGTCCGGCGCGTCAGACTGCACGACCGCGATGTCGGCCAACGGAAGCGTCGCCACAGCCACGTAGTCGGCTTTTGAATTGGTGGACACCCCAAGAGGGCCGGTGACCACGAGCGAGACGGTGAATGTGCCGGGAATCGAATACTCGTGAACGAGGTTGGTCTCGGTTGTGTTGGTCGTCACGCCGTCACCGAAGCTCCAGAACCGTCCACTAATGGTGCCCGTCGATGCATCGTTAAAGGTCACAACCAGCGGGACGAGCCCGCTCGTCGGCGCTCCGCTGAATTCGGATGCAGGGTCGAACGCGCCCTCGCCTCTCACGGGCAGGGTTGTCCCGCCTCCGTTGCTCATGAATTGGAGGTTGTTGCTGAAACTTCCCCCGGCTGGAGGACTGAATGCGACGCGCACCAACCCCGTTGCTCCGGGCGCGATCTCGAATGGGCTGCCCTCGCTAACCGCGAAGGGTCCTCCAACGGTGGCCGTCCCGGTCAAGGGTTCGCCACCTGCATTGCGGACCTCGAAGAAGTCGCTGTCGCCATCGCCAACGCGGACGGCACCAAAGTCCTTGCTGGCGGGCAGGACAACTAACAAGGGTGGTGTATTGGTCACCCGGATAATGCCAGCCTGCACGTTCGTGCTCTCCCCGAGCGGGCCGGATACGACAAGGCCAACAGTGAATGTGCCCGTGGTCGTGTAGTTGTGTGTCACATTGGTCAACAGCGTGTTTGTGATGGTCCCGTCCCCGAAATCCCAGAAGCGATTGGTGATCGTACCGGACGAGGTATCCGTGAACATTGCGAGAAGCGGTACGAGCCCCGAGGTCGGAGCGACGTTGAAAGCCGCCAATGGAGCGATCGCGCCGATTCCCGTCACCGGATTGGTTGAGCTTCCCCCATTGCTGCTGAAGATCACGTCATTGCTGAATACACCGGTGCCGGCTGGCGTGAAATTCACGTTCACTGTTGTGGAACCGGATGGAGGGACACTGAAAGGGTTCCCCGACGCGATCGAGAACGTCACGCCATCGACGGATGCCGTGCCGCTTAAGAGCGCTGTCCCGCTGTTGGTCACGACGAATCCAAGCTGGGCGGTTGTTCCCGTTGCCACGGTGCCGAAGAATCCTTCGGTGGGACTCACACCGAGCTGCGCGGTTGCCGTTTGCGCGCAACACCTGAGCGTGAAAGCCACCATGGTCATTCTCCAGCCCTGTTCCAGGTTGCCCTTGTCCGGGTTCGCATCGTCCAGCACGAACAGGGACCACGTTCCGTTCGGACTCGTGCCGTTGAACACGGACAGCGTCGATCCATAAGGACCGGCCGGCGCGGGCGCCGGATATGTATCACCCGTCGCGTAGTCCGTTGGCTTGTATGTGCCCGATGTGATCAGCGTCGAATTGGGCAGCGATGAGGTCGCGTCGTCATCAAAGGTCAACCGCACGTCGTTCACGTTCCCGCCGCCACCGGCGTCCGACATCAGGACGACACTTTGCCCGTCCGGCCCCACGAGCAGAATGTCGATGTCGTCCGGGAAGGTGTGCGTGAGATTCGTCAGCGTGATGGTGAGTTTGCTCACCGTCCCGACCAAGCCGGTCACCACGATGGTGGATGGGTAAGGCGAGGCGGAGCCGCTGTTTCCACTCGCAGGAATAGCGACAAGTGTCGCGTTGGCGAAGGTGTTCGTTTGTGGTGTGGCGGAGCCAAGGCAAACCGAGTTGGTGATGATGCCCAGGCTGTTCGTGCCGTCCTGGAGTTCAAAGCGTGCGAGGATCGCATCCCCGCATTCACCTGCAGCGGTGAAACTGAAGGGGCGGCTGACCGCCGCACCACCGGCCGTGACCGCGCCATAATTCTGGGCGGGACCTGGCGAAAGGATATTGGTGCTGGCCAAGAGGGTGGCGACGAGGTTGGAGGTGTTGCCCGTGCCGATATTCTTCAGTGCGAAATTCACCGTGACGGCTTCGTCCGGGTCCACGGCGTTGTTCGTCGGACTGCAGCCCTCTGCGCCCACCGACGTCGCGTCGGGGATGACCAGGGGGGTCGGGCTTGAAAACGCGATGGTGAAGTTCGTGTCGGATACGTCGAAGAAGATGTTTCCATTCGCTTCAACCATCACGCGCGCATTCGTGGTGAAGAGGTTCGGAAGAACCACGGTCTGCGCGCCGTCGTTCGGTGAGTTGGATGTGAGCATGACGGGGAAGGTCTGTCCGCCATCGAGAGAGAGGCGGATGTTCACGTGCGATACGCTCACGGGTGCGTTGGTGGTGCCCGCCACATTCCACGCGACCGTCTGCAGGCCCGACCAAACCACGCCCGAGTTCGGAGACGTAACGAGGAAGGGACCCGATGCGACCGTAACCGTCACCTGCATGTCGTCCGTGTTCACGCCACCGCCGCCCGCGCGATTATCGCGGGCTGTGACGCGGAAATTCATCGTGCGGTTGTTCGTGGGAAGTCGTTCGCCAAAGGAATCCAGATTGGCGAGAAGGCTCGACCACTTCGGGAAGGTGCGGGAAGGGCTAAACGTGGGATTGAATGAACGGAAGATCGGGCTGGTTCCGTTGTCGCCAGCGGTGAGCGACTGAGCCTCGCCCAGATCCCTCTCCTCCCAACAGTACGTGAGCGTGTCCCCATTGGGATCACTGGATGAGGCAACGGTTAGCGTGAACGGAGTACTCCTCGGAATAGTGAAATCCGGACCTGCGTCCACATTGGGCGCGGAGTTTGTTGTCGGTGTCTGGGCCGCGCAGCCGTTGCCGGAGCCGGATGTGGAATAGTTGATGATCTCGTCAAAACTGACCGAGTGGAAATAGGGATCGCTGTGGGGCTGCAGGTCATCGGCGCCGCAGATCCCCGCGTAAGCCATGATGGTCGAACCGCTGCCCGGCTCGTAGGCCGTCGCCCCATTCCGGTTGCCGCTTCCGCAGCTACTGGTCACGCTATTAAAGGTGTGATTACCCCCGAACTGGTGTCCGATTTCGTGCGCTACGAAATCCACGTCGAACGCATCGCCGATCGGACTCGCCTGCCCCGTGACGCCCTGTGCCTTCAAGCCGCTCCGGCACACGACCCCGAGTCCGGCGATACCACCACCGCCCGTGCTGAAGACGTGGCCGATATCGTAGTTCGCGCTCCCGATCACGGTGTCCACGTTCGACTGGTTCTGATTCAGCATCGTGGAACCGTTGTTGTTCGTGTAGGGGTCCGTGCCGCTATTCGTGTAGACGAGGAGATCGTTGTTGGCGACCAGCACCATCCGGATCGCCAGGTCGATTTCGTAGATTCCTGAAACACGATTGATTGTCGTAACGATGGCCGCCATACCGGCCAGTACGGTGCCACCGTGGAACGCGGTGTATTCGCCCGTCGCCGCGGTGGCGAGCCGGTACGTGCGAAGGGTTGGTCCGGAACGGAGAAGTGCGGATGACATGCGGGCCGCCACTGCGACATCGCCTGGCGGGGTCAGGCATTGGAAGCCGTCGGCGACCCGACGGTAGTCGCGTTTGTAATAGGAGCTGTAAAGCGACCGGTCGCCCTTGGAATAGGGATCGATGTAAACCGCACCGCGCGGCGAAAGGATCTGCGCATGGAAACCGGCCGGTGTCCAATCGAAGCGCACGGAGGCGTCGGGATCGTCGATACCGACGCCCGCGTACGTTCTGATCTCGGGAAATTTTGCGGCGAGTTCAGGAGCCATGACCGGCGATTCCGCCACGCTGAATCGCGCGAAGGATCCATCGGGCATCGGGAGCGAAATCAGAGCGGGCGCCAACTGGGCCGCTACAGTCCCCTCGCGTGGGATGGTCCGCAGTGCATTCGTCCAAGCCGGAATATCAAGCTCGGCGCGGCGCCCCTTCCCCGGACGAACCCAGGCCGTCTGCCGTTCCTGATTTGCAGACACCTGATCCACGGATTGCCAAATACCATCTGCGGATCGTTGCGAGGGCGAAGCGACAACGTTGGTGACACCGGTGACCAGGATTGCACAGACCAGTATCGGAAGAAGTTGCCTTCGTCGCATGAAGTCGCCCGTTCCCATGTGGGCACCCTACCCGTCTCTGACTACACCACGCTTTAACCTGATTTGCGAGAACTGCCGCATCTTCTCCCAAGTTGAAGATGCAAAGAAGCCAGTCCACCGTGTGGTGCCCGAGATGCGCTGTTTACCCAACCGGATTGCGGCGGACCGCGCCCGCGGTCCTTGCCCCTTCGGGAGCTTTCAGCCGTTCCGCGCAGCGACCCTTCGCCGCGCGGAATCGAACCGCCGCTTCTCGTCGCGTGTTGAAAATGCCAAGGGGCCGGTCCGCCTGTCGGCGGACCGGCCCCTTGGCACCCCCAACCGGATTCGAACCGGTGTTACGAGGATGAGAACCTCGCGTCCTAGGCCTCTAGACGATAGGGGTGTTAGAAAGGCTCAAGGATGAAAGCGAAAACCGGTGCGGTTGGCAAGCTCTACGCGCCAGCGGGGGGTTTGGTCGACAAGGCGGTCCCCTTCGCGCATCAGGAAGATGACTTTCCGGGGATCGATCGTCAGGTCCGTGTTGTTGGCGTCACCGGTGCTTTCACGCACAACTCGCGGTGTGGAAAGGAGTTCGAGCCGGCCTTCCGCGAGCCGGAGTTGAGCGATGTCGCATACTCGAAGGGTCGGATCGTTGTACCAGCACTGGATTCCCCGGACAGCACGGAAGGACCAGATGTCGACCCCGGAGAAGATCATCCATGTGCCGGGCGCAGGGTTAGGATGCAGCGCCAGCAAGTCGCGCCGGATAGCCTGCGCAACGGCGCCGCGCTGGATCAATTTGTTTGTGCCGCTCAGAACGGTCGCTTGTTCGCCCAGCGTCATCTGTCGGTCCAGGATATGTCGGGCGGCGATGGCGTTGGTTACGAACCAAATCAGGAGTACGGCGAGCACGACCATCCTGCGCCACCGCTCCGCGCCCCCAGCCAGCTGGAGGGTGGCCACGACTCCGCAAAGCAAGGGTGGCAGGATGACGGTGGCGTAGTAGCGAAACGTGTGATTCTGCAGGATCACGACGGGCAGCAACCCCAGCACGATCCACGCGACACCGAATGTAATCTTCCTTCCGCGTTCCACGTACCCTTTGCGGATGCACCACAGCGCCAGAAGGAGAGCGATGACGAGTCCAACCACGGATGGAACGGCCACACTCAGAACAGACGTCTCGAACCGCTTCGCCCAACCGACGATCCAAGCTGCGTTGAGAAGTAGCGGGGGGCAGAGCGATTCCATCAGCCATTGTGCATAGTGTGCGATGTTCCATAGGACGTGCGGACCGAGGCCTTGAAGCGCGTAAGGGTGGCGCGCTTCCAGCGTCGCGGGATTGGATCCCGCCACTTTCAGTGTCGCGTAGAGAAGAACCAACACGAGCCATGGGATCATCCGGCGCCGCACCCCGCGGTCAGTCCAAAGCACGATATGCACGGCTGCCAGCGCGGGCACGAAGATGGCCGACTCCTTGAAGAGTAGCGCCACGGCGGCGACCAGCGCACTTTCGCGATCACGGCACCTGCAAAGGAAGCCAATGGCAATGAACGCGCACGTCGCTGCGCCGATGTCATTCGTCCCCACAATCCACTGCACCAGTTCCATGTGGACGGCTATGGAAGTCATGAACAGCGCGAAGACCGCAAATGCGGCGATGCGCTGACCGGTCCAGGTCCACGTGACCCAACCCGCGGCGAGGCACATCAAGGCAAAGCCGATCAGGCCTCCGATGCGGAAACACACGGGGGACGGGCCGAACACGGTGTGAATCACGAGATAGTAGAGAGCGCTAAGCGGACGGTAAAAAATCCGGTTGCCCGGTTCCAGAACCGCGGAAACAAGTTCCAGCGGGGGCGTGAATGTCAGGCCGTGGATCCAACCCCAGTCGTCAAGCACGAAGGGCAATTCAAGGACGGGATGGAACAAGAGGAGCGTGAGAGCGATTGCACCTGCCAGCGCGATCGGTGCCACCATCCAACACCGCGTAGGCTTGAGTTCCACGTTCGATCAGGTTTCGGGCAGCGTCGAGAGGGGCGTTGGCAACTTCGTCTCAATGAACTTGTACCAGGCGATGCGGGTCGATTCGTCTGTACCCGTGAACTCAATACCCACGAAGTAAGCGGCGGGCGAAAGAACTTCGAGCTGCCAGTTGACGCGGCCGATATGTCGGAACGCCGCCGGAGGGCTGACCGCTGCGACCCGGAGCTCCATGGTGGTCCCGACGGGAATCTTGATGTTGCTGATCAAGCGCACGCCGCCGAGCGAAATGTCGGCCGTCGTGCAGGTGAACGTGCGGCCCTCCATATCCTTCATGCCGGGAATGGTCATCAGGGTTACGAGGACGATATTCTTGTCGGCTGCCCGCTTATACTTGCGTTTTTCGCGCATCCCCATATCCGTACCTCTCTCTCTAAATCAAGGTGATCATTAGGAAACAGTCGTGTAGTGTCAAACCGCAACGGAGTGAAGGATTTCGGTATGTATCGCGAAAGCCGGGATAACGAGCGAGTACAACGCAAGCAAGCCGTCGCCGTGTGGCCCTATTTCGAGGCGGACCCCACGCTTCTCGAACAACCCGTACAGGCGACGCTCTTCGATGCTTCGAAGGATGGGCTCTGCTTCGAGGCGGAGATTGAGTTGGCGAAGGATCGCCGGGTCAGTGTCCGCATGGAAGTCGAGTCCGTGAACACGATCGGATCCAACAAGACCGAGTTTATAACCGACGCCATCGTTCGCTGGACCAAGCCGTTGGGCAACAACCGCTTTCGCACCGGGGTCGAATTTGACGCCCTACCCAAGGTACAGCGGGAGAAGTGGACGGCCTTCATGGGAAAGTGGCGAACCCGGTTGTTCTGACGGTGGATCGACAAGCCGTGCGCGCGGTGTACGTTTAGTCCATGCCTCTGCGGATCGTCAGATTTGTTCTTGTCGCCTTGGCGATTGTCGCAATGCCGGCCGCTGCCGCAGACTACTCGAGAGCCGGGCCGTACGAAGTCGACTCATCCACAGTTACCGTGAAGCGTGCCGACGACTCGACCTTTGAAGCCCTGCTTTACGTACCGGGGCCTGCACAGTCCAGCGCACCCTTCCCGGCTATCACGTTCGGACACGGTTTCCTTACGCCGCCCGGCCTATACGACGTCACGCTCGAACATCTCGCTTCGTGGGGCTATGTCGTCATCGCCACCAAGTCGGGCCTGGAGCCCTTCCCCCGTCATGACCTCTATGCGCTCGATATGCTGGATTGCCTGGGCTTCCTTGAAGCCGAGACGAGCAGGCCCGGCTCGTCCCTGTTCGGCACCATCGATACGAACCGTTTTGGCGCAAGCGGTCATTCCATGGGTGGTGGCGCGAGCATTCTTGCCGCCGCCATGGACACCCGCGTGCGAGTCGTTGCGAATATGGCCGCAGCCAACACGCGCCCTTCCGCGCAGGCGGTCGCAGCTGTGCTCGACATACCCACATGCTATCTGGCCGGCAGCGAAGACCGGATAGCGCCCCTTGATCGCCACACGGGGCCGATCTTCGAGGGCACACGCGCCCCGGCCCTTCTCGCCGTGATCCAGGGCGGGTCTCACTGCGGGTTCGTCGGCGTGCCGTTGCCTGACGCCGTCTGCGACGAGGCCACGATGCCCCTTGAGCGACAACTTGCGCTGAGTCACCACCTGTTGACGGCATTTTTTGAACTCTACCTCAGGGGCAGAAAGGACGTGTGGCAGGACGTGTGGGGACTGCCGCTCGTGCTTAGTCCGGAATGGGCCGTGGACCCGAACCCGGGTTCCGTGATCGCGCCTTATGCCGTCGTCCGCCGCGCAAGGTCCGGTCAGGTAATCGAGGTTCCTTTCCGGGTCATGAACCCCGGGACGGAGGCCGCATCCTTTGTGCTCGATGCCGCGGGTACGCTGGTCGTGGAGAGCATTGCGCCGAGGCGCACTGCGTTGCTGCAACCCGGCGAAGAAGCAAATGTGACGGTGAGGGCATCGCTCGCTCCCGGATCGAGGGTGGCGGGCTTCCTGCAGGTCAGCGCCTTCGAGGAGGACGATCCGAAGTCACGCAGTGTCTCGGCGTTAATCCTGCGCAGGGCACGATGAGGCCTACTTCAGAAGGTCATTCTCCATCGCATACCGGATAATTTCGGACGTCGTCGTCAGGCCGAGCTTGTCCATTAACCGCGCGCGATAGGTCGTGACCGTTTTCGAGCTGATGTTCATCGTCTCAGCCACCTCCTTGAGCGTCATGCCACGGCTGAGCATCGTGAGCACTTCAAACTCGCGCTCGGAGAGTTGCTCGACGCCGCCCGTCGTGGCCCCTTTGCGAATTCGCCCGATGAGGCGCCGGGCCATGTCCGCTGAAACGAAACTCTTCCCCTTGTGTACGGAGCGCACGGCCTCCATCAGCTCCTCGAAAGGCGAGCCCTTCACCACAAAGCCCTCGGCACCGGATTCAAGGGCGCTGATGGCGTAGCGAACGTGGTCATACATGGTGAGAACGATTACCTTGCAGGAAGGGAGAATCTTCTTCACTTCGGTGATCAGCGTGATGCCGTTCGCGTCCGGAAGATTGAGGTCGAGAATGATGACATCCGCCTGCGAGCCCTTGAGCCTCGCAGAAAGTTCCTTCGCGCTGCCGGCTTCGCCGCAGATACGAATGTCGCGGGAATCTTCAAATTGTCGCCTCAACCCCTCGCGCAGCATGGCATGATCATCAACGAGGAATAGCCGGATCATGGTGCGTCTTTCGCGGTGTGGTGCGACGGCTCAAGGGGCAGCATGATGCGCACGCACGTTCCGAAACCGGGTTTGGATTCCAGCACGAGTGCACCGCCGACGGGTCGCAACATCTCCCTCAAGCCGATGAGTCCGGCGCCGGATCCGGGCTGCGGGCTTGTCACGTCAAAGCCGCATCCATTGTCCCTGGTATCCATCCAGACATGTTCCTCGTTGCTCCCGAAGGCGATGCGAACTTTCGATGCCCTGGCATGCTTGCGCACGTTCTTGAGCGACTCCTGAAGCGTGCGGTAGATGCAGGTCTTCCGGACCGGGTCGAGGGATGGGATACCGTGTTCAACCTCAAGTGCAGCAAAAGGAGGTCCCTCCTTGTTAAACTCCTCGACGAGGTATTCGAGCGCCGCGTCGATTTCGAGATCGTCGATCAGGGGTGGTCGTTGCTCGGAGGCCTTTTCGCGGATTGCCTTGAGCAACTCGTCGATACGACGTACGGCGTCCGAGATCCTGCGCACAGCCTGCCTGTCGCCGCCTGACGATTCCTCCAGCCCCAGCTTCAGCAAGGTGAGCGTCTGACCGACGTTGTCATGGAGGAACGTGCTGATCTGCTTTCGCTCCTCTTCCTGCACTTCGAGCAGCCGCGTGGCGAGTCGTTGCCTCTCTGCTGCGTGCTGACGACGCTCGGTCACGTCCACAACCGTGCCCAGGAACCCGATATGTGAACCATCCTCCCCTCGCAGCATGATCGCACGACCATCGACCCACCTTACCTCCCGATCAGGCGTGCAGAATCGATAGTCCATCAACTCGAAGTCCCTTCGTTCGCTGACCGTGGCGGCCCATTCGTCCCATATCCGCTGGACGTCTTCGGGATGCAGCGCCTTCATCCATCCCTTGCCCATCGCATCGGCGGCTTTCATGCCCGTGATTGCGCACCAGGCGTCATTCACATAGAGGCAGTCACCATTGGGATCAGACAGGTAGATGCCGACGGGGACGTGGCTCGTGAGCGTGCGGAACAGGTTTTCGCTGCGTCGCAACGCTTCCTGCGACTCATGGACGTCCGTGACGTTCTGCGAGAGTACGAGGATCCCGGTCACCTGACCCGAGGCATCCTTGATCGGCACCTTGTCGGTCCGGATCCAGGACTTGCGTCCTTCCCGGTCATGCAGCACTTCCACAATGCCGAGCTTCGGCTTGCCCGACCGTATGACCTCCAGGTCGTGTTGATAGAACTCATCCGCGTCTGCGGGATGGATATCACGGGTGGACTTCCCGCGGACCTGCCCGGCTGTGAATCCCATCGATCGTGCAGCCGCCTCATTAAGTTGTACGATCCGGTTGTGGGTGTCCTTCAGCCAGACCATGCCCGGCAGGACTTCGAACAAGGAATCGAGCTGGGCACTCTTCGAGCTCGCCTCGGCGAGGGCCCGGGTGCGGTCGGTGATGTCACGGGAATTGACCACGACCACGACGCGGCCCGCCGCATCCACCGAGCTCCGCCCATGCGCCTCCATGATGCGCCACGATCCGTCCTTGTGAAGGAACTTGAAGATCGCTTCATGCGAATGCTCCGGCTGGCGCGCGGTCTTCTCGAACATCCCGCGCACGCGGTCGAGGTCATCGGGATGTACAAGGTGATAGATCTGGCCTCCGACCAGCTCATCGACTTCGTACCCGAGCATATTGCGCACGGAGGGGCTGTTGTACATCACGGTGCCGTAGCTATCGAACACGGTGATCAGGTCGAGGGCATTGTCGAGGAGCGACTGGTAGTAGCGGTCATTCCGCGTCCGCGCCAACTCGGCCACGCGTCGCTCGGTGATATCGATCAGGGTGCCGGTGGCGCCTTCAAAGTCGCCTGCCCCGCCGCCCAGCGTGCGGGCGCGCATTTCCACCCAATGCGTGTCGCCTGTCCGGGCGGTCATGCGCAGCTCGAGGCAGAGACTCTCCTCGCGGCACGCGGCCATTTCTGCAAAAGCCTTCTCGAAAGTCTCGCAATCCTCCTCGACGAGGAAACGCACGACGGGCTTGCCCAGGCTTCCTTCCAGGCTGAAGCCCGTAATGTCGAACCATGCCGTGTTGAGGAAAGTCCACCGCGCATCGGCATCGATCTGGAAGATGACTTCGCGCAAGCCGTCGAGCACGGCACGCAGGAACTTGCTCTCCTGCCGGAGCGAAAGGAGCTCCGAAGTCTTCAGCTTCGAGGACTTGGGGGCGGATTCCACCGCGCTGGCCACGGCCGCGCCGAGGTC